>DATJUG010000032.1:0-22784 GCA_035502635.1 Bryobacteraceae bacterium
TGCTTCGTGACGTTGAAATGCAGAATCCTCCTGCGGTCGTGGCCAATCACGAAAAAGCAGTAAAGTACGCCGAAGCTGACGGTCGGAACCGTGAAGAAGTCCATGGCAGCGATGGCCTCGCGATGGTTGCGCAGAAAGGCCGGCCAACGCTTGGCCGGTTCAGGGTCTCTGGGCGCCCGCCTCATCCACCTCGAAATCGTTCGCTCCGAAAGGTCGAAACCGAGCATGAGCAGTTCCCCATGAAGGCGGGGCGCTCCCCAGGTTGGATTCTCCGTGACCATGCGGAAGATCAACTCTCGAACCTCCTTCGGAACCTGCCGTCGCCCCACTTGCCGCCTGACTTTCGAGATCAGTCTCCACTACATCTGAAAACCGGCCCGATGCCAGCGGACCACCGTCTCGGGAGTGACCACGACAAGCGCCTCCTTCCACTTCGGCCAAAAATCGATGCAGGGCAACCCAGAAGAGCTTGTCGAGAGCGCCGAGCATCGGCCGACGCCGTCGCCGTTTCAACACCGCGAGTTGCTGGCGAAACACCAAATTCTCTACGACCAGACTCCCATGACGGCGAAAGAGGCGAGCGAACGCTCCGAAGCAGAGCGAAAAAAGGTTGAACATGGCGCGGAGTTATACCAGACGGCCTGAAGACTGCGGGCTGTATGCTGTTCATTCTTCGCACTGCAAGCATTTTGGCGAGGGACAGGGGTTCACCTCACAGTGGTGTGGGCGATTTTGTGACTGTCAGAGCCTCCAATGACCGCGAAGTTCAATCGGCTTCCGTCAGCGAGCCGCAACAGATTCAATACGAATGAGTTGTAAGCAACAAAATCCTACAATCTCCAATAACTGCTAGAATCTGGTTCGGGACCAGGAGGCCGGTGGTTCAAATCCACTCGCCCCGACCATTCTTTTCAATATCTTGCGATGACTAGAACACCTGGTGTTTCGCCTACGTGTAGTCGAAATTGTAGACGGAGTGTGCACAAGGCACTGACTAGGAGGGGACATGAAAGAGATCGCGTTTGGAGCTGTTTTGCTGCCCGTAACTGCCTTCTGCGTCGCGGGTCTAATAGAGTTGAAGTCCAAGACGAGTGCTGCCGTAAAACTGGCACGAATCACGTTCCCTGTCCTCGGAATCGTAGCATTTGCATTTTCGCTGTCACCGCAAACCTTTACCCAAGCGGCTACCTCTTACCCGGAAACATTTGCTCGCGTGATGACGCTGCTCTTTGCACTAATAGGGTGTTCCGGGAGCTTTGTGTGTTATTCGCGTCGGATTAGTTCGGTCTTGGTAGCCACTGGCGCGCTGATGATGGCCTTCTTCTGTGCCTTCCTCAGCCTAGCTACGACGTAAGAATCAGCATCTAGAAAGAATGATGCATCCATGAGGATGGGAATATGGGGAACAGCGCGTTCCTAAGACTCCTCGCCATATTTTCATTCTGTGTTCTACGAGTAGAGTCCCACCAGGCAGACCGGGCACATACCCGACAGGTTGAACCGGCGAGATTCCTGACACTGGCGGGGTGGGAACATGCTTTGTTGGAACCAAATCGTGACATCATCCAATTCCGTCGTTACATGATCACACTAAACCGCGAGACTCATTCACGCCGAGCAGGAACGTGAGGGGCTGGCGCAGCCCTTCGGTTTTCGGAAGGGTGTGCGACGTGACGCCGCCTCGGAGGTGGCTCGCCCTTTCGGCTATGGTGGTGCCCACAATCTCCGCCAAAATTTCAACTGATTGCTGCCTCATACCGTCTCCCTAGTTGCAACCCAGATATCGAACGCAAAGCGATTCTATCGGATACCTCTGCGTACTCTAAGCCTTGATTAACGTATTACGAAAGGGTGGCGGATAATAGACAATGGCGGATAATAAACAATGTTGTGCGTATAACTTATACAGTCATTTTATCGCTGTTTCAGGCACTCTTTTGGAGTTTGCCCCGAGTGAACTCGAGGTAGCAACAGGGCTTCGCTGCCGTTACAAGAGTCTCCGCCGACCTCTTTTCGAGGCGGGGACACATGCTTCGGGAACACGCCGCGCTCGACCGGCCGCGGATTATCTTAGGACGATATCAGACGGCTCGCCGCTCGCCGAATTGAATCGCATCGTTGCCTTTATGTCCTCTTCCGTGGGATTGACGAAAACGATTTCAGTTGCGAGCCCGTCTCCATCGGAAACGGTGGGCAATTCGATGCCCCAGTTCTGCTTCGGGGTGGCGGCAACGAAATAGCCAAGCTCATCCTCGATCAGTTCCCCTCGAAGATTCGTCGTGATGCGCTTATTGCTGATCGCGACTGGAACGTCGCTCCACAGACGGACGGTGCCTTTGAAAGACTGGAGATTGAAGAGATCGGCCAGACTCCACTGCCGTTGCGTTCCGGGAGCGAGAATCTGTTCGTAGCGGCCCTGCTCCTTCCCCGATGTGTCGAACAAAGTCATGCGGAGGAGGGCGGGAGTGGGAGTGCCATCCGCGATTGAAATTTCAACTCTCGAGGGCGTCTCGCCATTGCGAATGAGATCGGGCAGCGTGTCTACGGGCATCCAGGCGAGCTGGGTGGTTGGCCGCGCCGGAATCGCCGTCTCACTGAGAAGCAGCGGGCCGTTGCTCAAGGCCACGACTGCCGCAGCCCAGGGCAATTTGGAGCTGCTATCGGATCGCACGACCGCATACGCCGCTTCGGGGATCAGGGAGGCGGAATGGAAGTCCAGATGATATTCGCCGCCGGCAGGGATCGTGTAGGAATAGGAGCTCTCGGAGCAAGAATGCGCTGAACCTACCGATTCGGCCTGCTGCGAAACGACGCGGTACGTGGCGGCAGATCGCACTTGGCTCTGAAGCGGCGTCTCTGCCGAGCAATGCGACGTCCATTTCACGGGCTGGCCCGTGCGCTGTTGCAGGATCTCCACGCGGCCTGACACGGCCTCGTGGCGAGGATTGACGAGCACGATTTCGGGAGCGTACCCGCCGCCCGCCGTGATCCCGGCAATGACGGCGTTTCCGGAACCGTCCAACGACTCGGCCGGGGGAACCGCCATGAACAAATCTTCACCGCGAGTGGTGTGGATCTGCCGCAGCATCAGGCTCGCAACAGGCTGCTGCGCGGCGATCGTGAGTGTTCCGACTCTGCCCAACAGAGATTGGCCAAAGAGCTGGCTCAAAAGAACGCGAGCGCTGCCCGCGGCGGGAACGGTTCGTTTCACTGATTGCGTGCCCGCTCCATCCTGGAAACGGAATTCCACGCTCGCTGGATGCGCATTGGGATTGCTGACGACGGCGACGTGATCGCTGCCATCGCGCTCGTCCATATAGAACCACGACACGTCGGTCGGCTTCGGCGCCGCCGTCGTCGTTTCGCTCAGGAGGATGCGGCTGCGCCTCTCCGATTCGGGATCGAGTATTCGCTGAGTCTTAAAATACGTGACGGTTGCTCCCGGAGCGTCGGACGACTCGACTCCAGCGACATGCACTCGCCAATCTTTCCTGTGATCGAGTTCGGGTTTATCCCGGCCGTTCCAGGGATCGGTGGTGCTGTAGTTCACCATACCTTGAGAAGCGATATCCACGGCTTTCTCGCTTCGCGGGAGGTCATAGATCAAGACCTTGGACATCGGCGTATCGGTTTGATAGATGCGTTCGTGCTGGCTATCAATGGCCAACTCGCGAGGTTCAACCAGTTCATCCTGCTCGTCGCGGCCGACCGTATCCGTGGAAAAATTGTCCTTACCCAGCACGCCGATGGCACCGGGATCGTCCTTGAGCCGATCCGGATCGGCGTCAAATATCAGGGTTCGCTCGTTTCCCCGGTCTGCGACGTAGAGCCAGTCCCTCGCGGGATCGAAAGCAACCGAACTCGGGAAGGATAAACGACGACTTCCGGCGTCCTCAGTGAGTTTCCGCGCACGCAAGGGAGTTGCATCACCGCTTGCGAAATCCTTTTGCCCGATTACGGCGATCGCGCTCATACCATTTTCGATTTTATCGGGGCTGACATCGAAGACAAGCACGCGGGCATTGTCTCCATCGACGACGAAGAGGCGATTACGCTGGGCGTCGAAGGCCAATCCCGCCGGAGAATCGAAGCCGTGGTCGGTCGTTACGCGCGGCTTTCTCGGGCCGCCGCCGCCACCGCCTTCTTCCCCTCCCAGCTCGGCTGCGAATATCTCTCCGCGCGTGTAGGTGGGCTGGCCGGTGCCCGCGGCCGCCATTTCCGTCTGCTCGACCCCTGCCGAGGCCGGAGTGGCAGCCGTGCTTTCGAAATTGGGCTGGCCGATCACGTCGATCGCGGCAGCGCCATTCTTGAGCTTTCCATCCGAGATATCGTAGACAAGCACTCGATTGTTGCCACCGTCGGATACGAAAAGCCTTCTGCCCTTGGTATCCACAGCCAAAGCGACGGGAGAGGTGCCGCCGCCGCCAATTCCCCGACTCTGGCTGACGACTGCGAAGTCGACTCCGGTAGCGCCTGCGGCCGGCTTCATGCTGGTAAAATCTGGCTGGCCGAGGACAAACATGGCGTCTTCGTAGGTCTTCATGCGCGAGGGATCGGCGTCAAAGACGAGGACCCGATCGTGCCAACCGTCGGCGACGAACAGCCACTTCTTCGCCGGGTCGTACGCCAGGGCATGAGGGATTTCCAAGTTCCGGGGAGAAACATCCCAGAGGCGGGCGGTGTACATGTCCGGCTGACCAAGGACAGTGGTGGCAGTGCGATCTAAGATTCGATTCTGGCGGTCGAGTTGAAATACCAATACCCTGCTGTTGTATTGATCGCCAACGAACAGGCGGTGATCAGTGGGGTCGAGAGCCAGCAAACGAGGGTAGAAGACCCGTCCGTTAACGCGGCTGCCCGCCGGCCGAGCGTCAAAATCGACTTTGCCGTCCCACGTGAAATGTCCCATGGTCGTGATCGACGGCATTCCAGTAGCCTTAATCGGGCCGGATATATCGAAGATCGAGACGCGATTGCCGCCGGGATGACTCGCGGCAACGTAGAGTTTTCCATCTTCGGGATCCAGGAAGGGACGAGGCCAAGTTTCCTCGCTCCTTGAAACTTTCCAATCGATTTTGTCGAAACTCTTCTGAAACAGGACCGCGATAGCGTCCGGGTTGTTCTTCATGTGGCTCGGATTGATGTCGAAGACCAGGGCGCGATTCAAGTCGATGGGCTCGGTGAGATAAAGCCTCTGACGCTCGGAATCGATTTGCAACGAGCCTACACCAATGGCCTTTCGAAGGTCCGTGCGCGACTTGCGGCTATCGAAATCGTCCTGACCGAAAACGTAGGAGGCGGCGAGGCCGGACTTCAGATTGCTTGGAGCAACGTTGAAGACGAGGATTCGCTGATTTCCTCCATCTCCGACGAAGAGCCTTTGCGTGGCAGGGTCGTGGGCAAGGCGCGCGGGATCATCCAAGCGCGTGGCCCCAATTCCAGGATCGTGATCTTCGAAGTTCGACTGCCCGATCACGACGGACGCCTTCATCCCGGTCTGCAGCGAGCCAGATCCTACGTTGAAGACGAGGACTCTGTTGTTTCCGGAATCAGACACAAAGAGGCGGTCGTTTGCATCGTCGTAGAAAAGGCTTCCGGGATGATACAAGTGGTCGGGGCCGGCTCCCGAAGCCTTCGAGGTGTAATCCGTTTGACCGATGACGGCCAACGGATCCGGAGTGGGCGTCAAGTGGGACGGATCGATATCCCAGACCATGATCCGATTGTTGCGGCCATCGGAGATGAACAATCGCTGATGCCGCTCATCGAGCACGGTGCCATCAACGGAGGCGATCAGTTTCGGGCCGACGCCAGTGGTGAGGCGATCGGTAAAATTGGGTTTTCCGAAGACAGCGATTGCGGGCATGCCGTTTTTCATGTGATCCGGGCGAACATCAAACATGAGGAGTCGGCTGCCATCGCGGGCGATGATGCGGTCGTGGACGGTATCGTAGGCAATGCCGCTGAGACCTGCGCCCTCGGTGGCAGAAGCCATATTGGTGGTAAGAGGCTGCTTGCGCGCGTACAAGCTTGGCTCACCGATCGCGTAATCGGCGGTTTCCTTCGTAGGCAGACCCTGATCGTTGAGCTGGAAAACCAAGATGCGGTTCTCTCCACCCTGGGACACGAACAAACGATGATGGGCGCGATCCAGCGCCGAGACGACGTTTCAATATTCGCTCGAAGCCGACGGACCTCCGTCGATCACGCCTCCCACAAATGTCGGATTGCCCCAGAGGTCTTCCGACCCCAGGACATCACTCGCCGGCAAGCCCTTGATCTGCGTGGCAGTCTTTTCGACGTTTTGTGAGACGGCCACCTGAAAGCCACCGAGAACCACCGCGATGGCGCCGACCAGTCCGATATGAGCCTTCTTCATGGGAACCTCCCGTTTGGTCCCTAGACCGCATTCTGAATACGCACAAGTGTTCGTATAAAGAACTCGATCTAACAGGCGAAAGTCTATCCAACTGTTTCAGGATGTCAAGGCAAAAATGTATGGAAAAACGAAGCGGCGCTGGCGCATCGAAAAGGTGGAATCAGCAAGGCATGGCGGGTGCGCCGCCAAGCCGAGCCGCGCGGCGTTCGCCGATCTCTTCGGAGGTTACACTTTGAGACGGAGAGAGGCGTTGATTCGTTCCGCAGCCTTTTTGAGGCGCGGCAGAAATTTCCTGACCATTTCAGACGGGACGGTACGCGAGAGGTTTGCCGTAATATTCATCGCGGCAATGATGGCACCTTCCCGATCAACCAAGGGAACGGCTATCGAACATATGCCTTCTTCCAATTCCTGATTGCACATGGACCAGCCCTTCGATTGGTCCGCAGCGACAATTTTCGTAATTTCCTGGCGAGAAGTTACCGTATATCTCGTATAGCGCGTCATCACCGAATTCTTGAGCGCCAGCGCGAGATCACTTTGGGATAGCCCTCCAAGCAAGATGCGCCCCATCGCGCTGCAATACGCCGGAATGTGGCTTCCGATGGAGAGGGTGATCGTCATGATTTTCTTCACCGGAACGCGGACGATATAGACGATGTCGCTTCCATCGAGGACCGATACCGAGGAAGACTCGCTGACATCCTCTACAAGTTCTCGCACGACGGGCTCGGCAATACTCCGAAGGGGCAGCGTCGAAAGATAGGAGTAGCCGATCTCGAGGATATGGGGCGTGAGGTGGAACGAGCGGCCTTCGCGCCGCACGTACCCCAGCTTTTCAAGCGTGAGCAAAAATCGCCGGGCGCCGGCCCGGTCAAGGCCCGTGGCTTCCGCCACCTGGCTGAGCGTTTGAGCAGCCGAATTCGGGCCGAAACTTCGGATCACGGATAATCCGCGCGCGAAAGCTTGGACGTAGCCGTCAGAAGATGGTATTCGCATCGATATCAATCTCTGCCTGGGCAGCTATCATAGAGAATAAATTACGAAAGGCCACGGCGAACAGTTTCCGTCGCGCTTCAATGGCCCTCATCAAATCATTCTAGAATCGAATTTGGAGCGCTTCCAGCGGGCCCGGTATTCACGAGTGCGTTTACATCGCCATTTACTTTATCACGCGCAGAGTGAGTTTTCAGCAGTGGAACCTCGAGGCAGAATACTTGCGCATATGCGAGGAGGACGTCGAGCGAGGGCGTCGATCCCTCCGCGAGGCCGAACCGACCTCTCCGGGATTCGATCGACACAGGCACCCGAAAGAAAAAACGAGGAACCTATCGGCCCGGGGGGCGGATCCGATAGATTCCCCGCGGTGCAACAACTTGTAATTCCTAAGCTGGATTGAGTTTCAGCAGCTTGCGGGCGGTTTTGTAGAGGATCTGATCCCGCTCATCCTCCGTAATGTTCGCTTCCGCGACGTGGTTCAACGTATACCACTGCTGGAAAACATAGTGCTCGTTCAACGGTCCATACGTTTTGGGCTGAGGGCGATTCCAATCGGAACCAAACATCACCCGATCGGCTCCAATTCCGTGAACGGCCGCCGCGATAATGCTGGCCGGCGATTTCGAAACCTCGCAGTAGGCGTTATCGAAAGAATAGGCGAGCCGGATGGCCTCCCAAGCATCCGGGGTTTCCATGGCGCCGCCTGTGTGCCCCAGAACAAACTTCAAGTCGGTGTATTCACTCATTAGGGCGCCAAACTTTTCGGCCCAACGCCAGGCCGCAGTATAGCCACGACCGTAGTTTGAGGCCGTTCCCGTGACCGCCCATCCGGAATGCACGAGCACGGGAATGTCGTGTTCCAAGATGACCTCGACGAACGGCTTGAGGTCCTTCACCGTGTACCGGCCTTCCCTTCCCCAAAAGAAACCACCTTCGCCGACGCCTCTGCAACCGGCCTGAATCTGTTGCTTGAGAATCTCGGTAGCTTCCTCCACGGTGACGTCCGCCATCCGCCCCTTGGTGCGGTTCGTCAGCATGCTGGTCATTTTGATGAATCGATCGGGATAGTGCTTGTAGCTGCTATCGTCGTAGGTCTCCCAGGTGACAAACGCGGGAGACAAGGCTGCCTGCGCGACTCCGTGAGCGTCCATCGAAGCGATCAGTTGAGGCGTGTAGTCCTTCCATTGATCGATGTCGTGCATGTGCTTTTCTTCGGCGTAGTTCTTGCCTTGCACCGGCGTCTCCCACGCGTGGGTGTGAAAGTCGAACACCTTCTTTTCCTTGACGGCGCGCAAATTTCTCCAAGGGCCATTCGTGGCTTCGGGCGGAAGATTGGGGTCACGCTCCTGAGCTGGCTTCGACGGAGCAGCGGCGCCGCTCGCCGCACCTACGGCCGCAGCAGCCACGCCCGGCAGTGCACTTGCAAACGCTCCAGCCATCGCCCCGACTTTCAAGAGATTACGACGCGATTGATTCATCAGATCCTCCTCGGCCTTTTTGTTCTGCGGCCCACAACGTCTTGGCTGACACCATCGAAGACAAGACCGGGCCGGATTAGAAAATCAGCTTCAAGGCAAACTGAAATTGCCTGGATGTGTTCACGGTGCTGGTGATGATGCCGGCCGCCGTATTTCGCGGGAAAGACTGGCCGTCGATGCAATTGGCGCTCGCCGGAGCCGTAGACGGATCGCAGGAACCGCCATACGTGTAGAGGGTCCCGTTGGGCTCTGAAAAGTTCGGGCGATTGAATGCGTTAAACATGTCCACGCGAAATTGCATCCTCAGACCTTCCTTGCCTATCGAGGCGATCTGGCCCTCTTTTTCGAGAGAGAAATCGAAGTCGACGAGGCCCGGCCCAATAATCTGATCGCGGCCCACATCGCCCAGCGTCCCTGGAGGCGGCAGCGTGTAGGCGTTTACATTGAAGTAGTCGTGCGCATTCTGCGGATGCACAGCCTGCGGAGAAGACGACCCGACGAAATCCGGAGGCAGCGCGCTGAGGGCCGGCCATATCGGCAGCTTGTCTCTCTGCGAGGAGTCGAGGCTACCCGTCACGTTAAATGGCGAGCCGGCCTGTATTTTGCCGATGCCGCTCACGGTCCAACCGCCGGCGAAGAATCCGGCAACCTTATTTGGGAGGGCGTGGCCGGAACCGCCCCATGGGAGTTGATAAACGACGTTCATCACCAGGGCTTGCCGAACATCGAAACTGCTCAAGCCGCGCCCGTCGATCGCGGGAAGAAAGGAATCCCTGTAGGGACCGATTGAGCCGTTGGAATAGTCGACAGCTCCGACGATGTCGCTGGCGTCGTCTGTGGACCTGCCGTATGTGTAGGACACCTGATACGTGAGACCATTCGAATACTGCTGCTCGAACGACGCTGTGAGGCCGTTATAGAAGGAGTTTGCGTCCGTGGTCGTGACCTTCATCCAGTCGAACGCCGTGTTGCGAATCGGAGCGCTGGGCCCCCAGTATAGGGAGCTCGCCTCGGACTCCGGGATCAGACCCGTGACTTCGGGGCCAGTCGATCCAAGAGTCGGAATCCGCACCACGTTCCAATCGTCGTTGCGAAGAAGATGCCGGCCCTGGCTGCCTACATAGGCCACTTCCAGCTTTCGATTCGTTCCGAGCTGTTTTTGCAGGTTCAGCGAATATTCCTGGATCATGGGTTGTTGCGGGTAGTGGGTGATCCCGTTCGTGAAAAGGGCGCTATTCGCAAGCAGAGTGGGCTGGGTGGTGAACGTATTCGGGAAATCGATGTTGGTGCCCGGCGGCAACTGGCCCGCAACCAGACTGCCTCTCTCAAAGATGGGCGCGTCCTGATCGATCGCAGTCAGCCAATCGTAAGAGAGCAGGTGATCATAAAAGATCCCGTACCCACCCCGAACGACGAAGCCATTGAACGGGCTCCACGCAAAACCCAGCCGCGGAGCAAAATTCTTGCGCGATGGGTTGATGTAAAAAGGATTTCCGACGGTGAGGGCCGAAAGCGGCACATTGATCTGTTGATAGAGAGGAGCACTTGGAGTGCCGACAAATTCTCCGATCCTGCCATCGGCGACATAGGGCGTGGTATCCGGTTCGTAGCGCAGGCCGAAGTTGAGGGTCAGTTTCGAATTCAATTTGAAGTCATCCTGTGCATACAGTCCGATCAGCCATTGATAATCTCTCGTCGCGGGCTGCGTGCCTGGCAAGAGACCGCTGTAGGACGACGGGACGTCCTGGAGAAAGGTTTCAACGTTGGCAAAGGCAAAATCGCCGCCTCCGTAGATGCTGGTGAAGATGTTCGTTTGCCTGTGCTCGGCGTCGACCCCGAACTGCAAATTGTGGCGGCCGGCCGAAATCGTGAGGTCATCCTTGAACTGGAGGACGTTGAACCAGACATCGGTACGAATTCCGTCGCCGCCGACTTGAGTTGTGGGCGAGGCGGTGTAGAACATGTAAGAGATGCCATTCGGATCCCTGAAAGGAGTGAGCGCAAACAGAGACTCATCGGCGGGTGTCGATCCTGGCGCAGCAACATCGTAAACACCCGAAACCGAGCGGTTGTAGTATGCGGACACCGTATTGACCATCGTCGGGGAGACGATCCAGTTGAGCCCTATGCCTGCGTATTTGGACGCCGTGACATTCACCGTGGTGAACACGTAGTCCTTCGGCAGCTGCTGTTGCCCGCTATCGGAGGAATACCGGCCCCAGAGCTGAAGTGACGAGTTGATGTGATGATCGACGCGGACCAGCACGTAATTCGTATTCGTCGGCGTCGATTCGACGAGATTCCAGAGCGCTGTTCCGGCCGAACAACCCTTCGCAGGACAATACAGGTTTGCCGTTGGAGCAAGCGCCAAATACGGAGCGACCGCCGGGTTAACGCCGACATCTGCTCCCGTGGGCGTGTATATGCCGTTGTGAGCGTTGGCGTCAGGCACCGTGAGCACAGTGGTGGCTCCCAAGGCCTGGCGCAATCCTTCATAGTTCACGAAGAAAAAGGTCTTGTCCTTTCGGATCGGCCCGCCCACCGAGCCGCCAAACTGATTGAAACGGAATTCAGGCGGCCCCGAAACAGGATCGAAATAATTGCGCGTATTGAGCGCGCTATTCCGCAGGTATTCGTAGGCACTGCCATGAAAGGCGTTCGTGCCCGATTTTGTGGCTATCTGCACCAACCCGGCGCCCGTCCGGCCGTACTCGGCGCTGAAGGGATTCGTGACGACTTTGTATTCCTGAACGGAGTCGATGCCCGAGGCCTCACCTGTGGGATTTCCGATATCGTTGTAAACGTTGTCGATGTCCTGTCCATCGAGGGTGTAGTCGTTCGACGATACGCGCATACCGCTTATCGAGACCTTCTGTCCGTAGCCAGCGCTCAGCGAGCGAGCGCCAGTCGTCGCATAAACTACGCCGGGCTTCAACACCGCCAGATCTTCGAATCCCCTGTCGATCAGAGGAAGCGTTTCAATCTGTTGGCTGGCGACAACTCCGCCGACGACCGAATTGCTAGTATCTATCGTAGGAGCGGCCGCACTCACCTCGACGGTCTGCGTGGTCGCACCGACGTTCATGACCATATCCGCGACGAGCTGATCGCCGACGTGGACAACGATGCCGGGGCGAACGGCCGTCTGGAAGCCCGCCGCGGCAATTTCAATCTTGTATGTGCCCACGGGAAGGGCCAGAACCGTGTACGCGCCCTCGTCGTTGGTGACGGCGGTGTGGACGCTTCCAGTGGAAATCTCCGTCACGGTGACGGCGGCGTGCGGAACGGCTCCGCCGCTTTGATCCTTCACCGTTCCGCTGATGCTCTGAGTTGCTTGTCCCCATGCCGCCCCGGCGAAGGCCGCGAGAACGAATAGCAGCAATGCTAGTCTTGCGTGTGTCATGAAGTTCTCCCCCGAAAAAGTCCATTCCCCCCACTGAGAACGCGACTCACCATTTCCCGATCAACGGCTCCCCACCGCACCCACGGGCCAGCGGGACATTTCCGCCGCCACAATTTTCCGCTTACCGCATCGCTTTTGTGATATGTTCATCCAGCGAACTAATGTGCGACTTAGAAACTTCGATGCGAATGCTATTGGCTCCCGGACGGGCTGTCAAGAGAAAAATGGCGGCGAAGAAACGATCGTCTTTCATCGGGCGGCGGGAGGCCCTTTGGCGGGAAGTACTGACTCTTGCGCCGCAACTTTTTTTATGTTCATATGAAGAACTAATGTGCGTTTTGAAAACTTGAAAAAGCAGGCGCCGTACATTCCAGCGCGGGGACGATGTGTTGAACAGGAAAGTGATTCATGCCTGAACTTGGCGGCTACGATCCGGATCAGCTTCGCCTGCCGCCGGGCTGCTTCATCGGCGGCGCGTTCGTTCGAGGGGACGGACGAGAATATGACGTCGTTCGTCCGTCGGACGGCATCGTCGCCGGGCGCGAAAAAGGCGCCAGCTCGGCATTGGTCGATCGCGCCGTCACCGAAGCTGCGCGGGCCTTCAAAACGAGCGGCTGGGCGACGGCCGATCCCCGCTCCCGAGGGCGCGTCTTGCGCAAATGGGCGGATCTCGTCGAATCCAACAGCGAGGAACTTGCCAAGCTCGAGTCGGTGGTTTCGTCTCGTATCGTTTCAGAAGCTCGCGCACGCGACGTCTACATGACGTGCGAAGTAATCCGCTATTACGCCGAGCTGGTAGATAAGGTCGAAGGACAAGTATTCGCCTCCCCTTCCGATGTCTGGAGTCTCATGGTGCGGGAGCCGTACGGTGTGGTGGCCGGCATTTCACCCTGGAATGTCCCCCTGCTGCTTGCGACCATCAAGCTCGCCCCGGCGCTTGCCGCGGGCAACGCAATCGTCTTGAAGCCATCGGAATTGACGCCGTATTCGGCGCTGCGGCTGGCTCAGCTTGGCCATGAAGCGGGACTTCCCGCCGGACAGATTGCGATCGTTCCCGGCCTCGGATCGGAAACCGGGGCCGCCCTTGTCAAGCATCCTCTCGTCTCTTTCGTCAGTTTCACGGGCTCGACGGCCACCGGCGCGCAGGTGATGTCCGATGCTGCCATGAACGGGTTGAAGCCGGTCGCGCTCGAGCTCGGCGGGAAGAGCCCGCATCTCGTTTTCGCCGACGTGTCTAACATTGACAAGATTGCTGAACTGGTTGCCTCGGGCATTTGCCGCAATGCGGGGCAAGTGTGTTTTGCGGGCACGCGCCTCGTTGTGGAAGAACAGATTGCGGATCAGTTGACGGAAAGAATTGTGAAACTCGTGGGCCGAGTGACGCCGGGACCAACGTGGAATCCAACGACAACGCTTGCCCCGATCATTTCAACCAGACAGGCCGACCGCATCGACGAAATATTGCGCCGTTCCACAGGAGAGGGAGCGCAGATCGTTGCCGGCGGCCGCCGCTTTGCAACGGAAAACGGAGGCGCATTTTATCAGCCAACGATCGTCCGAAACGCAAAGCCCGAGAATCCGGTGATTCGCGAGGAAGTGTTTGGGCCCGTTTTGGCTGTGCAGCCATTCCGGGGCGTTGAGGAAGGTCTCGGGCTGGCCGATCACCCGATCTACGGCCTCGCCGGCGCTATCCACACGAAAGACATCGACAAGGCGTTCCGAGCGGCGCGTGCCATGCAAGCAGGCACGGTTTGGATCAATCATTACGGTCCGACCTCCGATGTGGTTTCGCCGATGGGCGGCTACAAACAGTCCGGTTTCGGCAAAGATCTGGGTGTGGGCGGCCTGGAGAAATACTTGAGGGCAAAAAACATCTGGATGAAGGTGCGTGAAGGATAACGTTCCGACCAGACACGTTTATCCTTTTCCGCGCGCCAGCCACAGCGGAGCCTGGCATCAAGCGGATTCATAAAGTATCGAATTCCAGTGAATGAAAAAAGGACAAAGGGAGTACGAAGACATTTCAATGTATACCACCAGTACAGCTTTCCTCGAAGCCTTATGCGAAGCAGGCGTCTCTCATATCTTTGCAAATCTAGGGAGCGATCATCCCCCAATTATCGAGAGTCTGGCAGAAGGAGAAATCAACGGCAGAACGCTGCCGAAGTTAATCACATGCCCGAACGAGATGGTCGCGCTTAGCGCAGCCCACGGCTTTGCGCAGGCTAGCGGCAGAGCGCAGGCGGTGCTGGTGCACGTCGAATGCGGGACCCAGTCGCTCGCAGGGGCCGTGCATAATGCCGCCAACGGCCGAGTGCCGGCTCTGATATTCGCCGGCGTCTCCCCCCTAACACAGGAGGGAGAAATGAAAGGGACCCGGAACGAGTATGTGCAGTGGATCCAGGATGTATTCGATCAACGCGGAATCGTGCGCGGTTATATGAGATACGAAAATGAAATTCGCACTGGCAAGAACGTCAAGCAGGTCGTACTTCGAGCGATGCAATTCGCGAATAGCGATCCAAAGGGACCTGTTTATCTGGTGGGCGCGCGCGAGGTGATGGAAGAAGAAGTATCGCCAGTGAAGGTGGACGTCGAGGAGTGGCAGCCCGTATCGGCTTGCGGCATACCCCCGTGGGACGTGACGGCACTTGTCGACGATTTGCTCAAAGCCACTTATCCGCTTGTCGTCACGTCTTACCTAGGCCGAAAACCAAGCGCTGTGATGGAACTGACTCGCTTATGCCGGCGCTTGGGCATCGGGGTATTGGAATCTGTGCCGAAAAGCGTGAACTTTCCGGCGGACGATCCGCTGTATCAGGGCAACACGTGGAGCGAGCCGCGGCAGAATGTTGCGCTTGAGGCGGCCGACCTGGTGCTCATCCTCGATAGTGATGTGCCCTGGATTCCGGTGCTCAGCAAACCTTCGAAGACCGCGAAGATCTATCACATCGATGTCGATCCGCTGAAAGAGCGCAGGCCGCTCTGGTACGTGCCAGCGAAACGGGCGTTCCGCGCCGACGTGGCCACAGCATTGCGGCAAATCAACGAGCAGGTGGATCGCTCCACGATAGACGAACGCAGGGTCGAAGAGCGCCGATCTCATTACGAAGGGCTGGCCAAGGAACGCCGCGCGGCGCTAGGCGAGTGCGAGCGAGAGCACGCCAAGTCAGACGTGATTACGGCGGAGTACCTAACGTCAAGGGTCCGTCACCACACCGACAGCGACACGATTTTTCTGGTCGAAGGCGTAACCAATAACAAAGCGATGTTCGATCATCTGCGCCCCAGCCGGCCTGGCAGCGTATTCACGAGCGGAGGCGGCTCGCTCGGCTGGAACGGGGGAGCGGCGATCGGCATCAAAATGGCGCTGCCGAACAAAACCGTGGTGAGTCTGACCGGCGATGGAACATACATGTTTACATCGCCATCCGCGGTTCACTGGATGTCGCGGCACTACCGGACTCCCTTTCTGCATGTCGTGTATAACAATCGCGGTTGGAAAGCGCCCAAGCAGGCAACGCTGTCCGTCCACCCGGAGGGTTACGCCAGCAGGGCGGAAGATCTCGGAGCGACGTTTGATCCGCCCCCAGACTACGCGGGTATCGCAACCGCAGCCGGCGGCGCCTTCGGGCAAATCGTGCGGCATCCGTCCGAAGTCGACTCAGCCCTGGCCAATGCTATGAAGATCTTGCGGACCCAGCAGCGTAGCGTCGTCCTGGACGTGTGGCTGGCGCGTTTCTGACTCACTCGGAGCCGGAGGCTCGGGAACGCGGCCGAAAACCGCCTACCGCAATCGTTTCTCAAGACGAAAAGCAGAGAACCTTCGCCGCGAGATGCGAGCCGGCAAGAACTCTAGTTCGGAAGGATTTCGCTGGGCGGCTCCGGCAACCAAAAGCTGGCTACGAGACCGACCGCGAAGGACAACAGGCCAACCGTGCCCGCCGCGAAAGCGAGTTGCCTGAAGATTGTGCCCCCCGGAGCGAAATCAGCGATCCACGTGGTCAACATGGCGGCTGAGGTGCCCAGCATTCTCCCACCTACGTTGGCCGACAAACCCTCACCCGTTCCCCGCAGGTGCGTGGGATAGACCATCGGCAGGTAGTTTCCCCAGAAGGTGAACTGCGCGACAACGATGACGCCGATGCCGAAAATTCCCCACCGCGACATTGCTATATCACTCAACGCGGGCAGGAAGAATACCAGCGGAACAAGCACGAGTCCCGGCAGGATGAAGGCCTGCAGCAGGCGTTTCCGGTTGACGACACGGACGACAAGGTAGGCCATCAACAGCCTGCCGAATAAGCCGCCGAACTCCTCGAGCGCCTGATATCCACTAACGGCCTGCTGTTGCGCCGTGTGGGATAGATTGCGGATCGCCGGAAGACCCGGAACGATTCTGGCTACATGCTGCAAGGTTCCGAAAGAGCCTGCGTACGCACAGGCGGTCATGAGAGTGGTCAGCAGAGCGGTTTTTCTCAATTCTGGACTGAACAATTCGGAAAAGCTCGGGCGCTTAAGCTTTCCCTGCGTTTTCTCCCTCAACCATATCGGAGATTCGGGCAAGAAAGGTCGAGTGACCAGGAGCAGCACGGCGGGGATGAGCCCCGTCAGCAGCGTATAGCGCCATGCCGCATGTTCTCCGTGAATCATCGGCAAGCGAGCGCTCGAGGTTACGGCCAAGTAGTACGCTCCGCTGACCAGCAAGCCACCCGTCGAACCGAATGCCTGCGCGTATCCGATCACTCCTTCGCGCTCTTCGCGCTCGGTGAACAACTCGGCCAGCCAAGCAAGCGTAGAGACGAAAGCGATGGACACGCCAACGAAGGCCATGCAGCGGTAGACGAGAAGTTGAACGGCGGAAGTGGCCAGCGCCGTCGCCGCGGTAGACACTCCGTAAAAAACGATGCTCCAAAACATCAGCCGTCTGCGACCCAGCCGATCGATTAGATATCCTCCAAGTAGCCCGAAGACGCCTCCGCAAACCGCCGGAATGTAGAAGAGTCTTCCCACCCACATGTTGAAGATGGGACTGCCGACCTTCACAGGGAGCACCTCAGCCAGAGCCGGCTGTACGACAAGACTCAGGATCAGCAGCACATATGTATCGAACGCAAATCCGATCCCTCCGACACCAAAGATGAGCCACTCCTTTGGACCCAGCCGGGCGAACCACGTCTTGGACTGTGCATCGGGCATCAACCATCTCCTTGGGGTGTTTCAGCGGCGACGCTTCAGATCGTATTGCTCTTCAAGAAGCCTTCATCCCCGGCCTCCTTATGCCGTCAGATCAGACTCTTCGCATCCATATCCGGTTTCGCGTCCACGGGGACCGGTCGCCCGCTATGCAAGGCTGAGCAGCTTGCAGGCATTCTCGTAATAGAGCTTCTTGCGATCTTCGCTTGAGATATCGAGAGCATCGATACAACGGATTGTTTCGCGAATATACATCGGCCCGCCCTCGGGATCGAATGGCGCATCCGAAGCAAACAGGACGTGTTCGACTCCATAGAAATTCAAGCTGCACTCGAGCGCCGCCTTTGAGCCAAAGGTTGCCGTGTCGACATAGAAGTCCTTGAAGTAATCGAGCGGACGTTTCTTGAGTTCCTTGAGGAGAGGGCGGTAGTCGCGGGAGGAAGTTCTCGCGCCGAGCTGATCCCATCCAGGCCCCACACGCCCTTCGAAAAAAGGAGTCATGCCGCCCGCATGATGGATGATGAAATTGAGATGGGGCATTTCGTCGAACATTTTGGAAAAAACGATCCGAGCTTGAGCAGCGCTTGATTCGTAAGGCCAACCGAAGGTCCACCAGATTTCGTAGAGCGACATCCCCTCCGTCTGATAGTCGGGGAAGTTGGCCGTGCGAGCGGGATGAATCCAGATTGGTTTGGCTAATTCCTGCAGCGCCTCGAATACAGGCCGAAATTCGGATGCATCGAGCGGTTTGCCGGCAACGTTTGTGTAAATCTGGACGCCGCAAGCACCGAGCTCCTTGATTGTCCGCCGAGCTTCGTCAATCGCGCCTTCACAATCATGCAGTCCGATCGAGGCGATGAAGCCCGGAAACCGATCCGGGTGCTTCCGGCAAAGTTCCGCCATCCCATCGTTGCCGATTCTGGATAACCGCCGCGCGATCTCCGGTCCGCCTAAGGCATCGAAGGGAGGAGCTGCGAGCGAGAGTATCTGCTGGTATCCCTCGAAGAGATCCATGACTTTGAAACGCAAGTCCAGATCGACCATCATCGGTATCGCTCCGCTCCGGCGGGTTATCTCGGTCATCGTTCCGACATGTTTCAACAGAGCGTCGTAATATGGCTTTGGCCAGATGTGATTAAAAATGTCGATTTTTCTCAACGGTCCTCTCCCGGTGGATGAGTCGTTTAGTTTCGAGAGTGCGCTTGCACCTTCAAGACGTATACACGGCTATTTCGCCGGAACGCCTGCAAGCATCGGTAAAGGCTCTATCCGCTCAACGAAATGCAATCATCATGACAACGGTCGAGAGTGTATCGTGTTCTTGCTGAAAACAAAAGTTCGTATAACACACTTATTTGCGAACGATGGCACGGTTGTCCCGCGTCAAAGTTTCATCGGTACCGGGTGCGTCGGCCGGATAACGAGTCCGATGATCCGCACAGAGATTCATTCTTGTTCAGTGGCGGATTTTTGCGCGCGGAGTAAGAGGACCATAAAGCGCTGGTTCGATGACGAGCCGAGACACTGAAAGAAAACCCCGAGGTAACCCACGAACAGTGCTTCGTGGGCTACCTCAGAGTCAGGGCGAAGCGCGAGCGACGCTAGTTTGCGGGCGGAACCTTCACGGGAAGCTCGGGGCCCCAGCCGGAGGTGGAGCTGGTGGACGCCATGCGCAGGATGGCGTTTACGGCATGGATTTGCCCGCCGTAAATCTTGAAAGCCTCGAAGGTGACGAGCTCGCGGCCGGGACCGTACTGCTTGGTGTTTCCAAAGTTGAGATAGAGCAGAACGATGCCGAGATGGGCATCCACCGCGGCGACGCGAGCGCTTACGCCGGGATGCTGGATGATCGTCTGCGTCTTGATATTCTCGCAGCCGGCGCGAGCACAACCCGGCCCGGCAGTATGAATGCCATTTTCGATGCGGTAAGCGCCTGGGGCAAAGGGAGTGCCGACCTGGACGAAGCTGCCGACCTTCAGCCCCTCCGGATATTTCATGGCGATCTCGATCGCCTGGGCACGAGGATCGATTTCAGAGGAGGGCGGGACAAACGCCATCTGCTCGTTGCCCTTCTGGTAGCCCGCAGGATCGAATATCAGCGCGGATTTATCGTTTGGCACGGCCATCGTTTCGATTTGGCTGATCTTGCCGTCGCGCTCTTTCAGCCGCAAAGCAAACAGCACGGGCTTGTCGCCATCCTCGAGCACGATGGTCTGCGTGGCGGCCGTATGCTCGGCTACATCGAGTATGTCTTGCCGATAGGCGCCGAGGCCGGAAGCGGTGCGCCAGAGACCATCGCCGAGTTTCATGACTTCGCCATTTTCCGTGAAACGAACATTCGAAGCGACGGGCAATGCGCCGGGGTTACGGGCGGCCATGTCTTTCAAATATTGCGTGACGAGATCGCCGAGGCAGGCGCGGTCGCAATCCTTTGCGGCAGCGGGACGCGCGGACAACATCAAGAGCGCCGCAACGAGTGCGACGCCAACGGAAAAAGTATGAGTGCGCGAGCGAAGCAAAGTCATGATGAGGCTCCTCCGAGCGGGGCATTCCGGCGTACCGGCATTCTTAGAACGTTTGCGCCGCAGATGTGCGCGGCAAAGACCACCAGATTTTTTCCACCGCGCGCAGGATCATTCACGTTTAGTGGCCGTGGTCGGGGAAATGCTCCCAGCCGGTAGGCGAATCGTAGGGCATGCCGGAGTGGCCCAGGGCTTCGATCTCGTGAATTTTCCCACCGGAAATCTTGAAGATGTGGACGGCCACGTTGTCGAATGGCTTGAAATTCATCTGTTGAGATGTGATGCCCGGAACGCCGACGATTGTTTCGGTCTTGTCTGTCATCGGATGGCGGAACTGTGAAAAGCCCATCACGAGGCCGGTCTCCGGGTCCGCGATCATCACGCGGCGCGGCTCAATGCGCTTGATGTAGTCCATCACGTGAGTCTTCAACTGAGCGGCGCAACCGTAAGAGCCCAGGACCTGGCGCGGAGTGGGATTGGCCGGCGGAGGATTGCCGGTGGTCTGGAGCCCGTTCTCACGCCGCTGGCAATCGTCGGCAAAGGGCGCGTTGTTGGCGTCTGCAGTGGTGACGGCGGTGTAATACGTGCCAGCGATTTTCAGCATCTGGGCGCGCGGGACGCGTTCGGCGGGCGGAACGGTGGCGAGCAAGCCGGGCCGCGGCGTGTCGAGATTTTTCAGGTTCGCGGGCTTCAGATCTCCCGCCCAGAGATGCTCGGCGGCCACGATCTCTCCACCGCGGATCTTCAAACGGAAGCCGGCTTCGATCGGCTCGTTGTTGGCACGCATCACGCAGAGGAAACCGACTTCCTCGGAAACCGGATCGGGCACGTAGATTTTGAAGCTGGTCGGCGGCCCGTCGGCGATTTTCCAGAGGCCGTCGCCCGGATGCATGGGGACCGTGTTCTCGACGAATTCAACGTGCGGCGAAAGCGGAACGCGCGACGGGTCGTGGGCAAGCACCGCCGCCACGTAGTTGTTCATCGCCTCTATGAGACATGCGCGGTCGCAGTGCGCCGGGAGTTTATTGGCATTCGGCGCGGCCAACAGCGGCGAACTCGCGAAAAGCAGAATGACAATCGCTGTGCCTGCATTCTTCAATGAGACTCTCCATCCTTTCCGAACGGCATCCGAACGATGAAGCACTTCCCTTCTCCGATCGCGCCTGCTCCGGCGCCCGCAGCGGCGAAACTTTACTCCGTAATCGCCCAAAGGCACCAGCGAAAAACGCATCTAGCCCGCGAATTTGTCGGTCGCTGCCACAAGGGCGCGGCTATTCGGAGGTTCGAAACCGCTATGGCCGCTGTCGGGTGTGATGATGAGATCGGCTTCGGGCAAGGCGCGATGAAGCGCCCATGCGCTTTCCATCGGACACACCACGTCGTAGCGGCCCTGCACGATTACCCCGGGTATATGGCGGATGCGCGCTGCGTTGCGCAACAACTGGCCGTCTGATTCGAGGAAGCCTTTGTTGACGAAGTAATGAGCTTCGATCCGGGCGAACGCCAACGCGAATTCATCCTGCTCGTAATGGCTCGCGAATTCCGGGTCGGGCAGAAGCTTCGAAGTGGCGCCCTCCCAACCGCTCCAGATTTTCGCAGCGGCGAGCCGCACGGCCGGATCGTGGCTCGTGAGGCGGCGATAGTAGGCGGAAAGCATATCGCCGCGCTCGGGCTCGGGGATGTGCTGGAGGAAAGGTTCCCAGGCGTCGGGATAAAGAGCGGACGCGCCGCGTTGGTAGAACCAGTCGATCTCTTGCTTGCGCAGCAGGAAAATTCCGCGCAGAACCAATTCCGCGACGCGATCGGGATGCGTTTCGGAATAGGCGAGAGCGAGCGTCGAACCCCACGACCCTCCGAAAACCTGCCAGCGCTCGATGCCCAGGTGTTCGCGAATTTTTTCGATGTCGGCCACGAGATCCCAGGTCGTGTTGGCTTCGAGAGACGCGTACGGCGTGCTCTTGCCGCAGCCGCGCTGATCGAAATTAACGATTCGATATTTTCCGGGATGGAAGAAGCGGCGCTGCTTGGGCTCCGAACCGCCGCCGGGACCCCCGTGCAGGAAGATCACGGGCTTTCCAGTGGGAGTGCCGCTCTCTTCGAAGTAGAGCTCGTGGACAGGTGAGACGGCCAGCCGGCCTGTCTTATAAGGCTCGATCGGAGGATAGAGCCACGTTAAGGGATCCTTCATCATGGGCAGCCTTCCTTTTGCGCACCACTGAAGGTATCACGTGTTGAACCCACGGCAATCGTCGTTGGGTTAACGAGCGTTTGCGAGATTGGCAGCGGAAACATGCGAGAAAAGAGGCAAGCCGGTAGAAACTATGGCTTCGAATCGCCGGCGGCCGCGGCTGCGGGCGTCAACGAAATTGTTCCCTTGAGTTGAATCTGATCGACGGAATGGCCAACGGAGACCGTGAAATCGCCCGGGTCCACGCGCCATTGATGCGCGTCGACGTCATAGTAAGAGAAGGCGCGGCTATCGAGCGTTACGTTTAGTCGTTTCGTTTCTCCGGGACGAAGACTGACCCGGGCGAAGCCTTTCAGTTCCCTGGCGGGACGAGGCAGCGGAGGATGCGCTTCTCCCACATAGACTTCGGCAACGGCCGCGCCTTCACGCTTCCCTGTGTTCGTGACATCGAAAGAGAGCTCGTAGCTCAGCGGCGATGCCGGATCGCCCGCTTGCTCCGGAGCGCGGGCTGCCGAGTGAATCGAGAAATTGCTATATCGAAAGGTGGTATAGGAGAGACCGTAGCCAAACGGGAAAAGCGGCTTGATTCCGCTTCGTTCGTATCCTCGATAGCCGACAA
>DATJUG010000033.1:0-19943 GCA_035502635.1 Bryobacteraceae bacterium
CTCCCGTATCGGAATTACGTTCATCTCACCCAGGCCGAGGCATACGATTTGATGCGCAAGATGCTCTCAGGCGAGATGGGCACTGAGGGCATTGCCGACGTACTTAGTTTTTTGCGCCGCAAGGGCGAGACAGTCGCCGAGCTGGTCGGATTCGCGAGCGCCATTCGGGACATGGCTCAACCGGTCGAGCTGGATCAATCGCAGGAGCCGGTACTCGATACGTGCGGGACCGGCGGGGACTGCGTCAATTCGTTCAATATTTCCACCGCAACTGCATTTGTGGCCGCTGGGACGGGGCTACGAGTCGCTAAGCATGGCAACCGGCGGATATCGAGCGAGTGCGGAAGCGCGGATGTTTTGGAGGCGCTGGGGATTCCGGTCAGTCTGACGGCGCAACAAGTGGACGATTGCATTCGCGAGACCGGAATCGGGTTTCTGTACGCTCCGCTGCTTCATCCCGCGGTGAAGTACGCGCAAGAGGCGCGGCTGCAATTGAAAGGACGAACCGTATTCAATTTGCTTGGACCGCTAACGAATCCCGTTCGCGCGCGAGTGCAGCTCATCGGAGCGTTTTCAGTGCGGGCGGCGGAGATGTTGGCGCAGGCCGCGGCGCGCCTAGGGATCGAGCGCGCATTTGTGGTGCACGGTTCCGACGGGCTGGACGAAATTACGACCACCGGCCCGACCACCGTGTTTCAGGTGGAAGAAGGACGCGTGCAGAAAGGCCGCTGGCTGCCCTCCGACTTCGGCATTCCGCAAGCATCGATCGAGGAGCTGAAAGGTGGCGATTCGGTGACGAATGCAGCGATTGTGCGCGAATTGCTCGAGGGGAAACCGGGCGCGCCGCGGGACATCGTGGTTGCGAACGCGGCGGCGGCTCTGTTGGTTGCACAGCGCGCACCGGATTTGCGGGGCGCTGTCGCGCTGGCAACGGAATCAATCGATAGCGGCGCGGCGCGCAATAAACTGCAGCAGATTGTAGAGTTCACAGGCTCGTTACAGTTTTTGGATCGCGCACAACGGCACGAACCGCCTGTGCGCTCAACATGAATTGGATCGCGCACAACGGCACGAACCGCCTGTGCGCTCATTATGAAGTCATTTGAGATTCAGGAATTCGGAATAGACAAGCTGGCGCTGGTGGAGCGAGATCGGCCGCATCCGGGAGCAGGCGAAGTGCTGGTCAGGATGACGGCGGCGGCGCTGAACTATCGGGACTACCTGGTTGCTAAAGGCTTGTACAATCCGCGGTTGAAGCGGCCGATGGTGCCGCTGTCCGATGGGGCTGGGATAGTTGAGGAGATCGGCCCGGGTGTAACGCGGTTCAAAAAGGGCGATGGCGTGGCGGCGTGCTTCATGCAGAAGTGGATTGAAGGACCGCTGACGCGCGAGAAAGGCGCGTCCGCTTTGGGCGGCGCAATTGATGGCGTGCTGCGAGAATACGCAGTGTTCCATGAAGAAGGATTGGTTTCCATTCCGCTATCGCTTTCCGATGAACAGGCCGCCGCGCTACCATGCGCTGCCGTGACGGCTTGGCACGCTCTGTTCGAGCACACACCCATGGCGCCCGGCGCTACGGTTCTGATTCAGGGCACGGGAGGGGTTTCGGTGTTCGCGCTGCAGTTTGCGCACGCGGCCGGCTTGCGAACCATCGTCACATCAAGCAGCGACCAGAAGCTGGAACGGGCGCGACAGATGGGCGCGAGCGAGACGGTCAACTACAAGAAGACACCAAACTGGGACGAAGAGGCGCGCAAGTTGACGGGCGGGCGCGGTGTCGATCATGTGATTGAAGTGGGAGGCAGCGACACCATGCCGCGGTCGCTGAGGGCGGTTCGTACGGAAGGCGCCATTAGCGTAATCGGAGTTTTGAGCGGCGCAGAGCCGAACGTGAGCCCGCGAGACATTCTAATGAATGCCGTGCGGGTGCAGGGGATCTACGTAGGTTCGCGCGCGATGTTCGAGCGCATGAACCGCGCGATCGAATTCCATTCCATCCAGCCGGTTATCGATCGCGTGTTTCCTTGGACAGAATATCCAGATGCGCTGCGCTACATGGAGAGCCAGCGGCATTTCGGAAAGATTGTCCTTAAATTTTGAGCGAGGCATATCAAACGCGCACAACGCGCACCAGACGCCCTGTGCGCTATTCGAACGGCGCGTCATCGTCGCCGGTATCTGCTGCCAGGTTTTCGAATTTCGTGTAGCGGTTCAGGAAGGCGAGCTTTACGCGGCCGGTCGGGCCGTTGCGCTGTTTGGCGAGGATCAGCTCGGCAAGACCTTTCAAGCTTTCCTTGTCCGGCCGGTAAACCTCTTCACGGAAGATAAATGCGACCAGATCCGCATCCTGCTCGATGCTGCCCGACTCACGCAGGTCGCTCAGCATGGGACGATGATCGCCGGTTCGCGTCTCCGGCGCGCGGCTGAGCTGGGAGAGGACGAGGAACGGCACGCGCAGCTCCTTCGACATCAGCTTGAGGCCGCGTGAGAGCGAGCTGATTTCTTGCACACGATTCTCGAAGCGCCCGCGCCCTTGCATGAGCTGCAGATAATCGATAACCACGAGGCCCAGGTCTTGCTCGGCCTGCAGGCGGCGCAGCTTCGAATGAATATCCATGAGGTTGATGCCCGCCGAGTCGTCGATGAAAAGCGGCGATTCGACAAGCCGATACATGGCTTCCTGCAACGCATGCCGTTCATCGGCATTCAGGTAGCCGGCGCGAAAGCGCTGCTGATCGACGCGCGCGGCGGCGCAGACCAGACGAGTCAGCAGCGATTCTTTCGACATTTCGAGCGAGAACACGGCGACCGCTTTGGAGCTTTTCTGGTTGGTGGCCACATGCTGCGCGATGTTGAGAGCAAGGGCGGTCTTCCCCATGGCCGGCCTGGCGGCCAGGATAAACAGCTCGCCTTCGCGTAGGCCGCCGGTCATTTCGTCCAGCTTCAGGAAACCGGTGCTGATGCCCTTGATGCGCTTGCTGGTATCGAGGAAGGCGTTGATGCCGCCCTCGTACTCAGTAATGATCTGCGCCGGATTCGCGAGCGCGTTCTTGGATTGAACGTCGCCCAACTTCATGAAGGCGTCTTCGATCGCCCCTAATATCTGTTTGGGATCCTCCTCGCAGCCATAGCAGCGATTGATGGTGTCCTGCGAGACGGCAATAATACGGCGCAGCAGCGCCTTTTCCTTGACAATCCCTACGTAGCTGTCGAGATTGTGGAGCTGAGGCAGTCCGTCATCGAGTGAAACGAGGTAGCTGAGGCCATCCACGGACTGCAATTGGCCCTGCTTCATCAGCTCATTGGCGAGCGTGACGCGGTCGATTTTTTCGCCGCGCTCGTGCAGGTCGCTCATGCGCAGGAAGATGCGCTTATGTTTTTCGAGGCTGAAATCTTCGGCCAACAGCGTGCCCGCCACCTGAAGGTACGCGGTATCGCTGCTCATGATGGCGCCGAGTACGAAGCGCTCGGCGTCGAGATTATCGGGGAGGGGATGATCGAGACTGAGATCGCGAACGGCCATACGAGGGACTCGATTACATTAAGCGGTAACGGTCATGAGCGCCAAGGCGAAAACCGCAAAAAAGCAGAGGAAGCTTTTGGTTGAGAAGAATCGCGCACATGCGCAATTTTGCAGAAGTTTTCCACAGCTTCGTCATAACCATTTTCGCCTAAAAATGTTTGTTTGAAAAGGCCGCACGGCCTTGTGCGGTTGCTATACTTCGGTCAGATATTCGCCGGGCCCGCCTCAGCGGCGGGCCTTTTTATTACTTAAGCTCCATGGACGAGATTCTCGATTTCGACAAGCAAGGCGGGCTGATCACAGCGGTGGTTCAGGATGCGAAGACGCATCGCGTGCTGATGGTGGGCTACATGAACCGCGAGGCGTTCAAGCGGACGATTGAGACGGGGCATGTCACGTTTTTCAGCCGGTCGCGGCACAAGCTATGGACGAAGGGCGAGAGCTCCGGGCATTATTTGAACCTCAAATCGATGGCGACCGATTGCGATGGCGACGCGCTGCTGGTGAAAGCGGAGCCGATCGGTCCCGGCGTGTGCCATAACGGGTTTTATAGCTGCTTTTATCGGACGCTTGAAGGCGGCAGTTGGGTCGAGCGCGATGAACGCGCCTATGATCCGGGCGCGATCTACGGAGCGAAAGCGTGAAGCTGAAGCTCGGCATTCCGAAGGGCAGCCTGGAGAATGCCACCATCGATCTTTTTCGCCGCGCGGGGTTCAACATTACGACCAGCACGCGCAGTTATTTCCCCGCGATCGACGATCCAGAGATTGAGTGCATGTTGATTCGCGCCCAGGAGATGGCGCGCTACGTAGAAGATGGCGTGCTGGACGCAGGGCTGACGGGCCGCGATTGGGTGGAAGAAAACGAAGCACGGGTGGAGACAGTGGCCGACCTGGTGTATGCGAAGCAAAGCTTCGGGAAAGTACGCTGGGTGCTGGCGGCGCCGGAAAGCTCACCTTATCAGCGCGTTGAAGATTTGCAAGGCAAGATCATAGCGACGGAATTGGTTTGTACGACGAAGCGTTATTTAGCGAGCCGCGGCGTTCATGCGAAGGTGGAGTTCAGTTGGGGCGCAACGGAGGTGAAGCCGCCGGAGTTAGCGGATGCAATTGTCGAGGTGACTGAGACGGGGTCGTCGCTGAGAGCGAACAAGCTGCGGATACTCGAGACGGTGCTGGAATCGAACACGCAGTTGATCGCAAACCGGGAGGCATGGAACAGCGAATGGAAACGCCGTAAGCTGGAGGACATCAAGATGCTGCTCGAAGGCGCGATGAATGCGCTGGGCAGAGTGGGATTGATGCTGAACGTGCGCAGGGAGGATCTTTCGGCGATTCTTAAGGCGCTTCCGGCGCTGAAGAATCCGACGGTTTCGCAGTTGAGCAACGATGCCTGGGTTGCGGTGAACACGATTCTGGACGAAACGACGGTGCGCAACATCATTCCGAGATTGAAGGAAGCCGGGGCGCAGGGAATTGTTGAATATCCGTTGAACAAGATCGTCATGTAACGATGATCAAGATCCTCAGTTTCAGCGAAGCGAGCCAACTTGCGGCGTCGCGCGGGCGTAACGCCTGCAAGTACGAAGACGCGGTGAGGCCGATTATCGAAGCGGTCCGGCAGGAGGGCGACGGGGCGCTGGTTCGCTATGCGCGCGAGTTGGATGGGCTGGGCGGATTGCCGTTGCGCGTAAGAGATGAGGATCTGGAGGCGGCGGCGAAAGGGTTGTGCGCGGAAGTGCGCACCGCAGCCGAAACTGCCATTCGAAACATCCGGCAGTTCGCCGAGGCGCAGTTGCCGCGCGAACGTTTTGAGGAGTTTTCGCCGGGGCGCAAGCTGGGCTGGATCGTGCGGCCGCTCGATGCCGTGGGGTGTTACGTTCCGTCCGGCCGCTACCCGCTGCCGTCGACGCTGCTGATGACGGCGGTGCTCGCGCAGGCGGCTGGAGTGCCGCGCATTTGCGTAACTTCGCCCCATCCATCGCGGGAGATTCTGGCCTGCGCACACATGCTGGGCATACGAGAGGTGTATCGGGTGGGCGGCGCGCAAGCGATCGCGGCGATGGCCTTCGGTACGGAGAGCGTGGCTCGGGTGGATCGCGTTGTCGGGCCGGGAAATGAATATGTGGCCACGGCTAAGAGGTTGTTGGCAGGCGAAGTGGGGATTGATTTCGTCGCGGGTCCGACGGAGATTTTGATTCTTGCGGCGGAAGGGGATCCAAAGATTGTCGCGGCGGATATGCTGGCGCAGGCCGAGCACGATACGACGGCGAGCGCGATGCTGGTCACGACCTCGCGGCGGTTCGCTATTGCGGTGCAAGGGGAGATCGAGGATCAGTTAGCGAGTCTGCCGACGGCAGGAGTTGCTCGCAAGGCGATTGAAAGCGGCAGCTTCATAGCGCTTGGCGACGATGCGGAAGCGGCCATCGCGCTGGTGAATGAGATCGCGCCGGAGCACCTGAGCCTGCACGACGCGGCGCTGCTTCCTAAGATAAGAAATGCAGGCACTGTGTTCCTGGGCCCGAACTCGCCGGAATCGGCGGGAGATTATGCAGCCGGACCCAGCCACGTTTTGCCGACGGGCGGCGTTGCGCGAGCGCGCGGCGGACTGTCGGCCGCAGATTTTGTGAAGGTGATCGCGATTCAACAACTCACGCCGCCGGCATTGCGAGAACTTGCGCCGGTGATTACTACGCTCGCGCGAGCAGAAGGTCTGGAGGCGCACGCACGCGCCGTGGAGGTTCGTTCTGTCAACTAAGTCAGTTATCGAAGTGAAACCGGAAGAGGCGCAGCAGACGCTCACGCCGCGGCAAGCGGTGTTGAATATTGCGCCGTATCATCCGCCGACGGGCGGGCGGCGTAACAAGCTGCGTCTGGATTTCAACGAAAACACCGTGGGCGCACCGCCGCACGTGATCGATTTCATCAAGCGCTATTTGACGGCGGCGGATTTGAGCATCTACCCCGAATACGATCATGCGTTGGAAGATTTGTCGCGCCATTTCTCAGTTGGCCAAGACGAATTGACGATGGCGAACGGCACGGATGAAGCGGTTCAACTGCTGATCAATACTTACATCGATGACGGGGACGAAGTGCTGCTGCTGCGGCCCTCGTATGCGATGTACCGGTTTTATGCGCAGTTAGCAGGTGCGAGCATCGAGGAGATCGATTATCGTGCCGGGTCGCTCGCATTTCCACTGGAGGAACTGCTGGAGCGGATCACGCCGGCTACGCGCGCGCTGCTGATCAGCAATCCGAACAATCCAACGGGCACCGGCACGGATGTGAGCGCGATCGAACGAATTCTGGCGAAGGCGCCGAACGCAGCGGTGTTCATCGATGAAGCGTATTACGAGTTCAGCGGAGTGACGGTGCTGCCGCTGATTCCGGATTATCCGAACCTGTTCGTCAGCCGCACGTTTTCGAAAACTTACGGTATGGCCGCGATGCGCTGCGGGTGCCTATTCTCGCAGGCGGCAAACATGGCGTATTTGCGCAAAGCGCAATCGCCTTATAGCGTGAACTCCCTGGCCGCCATGGCGGCGCGCATAGCTGTTCAGGATCAGCAGTTCGTCGAAGAGTACGTATTGGAAGTGCTGGCTGGGCGCGAGCTGCTGTATGTCGGGTTGGAACGTTTGAAGATTCCGTATATCGAGAGCCAGGCGAATTTCGTTTTGTTTCAGGCCGGCGATCGAGCCATCGAAATTCGCGACGAGCTGCGAAGCCGCGGCGTGCTGGTGCGGGATCGCAGCTATGAGCTTCCGGGCTGCGTGAGGGTGACGGTGGGAACGCGAGACCAGGTGCAGCGGTTTTTAGATGAATTGGAGCAGATTTGGTAAGGGAACCACCTGGTGTCCTCGTCTTCGATATGGATGGTGTGCTGGTAGAAGTCATGGACTCTTACCGGGAGGCGATTCGCGAGACGGTGCGGCACTTCACGGGTGAGCTGGTGACGCACGATGAAATTCAGGATTTCAAAAATGCCGGCGGATGGAACAACGACTGGCTGCTTTCGCAGCGCATGATTCGGGACCGCGGTAAGAGCGTGGAGTACGCGGATGTAGTGGAGTATTTCAACCAGGTGTTCCTCGGCGAAAATGGCGACGGATTGATCCGCTTTGAGAGGTGGATGCCGCGAGATGGGCTGCTGGAACGGCTGGGCGAACGGGCGACGCTTGCTATCTTTACGGGGCGCGCGAAGTACGAGGCGGACGTGACGCTCGGGCGGTATGCGAAACACATCCGGTTTCATCCGCTGATTACGGATGAATGCGTGGCGAACCCGAAGCCCGCGCCGGATGGACTGCGGCTCATTCAGCAAGAGCACGCTGAGCAGACGATTTGGTATTTGGGTGACACGGTGGACGATGCACAGAGCGCGTGGGATGCAGGAGTTCCGTTCATTGGAGTGTCGAGCCGGCAGAATCCGCGGCATGAGGAAATTACGCGCATTCTTAGGGATTGCGGCGCGTTTGCGGTGATCGCGGACGTGAACGAATTGGAAGCGCTGGTCCAGGTAACAGCCGACCTCCCTGTCGCCGGCCGCGCATGAGAGAAGCACGCATCGAGCGCAGTACGAAAGAGACTCGGATCACTGGGGCGCTGTGCATTGAGGGTACGGGAACGTATCAGGTAGCGACCGGGATTCGGTTTCTGGATCACATGCTGGAACTATTCGCGAAACATGGCGCGTTCGATCTGGAGCTCAACGCGGAAGGCGATCTGGACGTGGACCAGCACCACACGGTGGAAGATACGGGCATCGTGCTGGGCGATTTATTTGCAAAGGCGCTGGGTGACCGGCGAGGCATCAATCGCGCGGGTTATTTTGTGCAGCCGATGGACGAATCGCTGGCGGTGGTTGCGGTGGATTTAGGCGGGCGGCCGACGCTGGTGTACGACCAGCAGGTGAACGTGGTGCATGTGGGAGACTTGCAGACCGAGCTTCTAGAGGATTTTTTCCTGGGATTTGCGAACCATGCAGGCGCGAATCTCCACGCGAAGGTTGTCTACGGGCGCTCGAATCACCACAAGATTGAAGCGATCTTCAAGTGTTTCGCGCGCGCCATGCGCTACGCGTGCTCGACCGATGAGCGATTGAAGGATCAATTGCCGTCGACCAAAGGTTTGCTGTGAGGAACCCGTTGCTATGACGACGATTGTGGATTACGGAGCGGGCAATCTTCGATCGGTACAGAACACGCTGGATCATCTGGGCGCGACATATATGGTGACGAACAAGCCGGCGGATGTGGCGCGCGCGGAGAAGATCATATTGCCGGGCGTAGGCCATTTCGGGCAGATGATGCACGCCATCGACAAGCTTGGGCTGCGCGAGGCGCTGACGGCGCGGATCCGGGAAGGTGTACCGTTTCTTGGTATTTGCATCGGCCTGCAGTGCCTGTTTGAAGCGAGCGAGGAATCGCCGGAGAGCAAGGGGCTGGGCATATTTCCGGGTTCCGTGCGGCGGTTTGTGGGCGATGCGCGCATCCCGCATATGGGGTGGAACTCGCTCGAAACGGTTCGGCCATCAAGGCTGCTGAAACATTTGCCGGAAGGAACGTTCACGTACTTTGCGCACAGCTATTACGCTCCGCTGATTGACGCCACAGCCGCGGCGTGTACGTACATGCATCCGTACACGGCGATTCTGGAACGGGACAACTTGTATGCGGTTCAGTTCCATCCGGAAAAGTCGGGGCTCGCGGGGCTGCGGGTGGTGCAAAATTTTCTAGAGCTGTGATGCTGGCGAAGCGCATCATTCCTTGTCTGGATGTGACGGGCGGCCGCGTGGTGAAGGGCGTCAACTTCATCGGGCTGCGCGATGCGGGAGACCCGGTCGAGCTTGCGGAACGGTACAACATGCAAGGCGCGGACGAACTGGTGTTTCTGGATATTACTGCTTCGAGCGACGCACGCGAGATCATGGCCGATCTGGTCGCGCGCACGGCGCGGAAGGTTTTCATCCCGCTTACGGTGGGCGGCGGCATTCGCACCGTGAGCGACGCGCGCAAAATTATCCTGGCGGGCGCGGACAAAGTGAGCATCAACACAGCGGCAGTGCATCGGCCCGAGCTGATTCGCGAGCTCAGCCAGGAATTCGGCGCGCAGGCCGTGGTGTTGGCGATCGACGCCAGGCGCGCGGGTCCAGACCGAAGCAGCAATGCAAGCTGGAACGTTTACACGAAAGGCGGCCGTTACGATGAAGGCATCGACGCGGTGGAATGGGCGGCGCGGGGCGAGTCGTTGGGCGCGGGTGAAATTCTGCTGACTTCGATGGATACCGACGGCGTGCAGACCGGCTTCGATTGCCCATTGACGCGAGCGGTGGTGAGCGCGACTTCAATACCGGTCATTGCTTCGGGCGGGGCCGGCAAGCCGGAAGATTTTGTAGCAGTGCTGACTCACGGACACGCCGATGCAGCGTTGGCGGCTTCCGTGTTTCACTACGGCAAATATACGGTGACGGATCTGAAGATGGCGTTGGAAAAAGCGCATGTTCCAGTCAGGCCGGCCGCATGATTATTCCGTGCATCGATTTGATGGACGGCAAAGTCGTCCAATTGAAACAAGGGCGGGAAAAGGTGCTGGAAGGCAAGTCTCCGGATGAGATGCTCGCGCTTTTTGAAGGCTTCCCACAGATTCAGGTGATCGATTTGGACGCCGCGATGGGCCGCGGCACGAACGGCCGGATGGTGGAATGGTTGGCTCGGCGTGCGAGTGTGCGCGCGGGTGGTGGGGTGCGCACGGTGGAACGCGCGCAGGAATTGGTGCGAGAAGGCGCATTCCGAGTGATTGTCGGGACAGCCGCGTTTTCCGAAGATGGGCCGAACGTTTCGTTTCTTAGTGCGCTGCGTGAGGCGATTGGTGCAAGGAATGTGACTATTGCGCTGGACAGCAAGGATGGCCGCATTGTGGTCGAAGGCTGGCGCGAATCGACGAATTGGACGGCTTTGGATGTTATCGGAGAACTGGAGCCGTATTGCTCGGGCTTTCTGTGCACCTATGTAGACAAAGAAGGCATGATGCAGGGGACGGATTTGCGCTGGTTCGAGAATCTGCGACTTGCTACTAAACGAGAGTTAATCGCGGCTGGGGGAATTACTACTCTGGATGATGCGAAGATACTAACCGGGCTGGATATTCACTGCGCGATCGGTATGTCAATTTACACGGGGAAGCTCTCGCTGGATGATTTAAGGGCGCTGAACCAGATTGGCGAACAGGTAGGCGAACCAGGTAAGCGCCTGATCGCATCCAACTAACATATGCGGATTCAAGGAGAGCAACGAAGATGAGATTAACGCCGTGGTTGAGCTTGTGCGGCGCCGCCTTGCTGGTTTATGCAGCGGGACCGAAATTCGACACTTCGGATGTAAAGAATGTCATTACCGGTAAGGCAGCGTTCGACACATTTGAAACCGAGAAGCCCGGCACGTTTCGCAAGATCACGGTGGCGGATCTTCCGCGGCCGTATGCAACCAAAGGCGTGGGGAATCCGCCTACAATCGTGCCGCGGCCGGCGAACGCATGGCCGCAAGCGCCCGCGGGTTTCAAGGTTCAGCTCTATGCGGAGAAGCTGGTGGAGCCTCGCGAAATCAGGACCGCACCGAATGGAGACCTGTTCGTTGCCGAGAGCCACGGAGATAAGATCGACGTGTTCCGCGGAATTACCAGCGATGGCAAAGCGGAGCAAACCTCCACGTTTGCGACAGGACTCAATAATCCGTTCGGCATTGCTTTTTATCCGCTGGGCGACAATCCGCAATGGGTTTACATCGGCAATACCAATTCGGTGGTGCGCTTCCCGTACAAGAATGGCGATCTGAAAGCCAGCGGAGCGGCTGAAACGATCATCCCGGAGCTTCCGTCGGGCGGCGGCCACGTGACGCGTGACCTGGCGTTTTCGCCCGATGGCAGCAAGCTTTTCGTTTCGGTAGGCTCGGCGTCGAACGTCGATGATCCTGACACTCATCCGGCCGAACATCACCGCGCAGACATTTTGGAATTCACGCCGGAGGGCAAGTTTATAGAAGTCTATGCGTGGGGCATCCGCAATCCTGTGGGGATCGCGGTCAACCCCACCACTGGCCAGCTCTGGTGCTCTGTGAACGAGCGCGATATGCTCGGCGACAATCTCGTACCCGATTACATCACGTCCGTCAAAGAAGGCGGCTTCTACGGCTGGCCGTGGTACTACATGGGCGATCACCAAGACCCGCGACTGGCCGGAAAGCATCCCGAGTTGAAGAACAAAGTCACGGTACCCGATGTGCTTTTGCAGCCGCACAACGCATCGCTCGAGATGACCTTTTATGAAGGCAACCAGTTCCCCAGCCAATACAAAGGCGATATCTTTGCAGCCGAGCACGGCTCATGGAATAAGTCGGTTCGTGCCGGCTATGAGGTGATTCGCGTTCCCTTGGAGAATGGCAAGGCGACGGGTGTTTACGAAGATTTCCTGACGGGATTTGTGGTTTCGAACGATGCCGTGTGGGGGCGGCCAGTGGGCGTTGCGGTCGCCAAAGATGGATCGCTCATGGTGACCGACGACGGATCGAAGTCGATTTGGCGCGTACTCTATACGGGCAAGTAAGATTCGCGCGACCATAGAGGTGTGAAGCGCGTATTGTGGATCGCATCGCTCGTCTCGGCGCTTGGATTTTTGTATGCGGAATCCCCCGCGCCTGGCGCGATACCGGACGTTCCGCCGTCAGATTTCAATAATCCGCGGCAGATTGTGACGTTTCCTGTCGATGGCCGCATGCGGTCCATTCGAATCGCGACCTGGAACATCGACCGCGGTACCGAGCTAAACACCATCGCATCGGAGCTTGCACAAAATTCCGCAGATCTGCTTCTGCTGCAAGAGGTGGATTGGAACGCCGTTCGATCGGGCCGTTTGGACATCGCGAAGGCGTTAGCCGAACGGCTGCATCTGAATCTTTCTTATGCAATCGAATTCGAAGAGCTGAGCCAGGAACGCGGCGGGAAAGCTTTTATCGGACAGGCTACGCTGACCCGCCTGCCGATTCGGACGTCGCGAGTGCTGCGGTTTCGAATGCAATCGGGGTTTTGGAAACCGCACGACTGGATTCCTTCTTCGATTCCGCTATTGCAGCGGCGGCGGGGCAGCCGCATTGCGCTGGTGACGGAGCTGGAATTTGCGGGGCGGCCGCTGGTGGTTTATAACGCGCACCTGGAAAGCCGCAGCATGGGACGGCTCCAATCCGAGCAGCTCGATGAAATGCTGGCGGATCTAAAGCGCTATCCGCCTGACACACCGGTCGTTATCGGTGGCGACTTGAACACTAAATATTTTCCTTCAACCTTTCTCCACAAACTGGAGCAAGCGGGTTTTCACAGTGCTACGGGGAGCCGGATTGAGCGCACTCACGCGATCGCGATGACGCTCGATTGGATTTTTGCGCGCGGAGTGAAGATTGAAGAGGGCACGGTGCGGCGGGATTTGAAAGGATCGGATCATTATCCGCTGTACGCGGAGTTGAAGGCGGACCGGTAAGCGCGTGGCTCTGTTATTGACCGCGCCGGAGGCCGCGGCCAGGGAAAACATTGGCTTGTACCTGGTTGTCTCTTACAGCCCAGACACCATTCACCATGACGTCGGGGATGCCTTCGGAGTATTGAGCCGGATTTTCAAAGGTGGCGCGATCGGTTACGCGCTGCGGATCGAAGATAACGATGTCGGCGTCGGCTCCGACTTGCAGGCGGCCCTTGGTCGAAAGATTCAAGCACTGAGCGGGTAGGAAGCTCATCTTGCGGAGCGCGTCCATGAGCGAGAGCACGTGCTCTTCGCGAACATATTTGCCGAGCACGCGCGCGTAGGTGCCGGCGGCGCGCGGGTGACCTTTGCCGTGATCGAGGATGCCATCGCTAGCGACAATCACGTCCGGATCGGCCATGGCGATGCGGACCATTTCCTCGGGGATGCTGTGAATGGCAACCATGCCGCCCTGTTTGCGATAACGTGCGAAGGATTCGGCGGTGAGGCGCTCACCGGTTGCAGCCCATTGCAGGTCGTTGTAATCGATGCCGCCGTTGCGCGCCTGCCAGCCCTCGGAAAAAATGGCGGAGCCGATGTCGGTCATGCCGGCGGTGTAGGGATAGGCTTCGGTGGTGAAGTCGAGATTGTGGCGAGCGGCGCTGTGGATCATGTCGAGGGCGGCCGGCGTTTGCCGCAACTCCGTGCTGGTGATGTGCACAACGTGAAGGGATGCGCCCGAAGCGGCAGCGTCCGCCATCACTTCCTGCAGCGCATCGATGCCGCCGGGCTCGACGGGGCCCGAGCTGCGGAGATGCACGTAGACGGTCGCCTTGCGTTCGGCTGCGAGTTGGAAGACGCGGAAAATTTCTTCGCGGGTGGCGGCGGGCACGTAAGCGATACCCATTCCAACGCCGAGCGCGCCTTCATCGAGACCCTGGCGCAGCAGAGACAGGATGGCTGCGAGCTGATCTGGCGTGGCGGGCGTGTTTACGGCGTTGTCGCGCGGGAGAAAAGTTCCACTGTCGTGCATGACCGCTATGCGCACAGGGATGTGACCGGCGCTCGCGCCGAAGTTGATCAGCGATTTACCTTCGCGCGCGCGGTACCAGGGGTCTACGGGCGAAACGCCGACTTCCATCTCGAGCGCGGTCGTCACGCCATCGCGCGCCTTGAACGCGTAGTTCTCCGGCGTTTGGCCGTGCTGATGCAGATCGATAAAGCCAGCCGTGACGACGAGCCCGTGGGCATCGATGACGCTGCGGCCCTCGAGCGGCGTTTCAGAGACAGCCGCGATCTTTCCGTTTCGAATGCCGACATCGCGTATGGCATCGAGCCTGGTTTCGGGATCGACAACGCGGCCGTGTGAGATGACGGTGTCGTATTGCTGGGCGGCTGCAACTACGGATAGCGCGAAGAGCATGGGGAGTAGGCGGGGCACGCGTTGATTATAGTGACATCACACCTCTTCTCGGTTGGCCAACTAAATTGATTTGACATGTGGCAGGGTTCGATTGAAATTCTGCTTTTGACATGTGGCGGGGTTTTGATTAAAATTCTGCTACCGCAGTATGTCCGTCCAAGAGTCAAAGGTATCGTGGCTCCCCGGGCTGCTGGCTTGCCTGACCGTCCCACTTCTGTTTGCAGGCGCGGCAATTCCGGGCAGCGCCGCCGCCCCGCCGTTACTATCACACGACGATGCCGAGAGTGTCCTGTCGCAAGCCCTATCGCTTCCTCCCGTCTATGCTGCCGACTTATTACTTAGAGTTGCGTCCGGCGTCCGTTTTCGGCTCCCGGCCGACCAGGCTCGGTTTGTCTCGAGCGCGCTCGATTTAGCGCCGGACGTTCCGTTTGAGACGAAATCGCGGGGCTTACTAGGCCTGGCCGAATCCGAAGCGGCCCTCGAAGTCATCGCCACCGTCTACGGCATCGATCGGCAATCGTTGACTTTGAGGGGTGTCTCAGCATACCTGTCGATGGGCGACGCTGCATCTGCCCGCCGAGTTTTTCAGCAGCTTCAGCTCAATCCCAAACCGGTCGCCTGCGGATCCGAAGTGGCACCCGATTTCGCGTTCTACTACAGAACCGCCGGCCAGCTCTTCGCCTCGGCCTTCACCCCGACCCCGCGAGCGAAAGGAGAAGATATCGATCTGCTTCGAAACATGGTTGCAGGCGTGGTCAGCGTCGGCCAGCTTCCGCCAGTGATTTCGTTGATAGCCGGCGCCAATCTGAAGCCGGCTTTTCTCGAAGAGCTCACCTCCATGCTCGTGCTGAGAATGAAAAATGTTTATCCAGACCCGGCTGTGCTCCAGACTGACGTTATCGTGAACGATTTCTTCGCATCTTTTGGCCGGCTCGCAGAGGCGCTGGATAAGCAGGGCGATACATCCGGGCTATGGGAGTTATTTCTCGGGTTGAGGAGCTTGCTGCTTTCGCAAGCGGCCACAGCCTGCAATGCTGGCAGCTTGCGCCATGACGCAGCCGACTTGCCTAAGTTGTTGTCTACGCATTACACGGAGCTTATTTCCAAGTACCCCAATGTGAGCGTGCCGGATCTTCCGGTCACGGCTCTGAAGCCTCTTAGGATCGAAAAAATCACCGTAAGCCCCGGCCGGTCTTACTGGGAGAGTCAGAGTTCGAAGGATCTAATGATGCGTGGCCGGGCGGTTCGAGACGATCCGGACAACATCGAAAAAGCAAGCGCTTTGCTTCAAAGCGTTGACAACTGGCAAGAGAACGACGAAGACGATGCGCTGGCCTATTTTCACGAAAGAGCCGTTCTCTACGAAGCCCTGATCGAATACTTAAAAGATCCCGTGCTGCGGACCAGCGCCGTCCTGCATTACATGTCGTTCCTGCAGTCCTCAAACTCTCTCTATGCGAGTGGATCGCCGGCTTGGATCGTCCATTTCAGACGCGCCGTTTACCTTGCGCTCGATGCCAAGCCGGACGCAAAACGAGCGCAAATCATTTCACAACTACAGCAAAGTCAAAACCCCGTCATTTCAACCTACGCCCGCTTTCTGGATTTGCTGCCGAGCAGCGCCTGGATGTGGTTCGACTAATCTCTTGATCTTTATTTACGCGATCAGCTTCTACCGTATTATGTCCATTTCGTGAACATTCTTCAGCTTAGTTGGGCCGATCCTGAGATCTGCTCTGGGGAGGTCGAATCGGTTATTCAATTCCTGCGCCGGAGCTTGGGCTCTCAAGGGGACGCCCAGGCGCACCGCGTGCTCCCCACCACGAATCCCGCGTTTCTGGGCTTGCAGAACCAGTCTCGCGTTCTGCCGGTGCTGGGAATTAGCAGGAATCGAGGTGTAGACTAAGCCTTCGGCGAAATTGTGATAACCGCGCGTGAAGAGGGGCGGCCCATGGCGCAGAGATTCAGAAAGATTTGGCTTACGGCGGCATTCGTTGCGTGTGCAGGAGGGCTCGGTGCGGAGCGGGTAGCGGGCGCAACCTTATACTCGTGTCTGATTACTCGACTGTGGGGGTCGTAGGCGCCGAATCGATCAGCCAAATGTTTGATTCCGGCACGCTCGCGAACTCATCATCGGTCTCCAAGAAATTGGCTGTTTCTTCGTCGTTTAGCCAGAACCAAGTGCACTTTAGCGCCGCCGCGACGGTCGACGCGAGCGCGAACTTGGGAAGGCTTCAGGACTCGTCGTCTAACTATTCCCTTGGCAGCGGCACAGGCGCAGGCACGTACGTCACGTTGACGTGGACCGATACCTTGACGGTGGTTGCTCCCACGCTGTCGCCGACGACACCTGTTCAATTGAGCATTGAGATGGACATTTCCCCATTTATCTTGACTGCGTCGAATGCCTATATTGGTTCAGTTCTGGAAGAAGTTGGAATGGGATTTGCCGCGAGCGGACCTTCGGCGGCCTCAAGCGTGAACTTAAGCGCGGCCCTTTGCGATGGAGACGCTGAAGGCTGCTTTCCCCCAACCGATCAATTCCCACTTGATCAATCGGCCATTCTTACGACTTATCCCGGGGCGACAATTTCCCTCGCCGGATTGCTTAGCGCAACTGGGAATGCCGAAGGATACACAATGCAATCTCCCTGCGCATCGAACCCGTGTTCCACGAACTATCAATCCAAATCCGGATTCACCGGCTCGGTGGATTTTTACGTGGTGCCCCTGACAACGGGGACTTCCTATGTTTCCGCGAGCGGGATGTCCTATTTGCCAGGCGTTCCCGAGCCTTCCACAAAGGCGCTGCTGCTGGCTGGGCTAGCGGGTCTGATGCTGGTGTTGAGGGCCGGCTGGTGGCGCAGTGCAGCTTAAGTGATGAACCGAACGAGCTTTCGAGGTCATGAGCGGAAGGCGGTGAAGGTGAGCGGTGTAGCGGGATCGGACAGATAGTGGCCGACGGCGGTGAATTCGGCCGCGATTTGGGAAGTGACTGGCAGGATCCGAGAAGCCGGGTCGTAGTTAGTCGGCCACGGGGACAAGCTTCGACTCGATGATGCGTTCGTCGGAGGTGAGGAGCCGAAGACGGTGTACGCGGACGGTCGCGACGATGGCGCGGTCGGCAGGATCCCGGAGGTGATGGCCGAGAGCCGCGAATTCGGCCGCGATTTGGAAAGTGATCGGCAGAATGGTGAAAGTGGGGCTGCCCTCCAGTTCACGCAGCAGGTCGCCGGGATCCGTCTTGAACCGCGTCCTTCCTCCGGTCAGAAGGGCAGCAATTTCAAGCAGCGTAATTGCGGCAATCGCGAGAGGCCGAGCTCTGGCAATTTCCGTTCGGATGATGCGAAGCTGGTCTTTCGGCAGCCGCTGCGGCGTGGTGAGCCAGCGGATGACAACGTGGGTATCGAGCAGGAACTGGGGTGTCAATCAAATCTGTGCGGATCGCTCACGATCTCCCAAATCTCAGGATCCCCGTGGACTATATCACCTACGATCTCAACCTTGGCCGCCCAGGAGCCTTCAAGGGATTTCCAGCGCCGCTTCGGAGCGCGTGTCACTTTTGCTACGGGCCGGCCGCGCTTGGTGACGGTTACCGTGTTGCCATTCTTTTCCACCTCATCCAGAACCGATAGGCATTTGGCCTTGAACTCGGTGGCGGTCATGACCCGGTTCTCCATAGGATCAAGATAGCAGGGAAGTGGTCAGATGACCAGATTTCATAGATGGTCCGCTTATCCACGTTTTTCAGTAGCATGGATACGATGGGACAAGGTTACGTTTCGGATGAGCTCACGCACTTTGTCGGGAAAGATTTAAACCCGGCAGATCGGTTCGGCCTTCTACTCGAGATCATGCGGACTCGCTATCTGAGGGCGAGCTACCGTGTGGAGTTCGGAGCGGGCGGAACAGTTTACGCGGACAGGCGCAAGCCGGTGACCAGCAACTCTTCGGTTCGCGCAGCGGCGGTTTGTTTCTGTGATATTCCCGTAGAGCACTTATCCATTCACATGGACAAGTACAGCCCGTTCGGGCTTGCGTTCAAGAAGAAGCATTTGGTCGCGCGAGGTGCATCTCCGGTCTTCTATGTCGCGCGAAATGCAGCACCCCCGCCGTGCCCCGGTATCGGCTCACGCTCGTTGGGAGAGAAGTTCGATGTTCTGTACAAGGATCTCCAATCCCTTCAGAGTGGATTTCGCGAATTCCTGAAAGTAAACCGGGAAGCATGGCCCATGGATGGAAAGGTTACCGTCAGACGATCTCCGCCTGGAACGCCTCCAGCAGTTGCTCTCCTCGGCCAACTCGACGGTATACTGGCGGATCTTGACAGCATGGTGTTCGCTCATCTCAAGTTCTTCGACCCTCTGCTGGCCGACGATCACGAGCAGAACTACTATATGGAACGTGAATGGCGCGTCATGGGTGGGCTTGGCTTTGGGCTGGACAATGTGAGTCGAGTCATTCTTCCGCCAGACTTTGTGGACCAATTTAGGGGTGAACTGCCGGAGTATCGCGGACCACTAACGACCATCGAGGAGGCGGGCACTGTCTCCACGCTAGGTCCGGGCGGGTAGTTGCCCCGTGTCGGCTGCTCTTTTCCACCGCTCTTGTCCTTTTTCCTTGCACCCCATCCCCCTCTCTGATATTCTGGGTGAGTCGCCTCATGCGAAAGTAGAGGCGGCGGGGCTGGGACCAAGCTGCGCTAACGTGACCGCGAGGCTTGCAACAGTCAAGACAGCTTGATAAGGTAACAGATAGGCGGTTGATGAAGCCGCCGACGGCAGTGAGTGAGAGATCGGAGCGGTCGCCTGACTGGGCCGGTTTCAAGCGGATCGCAGAAATGTTCGATCCCCATATCGCTCGGGGCTGCCGAATCCAGGGTGAAATCCCCTACACTTTCTGAGTTGAGTGCTACTTGCCCGAATCGAATGCGGGTGGGTCGAGCGCGGCTCAAACGGCTTTCGAGGCCGGCAACCATTTAACTTTGCGAAGCAATTCGTATTCGTTTTGATGGCTTGCGCAGTTGTTTGACAATCTGGTTGGACGCAATGAAGTAATTCGTCAGACTTTTTGAGTAAAAAGCCGGAGCGATTACGCCTTGCCGCGAGGTGAGGTGAATTACTCTAACAGATCAAACGAGAGTTTGATCCCGGCTCAGAATCAACGCTGGCGGCGCGCTTAACACATGCAAGTCGAGCGAGAAAGGGGAGCAATCCCTGAGTACAGCGGCGTACGGGTGAGTAACACGTGGATGATCTACCTTCGAGTGGGGGATAACCCTGGGAAACCGGGGCTAATACCGCATAAGCCTGTGAAGGGAAAGCAGCAATGCGCTGGAAGAGGAGTCCGCGGCCGATTAGCTAGTTGGTGAGGTAACGGCCCACCAAGGCGATGATCGGTAGCCGGCCTGAGAGGGCACACGGCCACACTGGCACTGAAACACGGGCCAGACTCCTACGGGAGGCAGCAGTGGGGAATCTTGCACAATGGAGG
>DATJUG010000034.1:0-15030 GCA_035502635.1 Bryobacteraceae bacterium
GCTGGTTGGGATTTTCAAAGGTCGCGACGTCGCGGATGGTCTCGGGATCGAAGATTACGATATCGGCCCACATACCTTGTTTGAGGACGCCGCGGTCCGTAAGGCGCATCCGTTGCGCGGGCAGCGCGCTGAACTTGCGAACGGCGTCTGGAAGCGTCAGCAGCTTTTCCTCGCGCACGTACTTGCGGAGAATGCGTGGAAAGGTGCCGTAAGCGCGGGGATGCGGGTGTTCCTGGCCCAGCAGCCCGTCAGGCGATGTGCCTTGCGAATCGTTGTCGACCGAGACCCAGGGCTGCTTCAGCGCGTACGCGATGTCTTTTTCGGACATCGCGAAGACCGCTACCGACATCTCTGGGTCTTGAATCAGCAGATCGAAAATAGTATCGATCGGATCCTTATGTTCCGTCTGCGCAATCTGTGCGATGGTCTTGCCTTGGAGTGGAAGCAGTTCGCGATTCTCGACTACTGACACAAGGATCGCTTCGGGGCCGGGAATTTCGAGCCACTCGTTGTCCCACCCGGCAGTGCTGGTTTCCATTTCGTGCTTGATGCGAGCGCGCGTGGCGGGATCCTTGAGTCGCGCAACCATCTTGGTGTCGCCGCCTTCATGCGCCCAAGGCGGAACGAATGCCGAGAACGTGTTGAACCAGGCAGGGTAGGCGTAGGTGTCGGCTTCGACATCGACGCCCGAGGCTCGGGCGCGATCGATACGCGAGACGATCTCGGGCATGCGTCCCCAGTTCTGCTTGCCGGCAGCTTTCAGGTGCCAGATCTCAACCGGGATCCCGGCTTCGCGGCCGATGCGAAAAACTTCATCGAGCGACTGATCGATAGCGTCGCCTTCACTTCGCATGTGAGTGGCATAAATGCCGCCGAATTTCGCAGCTTCACCCGCGAGTGCCGCCAACTCCTCAGTGGAGGCATACGGTGCGGGCGCATATTGCAGCGCCGTCGAGAGGCCAACGGCGCCCTGCCGCATGGCATCGCGTACCAGCTCTTTCATGCGATCGAGCTCGGCAGCCGTTGTCGCGCGATTCTCCTCGCCGATAACCATCCGGCGCACCTGGGTCGCGCCCACATAGCTCGCAAGATTGATGCCCATGCCTTGCTTTTCAAGCCGGCCGAAGTATTCAGTGAAATTGGTCCAATCGGGCGTAATCTTGTAATGCTCGTAACCGGAGCGATCGGCTGCGAGGATGCGCGCATCCAAAGGCGCTATCGAATTGCCTTCGCCGGTTATCTCCGTGGTGATGCCCTGGAAGATCTTCGATGGAAGATGCGGGTTAACGAGTATAGAGACCTCGGATTGACCGAGCATGTCAATGAAGCCAGGCGCGATCGTAAGGCCACGCGCGTTGATGACGCGGCGTGCGGGCGTGTTTTCGAGTGAGCCGATCCGCACAATCCGCCCGTTCAAGATAGCGATGTCGCCGGAATACCAGGGCGAGCCGGTTCCATCAATGATGTGGCCGTTGCGGATGATCACGTCAAACGGTTGCGCCCCCGAAACAAGCGGCGCCGCAAAGATCAGAAGAAGAGCCGGGAGTGAAGGGTTCAAGTGGAGATTATATGTTCACGCCCGCTGCGGCCGGAAGAACCCCCGCCAGCAATGACAAAATAAGAAATCGCCATGAAAGCTCTCCTCCGTGCCTGCGGTCTGCTGGCCTTCAATTTCGTCATTCTTACTTCGACCGCAATCGGCGGCGCCCAATCGTTCTCCATTGAACAAGTCATGTCGGCGCCTTTCGCGAGTCTGCTCACGGCCGCACCCAGCGGCGCAAAAGTCGCGTGGCTGATGAACGAGCGGGGTCAGCGCAACGTTTGGATTGCCGCGGCGCCCGATTGGAAGGGCCGCAAAGTTACCGCCTTCAATCAGGACGACGGACAAGACATCGACGAGCTCGCCTGGTCGCCCGACGGCAGTTACTTGCTCTTCGCGCGCGGCGGAGATTTCGAAAACGGCGAAGATAATCCGAACCCCGCGCTCAGCACCAGCAAACCCGAGCAAGCAATCTGGATTGTGGCGCTTGACGGTTCTCCAGCTAAGAAGCTGACCGAGGGACATGCGCCCGCGGTCTCTCCCAAAGGCGGTCTGATCGCTTTCCTGCGCGGAGGCCAGATCTTCACCACGTCTCCCAAAGGCGAGCACATAACGGAGGCGGTCATTCAGAAGTGGCCGATGCAGGATCTGCGCTGGTCGCCCGATGGCGCGCACCTGGCATTCGTCAGCGACCGTCGCGACCACAGCTTTATCGGCGTCTATACGCCTGCGGACAAGACGCTACGCTATCTCGATGCGAGCGTGGATCGTGATATTTCGCCCGTCTGGTCTCCCGATGGTGCCCGGCTCGCTTATCTGCGCATTCCCGCCCGAGCTCGCGAGCAATCGTTCGGACCGCATCGCGAAGGCGAGCCCTGGTCCATTCGTATCACTGACCTCACAACCGGCTCGGCGCGCCAGATCTTTCAAGCCGAAGCCGGTCCTGGCAGCGTTTTTCATCCCATCGTCGCCAGAGATCAAATCTTCTGGGCCGACGGCAACCACATCGTCTTCCCCTGGGAGCAAACCGGCTGGTGCCATCTCTACAGCCTCCCTTCCGAGCCGCGACCGTTAGGGAGCGGTCCCGCCGAACTCACGCCCGGCGAAGGCGAAGTAGAGCATGTCGCCATCTCCGCCAATCGCAAAACGATCTTCTATTCTTCGAACATCTCCGACATCGACCGTCGCCACCTCTGGTCCGTCAACCCCTCCGGCCACGCATCCCCGCAGCTCGTCACTCGCGGCGAGAACATCGAATGGTCTCCCACGCCTCTCGCCGAAGGCTCCAGCTTGGCATTCCTCGAATCCTCATACAATCAGAAGGCCCATGCGGCGCTTCGTCTGTCTGATGGGAAAATGCTCGCGCTCGCGCCGGACGCCACGCCCGCGGAATTTCCCTCCGCTTCTCTCGTGAAGCCGCTACCCGTCCTCATCACAGCCGCGGACGGCCTCCAAATCCATGGACAGCTCTTCCTGCCGCCCTCAGCGCCCGATCGCAGCGGCCGTCATCCCGCGCTGATCTTCTTCCACGGCGGATCGCGGCGCGAGATGCTGCTCGGCTTTCACTACATGTACTACTACTCCAACGCGTATTCGCTCAATGAGTATTTCGCGAATCACGGGTATGTCGTCCTGTCGGTGAATTACCGTAGCGGTATCGGTTACGGCCTCAACTTCCGCGAAGCCATCAATTACGGAATGACCGGCGCCAGCGAGTTCAACGACGTCATCGGCGCCGGTCTCTACCTGAAATCGCGTTCCGATGTAGACCCGCAACGTATCGGCGTCTGGGGTGGTTCTTACGGCGGCTATCTGACCGCCTTGGCCTTGGCGCGCGCTTCCGATCTGTTCGCCGCGGGCGTCGATTTTCACGGCGTGCATGATTGGAGCGAACTCGAACCCAGCACCGGCCCGCCTTCGGACCCCACCGTCGCCGTCAATGCCGCAAAATTGGCGTTTGATTCATCGCCCATGGCCAGCGTCAAGACCTGGCGCTCGCCAGTCCTGCTCATTCATGGCGACGACGACCGCAATGTCGCATTCTCACAAACCGTCGAGTTGGTCGAAGCGCTTCGCAAACAGCACGTCGAATTCGAAGAGCTCATCATCCCGAATGAGATTCATGACTTTCTCATGTACCAGCACTGGGTTCAGGCTTACCAGGCCGCTGCCGATTTCTTCGCCAGGAAACTGGGCGCGGGTGAAGAAGCCGCGGTCGCCCGGCACAATCACTGAAGGTTCTTTTCAAAAAAGACCAGCCCCATCTGCGCAACCCGCTCATGGTACCCGCGCCGCTCGGCAGCCGACTCCGTGGCGCACAATTGCGGCAGTTTCGCACGCCCCGCTTCCGTGCAGTCGTCCAAAAACGTGTAGTGGCTCGCGCCCGGCAGAATGGTCAGCTTCGCGCCGGGAATCAGCTTCGCCAGATATTGCGCATTCTCCGCGGGCGGCGCAATCGGATCCTTGCTTCCTACCACCAGTTCGACCGGAACGCTGATTTGCGAAACCGATTTCGGATTCAACGCCACCGCAATCGCAGGCGCGACAGCAAACACCGCCCTGATCCGCAATTCGCGATAAGAATCGCTCGAATGACTCAATGAAGCCTGAATGCTCGGATCCGTCTTCATGGCTTGCTGCACTCGCGCCGGCAGATCCGGAAACTCCGGTGGCCCGTCGCACAAATTCATTGGAGTGGCGCACCCATTTCGGAAGCTGACCAAGTTGGTCGTCGCGCCCGCCAATTCCATCATGGTGTAGCCGCCCAGCGAGAAACCACCCGCGCCGATGCGCTTCGCATCAATCCGCGGCCCGAATTGCGGATCCGCCAGCATCCGATCTAGCACTGTGAAAATATCCTTAGCGCGTTCCCACCATAAAGTAAATCCCGCTGGCGTGTAATCCTCCGTAGCATTATTGCCCGGATGATTCACAGCCGCGATAATGAACCCGTGCGCCGCCAGCACCGGCCCGAGCCATCCGAATTGCAGCGCGCTACCGCCTGTTCCATGCGAGAGCAGGATCAGCGGGAACTTCGCCGGTTCTGCAGCCATCTGCGCGTTCTCGGCCCATGTGCCAGCATTGAACAGATCGCCCAGCAACTGCGGCCTCTCGTTCGCAGCCGCGCCAGCCGGGTACCAGATCACTGTTACTAGCGCATGCGTCGCAGCTTCTCTCCAATTCGTATCAGCATTGCCGGGAAACTGCCTCGTGGTTTCCCCAACCTTATAAGTTGCTCCACAAAGTGGCAGCGCAACCAGAGTAAGGAAGAACAGACAGGCGGACTTCACGGCCTTTCCCACGTCCCGCTCCGTCCCGCTCGCAGCACCGCCTCAATCACCCTCATATTCGCCACCGCGTCTTCGAGCGTAACCGGAACTTCCCCGTCCTCCTGAATAGCCTTTGAGAACGCATCGCCCTGAGTGGTGTATTGATCGCAAATGGGAAACTCTTCCACCCGTGCGCTGCGACCCGCCAGTTGAGAACCATCGTCGATAAATATTCGGCTCGGCCGGTCCGTCGGAATATTGTACGGAATCTCCAGCTCAATCCGTCCTCTGGTCCCGAACACCTGCATCCGCTGGAACGGAACCATTTGCGTGCTGCAGGTGAACAGCGCATGCCCCGTATCGAAATCGAGCAGCGCCGAGCTGAGCCGGTCGATCCTCATCTCAGGATCGCGATCGATCAAAGCGCTGACGCGCGCGGGCTCGCGCTCGAAAAAGAACCGCGACATCGTGATCGGATAACAACCGATATCCATCATGGCGCCGCCGCCGTATTCCCGAACATTCCGAATGTTTCCGGCATCGCGATTGAAGTAGCTGAACTCGCTCACGATCGCGCGCAGCTCGCCAATCCCGCCGCTCCGCACAATCTCTCCCGCGCGAAGCCATTGCGGATGAGTCCGCACCATGAACGCTTCGCCGATCTTGACGCCCGTCCGCTCCCGCACCGGAATGAGCGTGGCCGCTTCTTCTGCCGACAGCGCAATTGGCTTTTCGCACAGCACGTGCTTGCCGGCTTCCGCCGCTTTCGCCGTCCACGGCACGTGCAGATGATTGGGAAGCGGATTGTAAATTGCATCCACATCCGCATCCGCCAGCAGCTCTTCGTAAGACCCGTAGGCTTTCTCAATGCCCAGCCGGTCCGCCGCTTCCCGAGCACGGCTCAGCTCCCGCGACGCAATTGCCGTCACTTCCGCCCGCTCGCACTTCTGCATGCCGGGAATCACTTTCTTCGTGGCGATCGCGGCCACTCCCAGCACTCCCCAGCGCACCTTTCCCGGCATCATTCAGAGTTTCGCATGCAGCCGTCTGATTCCGGCATGGAAGCGTGAGCCGTTTTCTACGCCGGCCACGAACTTCATCCCTCCCTGTAACGCTCCACCCTATCCCGTCACTTACCAGCCATGAAAACCATTTCTGTCCTTGAGTCCCAACCGGTCAAGCAAGCACTACCTGAAGCCGCTCCCGAACCCGGCTGGCACGGCGAGTTCCCCCTCGGCGGCTCCGCCATCGACCTAGCCATCGCCCAGAACGCCGACGGCCGTCTCGAACTCTTCTACGCCGGCACCGGAAATCATCTCTACCACAAATGGCAGCTCACCCCGAACGGCCTGTTCTGGTCCGACGAAACAGCCTTTGCCGGCGACAGCGCCAACCAAATCGCCGTCGCCCGCAACGCCGATGGCCGCCTCGAAATCTTCTACGTCGGCACCAACAACACCCTCTACCACAACTGGCAGACCGCCCCAAACTCAACCAGCTGGGCCGGTGAAACCGCCTTTCCTGGCGCTAAAGCCAACGAAGTCCGCGTCGCCCAAAACGCCGACGGCCGTCTCGAGATCTTCTACCGCGGTACCGAAAATCATCTCTATCACAACTGGCAGCTCACCCCGAACTCCACCAAGTGGAAAGGCGAAACCGCCTTCAGCGGAGATAGCGCCCTGCAAATCGCCGTCGCCCGCAACGCCGACGGCCGCCTCGAAATGTTCTACGTCGGCACCAACACCACCCTCTATCACAACTGGCAAACCGCCCCCGGCGCCACCACATGGAAAGGTGAGACAGCGTTCCCTGGCGCAAAAGCCAACGAAGTCGAAGTTGGCCAGAACCAGGACGGCCGCCTCGAAATCTTCTACCGCGGCATCGAAAATCACCTCTACCACAACTGGCAAACCGCCCCCAACTCCACAAACTGGAATGGCGAAACCGCCTTCCCCAATAACGCCGCCGCCAATCAGGTAGTCGTAGGCCAGAATGCCGACGGCCGTCTCGAAATCTTCTATCGCGGGCTCGAAAGTCACCTCAACCACAATTGGCAGACCGCGGCCAACACAAACGCTTGGAACGGCGAAACCGCCTTCCCCAATAACGCCGCCGCCAATCAGGTAGTCGTAGGCCAGAATGCCGACGGCCGCCTCGAAATCTTCTACCGCGGCACTGGCGATCACCTCTATCACGACTGGCAAAGAATAGCCGGAACGAACATCGGCAGTAACTCCAATTACATCCTCGGGAGTAATTGCCAAAACATCACCGGCCTAACGGTCACCATCAACATCACGCAGGACATCGTTTGCCAGTCAACCTCTGCCTCCTCCCAGGGCTTCTCTCTCCAGCTCAATGCCTATTCGCCGAAAAACGAGAAAAGCGCCTGGCAGCAATATGTCTTTACTCTGGACGGCAGCGAACTTTCAGCCACCATCGAAAACTGGCCCGTAAATGGAGACAATCTGTTCAACGACAACTACAACCTCTTTTCCATCCCAAGCAAGAAGCTCCCCAGCGGCTATAAACTCTCAATTGCCCTGCAAAACGATAACAAAGGCAACATCACCGGAGCCACCTACACTGTCATCGACGCCACCGGCAAGACGCTCGCCAACGTTACCAAATCCATCACATCCCACGGGGCAGATAACTTAGCGCCAATCATCGGCTGCGAGATGAATCTGGTCGGACCTTATAACGGCGAATACTCACTGCTTTCCTCGGGAGCCGGGACCTTCACCTACAAAGCCGACCAGCCCCTAACCCCGGTTGCGACCATACCAGCATGCGCCGAAAGCCTATACATCACCCTTGAGACAGCCAATACCTTATACGCGCCTATCCCCGGAGCACCAAGCACCACGCTCACCCAAAATTTCAACACCAGCAATCAAGAAATGAAGATTGTAAGCAGACCCGGCACATTGGCGCCAGGCCTACATCCGCCTTCTGCCTCGCCCACCACAAGGCACTAATCAACGAGTTCCGCGATCTGATCCTTGGCCGCCCCCGTGGCATCCGAGGGCTAACTCCACTGCTTCCCTGGTTCACCGATCACTCTGCTAGAGTGAACCCGTGAAACTCTATGACATCGATCCGGGTCCGGATTCCCCGGAAGTGGTTCGAGCCATCATCGAGATCCCCAAGAACTCCGCCAACAAGTACGAATACGACGGTAAATTGGGTGTCTTCCGGCTGGATCGCGCGCTGTATTCGCCCATGCACTATCCGGGCGACTATGGCTTCATTCCCGGCACTCTCGCCGCCGACGGCGATCCGCTGGACGTCCTGGTACTGGTCGATGAGCCCAGCTTCACGGGCTGCTTAATGGATGTCCGCCCCGTGGGACTGCTGAACATGATCGATCAAAAAGAGCATGACCAAAAAGTCCTGGCCGTGCCCAATCGCAATCCGCGCTTCGAGAGTATTCACACCATCGATCAGGTGTTCCCCCACATCCGCAGGGAGATCGAATATTTCTTCTCCATCTACAAGGAACTGCAAGGCGCCAAAACGACCATCGACGGATGGAAAGGGCCGCCCGAAGCCCGCAGGGTAATCACCGAAAGCCGAAACAATTACCTGGACCACCAGGTGCAAAACATGGCCACGACTAGCGAGCCGGCAACCGGCTAAACGAAGTTATCGCCGCCGCCGCTATCGAACCCGCCGCCATCCCCGCTATCGTAGTTGCCGGAATCGTCGTAATTGCCAGAATCGTCATAATTGCCGGAGTCGTCGTTAGCCGAGTTGTCGTAGCTGCCCTGATCGTCCGCGCGGTAATCATCCTGTTGCGGTTGATCGTAATAGTTATTCACTACCGTCTCTTCCACCGGCGCGCCGCCGCCATAACCTCCGCCGCCCCCGCCGAAGAACCCGCCACCGCCGCCGTACCCGGGGTGTGAGAAAAGCGCCTGGATGCCTTCAAATGCTAATGCGCCGGCCGCCACCCCTGCTGCCGTTTGAGCTGCGCCTCGAAGGAAGCTGGGCGCTCCCGAGCCCGGCGCAGGGGCATATTGCGGAGCGGGCGCGTACTGAGGCGGAGGAGGCGCAGAGTACTGCTGCTGCCCCGCGTATCCGCTCGTACCCCGAGACGGTCCCTGTTGCCCGCCGCCCAGAAAGCTCCCCGAAGACCCTATGGCCGCCGGTTGCGCGGAACGCAAATCATGTAGCTGCTGCTGCGCCTGCTGCAGCGCGAGGTTTTGGATCAGTACCGTCTGCGTCATCAGGTACAACGCGTCCGGACGCGAGCCGATCCGTTGGCGAATAAAATCCTCCGCTTCTGCATCTTTTGGCGGTGCGGGGGTTTGCGCGAACTTAGTGGCCAAATCCTCCAGCATTCTGCGTTCATCTGGTGTCATATTCGTCCTTTGTCAGACCATCCGAGCGCACAGGGAGTCTTCGCTTTAGCGCATGGGTGCCCGTTGTGCGCGATCTTAATTAGTAAAGACGCAATATCGGGAGTCTTCGTTCACTCTGGTTCCCGCGCCCGGCGTGCCGCGCAAATCTTCAGAACCCGCGCTTGCAACCGCACGTCACTCATGACAGTGTAGTGATTGATGCCCAGCGCCGGCGCAGCACCTTTTCCCGCGAAGCAAGAGGACCAACGCCCGCCGGAGAGCCCGGACATCTTCAGGAGAACCTCCGCCATGTTGTTGGAAGCGACCCCGTCTGTCGAGCTGGAAGTAAATCCCTGGGAATCCGCCGCCCACCGTTTCGATGAAGCTGCGGAATTGCTCAAGCTGGACGACGGAATCCGCAAGGTATTGCGGCTGCCCACCATGGAGCTTACCGTAAACATTCCAGTGGTGCTCGATGACGGCCGCGTCGAAGTGTTCACCGGTTATCGCGTGCAGCATTCCATCGCCAGGGGGCCCGCCAAGGGCGGCATCCGTTTTGCACCCGACGTTTCGCTCGACGAAGTACGTGCGCTCGCCGCCTGGATGACTTGGAAGTGCGCCGTTGTCAACATTCCCTTCGGCGGCGGCAAGGGCGGCGTCATCTGTGAGCCGCAACTGTTGAGCGAAAGCGAGCTTGAGCGCATCACCCGCCGCTACACCGCGGAGATTTGCGAGTTCATTGGACCCGAGCGCGACGTGCCCGCGCCCGACGTGAACACCAATGAACAGACCATGGCCTGGATCATGGACACCTATTCCATGCACAAGCGCCACACCGTCACCGCCGTCGTGACCGGCAAACCGCTGGAGCTCGGCGGCTCCCGCGGCCGCCCGGAAGCCACGGGTCGCGGGTGCATGTTCGTTACCATCGAGGCCTTAAAGCGGTTCGGCCTCGCGCCTGAGAACACGCGTGTCATCATCCAGGGCTTCGGCAATGTCGGCGGCATGGCCGCGCGGCTCATGACCCTCAAAGGCTTCAAGATCATCTGCATCGTCGAATACGATGGCGCGGTCTACAACCGCCACGGACTCGATATCGAAGCCCTCATGAATTTCCGCCGCGACACCGGCTCCATTCGGGGCTTCCCGGAAGCCGAGGACGTGGACAAGGAAGAGGCCCTCCTGCTGCCCTGCGAAGTCCTCATTCCCGCCGCCCGCGAAAACGTAATCACCTCCCACAATGCCGACCGTATCCGGGCCAAAATTCTCTGTGAAGGCGCCAATGGCCCCACCACCTTCCTCGCCGATTCGATTCTCCACGACAAGAAAGTCTTCGTTATCCCGGATATTCTGGCCAACGCCGGCGGCGTCACCGTCTCCTATTTCGAATGGGTGCAGGACCGGCAGGGCTATTTCTGGAACGAAAATGACGTGAATACCCGCCTGGAAGAGATCATGGTCGCCAGCTTCAACGACGTCACCAGCTACGCCGAAAAGCACAAGGTGCACAACCGCACCGCCGCCTACATGCTCGCCCTCGACCGCGTCGCCTACGCCATCAAGAAGCGCGGACTGTACGCCTAGCGCTATCCCTCATCGAGGGGATTCACCCACTTTAGACTCGGAAAGCGGCTGAAGTCCCGATCGGTCGACGCAAGCGTCGCGCCATGTTCGATCGCTAGCGCCGCAAGCACCGCGTCGCTCATCAAAGGACCGGTCACTTCGCATTCGAGAACGATGCGTTGCAAAATCTCGAAATGACGTGAGCCCGGTTGGACAATCTCGACTTCAGGCTGCTGTATCCATTCTCGAACTCGCTCAATGGCGCTCGCCATGGTTCTCGGCCGCGTGCTCATCCGTCTATCTGTCGTGATGCGCAAGAAGGCCCAGATCGTGGGCCAAGGAAATCCAATCCTTCCCGAGCTTCCGAATAGCGCTTCCAACCACGAGAGCGCTGACGCTTGTTGCCGCGAAATCGGATCGCTTGCGTAAATCAGGATGTTCACATCAAGAAGAATCACTTGTGTCCCGGACCGTCTAGATACTCCAACAGCTGCTCGGTGCAGTCGTAGTTGATTCCCTCCGGCCGCGGAACATCCATCGGTACCGGATCGACGCGAAATTGACGCCTGCGCTGGCGCGCGTCTGCCTTCGAGGCCAGTCCGTCCCTCACCAGCTCATTCAATGTCTCCCGAAACGACCGCCCGCTCGCCTTGCTTTCATCCTTTACTCGATTCAAAACGTCCTCATCCAGCGTCACAGTGGTTCTGATGCCCATGATGCCTCTACCTTAGCATCACTAGCATCACTCGAAATTCGCTACTATGTAACTTACGTCCTCCGGTGAACCCAGCACGCCGCTGATGCGGCAGTATCACACCGCAAAACAACAAGTTCCCGGCGCTCTCCTGCTCTTCCGCCTCGGCGATTTCTACGAGCTCTTCTACGAGGACGCCATCACCGCCTCCCGCGAACTCGAAATCACCTTAACCGCGCGCAACAAGGAACGCGGCGAGCCGGTCCCCATGTGCGGCGTGCCCTATCATGCCGCCGACGGTTACATCACTCGCCTGATTCAGCGCGGCTACCGCGTCGCCATCTGCGAGCAAATGGAAGAAGCCGGCCCCGGCAAAAAGCTGGTCCGCCGCGAAATCACGCGCATCGTCACGCCCGGCACCGCCACAGATTCGAACCTCCTCCGCTCGCACGAAAATAACTATCTGGCGGCAGTACTCAGCAAGGCTGGCCGCAGCGGCCTCGCGTACGCCGACCTCTCGACGGGCGAGTTCCGCACCACCGAGCTGCGTAACGAAGAACTGCTCCCGTCTCTCGAAACGCTGAACATCCGCGAAGTGCTGCATCCGGAAGGCCAGCCAGTCGGCGCATCCTGCCTGGAAACGCCGCTCGACGCCTGGGTCTTCGGCGGCGATTACGCCGGCCGCCAGATCCTCGAAAACTTCCGCTTGCTCTCTCTCGATGGCTGCGGCCTCGCCGACAAACCGCTCGCGGTCGCTGCTGCCGGCGCCGTGCTCCACTATCTGCGTGAAACTCAGAAATCGGCTCTCGAACATTTGAACCGTCCCGCGTTTTATCAGCGCCAGGACCATCTTGTACTCGACGCCGCAACCGTTCGCAACCTGGAACTGGTCGAGCCGCTGTTCGCAGGCGAGACCCGCGACGCCACTCTCATCCACGTCCTCGACAAGACCTGCACCGGTATGGGCGGCCGTCTGCTCCGCCGCAGATTGCTCAATCCCTCCTGCAATCAAGCCGAGATCGAGGCCCGGCTCGACTCCGTCGCCGAGCTCAGCTCCAAAGTGATCCTCCGCGCAGATCTGCGAAAAGCCTTAGGCTCGATCCAGGACCTCGAGCGCCTGCTCGCCAAAGTGACTCTCGGGGCCGCTGGCCCACGAGAGCTGCTCGCGCTCGGCCGCTCACTCGCGCAATTGCCCAAGATCGCAGAACTAGCCGCAGCCTTCGAAACTCCCGGCCTCCGCTGCGAACTCGACCTCGTCGCCGAAGTCCGCGACAAGATCCTCGCCGCCATCTCGGACGAGCCGCCCGTTACTCTGGCCGACGGCGGAACCATTCGCGACGGTTTCAACCCCGAGCTCGATGAACTGCGCAACATCAGCCGCAACAGCCGCCAGTTCATCGCCGCCATCGAATCCCGCGAGCGCTCCCGCACCGGCATCCAATCGCTCAAGGTCCGCTTCAACAACGTCTTCGGCTACTACATCGAGATCTCCAAAGCCAACCTGCAGCTTGCGCCCGCCGATTACGAGCGCAAACAAACTTTGGCCAACGCCGAGCGCTTCACCACGCCCGAGCTGAAGGAACTCGAAGCCAAAGTCCTTTCGGCGGAAGAAAAAATCCTGGCTCTTGAGCGAGAAATTTTTCAACACGTGCGTGCCTTCGCCGCCTCACACGCCGACCGCATCAAGTCGGCCGCCGCCGCCATCGCTGAACTCGATGTCGCCGCCAACCTCGCCCAAGTCGCTGTGGAAAATCGCTACAAGCGCCCGCGCTTCTCCGATTCAGGCGAAATGCGCATTGACGCCGGGCGTCACCCCGTGATCGAAAAATTAACCGAGCGCGATGCCGTGCGCTTCATCCCGAACGATCTTTACCTCCATTCCTCCCACGAATACATCGGCGTGATCACCGGCCCCAACATGGGTGGGAAGTCTACCTATCTTCGCCAGGCGGCGCTCATCCTCATCCTGGCGCAGATGGGCTCCTTCGTGCCCGCCGACGCCGCCATCCTGCCCATCGTTGACCGTGTTTTTACCAGGATCGGGGCCGCCGATAACCTGGCGCGTGGCCGCTCCACCTTCATGGTCGAGATGACGGAAGCCGCTGCAATTCTCAACACTGCTACGTCTAACAGCTTTATAGTGCTCGACGAGATTGGCCGCGGCACCTCAACCTACGACGGTTTAGCCTTGGCTTGGGCCGTCGTCGAGTACATTCATGACCGCATTAAGGGCAAAACTTTGTTCGCCACGCACTATCACGAGCTCACAGACCTGGCTGATCAACTTTCTGGTGTAAGAAATTTACACGTCGCCGTAAAAGAGTCGGATGACCGTATCTTATTCATAAGAAAGGTACAACCAGGCCCCGCAGACCGCAGCTATGGCATCGAAGTGGCCCGTCTGGCCGGTTTACCCCTGCGAGTAATCGAGCGCGCGAGGTCAGTTTTGTTGCATCATGAAGTAAGGGAACACTCCGTGACTGAGGAGTTGGCCCCGGGCGACGCTAACGCGCCCCTTCAGATTAGACTTTTCGAGCCCATGAATCAGGGGCTCGCCGATCGGATCCGGGCGTTGGATATCAACGATCTACGGCCGGTTGAAGCTTTGCAGATACTGCAAGATTTGCAGCAAGAGTTGCTAAAGACATGAGAATAGCAGGTATCATGAGCGGGACTTCGCTCGACGGCATCGATGTAGCGATCATCGATATCACCGGTTCGGGCTTCAGGGCGAAAATAAACGTCCTGACGAGTCATTCGGTCCCTTATCCAAGAAAGATCCGTGAAGCGCTTCTCGCGATGTCGAATACGAACGCTTTCACGGGCGATATATCGCGGCTGAACTTCCTCCTCGGTGAATTATATGCCGAGGCTCTCGAGGAAACGGCTGAGCGTGCGCAGATTCCGCTTGACACCATCAAGCTGATCGGCTGTCACGGCCAGACCATTTTCCACGAGGGACAAGGAACCCAGTATCTCGGGAAGAAAGTCGCCAGCACGATGCAGATCGGCGAATCGAGCATCATCAGCGAACGCACGGGTATCGATGTTATTTCGAATTTCCGTGAGCGCGATATGGCCGCCGGCGGCAAGGGTGCGCCGCTGGTGCCTTACCTCGATTACATGCTGATGCGGCATCGCGGTCGCGGGCGCGTCGCGGTGAACATTGGCGGCATCGCCAACTTGACCGCGATCCCGCCCAACACCAACACCGACCGTGTCATCGCCTTCGATACGGGTCCCGGCAACATGGTCATCGATCAACTGGTCAGCCGCATCACGCAGGGACGCCAGACGTATGACCGCGACGGCGCCATTGCGGCGACCGGCGATCTCGATCCGAAGCTGCTGGCCAAGCTGCTGCGCGACAAATACTTTCGCGCCAAGCCGCCCAAAACCGCCGGTCGTGAGCAGTACGGCTCGGAGTTTGTCTCCAAGCTCCTCGATACAGAGCTCAGCAGCGAGGATTTGATCGCAACGGCCACCGCGCTGACCGCCGAAAGTATTGCGGCAGCGGTGCGCAATTTCGTGCTCCCCGAGATGCGCGTCGACGAGATCTTCGTCTCCGGCGGCGGCACCCACAATCCGACCATGATGCGCATGCTCCGCAAGGCCATG
>DATJUG010000035.1:0-108207 GCA_035502635.1 Bryobacteraceae bacterium
CGGCGGCGTAGATAAATCGCTGCCCGACGTTGTGGTCTTTCCGCGCACTACAGAAGATGTGGTGACGCTGGTGAAACTGGCCCGTGAGCACAATCTGGCGATCGTGGGCCGCGGCGCGGGTACTGGCTTGAGCGGAGGAGCGATCGCCCGCGCAGGTGGCATGATCGTCTCCTTTGCGCGCATGAACCGCATTCTCGAAATCGACATTCCGAATGAACGCGCAGTCGTGCAGCCCGGTGTGGTGAACCTGGACATTACGCTGGCGGTTCAACCGTTCGGATATTTCTATGCGCCCGATCCGTCGAGCCAGCGCGCCTGCACCATCGGCGGAAACGTGGCGGAGAACGCGGGCGGTCCGCACACTCTCGCCTACGGCGTCACCACGAATCACGTTTTGAGCCTGCAAGCGGTGCTGCCGGATGGCACAGTGTTCGAGGCCGGCGGCAAGGAACCCGATGCGCCCGGATACGACCTGGTGGGCCTGCTCACCGGCTCGGAAGGCACCCTGGTGTTGGTCACCAAGATCGGCGTTCGCCTGATGCGCATGCCCGAAGCCGTGAAGACAATGCTGGCGATCTACAACTCGAATGACGAGGCCGGCAATACCGTAGGCGCACTGACCGCGCGTGGAATCACACCCGTGGCGCTCGAGATGCTGGATGGGCCCATGCTGCGCATGGTGGAAGCCGCCACGCACGCGGGTTATCCGCTGGACGCTGCCGCCGTGTTGCTGATCGAGCTGGAAGGTTTGACTGAGGCGGTCGAGGAGCAGGCCGAGGAAATCGCAGAGGTTTGCCGCGCTTGTGGGGCACGCGAGGTGCGCGTAGCGAAAACGAATGCCGAACGCGAGCTGCTTTGGAAAGGCCGCAAGAATGCATTCGGTGCCATTGGACGGGTCAGCCCCACCTATTATGTGCAGGACGGCGTGGTGCCGCGCACCCAGATTGCGCGAACGCTACGCGCCATCGATGAGATCGGGAAAAAGCACGGAATTGCGATCAGCAACGTGTTTCACGCCGGCGACGGGAACATGCATCCCATCCTGCCGTTCGATCCGCGCAAACCCGGCGATCTGAAGCGCGCGCAAATGGCGGGCGAGGAGATCCTGGAGTTCTGCATCTCCGTGGGCGGCTCGATCACCGGCGAGCATGGCGTGGGCATGGAGAAGATGGAGATTATGCCGCATCTGTTTTCCGATGAGACCCTGGAGCTGATGAAACGATTCAAGGCGCTGTTCGATCCGGGATGCGCCTTGAATCCAGGCAAGGTGCTGCCGACGGGGAAAGGGTGTTTAGAGATACGGCAGAGGCCGGAGTTGGTGCTGTAAAGGGGTCAGACGCGCAGCTCGTAGCCGAGCGCGCGCATGCCTTCAATAATGCGATTGCGGATCTCGGTGACTTCGTCAGCGCTCAAGGTGTGATCGAGCGCGCCGGCTTCGAGGTGATAGGAAACGCTCTTTTGCCCGGGCGGCAGAGGAGGGCCGTCATATTGGCGGATGAACTCGATCGCTGCGAGATCCGAACCGGCCAATCGCGCCAGCGCATCCTGAATCTTTTCGACGGGCGTGCGCGCGTCGCTCACTACCGAGAGATCGAAGCCGCTGGTGGGATATTTTCGGACCGCGGTGTATTTAAGGACGCGCTTCGCGGCGAGCTCCTGGGCGAGATCCAGGTTGACATCGAAGAGAACGGCGCGTCCTTCCAAGCCTTCCTGCTGCAGCAGCAAGGGATGTAGCTCAAAGATGCGGCCGACAACAGAGTCGCACCAGTGAATTTCCGCAGTGCGGGCCGGGTGCTCATAGGGGCGCGGCTCGGCAGCAGTAAGTCGCGCGCCGGAAAAAACGCATTCGAGGACACGCTTGAGCTCAAAAAAATCCTGCTCGTCTCCGTGCGCATCGTAAATGGCAGCCACGGCGTGAGTAACTTCGTCCGGCAAACCGGCCGCTTTGGGATGAATCTCGTTGCCGATTTCGAAGATGCGGAAAGACGGATAGTGGCGGACGTTATCGACAATGTTCCTGAACAGACCCGGCAGCAAACTGCACCGTAGATGGGTTAACTCGCTTGCGATTGGGTTCTTCACGGCGACGTGCTCGGAGATGTTCAACGAAAAGCGCTCGACATTCGCCTGGTTCACGAACGAATAGTTATAGACCTCGGTGAAACCTTGCGCGGCAAGCTGATTCCGGGCCTGGCGCAGAAAGGCACGCATGAGATTTGCCGGTGGAACCACGCAGGCGGCAAGCGGCGCGACGGGCGTGATGTGGTCATAGCCGATCATGCGGCCGATCTCTTCGACTAAGTCGTCTTTGAGCGATATATCTTTGGTCGCGCGCCAAGTTGGGACAGTAACGGTGAGCGTGCCGGGCGCGGATTCTTCCACAGTGAAGCCGAGCGCCCGCAGGATTTCGGAGATTCGCTGTGGGGGGACTTCGATGCCGAGTTTGCGGGTGACGAGCTCACTTGGCAGGACGATCAGCGGAATACCTTTCACGGGGCCGTGGTTATCCGCGACTCCGCCAAGCGGGCGAGCAGTTGCTAGAAGCTCAAGCGCGCGGGCGAGGCCACGCACAGTGTTTTGGGGATCGAGCGCTTTCTCGAAACGCACCGAGGCGTCCGTTCGCAGCTTATAGCGCGCGGAAGTGAGGCGCACGCGAGTCGCGTTGAAGTTGGCGCTTTCAAGAACGACGCGCGTAGTCGATTCGGAGATGGCGGTATCGGCGCCTCCTTTGACGCCGGCGAGCGCGATGGGGCCGGAGCCGTCTGCGATGACCAGATCTTCGGGGCTCAGGTCGTAGGTCTCATCGTTCAACGCGCGCAACCGCTCGCCGGGACGGGCGAGCCGAACATAGATGGTGTCGCCGGTGAGCTTATCGGCATCGAATGCATGCATGGGTTGAGGGAGCTCGGCGAGCACGTAGTTGGTTACGTCGACTATGTTGTTGATCGAGTTGAGACCAATCCTTTCCAAGCGCGCTTGCATCCACTGTTCGGCTGGATTGACTACGAGATTTTCAAGCAGTAACGCACTGTAGCGCGGGCAAAGCGCGTAATCCTCGATTTCGACGCGAACGGGCGATTCGCCTGCGGGCAGCAAATCCAGCTTGACCGGATCCTGCAGGGCGCGTTCCGTGATGGCGGCGACTTCGCGCGCCATGCCGATGTGGCCCCAGAGATCGGGGCGATGCGTGAGGCTCTTGTTATCGATGTCGATGATCCAGTCGGATTCGACCTGCTCGATGCCTTCGCATTCGGCCGTGCGTATGGTGATGAGCTGTTCAAGGTCACGCGGCGCGGGCGGACCGTTCGCAAGGCCGGGGACAAGTTCAGCGAGCCATCGATAGGAGAACTTCATCGAGTCCGATCAAAACTGCGTCAGGAAGCGGAGGTCGCCGCTTTGCAGCAGGCGGATGTCGTCGATCTCATAGCGCATCATGGCTAAGCGCGTAAGGCCGAGTCCGAAGGCAAAGCCGGACCACTCTTCCGGATCAATTCCACTCATGCGCAGAACGTTGGGATGCACCAAACCGCAGGGTAGCAACTCGACCCAACCGCTCTGCTTGCAGACCGAGCAGCCGATGCCATCGCAGATAAGGCAGCGGATGTCGAGCTCGAAGCCGGGTTCGACGAAGGGGAAGTAGCCGGGGCGGAGGCGGACGGGGAGATCGGCGCGGTGGAAGATGGAGCCGAGCAGGGTCTTCATGAAATAGATCAGATTCGCGACCGAGACTTCGCGATCGACCATCATGCCTTCGAGTTGATAGAACGTGTGCTCGTGCGAGGCATCGACTTCTTCGTTGCGGAAGGTGCGGCCCGGGGCGATCATGCGCAGCGGCGGTCCGAGTGTTCGCATGCCGCGCACCTGCACGGGGGAAGTGTGAGTGCGCAAAAGGTTGCCATCCGATAGCCAGAACGTGTCCTGCATGTCGCGCGCAGGATGCGCCGGCGGGATGTTGAGCGCGTCGAAATTGTGCTCTTCGGTTTCTACCTCCGGGCCGTAGAGAACGGCGAATCCAAGCGAAGTGAACAGATCTTCGATTTCGTTTTGAAGCTGCGTGATGGGATGCAGGCTTCCGGGGCGCACGCCGGGGGCAGGCAGCGTCACGTCGATCCATTCGTTCGCCAAGCGCTCGCTCAGCTCAGCTTGTTCGAAGCGCCGTTTCTTATCTTCGTACTCGCTTTCAAGATCTTGCTTGACCGAATTGAGCAGCTTGCCAACACGCGCGCGCTCCTCGGGCGCGAGCTTCCCGAAATCCCTGCTGATCTGCGCGAGAGTGCCCTTGCGGCCCAGCGCCCCGACACGCGACTCTTCGAGTTGTTCCAGCGAAATTGCGGACGCGAAGGCGGCCAGTGTGGCGCGGCGCAATTCCTCGAGTTTGGTTTCCACCATCGGCTACTGCAGCTTCGCCCCTAGCTCTTCGAGCAGCGCTGCGACCTCCGCCCGGCCCTTGGTGAGAGCCAGATCCAGCGGTGATTGATTATTAGCGGCGCGCGCGTTGACATCCGCGCCGTGAGCCAGCAGCACGGCCACCATATCGCGGTTGCCCGCCTGGGCCGCCGAATGCAAAGCTGTGAAACCGCCTTCCTGGCGCGCGTTGGCGTCTGCTCCGCGTTTCAAAAGCAGCTCTACCAACTCCGTTTTACCGCCTGCGGCTGCCGCATGCAGCGGCGTATTCTTCATTCCGTTGGTCGAGCGCGCGTTGGCGTCGGCCCCGCGATCGAGCAGCGCATTGGCGAGATCCGCCTGGCCGAAGAAAGCCGCCAGATGCAACGGCGTCCAGCCATCGCTCGAGTGCGCCTGCAAGACGTATGGATCTCGATCCACCTCTCCGAGCACGTCACTGGTGCGGCCGGCTACGCAGCAGTTGAAAACGTCCAGCTTCGGTTCCAGGCTCAACAGGTATTTCGCCGTGTCCTCCTGCCCGTAATATTTGGCGAGCAGAAACGCAGTCTGCCCGCTCTCGTTGGGCGCATCAAGCAGCGAGGCATCCTCACTCACCGACGCGCGCACGGCCTCCAGATCACCGCGTTTCACTTGCTCATGAAAGGCTTTCAGATCGGTCATGTTTACGCCGCCGGCACGAAAACCTGCTCGGTCTTGTTGAGCTCCCAATCGAGATGATTGATATAAAAAAGCAGGATCTCGCGGCCATATTTGCCGGAGAACTGCTGGAAGACACGCTGCTGCCAACCCTCGGTCAGGTATTGTTCGGGTTTCAATTCCTTGTCGAAGAATCCCTCCTCGTTGGGGATGCCGAGAAAATTGAGCACGTCCACGATCATCGCGAGATGCGACAGAAGGAACACCTGCGAAAGGTCGGTGGCAAATTCTTCTTCACCCGCTTCGATCCGCGCCCAGAAACGCGGCTCTGCCTTGCGGAGCGATTCCGAGTTCAACTTGACTAAGCGCGCGCGCAGCTTAAAGCGCTCATAGACCTGATAAGTTTTGAGTTTGCCGATCGAGATACCGCGCACCAAGTGATGAAAAACGTCCGGACCCAGCGCGCGGAAGACATCGCACATCCGCATCGTGCCAAGCGTAACATAGGAGGCGGCGCGGGAGTCCTCGCGCAACTTCATGATTCTGAAGGATGTTCAACGACTGCGATACAATCGGGGAGTTTTGAGGCGGGGGCGCCGCAATCATGAGTAATTTGATCGTACTCGGGGCGCAGTGGGGCGACGAAGGCAAAGGCAAAATTGTCGATCTGCTGTCGGAAAAATTCCAGGCAGTAGCGCGCTATCAGGGCGGCCATAACGCCGGTCACACCGTCTTCATCGGGGAGCAGAAGTTCGTCCTGAAGCTGATACCCAGCGGCGTGCTGCGGCCAGGCGTGCTGGCCATTATCGGGAACGGCGTGGTGGTGGATCCCGCGGCGCTGCTCGAAGAAATTGCAAGCCTCGAAGCCGCCGGCATCGACGTGAAGTCGCAGCTCCGGATCAGCAACCGCGCGCACGTCATTTTTCCTTTTCATCGCATCATCGAAAAAATTTCCGAAGGCCGGGAGAACCGCGTCGCCATCGGCACCACTTCGCGGGGGATTGGGCCGTGCTATGAAGACAAGATCGCGCGGCGCGGCATTCGCATTGCCGACCTGGTGGATGTGGATTTCAAGCAGCTCTACTGCGCGCTGGCAGAGGATAAGCAGGTCATTGCGGAAGCATTCCATATTGCGGACCGCATCGATTTCGGGGAGATCCTTGACCGCTACCAGCAATACGCGGAGCAGATCCGGCCCATTGCTTGCGACACCGCGTCCTTGCTGAACCAGATGATTCGCGAGGGCAAGAGCATTTTGTTTGAGGGCGCGCAGGGCACGATGCTCGATATCGATTTCGGCACGTATCCCTTTGTCACGAGCTCGAGTGCGGCCGCGGGCGGCGCCTGCACCGGCACGGGCGTCGCGCCGACCAAGATCGATGGAATTGTGGGCGTGTCCAAGGCTTACATCACAAGGGTGGGCGCGGGCGCGTTTCCCTCCGAGGACCTGACGGAGTTAGGAGAACAGATCCGGCGCGCCGGCAACGAGTACGGCTCGGTGACGGGACGACCACGGCGCTGCGGATGGTTCGACGTGCCGCTACTGCGCTATACCGCGGAAGTGAATGGCTTCGATAGCCTCATTATTACGAAGCTGGATGTACTGGACGAACTGGCTGAGATCCCGGTCTGCGTGGCCTACGAAGTGGATGGAAAAGTGATGACTCAGATGCCCGCCAGCACCCGGGGGATGGAGGCCATTAAGCCGATTTTCGAGTACCTGCCGGGCTGGCGCCAGACCACGCGCGGCATTACCCGATTGGACGATCTGCCGGAAGCGGCCCAGCGCTATCTCGATTTTCTGGAAGAGAAAACCGGAGTGGAGATCGGCTCGGTTTCAAACGGCCCGGAGCGCAACGAGACGATGTTTGTAAGAGGATCGAAGCTGGAAGAGCTGCTGCGATAGCCGGTGCGCGGATTTGATGCGCATGCATCCTAACTATAGGGGAGATTCATCGCCATGCCTGAAAATACCTTCGATATTGTTTCCAAAATTGACCTCAACGAAGTTTCGAACGCCATTCAGCAGGCGTCGAAAGAGATTCAGACGCGCTATGACCTAAAGGACAGCAGGTCCTCCATCGAGCTGAATGAGAAAGAACGCGAGATTCAGTTGGCAAGTTCGGATGACTTCAAGCTGAAGGCAATCACCGAAATCCTGAGTCAGAAGCTAGTGAAGCGCAACGTGCCGCTGAAAGGGCTGCAGTTCGGCACCGTGACTCCGGCGACGGGCGGAAGTGTGCGACAGGAGATTACCTTGCAGCAGGGCATCCCGATCGAGAAGGCCCGGGAGGTGGTGAAGATCATCAAGGACAGCAAGGTGAAGGTGCAGGCCAGCATCCAGGGCGACGTGGTGCGGGTCAGCGGAAAAGACCGCGACACGCTGCAGCAGGTCATCGCGCTGCTGAAAGGCAAAGACTTCGGCATCGATATGCAGTTCACCAATTACCGGACCAACTGATGTCGCGAGACCGCTCCAGTCGCGCACAACGGGCACCAGACGCCCTGGGCGCTAATTGATGGCTCGGCGTATCGAGACGCTCTTTCTCGCCGGCGCGGCTGGCAGGTTGGAAGCGCTGCTCGAGGAGCCGGAGCACGAGACGCCTGTCGAGGCGGCGTTAGTCTGCCATCCGCATCCGCAGCACGGCGGCACGATGCACAACAAAGTGGTCTACCGGCTGGCGCGCGGGCTGCGCAAAGCCGGATGCGTGGTGCTGCGCTTCAATTACCGCGGCGTGAATTTAAGCGAAGGCGAGTATGCGCACGAGATCGGCGAGACGGAGGATGCGCGCGTCGCGCTTCGTGAGCTCGAGAGCCGCTACCCGAAGTTGCCGGTGCTGGCTGCTGGCTTCTCGTTTGGTTCGCGCGTGGCGCTTCGGCTGGCTGCTCAGGAGCAGGCGATTCGGCGCGTGATTGCGGCGGGCTTTCCCACGCGGATCGCGGAGCGCAGCTTCCTGGATGCAGTGCGCGCGCCCAAATACTTTGTGCAGAGCACGAACGACCAGTTTGGACCGCGAATTGACTTCCTACCTTTCTACGGTTCAGTGCCGGATCCAAAGCACTTGGATTGGGTGGAAGCTGCGGATCATTTTTTTGCCGGCGCCCTGGACGAGTTGGAAGCGGTAGTGGAACGCATCGGCCGTGGCCGTTGACAAAGCGCCGGCCTTTCTTATAGAACGGAAAGACCTACACAGGAGGGGGATGATACGGGAACCGCAACCCAAGCACGTTCAATCGACGGAGACAAACTCAACGCATTACTCGGTCAGGCCGTTCAAGATATGGGCGCGGCGCTGCACGCGGCTCTTATTGTCATTGGTGACAAGCTGGGCCTTTATCGCGCCATGGCCGATGGCGAGCCGGTCACTGCGGCGCAACTCGCCGAACGAACGGGCACAGCGGAGCGTTATGTTCGCGAGTGGTTGAACGCGAATGCAGCGAGTAAGTACCTGGAGTACCATCCTGATTCGCAAACTTATTCGATGACGCCGGAACAGGCGTTTATTCTCGGCTTGGACGATACGCCGGTGCATCTGCCTGGCTTCTTCCACATGGTCGCCTCCTGCATGAAAGACGAGGAGAAGTTGGTGGAGACCTTCCGTACCGGCAAGGGTTTCGGCTGGCACGAACATGAGAAGGGTTTGTTCGAAGGGTGCGAGCGCTTCTTCCGGCCGAATTACCTGGCCAATCTGACGGCGAATTGGATTCCGGCGCTCGAGGGTGTCGAGGAGAAGCTGAAGCGCGGAGCGCGAGTCGCTGATGTGGGCTGCGGCCATGGCGCGTCCACTATTTTGATGGCCAAGGCGTATCCAGCATCTGAGTTCAAGGGGTTCGATTACCACGCGGCGTCGGTCGAGCGGGCGCGGGAGAAGGCCGAGGCAGCAGGCTTGGCGGATCGAGTTACGTTTGAGGTTGCGCCGGCGAAAAGCTTCCCGGGGATGGGCTATGATTTCGTCGCATTCTTTGATTGCTTGCACGACATGGGCGATCCGGCCGGCGCCGCTAAGCACGTTCGGCAGGCGCTTGCTCCGGATGGAACGTGGATGATCGTCGAACCATTTGCGGGCGACGACGTCTCCTCGAACCTCAATCCCGTAGGTCGCATATACTACTCGGCGTCCGCGGTGATCTGCGTCCCGGCATCGCTGTCCCAGGAGGTGGGTCTAGGTCTGGGCGCGCAGGCGGGTGAAGCGCGGATTCGAGAGGTGGTGGCGCAGGGTGGGTTTACGCGGTTCCGCAGAGCCACTGAAACGCCGTTCAACTTGGTGTTTGAGGCGAGGCCGTAGAGTCGGGCAGCGTCAGGCGGCGCGGGATTGCGCTATGTTATCCGCTTCGTGTCTGTCCGCCCGTGCCGGTCTGTGTGGTTGCGTTTAAGCAGCGTTTCTATCCATCAGTCTGGGCTCGCTACGATCTCGCCTTTCACGGCACGTTCAAACTGCTCCCGGCCCCACCTTCTCAGGTTCGTGACCTCGAGCGTGACTACTGATCGCTCAGGCTCGAATGGCTGTATGAAGTGGTCGACAGCATTGGCCGGCGAACGATTGAGACTATTTTGAGTTTGAGCGCGGAGCAAGTGGCCGGGCCGCGCACACCGGGCAAGAGCAGCGGCGACATTCGCTGGCACGGATCGCAAAAGGGACGAGTGAGTCTGGCCGATCGTCAGATCAAAGTGAAGCGTCCGCGGCTTCGCCACAAGCAGGAAGGCGAAGTGAGCGTGCCCGCGTATGAGTCCCTGCAGGAAAATAGTGCGACAGCGCAGCGGATGATGGGCGCCCTATTGCGCGGTGTTTCGACACGCGAATACGCAGAAGTGCTGCCGGAGATGGCAGAAACCGCGGGCGTGTCGCGCAGCAGCATCAGCCGTCAAGGCCATTGAAGGCAGCGTCGAACAGCTACGCCAGTTACGGGAGCGGCGCTGGGATCAAGCCGATCTGCTGGTGTCGTAGTCACGGCGCGGAATTGGCAGGCCGGGCTATTCAAGGACTGGGAGCTCTGTAAAGTCCGCCCAAGCTATGCTCGGACGTTGGCAGACCTGAGTCACGTGGGAATGCGAACCGCAACTTGGGTGTCTCTCGTCGGGGCCCTTGCCGTTGCGCTATTGCTCGTCTACGCATTCGGGTTGCTTCTCTTCGTCCGGCTGAGTCAACGTATTGTGGCTGCGATCGATGGTTTGAGTCACGCCGCCCGCCAGGTCGGCAAGGGCGATTTCTCGGTCAGACTCGCAGCAAGATCAACTCGGGATGCTGGCTTCCTCTTTCAACGAAATAACAGGCGATCTTGAAACTCTGCGCCAGCAAGAAAAACAAAATGCCGTTCTCGAGCGGGACATAGCCTTGGCCCGCGAAGTACAGCAATATCTTTATCCGCGCGTCACGCCCTCCTTGTCAGGAGCGAACGTCTGGGCGGTGACGACGCCGCTCGCATGGTGAGTGGTGACCTTTACGATTTCCTGTCCTTCAGTAAAAGCGAAGTCGGGTTGCTACGCGCGGATGTGAGTGGCAAGGGCGTCTCTGCCGCGCTGATGATGGCGCATCTGCAAGCTCGCGCACGGGCGGTTACTTCCTCTGGACGGGAACAACAGACGACCAGCACCCGACGCATTTGTGACGGTGCTCAATCGGGATCTTCGAGGTCGTTTCGCAAACAATCGATACGCCACCCTCTTCTACGGAGAATTTGACTCGCAAAGCGAGGTGCTACGGTACACCAATGCAGGACACTGTCCGCCTATATTGATTTCCGCAGCAGGCGAAGCGACGAAACTTGCAGGGGGGCGACCGACCCGTAGGCTTGTTTCCTCAAATCAAATATCAGGAACTTCGAGTTACTCTGTCAAACGCTTGTGCCCTCGTCGTGTACACCGATGGAGTGACAGATGCCCTGAATTCGCATGGAGAGGAGTTCCGTGAGGCGCGGCTCCTGAATTACTGTAACTCGTTGCCCAAGGGAGCCAACGCGAAAGCGATCTGTACGCTCCTCTCTGAGAGGGTCGCTGAGTGGCTGCCGGAGTAGAGCAATTTGATGATACGACCATTCTCGTACTGTCGTTAGAGTAATGGAATGGTTGGTCGCGCCGGAACTCATGTGATGGCGGCTATTGTTCGCGCTCGCACTGGTAACTTCTAAGAGGTCGACGGCGCCAACTGCTGGGAGCGAGCCCAAATCGCTGTGGGAGTGTCAGGCCCGCCAGATTTCTCCCAGCACTCGGCGCCAGTTCTGGCCCAGAACCAGGCGAAGGTGCTCGTCAGTGTATCCTCGCCTGACGAAAGCGGCGGTGAGATCGTAGATTCGTTTTTGTCCTTCGAGGCCGGCCACCACTTCATGCGTTCCATGAACGTGGTAGCGCCGATCAGCCTTCGTCAACATCTCGCTGAGTATCTTAGGAGCTCCCAGGTCATTGCTCTCGATCCCTGCATCGGATCCGATTCCCACGTGCTCAACTCCCACCAGGTCGCGGACGTGATCGAAGTGGTTCACGACGTCCTCTACGGTCACCGGCTCCGTGCCTTTCACCATGAACGCGATACAGGTAATTCCCATAACTCCGCCTCGCTTGGCCAACTTTTGAATCGCTTCATCCGTCGAGGTGCGAGGGGCATCCGGATTCAGTGCGCGGCAGTTCCCATGCGACAGAATCACTGGCGCTTTGGACATCTCGCAAGCGTCGAGCTTGGCGCGATCGCTCGCGTGTCCCAGGTCCACGGCCATTCCGACCTGGTTCATACGTTCAATTACCTTCTGGCCATACTCGCTTACTCCGGCATCGTGCGGCTCGAACGCGCCATCCGCGACCACGGAACGGAAGTTGTAGCTGAGCTGTGAAATCCGCTGACCGTAGCCATAGCAGGCATTGACGGCATCCAAAGTTTCGAACTGCGCACTCGATTGCAATCCAAAAATAATGCCGTATCGACCCTGGCTCTTCATCTTTTCAAAGTCATCGGCGGAATTGATCCGCGCCAGCCATTGCGGGTAGTCGAGGAGAAAGCTGTTCCACTTTGCAAAGAGCTTTTCAGCCCCATCCAGGGATGATGCATCAAGACCGAAGTTGATTGCATTCACTCCCGAGTTCATAAAGAACTCAAAATCGGAGTGTTTGAAAGCACCAGGCTGGGAGAGCCAGTCATTCAGCACGCTCTCCTTATCCTTGCGGTACAGGAACTGATTGAGCATGTCAATCACCAGCTCCTCGCGGATCAGCCGCACTACGCGCTCGGGATATTCTTCGTTACTTTCGGCAAAAAGCCGGTAGCGGCCGCGGAGGACAAACGGGGCAGCCACAGCGGCAGAACCGGCGCGCCGAAGGAATTCACGACGTGAAACCGACGATCGTCTCATCGGCATCTCATTGGCCGCTAGGCGGGGAGACGTGCGCCGCGAGCGGCAGGATTAATTGACTCGCGTGTTCGGTATCGTGGAAGACTTTGATGTGCGCAACCCGAATGTCCTCCGGCTTTTCATAGCCAATCCTGCCGCCGGTGTTGTAGTTCTTTTGAAAATTCGGCGAATTGAGCGGGGCGATGGTGAGCCGTAACCGCGCGCCCGCTGGAATTCTTCGCGCCATCCAGTAAAACTCGAAGGGTATTTCCACGATTTCATTCGGCTGCAACAGTTCCTCCTGGAACGCACTGTTACGGAATCGGGCGCGCCGGATATCTTCGCCAAGCTTGATGGTGGCGCCATCGGGCAGAACCATCAATACCTGAGCCCATAAGTCAAAATCGGGCGCGTCCGCCTCCACCAGCAATCTCAGGCGCATCTGACCTGCTACTTCGATAGCTCGTTCAAAGGGTTCGGAGTGAAAGCTGATGGCTCGCTTCTCGAAACCGCGAAACTGGCTCTTGAGATCTTCGTTTTCAGCATACTTAGCGACTTCAAGTTCGGGTAATTCGTGTGGATCATCGGTAACAGTGGCCTGCGGTTCCTGCCCAGGCGAGTTTTGCGAAAGCAAGCCAGAGTGGAATAGGTCCCTCGGCGTTCCCTCCGGGTCGGAGAGATACAAGTTCAAAACCTTCCCCGAGGATGCGGCTTCCAGGCTCTTGGCGTATCGCCACTCGTCTGCACCCATCATGAAGTATGCAACCCGGTCATGCAGAAACGCAGGTTTGGGCCCACGTCCGAGCACCCAGTCGTACCAGTTCGCGTGCAGCGCGTCCATGTCAATGACGGCGGCGTCGGATATGGCTAAGCCGTCGATCTCCTTAGCCGGTTTCTGCGTGCCGCCGTGGTCCCAGGGACCGATCACGAGATAATGCCGGCTCACGGCTGCTGCCGGGGCAGCCTTCACGTGGCTTCGATAGTAGCGCAACGCTCCGGGCTGATCGTCATCGAAATAGCCGGTTGCCGTCAGCACCGGGAAATTCATGTGAGCATAGTCTTGGGCTTTCGGTTCCGCCGCAAGATTGAAGGCTTCGTCGCCTACGTGGTCAAGCCACATTTTCATGAACGAGATCTTTTGGCCGCGATCGTCAGTCATCCACCAGTCGTCCTGAGCAATCCCGATGGCATCATCCAGTTCGCGAAAGGGACGATAATTAGCGTACTGTTCGAGCATCTTTCCCGACCAGTAGCTTTGGTTCGCCAGGAACCCCGTATTCAGCGAGCGTCCCGATGTGTAGCCCAGAATCACGGCTGACCACGCCTGCGGAATTCCGTTCGTGTTGGGCACGTCCCATCCCGGATAGATCGGAACGTAAGGCGCGATGGCGGCAAGGTGAGGCGGGTGCTGGGCGGCGGTGCGCCACTGTGTCATGCCGACGAACGAGCCTCCGAACATCACGACGCGGCCATCGCTCCAGGGCTGGGCCGCTATCCACTCCACCACGTCGTAGCCGTCGCGCCCAACCTGCAGGCCCAGGTTGTCGCTCTTTACGCCGCCAGAACGGCCGCGCCCCCGCACGTACACCTGCACGAAAACATACCCACGCCGGGTGTAAACCGCGACGTTACCGCGGCGGCCACCATCAATGTCGTACTGAGTCAGGGTCAGCACTGCCGGCGCTTTGGTCTTTAAGTGGGAGGGTTTGAAAATCCACGCCTCAAGCTCGACACCGTCTCGCATCGGAATCATGCGGCTCATTTCGATGTCGTAGCCCGGCCCGACCTCTTCAGCTCCAACCTGCGCGGCAGCGAGTAGTACCGCGATCGCAACCAATAGCTTCGGGACCGACCTCGCGACCATTCTTCCTCCGTTTGCTTTTCGGCTAGATAACCTCGCTTATGCTCTCACAGGAGCGTGTGAAGACGGCGCCGAGTGATTGATGGCGGTGAGGACTTGGTAATAACAATAATCGGATTGAATGGCGCGAGGAGTTGATGCGAGCACCTACCGGGGGCCTGGGTACTGGCTGAGTAAAGCGATTCGTAACTGCATAACGACCAAATGCGGCAGAGCGAGAGTGCTTTCGGACCGGACGAGCGCAAAATGTCCGATAAGCATAGCGTGCCCAGAATAGGAGGCGCTAGTGAAATGCCGTGGTTGCGGCACAGAAATGGGAGCGGTTGGCATCTCTGATGCTATAAATGACGCCGTCGATGAAGTTCTGCAAGCGTCGATTCGTGACGCGGAGAAGCACGGCGGCGTTGCCCGTTATGTGGGCATTCGAAATCTGCCCCATTCTGGTGTAAGAAGGGCGTACGGCTAGGTTTGCTCTTCGTCTGCTTACTGCTGCTGAGCGCCATCCTGATTGTAAACAGCTACTATCGTTCGCCACTGAGGTCTTCGTTAGCACAGATTGCTCTTGACAGACTTCGACATAGTCCCGACGTGATAAGTGCACTGGGGACATCCCGTCCAACCAGGATGGTTGACAGACGGCACGATTCAGGAAGACGAGACCGGCTGGGGGAGGCTCGGCTCGATATGCCTGTTCATGGGCCGAAGGGCAGTGCTTCGGTGCGAGTGATCGCAGGCAAGAGGACGCGAACACATCGCCAGCAAGACGGCGGCCGGGTGTGCAGTAGCATTGTAGTAGCACCGGATTCATGAGGCGTTGTGCGGCGCGTTGCCGGAAAAAGCCTTAGAGCTTATTCGTACTTCGATCACTCATTTCATTGACCTCATCTTTCCCACCGATGAACAAAGGCCTTGAGGAGCGGTCGCTTTCCGAACGCCTGGAGCCGCGCCTTGAAGTGGAGAGATGGTTTGCGCAGAGCGGCCGGACGTATAGGCGGGGACGGGTTGGGCTTTGGTACAAGCGCCAAGTAGAGCCGCGTATCTTGCAGTTCGGGTTGCAAGCGGCCGGGCTTTACAGACGCGGCGTCAGGAATGCGCTCAAGCCGGTCGTTCGCACGATGCGGCTGCGGTTCCCGAACTTACCTTCGGGGCTCGACGGTTTTCAGATCCTACATCTCTCGGACTTCCATATTGACGGGAATGAGGCGCTGGCCGAGCGTCTTGCCTCCGTTCTCAACCGCCTTCGACCGGATGTCTGCGTGTTCACCGGCGATTACCGATTTGACATTCAAGGCTCTTGCGCCGGAGTCTACGCGCCGATGCGCAGCGTTATTTCCAGCATCTCGGCTAGGCACGGCATTACGGGCATACTCGGGAATCACGATGCCGCCGAGATTGCGTTCGGCCTGGAAGAGTTGGGAGTGCGCATGCTGGTCAACGAAGCGGTAGAGATCCGGCACCGAAATGGATCAGTCTGGCTGGCCGGCATCGACGATCCGTTCGATTACCGGTGCGACGATCTGGGGGCGGCTATGGCGAATGTGCCGTCGAAAGCCTTCAAGATCCTGCTGGCTCACACGCCGGATCGGTTCAAGCAGGCGGCGGACGCGGGCGTGGATCTCTACTTGTGCGGGCACACGCACGCCGGCCAGATCCGTTTGCCGCTGGTTGGGAGTATCAAGCACAACTCAAAGAGTCCGCGGGAATATTCATTCGGACATTGGACCCATCAGAGGATGCAGGGCTACACCACGGCAGGCGTAGGCTGCTCGGCTGTGCGGGTTCGCTACAACTGCCCACCAGAAGCGGTTCTGATAGAGCTGAGTCGCGCGGAAGCGTAGTTCCAACCCTTCAAAACGCTTGTCTGCCATTACAATTTAAAGACACCCCGTAACGATTGGCATCCGAGTTGCACTGGATGTTGTACCAGATCTTTCCGATGCTGGTTGCAACTTGCTTTGATCCAGTCTTCATCTAAACGATAACAGCTAAGGGGCGTCACAAAATTGAACAAGTTTTTGCGATACATCGTTGTACCGGCGGCGATTGTGGTGTTTGCCTGCAAAATGTGGGCGAATGTCGACAGCGACGAGGGTAGGGAGCCTTCGAGCAGCATCATTGATAAATATCTCGAGGCTGAAAGCCATCAGTACGCACTCGATGGCGCGTCGATGGAGGTGGAGATCGAGGCCTCGGTTCCCAATTTGAACAAGACGGGCAGGCTGCACGCGCTGCGGCGGATTTCGAAGATGGGGCGCAGCAACTACCGGGTGCTGAGTTTTCAGGGCGACAATTCTGTCAAGAATCAGGTAATTGCCCGTTATTTGCAAGCGGAGCAGCAGACTCAGGGCAAGCAAGATCTGGCGATTACACCGGGCAATTATAAGCTGAAATACCGAGGCGAGCGGGCGGTTGAGGGCGACGGGCGCGTCTATGTATTCGATCTAGTGCCTCGCAAGAAGAGAGTAGGGCTGTTCAAGGGCGAGATGTGGCTGGATGCGACCAGCTACCTGCCGGTGTACGAAAAGGGCCGTTTGGTGAAGAATCCTAGCATTTTCTTCAAGAAAGTGGATTTCGAGCGGACATACAGCATCCAGGACGGCGTTCCGGTACCCGCGTACATGGCGAGCACGATCGACACGCGGCTAGTAGGAAAGGTAGAGCTGAATGTCAGCTACTCCAATTTCGCGCCCATCGAGGTGACGCCCAACCCGCCGGAGCCAAGCGAAGCGGTTGAAACAGCGGCGTGTTCGCTACCATAGAGGCGGGGTTGCCATTCGCCCGGGGTACGGGTCTTCTGACATTCTTCTATTCCCCTATGGCCGGCCAGGGTTGAGTCGGCGTATGCAAACCAAGTAACCTAAAGGTTAACGTCAAGAGAATAAATGCGAACGCTATTTCTGAACCCGCCTTCCTTCGAAGGGTTTGACGGTGGCGCCAGTTCGCGCTGGCCAGCCGCTCGAGAGATTGAATCGTACTGGTACCCGGTTTGGCTTTGCTATCCGGCGGGAATGATTCCGGACAGCAAAGTAGTAGACGCTCCACCTCATAAGGTCTCGATTGAGCAGACGGTTGCGATGGCGAGCGACTTCGAGTTGCTGGTCCTGTTCACGTCGACGCCCGGCTTTCAGGTGGATGTCAAGATCGCGGAGATGATGAAGGACACGAACCCGAAATTGAAAGTGGCGTTCGTGGGGCCGCCGGTGACGATTGAGCCGGAGAAGACACTGCGCGGGTCGAGCGCGATCGATTTCGTGGTGAAGCGCGAGTTCGATTATCCTATCCGCGACTACGCGCTGGGCAAGCCGCTCGATGAGATTCCCGGCGTGGTGTTTCGCAAGAACGGCGGATTTCAAAATAACCCGGAAGCGGGTGCGATCGAGAATCTGGACGAGCTCCCGTGGGCCACGAAGATCTACAAGCGCGATTTGGATTTCCGGCGGTACAACGTTCCTTTTCTGTTGAACCCGTACATCTCTTTCTACACGACGCGCGGCTGTCCGGCGCAATGCACGTTTTGCCTGTGGCCGCAGACGCATTCGGGCCATCGGTGGCGGTTGCGTTCCTCCGATGACGTGGTGAACGAATGCCGCTGGGCTCTGGAGAATTTCCCAGGCCTCAAAGAAATCTTCTTCGATGACGACACCTTTAACTACCAGAAGGCGCGGACCATCGAACTGTGCAGGAAGCTCAAGGATTTGAAGTTCACCTGGAGCTGCACGTCGCGCGTGACGACCGATTACGACACGCTGAAGGCGATGAAGGAGGCCGGGTGCCGGCTCCTGATTGTGGGATATGAGTCGGGCGACCAGCAGATCCTGAAGAACATCAAGAAGGGCGCCACGATCGACATGGCGCGGCGGTTCACGGCTAACTGCAAGAAGCTGGGTCTGGTGGTGCACGGCGACTTCATCGTGGGTCTGCCGGGCGAGACGCGGGAGACGATTCGCAAGAGCATCGATTTTGCGAAAGAACTGGATGTGGAGACGATTCAGGTGTCGATCGGCCATCCCTATCCCGGCACGGAGTTTTACGATCACGTCAAGAAGAACGGGCTGATCACGATTGATGAGGTGATGACGGACGACGCCGGACATCAACTTCCGAATTACCAGTATCCGGGCTTGGACCGCGGGGAGTTGGTGGATTGGGTGGAGCGCTTCTATGGCGAGTTTTATTTCAGGCCGAAGGTGGCGCTGCGGCTGATCGGGAAGGCGATGTTCGACAATGCCGAGCGGCGGCGCCTTTATAAGGAAGCGCGAGAGTATCTGGCGCTGCGATCCAAACGCAAGCGGTTCGTGAAAGATCAGCGGGAGCAGAAAGAGCACGCCGCGGCAATGAGCGCAGGAGACTAGTCTGGCCGCGGGAGACACATCGACACTTGGGATTCTGAGCGAGGAGAGCGGAATTCCCGTCGGGCCTGCCAGCGCGTCGAAGCTGAGGACGTTCGCCTTGGTTATGGCGGTGGTGTTGCTGAATGCAGGTGGGAATCTGCTGATGGCCTGGGGAATGAAGCACTTTCCTGAAGCGGTTTCCTGGAACCCGCTCGGCTATATCCGGGCGATGCTGAACCCGTTCGTGGCGGCGGGAATTGCGGTACTGATTCTCTGGCTGCTGAGCCGGATGGCGCTGCTGAGCTGGGCCGATTTAAGCTTCGTGCTGCCGCTGACCGGTTTAGGCTATATTCTGAACGCAGTTTTGGGCCACCTGTTCTTGAACGAATCGATCACCCCGGCGCATTGGATAGGCACGTTTCTGGTTTTTGCCGGAACCGCGATGGTGGGAAGCACGCAGCAGCAGACGGCTCTACGATGCGAGGTCTCGCGATGAGGTGGGCGCTGTTGGCGATCATCGTTTTCGCCACGGTTTTGAGCGATCTGCTGCAAAGCTATGAGATGAAGCGCAGCGGCGAACAGAGCGTGAACGCGCGCGGGCTGGGCCGCATGCTTCGGCTAATCGTCAGCCGGCGGTATTTGTTCTTTTCCATCGTGTGCATGGCGGTTTCCTTCTTCGCGTTTATGGCGCTGCTGCAGGTGGCGCCGCTGAGTTTCGCGGTGCCGGCATCGGCTGCTACTTTTGTGCTGGAGACAGCGCTGGCGAAGTTCGTCTTGAAGGAACGCGTCGGAAAGCGCCGGACCGCGGGAGCTTTGCTGGTGCTGGGCGGCGTGCTTCTGCTGGCGCGCTAACTGGCCCGGCAGCCAAGCGATGCTTGGTCAACACAGGGAAACAACTCCACCGCTCCGGCCAAGCCATCGCGCAGTGCGTTGCCGGGCTGTTGCTTAGGAGATGGATTGCAAGCACTGTGGCTGATCTTTCTTCCCGCCGCGGCATATCAATTATTAGCTACTGCGGCAGGGCTGCGGCATCTGCGCAAACGACGGAACGATAAGCGCCGCCGTTCCGCGTTCCGCCCTCCCGTCTCCGTGCTGAAGCCGCTGCGCGGGCTGGATCCGAACACCTATGAGGCGTTTGTATCGCAGGCGCGACAGGAATATCCCGAGTTCGAGATTTTGTTCGGAGTGCGGGATGAAGGCGATGCGGCGGTGGCCGAAGTCCTACGATTGCAAAGCGAGTTCCCGGCCGCTTCGATTCGATTGATCGTCGGCAGTGTCGATGCGCCGAACGGAAAGGTCGGCGTGCTCATGGAGCTTGCGCGGCATGCCCGTTATCCGATTTGGGTGATCAACGATAGCGATATTAAGGTTACGCCGAGCTATCTCGAAGAAGTGGTGGCGCCGCTGGCAGATGCTTCGGTGGGAGTCGTCACCTGCCCTTATCGCGCTAACGCGCATACGGCGGCCTCGGGGTGGGAGTCGCTAGGCATTGCAACCGACTTTATGCCAAGCGCCTTGGTGGCACAGTTGGTAGGCGTGCGTGAGTTCGGGTTTGGGTCGACCTTGGCGTTTCGCGCAGAGGATCTGGAGCGAGCGGGCGGGTTTCGAGCGTTGGCCGATTATATAGCGGACGACTATCAGCTCGCGAAACGAATCACCGGGTTAGGGAAGCGGGCGCTGCTTTCGACATATACGGTTGAGACGGCGCTTGCCGATGCGAGCTGGGCAGGCGTTTGGCGGCACCAATTGCGCTGGGCGCGAACTATTCGCGTCACGAAGGGTGCGGGTCATGCGGGATTACCGGTCACGCACGCGGGGGTGTGGATTCTGTTGGCGATCGGACTCGGAGCGTGGGCTCCAGCGGCGGTCCTGTTCGGGGCCAGAATCGCTTCAGCCTTCGTGACGGGCTGCCTGGTGTTGCGCAGCTCAATCGCGTGCCGGTTGTTTTGGCTGGCGCCGTTTTGGGATCTGTACGCGTTCGGAATTTGGGTTACGTCTTATGCGGGAAGAACGGTGCGCTGGCGGGACCGGGTGTTGCGGATTGATCGCGACGGAAAAATCGAGCGGGCTCGCGGCATCAGTAGTGATAGCGAGCCTGAAGAAAATCAACGGCTTCGTCAGTGACGCGGTATACCAGCCGGTGCTCCTGCGTAATGCGGCGTGACCAACATCCCGCGAGCACATATTTCAGAGGCTCGGGTTTGCTCAGACCTTCAAACGGGTCGCGCATCACCGCTTCAACCAGATCCAGCACCCGAAGAGCCGTGATGCGGTCGGACTTTACCCAAAATCGCAAATCCTCGCGGAATTCCGATTGAAAAATGGCGACTCGCTTACTTTGCCCTTGCACCCAATATTTCGCGCCGCAGCGCTGCTAAGCTTGTCGGCTTTTGCTTTCCTCGCTTCGCACGCCGCAGCGCAGCAAGCAACCGTTGCGCATTCCGAGGGGAGCGTAGAAGGTGAGCGGTCTCGATGAGTCCAGCGAGCTCGGCAGCGGGAACAAGAGCCACGTCGCGGGCTCCTCTGCGGCGAACGATCACCGTTTCCTGCTGGTCCACAACTTCATCGAGAACGCTGGCCAGGTTTTCACGAAGACTCGTGTATGTTGTTTCAGTGGGCACCGGGCGCTCCTTCCACATTGTACAGGATTCCTGTACTCTCGCCCGCCCTGATACAAGCGTCTAAAGTTCTCCGGCCCGTCGCCCGCACGCCGCAGAGCCATAGTAGCCAGATGTTCACATAACGCGACTAATCCGGAAAACCACTCTACGGTTTGCCGTCTTTACGTCCAAGTGGATTCCAGAGGACTGCGGCATTTTCGAGACTGATTCTGGGCAGCGCTCAGAATCATTGTAGGGTCAGTGACTTGCGTTTATGCGTGAGCGTCCGCAAGATGCCTTGCAATCTCGATCGCAGTTCGGGTGGAACGGAGCTAGCGCTGGTTGACGTCCTTCAGGACCTCTCCCGTAGTCAATTCACTCCAGGTTGTGATGATGCCAATGCTGAAACCGGAGAAGTTGTTGATGAAGAACACCTCGGTCTCTTCGTCAATCGGCCTGAGTAGGCTGCCTTTCGTCTCGTCCACGATTGTCGTGACGAAGGCCCCATCAGGATTCAACTGTACCGCGGGATACTTCACACCTTGCAAACGCAGTTTCTCGACCTGCTGTTTCAGCCACTCCCAATCGACAACCTCCATGGAGGCTGGCAAGGCGAGTTCGTGCAATGCTGAAGGAAAGAGTTCGTCGGCAGCTGCCAACATCGCCGTCGGAAAACTGTTGAGGAAGAGATCGTCAGGCGCTTCCGAAACAGAGCTCGCTAGTGGCCGACCGGCGTGCTCAATACTGAATGCGGTGACGAGAAGGCCCTTAAGCTTCGCTGCGATTCCGGGAGCAAGCTGCTCATTGTCGATGTCGGCCGCCAAAGACCTCAAGAATTCCCGAGAAGCGGAAATTGCTTCCTGTTGTCCAGATCGAACCAACGCGACATTGCTTTCGCTCTGGAAAGCCTCATCCAACAACTGAAACGTTGCGAGGCCAAGGCTAAAGAACCTCCGATGCACTTCATTTTCAGGACCGAGGAACTCCCCATTGACCCAATTCGCCAGGGCTTCGATTTCTGGGATGATATCTCCGGCCTGATCCGCTGGCCGGAGGGTTAGTGTGGGAGGTGGCACCGATAGTTCACGCGCGGCTACATATCGATACCTTATTTCTCGAAGTGCCGCGACAACGTCGAGCTTCGCCCACTCAAAGAGAGCCTCGATATTCGTGCCTAACAGCTGGGGATCTTGCTGCAATGTGGAACACGCTGAAGCAAGCGCGCCCAAGCGAGCGCCCAAGTAGTAGATATCGGAACACCAAAATTCGCCCGCGTCGAACAGGCTGACACCCCCGATCTGATCCAAGAGCGGAACAGCTACCGCTCGATCACTCCATGTCAGTGCTCGTCGCCGTAGCTCCGGCATGAAACCCTGCCTGGCCGCGGGATGCACGACGAGCTCTCTCGCATATTCGCCGAGGCTGCCCCAGAATTCAAACGAAAGCGGAATCGCTCTGTGGCGCAACGGGCTTGAGAACTGACGTAGACTCTTCCAGTCCATTGGAAGCTCCCAATTCGGTCGCGAGTATTCTCGCAGCAACAAAACTGCCTTCTCTGCGATCGCGCTGAAGGAGCCGAACGCGTGTTCCAGTCCGGTCCGTCGGGTATCGTCCAGCAGAAACTCACCGAAGGCCGTCTTGGGTGTCGCCAGGACTCCCGACTTAATGGCATCGGGAAAAAACACATACGGGTTCAGGAAGCCGAGTGTTATGCAGAACCGGCTCGCGGTAACGCGACCAGCCCAGGAGTCGAGCCAAAGCATTGCGAATCCGTGCGATCGAACCCGATCGCCTTCCCGAGCGATAAGCTGGATGGCTGGTTCGAGCAGCTTTAACAGAAGATCCGAGTCGGCCTCGTTATCGGACGAATCGAGACGCAGCGTCAGCGTAGGGATTGCATTGTCCGGCAATGCGTGCTGACCGATGGCGGCCCATGGCTCCGGAAGATGAATTGACAACGTCAGTCCTGAAGTCGTCTCCGCCTTCAGGCAGAGAATTTGCTTTGACTCCCACGTTGTTAGAGCCGCGATCGAATGCTCAAGCAACGGCGAGAACTCCGTAGATACGAGAACGAAGGACAGTTCGAGATTAGAGAGAAAAGGAACATAATTCCTGATCTCATGCTCGTACGCTAGAAGTTCCGTTAACGCTTGCCGTTCCGTCTGCTTACTCTTCTTCAACTCAACAATGATGACCTGAGCTCGCTCCTCATCTACCAGGACGAGATCCGGATAGAAGGTTGCAGACGGAGCGGTGAGCGAAACGTTTGACTTGCTTGTGCTTGCTACAGTTGCGGTGTTCAGGCGCGTCAGCACATGGGCGGCAGCGCTAACGAGACGTTTGCGGACTAGGTAATCGATGGGGAAAGATGGCAGGAAGAACTTGTGCGACTGCATTGCGGCGACTGTCGCAAGCTTCTCCTGCCCGGCGATCTTTTTATGCCAGTCCGACTGGACGAGAGCTAATTCAAGTGCCTGTTGAATTTCATCTTCGGTCATCATTGCTTTTGTACGGGTCTCGCTTTTTCTCAACACGCAAGTATGGTGGTTGCCTCGAATCGCAGCAACAGACGCGGGGGTTCACATCAGTTCGATCACCTCCGCAACAGCTTAAACGATCTCTTCTAGCTCCTGTGCGAAACCCGTCCGAGCCGATCGGAAAAAGGATCGACGGATATGCTCCTAACCTCCAGAACGTCCACTGTGGAAGTCCTTCGACCCCATCTAGGAGCCGGCTCGATCCTTTCAGTTTCGTCGCTCCTGGAGGCGTTTCCGGGCAGGCGGCTGTGACACAGGAGTAGGCAGCCGGACCTCCCAGACGCTTGTGCCGAATGCCGGGTGGTCTGTTCGCCGAGGACTGGCGCCTCGACGATGTTCACGATCAGCGTAACCGGTTTTATGTTGCACCAACGCTGCCGTCAGGAATTCGCGCGCTTCGGATCAGTTCTGCCAAGTGTCACGGCACCCGGCAATCCCACGGCGAGTACCACTTTGACCTATCACGCGCTGTCGTTCCTTCTGGTTCCGGAACCTCTGGAGCTCCTTTCCAGCCAGGCACATCCAACATCTTCTGCGGATCGGGAACGATAAACGCGCCCGCAACGCACCTCTCCCACTCACCGGCCGCCACCGTCGCATAACCGCCTAGCCTACCCCCACGCCCGACAACCCTCGACCCTGATCCGGCGATCACGGCACTTCACAATTTTCCTATCCCTATCTCCATCATCCGTTTACCCCACTTTTTCCACAACCCCGAAGTTCGTTTTCGCCCTTCGCCGTGCTATCTTCCGGCAGGCTCACGAAGCGCGACGCGCTCGTGAGCCATTTCTGCAAACCGAGCCGCGACTGTGAAGGAGCGGTTACCAATTTCAAGGAGCCGAACCATGTCCACGCCCGCCCAAGTCGCGGCCAATCAGAAGAACGCCCAACTCTCAACCGGCCCCACTTCGCCCGAAGGCAAGGCCAAATCCTCTCTGAACGCTGTCAAAACGGGTCTCACCGGCCGCACCGTCCTGCTCCCCGGTGATGACGCCGCCGCCTACGAAACCCATATCGCCAGCTTCTTCGCCCGCCACGAACCCATGGGCGACCAAGAACGCAATCTCGTCCAATCGTTAGCCGACACCGAATGGCGCCTGCTCCGCATTCCCGCACTTGAATACGGCATCTATGCCGTCGCCCGCCTCGAATTCGCCGCCGAGTTCCCTCAAGAAGATCCCGCCGCCCGAACCCATCTCATCGAAGCCAAAATCTTCCTCACCTACCAGCGCCAGCTCAACAACCTATCTATTCAGGAATCCCGCCTCCGCCGCCAGCGCGAAAAGGACACTGCCGCACTCCGCGAACTACAGCAACTCCGCAAGCAACACGAGAAGAAGCGTCTCACCGAAGCCGCCCGCCAATACATCGTCGCCGTCCATGAAGAGCGCCACCACCTCTGGGAACCCGACGAAAATGGCTTCGAATTTTCACTGGAGCAAGTCGAGGTGCGCGCGCTTGAAATCGAGCCTGACCTCTTCGCGGCCTGGGCTGAAGAAAATGCCGCCGCTTGAGCGCACAAGGCGTGGGATGTCCGTCGTTCGCGTTCTTGAAGCGGAATGCGGCCGGTGACTACTTACAAGCGCCCAGCGCAAGATGTCAACGACCATGCATGCTAGCCTGAGCGCATACGACCATGATTCCTAGATTCCGGAGCGCTCTGCTCCTTGCCACATTTGCAGGTTTGTTCGTAACCGGCGCTGGAGCGCAGGCGGTGCCGCCGGCGCATATAGCCATTATCAACGCTCAAAAGGCAGTTGCGGACACGCAGGAGATCAAGAAGGCGCAAACCACGCTGGAGGCGAAATACCGGCCGCGGCAAGAGGCGATTCAGAGCCTGCAGCAGCAACTGCAATCGATTCAACAGCAATTGAACACGCCGAACCAGACGCCGGAGAAGGAAGCGCAGTTGCGAGCCGACGGCACCCAGAAGCAAAAACAGTTGCAGCGGTTGAGTGAAGATCTACAGAGCGATGTCAATGCCGAACGGCAGGATATTTTGGGGCGGGCTGGGCGTCAGATGGCGGACGTGGTGAAGCATTTGGCGGAGGGCCGCGGGATCGACGTGGTGATCGATATAACCAATACGATTTATTACCGGCCGGCGCTGGACATCACGGCCGACGCGACTGCTGCGTACGACAAAGCTTACCCGGCGAAATAAGGTTGCGTGAAGCGGCATCAAACAAGATGTCATGGGAAGCTATCTACAGGAATACGGAAAAGGCGACGAACAGCGCGGCCGGGTCATAAAGAGGATTGTTCTGGCGGCGATCGTAGTGGTAGTGGTTGCCATCGCGGCTTATTTGTTCTTTCGCAACTTCCCGGAAAAGCAGGTAGCGCGGCATTTCCTGGCGGATATCAACGGCGGCCGTCTTGACCAGGCGTACCGCGATTGGGGCTGCACCAGCGAGCACCCGTGCAAGAACTACGATTACAATCGCTTCCTGGAGGATTGGGGACCATCGAAAAAGGTTTCTTCGCCTTGGAAGATCGCTTCGGTGGATGGCTGCCGAAGTTTTGTGACGATCAATGTCCAGGCGCAGGGCTCGGAGCTGCAGTCGTTGGCGGTTGAACGCGACAATCACTCGCTTGGATTTGCGCCGTCGCCAGAGTGCCAGGAACGGCAATGGCATTGGAAGCAGTTCTTCCAGCGGATTTTCGGAGGAAACAAGTCTTAGACGGCGCCTTCGCCGGGTCCGGTGTGCGGCTCCGCGAGATTGGGCTCATAGGGCGGCAACACGTCTGTGTCGCGGGCGATCCACGTGTAGATGGTTGGCAGAACGAAGACGCTGAGCAGTAGCGTGGCGCTTAAACCACCGACGATCACGATGGCAAACGGCTTCTGCGAATCCGAGCCGATGCCGGTGGAGATGGCGGCGGGCAGAAGGCCCAGTGTGGCGACCAGCATGGTCATCATGATGGGACGAAGGCGAAGAACGGCGCCCTCGACCGCCGCTTCATGAATGCCATAACCGCGGGCACGGAGCTGGTTGATGTATTCAATCATGATGACTCCGGTTTCGACAGCGACTCCGAACAACGCCAAGGTACCGATCCCGGAAGAGACGCTGAAATGCGTGCCGGTGAAATAGAGCGCAAAGAGCGCGCCGATGGGCGACAAGCCCATGCTGACCATGGCGAGGCTGGCCCACTTAAATGAGCCGAACATGGAGTAAAGCAGGAAGAAGATGACGGCCACTGTGACGGGAACGATGAGAGCCAGCCGGGCATTGGCGCGCTTGGCGCTGGCGTATTCACCGGCCCATTGGAGCGAGTAGCCGGGAGGCAATTTCACCTGGCGATTGACTTTCGCGATGGCCTCTTCGACTGTGCTTCCGAGATCGCGACCGCGCACGCTGTATTTGATGGCGACATAGCGCGAGTTGTCCTCGCGATAGATTTGAGAAGCGCCGTCCCGCATTTGAATGATGCAGACCTGGTCGAGCGCGACGCGCTCGCCGGAGGGCGCGAGCAGCCGTATGTTCTCGATGGCATCCCGGGTGGTGCGGTACTGGGGCTGATAGCGGATTACAAGATCGTAGCGCTGCTCGCCTTGGAGGACTTCGCCGACGGCTTTGCCCCCTACCGCGGTTTCGACGGCATCTTGAATATCGGAGACGTTCAGGCCGTAGCGATTTGCTTTCTCGCGGTCGACGGTGATGTTCAGGTTGGGTTGGCCGATGACGCGGAACAGCCCGAGGTCTTGCACGCCCCGGATACCTTGCATGACGCGCACGATTTCGTCACCCTTTCCTTCAAGCTCCTTGAGATCGGTTCCGAAGATTTTGATGGCGAGCTCACCCTTGACGCCGCTGACGGCTTCTTCCATGTTGTCCGCAATGGGCTGCGAAAAATTCCATAAGGCGCCAGGGATCTTTTCGACCTCGCGATCCATGGCGCGAATCAGTTCCTCTTTATTGCGATGGAACACAGGGCGCCATTGCTCTTTCGACTTTAAGTCGACGAAGTATTCGGTATTGGAGAAGAGCGCCGAGTCAGTTCCGTCATCGGGGCGACCCACCTGACTCACCACTTGAGTAACTTCGGGAAAACTGGCGAAGAGGAGGCGAGCGCGTCTCATCACTCGCTCACCTTCTTGCGGACCGGTGCTCGGCGAAAGCGTGCCGCGCGCCCAGATGGCGCCTTCATCCAAGTGCGGCAGGAACTCGGAACCAATAACGCCGCTGACCATGAGATAGAGCGCGACGAGCAGCAGTCCGGCCGCAGTGCCGATCACGATGAGGCGGCGGCCGAGAGTGCTCATGGCCCATTCGAGCGACCGGCGATAGCCATTGATGATGGCGACCAGAATGGGATTGCGCCATTCTTTGGTTTTGGGGCTAAAGAGCATCAGCGCGAGTACGGGAAGGATTGATAGCGAAAACAGCAGCGCACCCAAGAGCGCCCAGGCAACCGTCAACGCCATGGGACGGAACAAGCGTCCCTCGACGTGCTGCAAGGTGAAGATGGGCAGATAAGCCGTGATGATGATGGCGCGGGCAAAGAAGACGGGCCGCTGCACTTCGTGAACGGACTCGCGGATCAGGTCCATGATAGTGCGCTCGCCGCCGTGTTGTTGGCTGATGTGGCGGAGAACGTTTTCGACGACTACGACCGAGCCGTCGACGACCATTCCGAAATCCAAAGCGCCGAGCGAAAGCAGGTTGGCCGGAACGTGGCTCAAATCGAGGCAAATGGATGCGAACAGTAGCGCAAAGGGGATGGTCAGCACCACGATGAGCGCGGAGCGGATGTTGCCGAGGAACAAGAACAGGATGATGGAGACCAGCAGGATGCCTTCGGTGAGGTTGTGCATCACCGTGTGCGTTGTGAAGTGAACCAGATCGCTACGGTCGAGAAATGGTACGATCTTCACGCCTGGGGGAAGGAAGTGGTCGTTGAGGTAAGCGACCTTTTCGTGCAGCGCGGCAAGCATCGCGTCTCCGTTCGCGCCTTTACGCAAGAGAACGATGCCTTCCACCGTGTCCGGATCGTCGACAATCACGCCGTCTTTGCGATGTATGGCCTTGCCGATCTGCCCCAGACGGATCTTCGGACCCTGAGTGACGAAGGCGATGTCGCTGGCCAAGACGGGAGTGCCATTCTGCGCCTTCAGAACGGTCTTGCTGATGTCTTTGATGTCGCGGAACAGGCCGACTTCGCGCACATTGACCTGCTGATCGCCGGCCTGGATGAAGCTGCCGCCGGCGTTCACGTTGTTATTTGAAAGCGATTGCTCCACCTGGGGTATGCCAAGGCCGTAGGCGATGAGCTTGTCCGGGTCTAACTGCACCTGATACTCGCGCGTGGTGCCGCCGAAGCTCGAAACATCGATCACATCGGGAACAGACTTCAACTGCTTCTCGACCACCCAATCTTCGAGCGATTTCAACTCCATCAGGTCGTACTGCGGATTGGTGCTCTTCAGCGTGTACCAGTAGAGCTGGCCGACGGGGCTGTAGTCGGGACCAATGGAGGGCTGAAGATTTTCAGGAAGCGTGACGTTCGACAATCGCTCAAGAGCTTTCTGGCGATTCCAATCGTTGTTGGATTCGTCGTCGAAATTCATGGTGACGACGGAAAGGCCGAATTCGGAAATGGAGCGAATGTTGGCCAGGTGGGGAATGCCGGCCATCGCGATTTCGATGGGGATGGTGACCTGTTGCTCTACCTCCTCGCCGGCGCGGCCGGGCCACTGCGTGATGATCTGGACGTAGTTGTTGGCGACGTCGGGATACGCTTCTACCGGCAGATTGTGGAACGAAATAGCGCCCCACACGAGCAACAGGAGCCCGACCGCCAGGACCAGCAGCTTGTTGCGAAGAGAATAATCGACGAATGCGCGAATCATGTGGTTTACTGCTGGGCTTCGGCGCTGAGAGCGAGAGCGTCGTTGACCACCTGCTGGCCGGGTGAAAGGCCGGCGATCAGCTCCTGCTTGCCGTCGATGATTCTGCCGCCGGTGACTTCCGTTCTGCGGAACTGACCCTGGCCGGCGGCGACGAAGACCCAGTCGCGATCGTGCAAGTGCAGCACTGCTCCGCTGGGAACGGTGGCGTAGACGCGGCCGTGCAGGCCGTAGAAAGTAGCTGTGACGAACATGCCGGCGCGCATCATTCCGGGATTCGCCAGCGCTATGCGGACCTTGGCGGTGCGGATGTCGGGATCGAGCACTTTGCCGATGTTGCTAATTCGGCCGTGGAAGCTGATATCCGGGTAGGCGTTCAATTTTACGTCCGCGGTATCGCCCACTCGCACGGAAGGCAGGTCGTTTTCATAGACATCACAGATCACCCATACGCGAGAGAGATCGGCAATGGTGAACAGGTTGGGCTGATTGTTGCTCTGCACGCTGGCGGCGGCGGTGATATTCTGCTCGACGATTGTTCCAGAGACAGGCGCGGTGATGTTGACCACTGGATCTTCATGGCTGGGATCTCCGCCGAGAATTCGAATGGCGTGAACGGCGGCATCGAGACTGGCCTTGGCTTTGGCTTCGGTATCTTCCGCCACCTGAAGATCGTTGAGCGAAATCGCTCCGTGATCATAGAGCAGCTTGGCGCGTTCCAGTTGTTTGAGCGCGAGCGCTTCGTCGGCCTGAGCCTGGCGCAAGGTTTGGAAGCCGTTTGAGATGTCGGGGCTGTAGACCTTCAGCAACAGTTGCCCTTTCTTGACGTCATCGCCGAGCTTGGCGTAGATGCCGACCACGCGACCCGAGGCGAGCGAAACGACAGGGATGGATTTCTCCACGTCTGGGTTCACGACGCCTGTCGCATGGATCTGAGGAAGCTCCTCCGTGCGGCCGGCAGCGACGAGCTTGAAGCGTTCCGGGCGATCGATCTTGATGAGATTAAGGTCGGGCTCTTCCTGCACATTGGCAGCCGGGGGCGCGGCAGCGGCCGCATCCACCTTTTCGTGCGAGCCGCATGCGGCAAGCAGCAAGCTCAGTAAAACGATCGAGCTGACGAACGCATATTGTGTCCGTCTCATCGAATCACCTCACGTCCTACGGCAAAATTCACTTGATTGGCGGCGGAAAGGTACGACCCGACCAGGTTCACGTAATTGAGTTCCGTGTCGCGATACTCCTTCTGAGCGTCCAGGAAATCGAGTAACGAGGCGGCGCCATGCTGATAGGCGAAAGAAACCGTCTCGCGGATCTGCTCCGCTTCGCTCAAGTACAACTGCTTATAAGGCCGCAAGAGCTGAACAGTGCTCTGGAGAGTTGCGTAGGCGGAGTCGACATCGTGAAGGGCAGTAATTTGGGCCTGGTCAAGCAGCTTCTGGTTCCGGCCGATGTCCAGCAGGGTGTGCAGCTTGTCACCCTGATTGCGGTCGAAGATGCGCAAGGGAATGGATACGGTAAATCCTACGTACGCCGGGATGGGAGGGTTTCGTGCAACGTCGACGCTGAAGGTCGGGTCTGTGGAGCCGTTTGCGACAGAAAGCTGATGGTCGGTCCGCGCTTTTTCAAGCGACTGCTCGGCTTCCTTGAGATCGGGCCGCGTGTTCAGGGCAGTCGTGCGAAGGTCTTCGAGTGAGACGTTTGTCTCGCTGAAATCGAACGTTCCGGTGACATCAAACTGCTCAACCGGAGTTCGCTCGCGGAGCAGGGCAATCAGATCGATTTTGGCAGTGCGCAGATCGACCTCGGCGGTGGCCAGATCAGACTCGTACTGCACGCGCTGCAGCTCAACACGCTGGAAGTCAACCTTGGCGATGCCGCCCGCTTTGAAGCGTTCACGATTGATGGCGATTTCCTTGTCGTAGTAATCGAGATTGTCTTTCGCCACGCGGGAAACCGCTTTCGCCTGGAGAACGCGGACGAAGGCGTCGCGTAGATTGAACGTCAGGGTACGTTCCAGATCGGATTGCGCGGAGATGGCGATGGCGGTGGCTTTCTGAGCGCTGGCGAGCCGCAGCTCGCGCTTATGGCGGCGCTCGTGGAGATAGCTGATGGAGCCGGAGGGAAGCGCGTACGCGAAGGGGCTATAGGTAGGAGAGCCTCCATTCGGCGGCGGTTGGGTGGTGAATGGATTGATTTGATCGATGGTTGCGCTTATGTCGGGATTGGGGCGCAGATAAGCCGTGATCTCGTCAGCGCGCGACTCATCGATCGTCACTTGCCCGGCGAGCAACTGCGGATTATTAGTTCTGAACTCCTGCTGAGCCTCCTGCCAAGTAAGTGTTCGCGGCTGCGTGGGAGACTGCGCCATACATCCAGCGGCAAGCAGGAGACCAATAGACAAACGCCCATGGCGGCGCTCCATCTGTCCTCCTAATTCAGTCGATTGCTTGAGGTCGAATTACGCGGGAGGGAGTGGCGGCGAACGGCCCGCTTCGAAGGGCGCGATCCGCTCAATCAACGTGGCGAAAGGAGCGAATACCAGCGAAAAGAAGAAGAAGGTTAGCGTGACCTGACTGACTCGACAGGCCAAAGGCGAGTCCATCACTTCGTACAGCCGGATGAGATCATCGATTTTGGTCTGATTTCGCTGGCGGTGAGAATCCTGTTGCGCACTGAAGTGTTCGATGCGCAGGATGTCGTCGGTAGCGGAAATGTATGGGAAGAGCGCGGCGACGATAAGGCCGACGCCGACGATGTGAAGCCAAGCCGGGGCACGCCCCTGTTCCCGCTTCTGGCGGAAGGCGGCGTGAGCAGTGCAGGCAAGGGCGACAAGGCCGAGCAGAAGCCACGCTACATTCAGGGCCGTCTCGAAATGCACTCTTTTTTACCGTAGCATGTGTTTTTGCGCCGTCTCGACTGGAAGGCATCGGGCCTACTGGTGGATCAAGCTAATGCATTGTGGGAGCGTAACCGATGTAGACCTTTGGAGTCTCAATTGCTAGGGGAGTACAAAGCCCGGCAAGCGGGACAGCACGCATGCATTCACTGATTAGTAGGCTGATATCGCTCTCGATCTGCGGCGCAGTTGTTGGTTTCGCGGCGGACGTGCCTTCCGAGCGGCCGCAGACAGCCATGGTGCGTGAAAACAACCGCTCCACCTATTACTGGCAAGGGACCTCCGTCAACGGAACGGCTCAACTGCTGACGCTATTTTGCAAGTCGTGCCGGGCCGGCAAGACGGACCAAGATGTGCCGCTGGTTGCTGTCCTGAGAGACACACTGGGCGACAGCAATGCCGAGAACGATCGGGTCACATACGTTTGGCTTCTTAGCTATGCGCGTCTGAACGTGGGACAGCGACTGCTTTCGGCAGTGCCATTCTTCTACTGGCGGGTGGGCGACGGGTCGCGATCAGGGCGGGACACCAGTCCGCTGATGGATTTGACAACGCCGCAGCACCCGGTGCTGTCGGAATTGAGCCGCGATATTTTTCAGTGGACGATACTCGATCCGTTAACCACGCCGGTGCGGGCGAGCTCACGGGCCTACCGGACAAACGCTGTGGATTATGAGCGTCTACATTTGGAAGAAGCAATCGGATATCTGCGGCAGGCTCCGGTATCCGAAACGGAGTCTGCGCTTACCCAGACGGAGCTGGATACAGTGATCGCGCGGCTGGAACTGCGAAAGCGGCTGCTAGGAGGCCTGGTTTCGGAGCGGCGGGCAGCGCAATTCGGCGCGGAAGCCGGATTTGAGCAAGAGCGGATCCGCAGCCGGAATTGGGAGCTTCTCCGCCAATGTGCGGAAAGAACCGGGCTGCTGTTCGAGCCACTGAACCTTGCGGGAACATCAGACCAATACGCGGTCTTGTGGTTTCGCGTGGGGGCAACGCCGCCGTCGAACGGCATATCGCTTGACCCGGTTTGGAAGCTGCTGAATATCAAGAGTCCATGGGACGACGAACGGCTGCAAACGTGGCACGGCAACACATACACGAGGACGCTTGACGCAAGCGGATCGCTCGTGCCGCGCGATACTCCGGGCGCTCAGCAAGTACAACTGGCGCCACTTGCCGTCTACGGGCTCAATTATCCTAAGCTTCCGCTATTGTTGGTGGATTTCCGCGACAAGTTACACGTACGCCGCCACGAAATGACTCAGCGCGCTATCAATGAAATCACCAGCGGGGTGATTGGTATCTCGCATTTCACAAATTGGTATTACTATGTTGCGGCGGACCTGTACGATTTTGTTACGAGCCGGCACGGCGGGGCCATGGATAAGGCAGCAAGGCTTGATTCTTACTCGCAATTTCGCGTCGAGCTGGCGCTAGATCACTCGCTGGATGCAGATTTCAGGGCCGATATCCAGCGGCGCGCTAATTCTCTTGCCGTGAATCCCCTGGAGGGGGCGCCAGATCGTGAAATGCAGGTGGCCATTGCGCGATATGCGCGTTTGCAAGCCGAAGCTGAAGACGGCGGGTCTCTCGGGGAGCGCATCGATAAAGAGCGGCGTGCGGAGATAGCCGAATTTGGAGAAAGCAAGAAGGCCAAGGTAGCAGAGACCGTGCTACACGATGCGACCTTCGGATTGTATAACCGTCGAGCAAGAAGTGACGGTACGAATCTGGTCACTCTCGAACGCGACCGGCGCATCCAGTATCAACTGAACTTTTTGGATTCGCTGGTACAAGCCGGGACCGATCCGGAGGTTGCCTATGAAAGTTCGCGCATACGGGCGTCTGTGAATGAATTGAGCGGCCTGCTACCCGAAGTGAGTGCGACAGCAGTACGGGCGCATGCCGCCGTGACCATCGAGCAGCTTCAGAAGATATCGAGGGATGCCGGACTGCAGGACGACTGTTCTTTTGCACTGGCGGCTCTGAAGCTGAATACGGGTCCGGTGCGGGCCACGACTGCGCCCGGGTTCGTTGCCTCGTCGGTGGCAGCCGCGAAGTGAACCGGCAAGTAGGCCTACTTGCTCTTCTCCTAGGAGTTGCGGCTCGCGGATCGACGCCAGCGCCGGACGTGCAGCCCAACGCCAAGCGGCTGGTCATCCTCAAAGTTGATGGCTTGAACGCCGATTTGCTGTATCGGACGATGCGCGAAAAGGATCCCGCAACGGGAAAGTCACGGCTGCCGTGGTTCGCATATATCTTCGATGAGAACGGGACGGTCTTCGAGAATTTCTACACACGGGGTATCAGCCTCTCCGCGCCTTCGTGGTCCATGCTCGATACCGGGCATCACACCGTTATCCGCGGCAATGTCGAATACGACCGGTACACCGGCCACGTTTACGACTATCTGAATTTCTTTCCGTTCTATCTGGGATACGCGCGCAGCCGGGAAGTGGACATGCCGGGTGTTGAGGTGTTGGATCGCGCCGGCATTCCGCTGTTGATTGACGCCTTCTCTTACACCCAACGATTCCAAAGCTTTCAATTATTCCAGCGAGGTGTGCGTTGGACGACCTTAAGCCACGTTCTGGAGCGGCGATTTTCTTCGAAGATTCTGTTTTCGATGATTGAGAGCGCGGGCACGCCGTCGCTGGATGAGTTGCTTGGTCAGCAGACCGAGCAGGAGCTCATTGACGGCCTGAAGCAGCCGGGAATCCTTTATCTCGATGACTATATCGGCGAGGTGGATCACGAGGGACACGCAACCAACGAGCCGGGCGCGCTGCTGAATGTATTGGGACGGCTGGATGCGCTTGCCGGAAGGCTATGGACGGCGATCCAGGCGAGTCCTTTGGCCGCACAGACGCTTTTCGTGGTGGTTTCGGACCACGGCATGAACAATGTGCCGGGAGTTTACAGCCAAAGCTTCAGCCTGCCCGATTTGTTGAACAGCCCCGCGGGCGGGGCGCATCATGTGGTGACAAACCGGCATCAGTTGCAGGAGTTCAAGATCAGCGGCCTCGACCCGATGGTTCGCCGGGTGATCACGCCGAGCACAGCGTCATTTTATTTGGCGGGAGAGTCGGCGCAGTATCCTACCGCGTGGCTCGATTTGGACGGAAATGAGCGCGCCGCCGTGCATCTGCGCAACAGCGACTTAAACAAGATCCATATCTTATTGCTGCAAATGGCGAAGCCGGATCTTTCCGCGCCGTTGCGGGCGGCTGCGGCTGCTTGCATCAAGGCGACGATTGACCGGCATCGTACAACGTGGGTCAAGACCGTGACCGAATTAGAAGAAGAGATGCAAGCGCTGGAACGAGCCATCGAACAGAGGAAGATCGTTGTTGCACAATTGCCCAAAAAACCGACCGTGGAACAGCACGACCGCGGTGAGGACAAGCGCTGGAGACGATTGGAAGACGAACTGCAGTCTTGGGAACGAGAACACACCGAATACACGACGTATATTGCGCACGTTCGGGCGCTGCTCGAGTTTCAACCTGATAGCGAGCATGCGTTTCGAGGGAGCATCGGCCGCCTCATTCCGGAAATGTCGCTGGGCGATAGCAACACGGTTGGCGATCTTGAGCATTATGTCGCGGGGCCAGCGGCGGGAGGGCTAGTGGCAGATGCGACGGGCGAACTGGATAAAGCGCAATCCTTTCGATTCGTCAATTACTTTTCGCTTTTGGCAGCGCAGCGAGTGCGCAACAATCCGCAGCCGGCATTGGCGGCGCAACCGATCGATTTTACGGCCATGCGTCTGCCCGACGATGTTTGTTCTAACGAAGACGCCGCTTGCCAGCACGCCTATTGGCTTTACGGGGATGAGCAGAGACAGCTCCTGATTTTGACCGATAGCGAAGGGAGGATTGCGCTGCGACCCGTGCAAGGTCTGACACAGGATGCGAACGGGAAAGTTCACTGGGCTCAGCAGAACTGGGAGGCCGATCTTCCACTGCATTTGTTCGAAGATGCAGAACTCGATCCGCCGGAGGGCGCCGCTCGCGGTACGTGGCTATCGGAGTGGCATAGCGAGCGCGAGTGGTTAAATGCAATTCATCGCTGCCGGTATTCTGATGGCGTGATCGGCATTGTCGAGGAACTCTCACCCGTGGAGGACAATGTGCCCGGACCGCCGGGAATCGATCCGGTGTTGCTTCGGTACGAGCGCCGGCGCAGGGAATTAGTGCAAGCCGATTTTCACGTCTTCGCGGCGGATCATTGGAACTTCAACGTTCGCAACTTCAATCCGGGCGGAAATCACGGCAGTTTCTTTCGGATCTCCACGCATTCGGTATGGGCGATGGCCGGAGCCGGAGTTCCGACTCAGCGGATCGAAGAACCGTATGACAGTCTGAATTTTGCGTCGACTCTGCTAGAACTGGTCGGGAAGACACCACCGATGCCCGATCGAATTGTGCGGCTCCAATAAGAAGCGCTCTTATGGCAGGAAATCTGCACGCCATTGTCATTCAGTGGCTGACCGCGCTCGTCGCGGTGTTCTTTATCATTGATCCGTTCGCCGCTACGCCGGCATTCCTGGCGATGACGGCGGGTTGTAGCCGGGTGCGGCGCGAACAGATGGCTCGCCGCGCCTCGCTCACCTGCGTGGTGATCCTGAGTGTGTTCGCCACGGTTGGCAAATACCTGTTTCGGCTGTTCGGCATATCCCTACCGGCGTTCAAGTTGGCGGGTGGATTATTGCTGCTGCTGGTCGCGCTCGACATGCTGCAGGCGCGCCGCTCTCGAACACGCGAGACACCGGAAGAGCAGACGGACGCGTGCGGCACTGAAGATGTCGGCATCATCCCGATGGGCATTCCGATGCTTGCGGGGCCGGGTTCGATTTCTACCGTAATGGTGCTGGTTGGTCAAGCGCCATCGTGGCGCGATGCGATTCCGGTTTTGGTTGCGATCATTATTACCTCTGCGATCTGTTATTTCGTTCTCGCGAGTGCTGACCGGGTGGAGGCCATCCTGGGCGAGATCGGAATTCGCGTTCTAACGCGGCTGATGGGACTGGTGCTTACCGCAATTGCGTTTCAGTTCTTCGTCAGCGCTTTGGTTGACATGCGCGTCATTGCACCCGTGGCCTTGCCATAATCCTCTCTCGCTTTGGTATCTTGCAGGCATGTCGACCATGCGTGACGAGATTCGGCAACAGCCGGAGACGCTTGAACGCACGTTGAAGGAGGAATGGGTCCATGCCCGGAGTTTGCGGCAGCACTTCGAGCGAAATCCGCCGCGCCTGATTGTACTGGCAGCTCGGGGGACATCCGACAACGCCGCGCAATTCGGGCGCTATCTGCTCGAGATCACGACGGGAATTCCGGTGTCGCTCGCCGCGCCTTCGGTTTTCACGCTGTACCGGGCGAAGGTGCAGTTGAAGGATACGGTGGTGGTGGCGATCTCGCAATCGGGAGAATCGACGGATACCAATCTGGTTTTGGAGGAGGCGCGAGCTGCAGGCGCATTCACTATCGGAATCACGAACGAGAGCGAAAGCGCCCTGGCGCACTTGGCCGAGCACGCGTTGCTGGTGCGCGCGGGTAAGGAGCGAAGCGTGGCCGCCACGAAAACATACACCGGCCAGCTACTGTGTTTCTACCTGCTTGCGCATGCGCTTGGAGCGGCCATTGAGTTGAGCGATTTGCAGCGTGTTTCGGAGTGGACCGCCGATGCGCTGCTCTTAGAGGAAAAGATTCGCACACGCGCGGAGCGTTATTGCTTCATGCAGCATGCGATTTGCGTCGGCCGCGGGCTGAACTATTCGAACTCCTTTGAGTTCGCACTCAAGTTGATGGAGACGTGCTACGTGGTGGCGGAGCGATTCTCGCCGGCAGACCTGCTGCACGGGCCGATTGCGATGCTCGAAAGATCGTTCCCGGCGTTTTTATTCTGTCCGCCGGGCGTAACGTGGAAGCCGATGTGCGAACTGCTTGCGAAGCTGCAGTCGATAGGCGCCGAGACGCTGGCGATTACCGATCGCAGCAATCCACACGTGGGCGGTGCAGAAGGATTGACCGAGGAGCCGTTGACGATTCCGGCTGAAATCGGCAGAGCAGGAACGCTGCCGGAAGAGATCTATACACCGATTCCGTACATCATTCCGGGGCAGCTATTCGCGGCAAGTCTTGCCGAGGTGAAGCGGCTGGATGCAGATCGTCCGCGGACTCTGAGTAAGGTGACGCAGACGCTTTAGTGGTCGGAAATTATTTGCGCGCGCCGCGGGTGGTTCCTTTAAGGGCCGATTGGCGGCGTTTGCGGTCCTGCCGCTTCGGCTTGACAATTTTGAAAGTGCCGCTGCCGAGATATTCGGCTTCGTAGATGTTGTCCTTCTGCGGAATGTTGACTGAGGCGCCGTGGGCGGCTGGACCGGAAACAGTTGATTTCTCTGGCATGAAACTCCTAGTTCAGTTTAGCGAAGGCGAGTTTTGCGATAGGCTGGATAAGGAAGCACAAGATGTCTGAATGGCCAACCAACGAGTATGTGGAGATCCGAAACGGCGGCTACTATGTGGCCGGAACGCGAATCGGGCTGGATAACCTGGTCCATGCATTTCGTCGTGGGGAGTGCGCCGAAGATATCTCGAGAGCGTTTCCTTCGATAAAGCCTCTGGCCAAAGTATACGGCGCTCTTCTGTTCATTCTGGAGCATCCGGATACGATTGAGGAGTACTTGCGCGATCAAGAACGGCTCTGGAAAGAGCTACAGGAGAAGTATCCGATGCCTGAGGAATTGCTCGAACGGCTCAGGCGTGCTGACGCCGAGTTGGCCGAAAAAACTGCTTGAGGATCAGATTCGCTGGCTGCAACACATCGATCGAGCTACGGGTGCGCGATCACCATAAGCGTTTCGGCTCGCTCGAGCGTACATTCGAGAGCGGTGCGAAGGTTTTCCGGATCAAGAGCGGCGAAGCTTTCGTCGAGGATGACCAGATCGGCGTTTTGCAGCAGCGCTCGCGCGATGAAGACCCGGCTGCGTTCGCCATGCGAGAGCTGCCAACCGCCTTCTCCCACCATCTGTAAGATGCCGCTCGGCATTGTGTCGAGCAGGTTACCGAGGCCAAGTTGGCGGCATAGCAGCTCTGCATCTTCCATATCGGCCGCGGTGGGCGGCCAGCGGCGGCCCATCAGAAGATTGAAGGCCAGTGTTTCGGTCAAGATGTGATTTTCATGGAATTGCGGCGCGGCCGCGACGCGCTTGCGCCATCGCTCGGTTCCGAGGGTGTGCCGGTCTAAGCCGCCGGCCAGCAGCAGCCCGGATTCCGGCTGCCGCATACCCGAGAGAAGAGAAGCGAAGGTGGTTTTGCCGCCGCCGGAGGGTCCTTCGAGCAGCACACGGTCGCCCTTGCGAATCGCCAGCCCGCAGCCTTGCAGAGCCGGGTTGCCTTCTTTGCGATAACGAAAAGTCAGGCGGTCGGCCTCGATGATTTTTTCCGGCGGAGGGCTGGCATTGTCGTCGGGCAGCGATTGCCCCAACTCCTCGGGACGGGCAGCGGCACGGAACAAAGGAGAGATTCGCTCCCACACCACCGCTGCGCCGGCAATGTCAGTAAAGGAGCTGACCAGGCGCTGGAGGGCCGTGAACGCCAGCAGAATGCCTCCCAGCGCTACCGCGGTTTGAGTGTCGGAACTTTGTCCCGCGACGATGGCGGGAGCCAGGCACGCGAGCGCCGCGATCAGCCAGCCGCGAGGAATGGCCGCCATGAGCACGGTCCCGATACGATCGAGTGAACCGGAAACGCAAATATAGTTGTCGAGCGCCTGATCCTCTGATTCGTGCCACTCGCGCCGGGGCAGTTGAGCCAGACGCGTTCGATGGCCCACCATGGATTCGACCATTTCGTGGGTCATGTCGATGCGTGCGCCAGTCCAGACGCGATTACGGCGCAGAAATTGCCAGCCGAGGAAAAGCGCGAGCGCCGCCCAAGCGACCAGCAGAAGGGCCAAGCGTCCGAGGATCAATGTAGATACCGCTAATTCGATAATCGCGAGCAGGCTTGCGATGCCGCCGCTTAAAGCGAAGGTCTCTACGAGTTCGGCTTCGAAGGTCTGGCCGAGAAAACCGCCGATACCGCAATGGCGCATCTCTTCCATTCCGAGACGCAGTGCGCCGCACAGGAGCCGGCGCTTGAAAAGGCCGCCCACGCCTATGGCAAGCAGGCCTTGTTTCCAGGTGGTCAGCACGCGAAAGGGAACCAGGGTCAGCAGCAGAAGCGCCCATGCGAGCAGCCACCCGCGATCCATGCGCCCCTGGAGCGAAACTCGCCCCAGAATGATCCAAGAGGCTAACCACAGCAGATATTGCGCAGTGTGAGCGGCTAGGAGGCCGATGCCGTTTCGGATGGCGCCCACTTTGTGAAGCGACGGGACCATGTCTCCACCCGGGCTCGGGCGTAGGATCCAGCATTGATCGAAGCGCTTGTCGCCGAGTTGCTCGGCGAGCAGCATCGAAACGGTGCTGTTCCGGCGCGATGTCGAGATGCCAGCGCCGGCGAGCAGTTGCTCATACTCGGGCCGGGCGGTTCGTTCGTACGGTTCGCGAATCGTATCGCAGACCTCGCGAATGCCGATGGTAGGTAAGTGGAGATTCGGGGCAAGCACGCGGAGTTTCTGCCCACGGCTGCTTATGACCGCCAGGAAAAGTGTGTCGGAGATACGCAGCAATGCGGGGAAAGCGAAGGCAAGGTCGGCTTCGAGGTCGCGATGATTGCTCTCGATCGCCTCGGCCTCACAGTTCAGTCGCTTGGCTGTGGATTCGATCCATTCGTCCGTGCTCATGCCGCTCAGACTGGCTGGGTTCGTCGTTTCCACCGTCGTGGATGTCAAACCGCTGTGCCGAGCTAGAGCGATCAGGGCGTCACCGAGACGCGTAGCCGGCCAGGCAAGAGCCGTGAGCCGAGCCGAGTTTACCGTCATCAGGCAACCTCGGTTTGGGGCACGTTTTCTGGAACCGGTTCCGGCATCTCTTCGACGATTCGTCCGGAATGGATGCGAATGCGCCGCCAGATGGAGCGCGACCACAGACCCGAGCGAGTCTGGGCTTCGGCTTCCAGCAATTGGGCATAGCGCGAACCAGGGGACGCGCAGAGCTCGTGCGGCGTGCCGTTTTCGGCGATCCGGCCTTGTTCGATTACGAGCACCCGGTCGAAATCCCGGGTTTCTTCGATATCGTGTGTGATGCACAGCAGCGTGCAATCGCGCCAAAGGTCGCGTGCACGAGCCAGCAGATGACGGCGCTTTTCGCGATCTAGGCCGCGGAAAGGCTCGTCCAGGATGATCAGACGAACGTCTGCGCGAAGCATCGCTCGAGCCAGACGGACACGCTGCCCTTCTCCGCCCGAGACTAGGCCCCCTCCCTCACCGAGCCGAGTCTGCATGCCTTGCGGCAGGTTTTCAAGTACGCTGCGAAGCAGGGCCAGATCGATGGAGCGGCCGATGCGGCCGGCATCGGCTTGTGAGCCGTATGTCAAGTTTGACAACAGGCTGCGGTTCCAGAGCTGCACGGCGGGATCGACCCATGCGGTTTGCGAGCGGAGGCGATCGCAATCAAGCGGCAGGCCGCCGGTCAGAATGCGGCCGCGGCTAGGTTTAAGCCAGCCGAGCAGAAGACCGGCCAGGCTAGATTTGCCCGCTCCCGAAGGGCCGACGATAGCCACGTGTTTGCCAGCCTCTATCTGAAGGTTGATGTTTTCGAGGATCGTGTGGCCGGAAGCCTCGACCGAGACATCATGGAATTCGATGGACGGAGCCGCGGATGCCGGGACGCAAGCATCGCCGGCACCGGCCGACGACTCTTCCGGCGCGCGCAGTGGTTCGAGGAGGCGGATGACGGTATTGCGGTGATTGGGATACTGGCGCGCCAGCGCATTGAACTCCTGCCCTAGCACGGGCAGGTTGAGGGCCCAGTAGACCACCAACAGGACTCGGCCTATATCGGCACCTTGCAATGGATGAAGCAAGAACAAGGCCGCAATCAGGCCAAACATGGCGGTCAGTTGGAGCGCTTCGATAGAGACTACAGTGCGCTGCAGGCGCAGAGCGGCATGGGCCCATTCGCCGAGCAGCTTTTCGTGCTCCCGGCGCACACTCCGCTCCGCGCCATGAGCGCGGATGGCGAACAGTCCGAGCATGGCATCCAAGTAGAAGCGGGCGAGCGCGCCGAGATGGCTGCGTACGCGCAAGTCGCGTTCGATCAATACAGACTGTGCGCTGAACGCGGGCAGCAGGGCGATTGCGACCGTGAGTACGACGAATGGCGCGGCCCCGGGTGACAGCCATATGATGCCAGCGGCCGTGGCGCAGAGGCCGAAGATCGCCTGGAGGGCCATGCGGACCTGGCCGGGCATGTTCCGGAGGCGGTGGATCACGTGCGCGCGCTCGGCCATATCGGAGGTGAGGCGGCTGTGGAAATAGCGGTCGGTGATTCTTGGAATTTTTGAGAAGAAAGCCAGCCGGAAGCGATTTTCCAATTGACGGCCGAAGCGGAGCGCGCCAGCAAACAGCGGAACTTCGAACAGGAGCAAGGCGGAGCTGAAGAGCAGAATCGCCGCCATTGCGCCCAGGCGCTGACCGGCAAGGTGAAGCCCATCTGCGATATCAAAAATGCCGCGCAATAGTATTGCTTCGACGAGTACGCCACCGGCTCCTATGGCGAGCGCGGCGATAAGAACGCCGAGAGAGAGGACACCGCTCTGGTGCAAGGCGCGCAGCAGTTCCCGTGCAGGGCTCAGGGGACGTTCCTGGATCGCCGCGGCTAACTCAGGGAGGAGCGGCTCGGCCGCTGGTTCGGACCGCTTGCCCCGAACCCGAACCAGAACTGCGCCGCGCATGAGAACTTGTTCTTGACCCTCGTCATCCATTGGGCCCGGGCGGACGGACCAGTAACGCGCCGGGATCAGTTCGGGGTGCGCGCATAGCCGGTCCAACAGGAGCATGCAATCTCGCGAGGAGCGTACGCCATCAGTTCGCTTCAGTGCGGCGAGCAAGCGGGCGCCGGCATCGAGCGCAGCCAATCCGCGCCAGCTTGGGTCAGCTAGCGCCCGGGCACAGAGCCGGCCAATCGCGGCGCGCGAAAGTCTCAGGTTTCCGAGGCGCTCGCGTAGCGCGGCTTGAAAATCATCCGAGCTGGCGTACTCGCGCCAATCGGCCGCGGGCGCCGGCATCGAGTGGCTGAAGACCTCGCGCGTGAATTGAGCGCAAGGGACCCAGCGCCGGCCAACCGCCGGGTCCATAACCTGCAACACGCTTCCGTGACGACGCCAAGCCACTACGAAGTGAGTCAGTCCGCTGGGCAGGCGGACGACCACGATCGCGGGTAAGGTCTTCGAGACGGAGAGCAGCAGATGATCGAGGGGCAGCATGATTTGCTCGGCTTCAAGGCCGAGCTGATTGGCTACCGATTCCATGGTGTCGATGGAAGTGCCGTCGACGCCAGTTTGGCAGGCCTCACGCAGACGGCCATAGCTGGCGGGTGTTCCGAAGCCTTCGAGCAGGCACTTGAGTGACGCGGGCCCGCAATCCATATTGGAGCTTTGAACGACTTCGGGTGCGAAGAAGCTTCTCAATGGGCACCCACTACCGCGCCGGCCGAGCGAAGCAGCAGGGCGGCGGGCGAGACGCGCTCGACTGCCACTTCGACTGAGCCGGGCAACCCATGCTGCAGCGGAATGGATGGGTGAGCGGCGGGATCGAGCGCCAGCTCCACCCGAACTTTTCCATCGCGGATCTCGGCTGCCACTCGTGACACTTGAGCGGAGACGGTTCCGTACTGGGCCCATGGAAATCCCTGCAGGCGCAGAGTGGCTCGCTGTCCCGGGTGAATTTTGCCGAGCGCGGCGGCAGGCTCAAACTCCGCGATGATTTGCATTTTGCCGGCGGGCAAAATGACTCCGAGCTGCTGGCCTTCGGCGACTTCAGATCCTGGATGCAGAGACGCACATTCGCCCAAGCGGCCGGAGACGGAAGCGCGGATGCGGCGGCGATCGATTTCGTATTGGAGGCGCTGGATGGCGGCCGAAGAGGTTGCGATGTCGGCTTCGAGCTTCGCGATATCGGCGAGAATCTGTTTTTGCCGGACGTCACGGTCTTGCTCGCGCACGCGCAGTTCGGGTTCCAGGCGCGAAATTGCAATCTTTAGGTTTTCGGCGGCAGCGCGCTTGCTCTGCGCCTCTGCTTTGGCGCGCTCGGCGTCGGCTGCCGCCAAAATGCCTTCACTCTGCAGGCGGGCAGCACGGGCGGCCTGCTGCTCGGCCTCAATGGCCTGGGATTCGGCCTCCTGATACCTTGCGCGCGCACCCTCTTGCGAGAAGCTGAGCAGATGGCGTTCGTCGGTTCGGCCACGATCTTCGGAAGCCAATTGAGATTCTAAGGCGGCGAGCTGCGGCTGGAGTGCAGCCAAACGGGTGTGTTGTTCTTGCAAGCTGAGACGTTCGGGATTGCTGTCCAGCTCGGCAAGAACATCGCCCGCGTGAACCTCCGCTCCCAGGACTAAGGCTGACGCGACCAGGCGTCCGGAGGCGCTAGCTTGCACGGGATAGGCTGCACGATCGACTTCAACTCGGGCGGAATCAGAAACTTCGTAGCGCGTGATCCGCGATTGGAAGGCCCAGGCCAGCCAAGCGGTAACCAAAATGGCGGCTATGAGCAGCGCCATCGTAGACGGCGTGCCGCTGTCCCGCCGGAGCGACTGACTGACGCGATGGAAACTATTGGCCATCCGGTTAGCTGGTGGGTTGTCAGTGAGCCGCTCCAAAAAAAAATCAGACCGGCTCACTTTTTCTTTTCAAATTGCCTCGGAAACTGCCGAAGAGGATATTACGCGCCCCAGAGGCATTTGCCGGCCTTGACATTGCTCTTGATTTTCATGGCTTGGCTCCTTTCTTGATAGTTAGGGCTGCTTATTTGGCTGAATAAGCAGTTCAAGTTACTGGCAGTATAACTCCGTTGCGGAATGTTTGAAGGCACCTACGTACCAGAAAGTTAAATAAACTTAGGCGTAGCCCACAAGCAGGCCTAGTTTACAGATACTTATGATAACGGCTTGGTTCGTGCTTATTGACCTTCGAGGTGGTCGGTTTATTCTGATGCTATAGCCCTTGAGGGGTATATGTCTTCTGCAAAGTTGGGCCGCCTCGTTCGAGGCGGGGCGGCCCACGAAACCTATCTTCTACGATAGGCTTAAATAGCCAAGAGGACTAAGTTCCCCAAACGCACTGGCCAGCCTTCAAATTGCTCTTCTTGATTTTCACGGTTATCGGCTCCTTTCCATGTATTCGCCGCTTGAAATAAAAGGAAGCGGCGTCACGAATTAGTTGCAGTATAGCTGCATAGGAAATTATTTCAATAACCTCAAGTACTGGGCATGGATAGCCTCGGGACCCACTTGACAAGCTAACTATTAGAAAACACACCTGAGGGCCTCAGACAAATCTGGTCACGGTACCAGGTTTGCTAGCCTCGCCGGGTAAATCCTACTTCTGCTTGCGATTTCGTTCATTTCTCGGGTTTCGAAATTGGGCTGGTCCGCTCAGACGTAGATGGTCAGATTTCCCTGAGGGTATTTCCCCCAGGTAGTAGCTAGGAAACAAGCCTCGATTTCGCTATGTTGGAAGCGCGGCTTCACCGCGTTGATCGGGACGCAATGGATCGATTTCCCGCAACTATCGAACAACTCGCGGCGGATTACCCCGAGCGCAGAAAACCACGCCGAAGAGCGTTTCTCCTACTGGCGGCTGCCGCCCTGCTCGTCACGGCTGGACTGCTCGTCTATTCCGAGACGATGGCGTTCGTGTGGGACGAAGGGTTTCACTTGCTCGCGGCGCAGTTAATTATTGCGGGCAAGCGGCCGTACATCGATTTTTGCTTCCCCCAAACGCCATTGAATGCGTATTGGAACGCGGGTTGGATGAGCGTGTTCGGCGAAAGCTGGCGTGTAGTGCACGTGTTTGCAGCACTTGCTACCGCAGGCGCGATGTTCCTGACGGCCGATTTCGTGTTCGCCCGTTTCGGCGTGGAGCGCTGGCGCTTGGCCTGTGCCTTAGTGGCCATGTTCTTTGTGGGATTGAACACGAATGTGGTGGAATTCGGTCCGGTCGGCCAGGCTTATGGCATGTGCCTGTTCCTGACTGTGGCGGCATTTCGGATGGCGGTGGTTGCCGCGCGGCGCGAGGGTGTTCTGTCCGCACTGGCAAGCGGGATACTGGCGGGGACGGCAGCCGCCTGCTCGCTGCTCACGGCTCCGGTAGCCCCCGTGCTGCTGATCTGGTTATTGTTCTACAACCGTCAGGGATATCGGTGGCGCAAGCTCACCGCCTTTGTGGCGGGTGTTTCGATTCCGTTTGCGCCGGTGCTTTGGCTGTTCGCGGAAGCACCCCGCCAAGTCTTCTTCAACGTTATCCAGTACCAGGCGATCTACCGCCGCGTGAACTGGACCGGTGCAACTCCGCATGATGTGGATGTGTTGAGCGCGTGGCTGGTCTCAAGCCAGGGCCTACTCATGGGATTGCTAGGGATTGCGGGAAGCGTGTTTATCCTGAAGCGGTCGAACTGGGAACGCGAACGCCGGGCCGAATTCCTGCTTTGCATTTGGCTGACGGTGGCGTTGACCGCGTATATCGCGACGGCGCATCCGACCTTCGAACGTTACTTTTTGTTCGTGGTCCCGTTCCTTGGCATTCTCGCGGCTGTGGGACTCTATGACGTTTCCTCGCGGCTGTTCGGACCGGACCGCTTCCGCTGGCCGGCGGCGGCGTTGATGTTGATCGTTACCTTGGCCCTCGGGAGGGCTCTGTTTGACGATCGCGATTCGGTCACCTGGTACGACTATCAAAAGATTGCCAAGAAGGTGGCCGCGGTTACTCCGGCTAACGGACGGTTGTACGCAGACGAACTGGTTTATTTCCTGCTGCAGCGTATTCCGCCCCCGGGCATGGAGTTTTCGTATGCGCACAAGCTTGAATTGCCGCCGGCGCAAGAAAAGCTCTATCACATCGTTTCGGAAAAGGAGTTGGCGCAGCAGGTCAAGGCCGGCCAGTTCGCGACGGTACAGAGCTGCAACGATGACACAATTGACAAGCTGGGACTCGACCAGATCTTTCCGCACAAGGCCGATGTCTTAGATTGCACCGTTTATTGGGGCCCGGTGAAGCCGGAACCTGCAACGCCGCCAGCAAAACCTTTACAAGCTGCGCCGCGAGCCAAGCGTTAAATCACGCTCGGTCAGTGCGTCATGGCGTAGACGATGTAGTTTACTCCTACGCGAACGCCTAGAGCGGAATACTTCTCCGGATACTGCGGCTCGTCGGCCCACTCCCAGGAATCGCCGATATCGGAGTTGAAAGAGATGGCGACCATTACGCGACCCTTGTCGTCGTAAATGCCACGCCAGCGCGCCACATAGCCGTCTTTCTTGTGACCTTCCGCCAGATGTTCGGCCCCGACGATCTGGTAGCGGTCATCCAAGTCGTAGACCGTGTGGAAAATCGCGTCGCTATTGGGAATGTCGACAATGGGCCGGTCTGGAAAGACGCGCTTCATGCTCTCTTCGAAGACCTGCCACTCTAGGGTGCCATGGAAGTCGTCCGCCATGAAGAAGCCGCCGCGCAACAAGTAATCGCGCAGCTTCTTGGCCTCTCGATCGGTGATGCCCCACTCGCCCACCTGCACGGCGTACAGCCAAGGCCAGTTGTAGATGTCGTCGCCATCTTCGAGATTGACGCACTGCTCGACGGAGCGAACCTGGATGCGGGTCAAGCGGCGGACCGCCGCGGAGAAGTGGCGATCGGCGCGCGGGAAATCCTGAGTCCACAGCGACAGGCCATCACGCCAGTCTCCGTTGCCGAAGCGTCCTGCGTAGCCATCATTCCAGCCGGGCGGATACATGAGCCGGGCAAACGCCCACTCTGCTTTGTCTCGATAATCCGGAGGCAAGGGAATGCTGCCGAGGCGGTATTCGACACCCGGATACTGGCGAAAAGGACGCGGCAGCGTGCGGTCCAGGGCGTAGGCGCTACCGAGGCAGATCGCAGCGCACGAGCACACAAACCAGGCACTTCGAATTTTCATGCGTGCTGCCTTCGATTGGAGGATAGCACTGATTTTGCCATCCCACAGCTAACGTGGTAGTACAACAGTGGAATGACCCGAATTTTGGCACTTCTGCTATTAGCAGCCTTTTCTGTCAGCGCTCAGGATTGGGCGCGCCAGGAGCTTGAGAAATCACCCCGGCATCGCGAGTGGGCTTCCATCAAGCACGATGGCCGCACGGTTCAAACGCTAATCGTGTATCCGGAATCGAAGGAGAAGACCCCGGTAGTGCTGGTGATCCACGAGATCTTCGGATTAACTGATTGGGCGCAGGACGTCGCCGATCAGGTTGCGGCGGCGGGCTACATTGCGGTCGCGCCGGATCTGCTATCGGGGACGGGGCCGCAGGGCGGAGGCTCGGATAAATTCACTCAGAATGACGCGATAAAGGCCATACGCGATTTAAACCCGGACCAGATCACGGCGGATTTGAATGCTGCCGCCGATTACGGCCTGAAACTGCCCGCTGCAAACGGCAGGCTGTTCGTAGCAGGATTCTGCTGGGGCGGAGGTCAGAGCTTCCGTTTCGCGACCAACCGCCCGGATCTGAAGGCTGCTTTTGTCTTCTACGGACCGCCGCCTGAGAAGGACGCAATGGGCCGCATCAAGGCACCGGTGTACGGCTTCTACGGAGGCAATGACGAGCGCATTGACGCGACGATTCCAGCCACGACCGAAGCGATGAAGCAACTCGGCAAGACCTACGAGCCGGTCACCTATGAAGGCGCCGGCCACGGCTTCATGCGTGCGGGCGAAGCTCCGGACGCGACCGAGGCAAACAAGAAGGCGCGGGCGGAGGCATGGCAGCGCTGGAAGAAGCTTTTGGCCGGAGGGTCGTAGGGCGGCCACTCGCGCCCTCGTTGGCACTTCCTCTGTACGCTAGATCGGCACCAAACCCCGGCGCATGGCGATCGCCACGGCTTCGGCTCGGCTGACGGCGCGGAGCTTGGCGAGGATCTGCGCCACATGAAACTTGGCGGTGTGATCCGAGATCGCGAGCTGCGCGGCGATCTGCTTATTTCCTAGGCCATCGGCGAGCATGCGCAAGACCTGCAGCTCGCGCGGGGTCAGCGCCTCGGTTGGCGTCTGCTCGTCTTCATTTGCGCTCTTCAGCCAGCGGCGAACCTGGCGATGGGTCAGGACCGTGAGATCCTGTGCTGCTGCAATGACGGCCGCGGAAATCTCCGCAGGTAGCGCGTCGTCGGGCAGCCACGCGCGAACCGGGCCGGTAAACGCAGCCTGGTGCGGCGGCTCACGGCTGAGCAGAACAACGGGGGGACCTTCGCCGAACAGATCTTCCGCGCGCAAGCCGGCGGCGACCACCACGTCGGTCATTGGGCTTTGCCTGCTGACACGAATGGCGGCGCGAGCCTGAAGGACCTCCAGGCGCTCGTCTTCGGCGAGCAGCTTTGCAAGCCATTGCGCGCGCGAGACTGTATCGGCATAGATGGCAACGCGAATCAAGCTGCGGCCGGCACCTGCTCAGGCGCGAGGCGCACTGCCACGTGCCGCAAGTTCCATTGTCCTCCGCGGTAGAAATCGAGGCGCATCTACCGCCTCGGGCGCAGCGTCGATCGCGAATTGAAGATCGTCCAGGGACTGGAAGGCACGGGCGGCAGCACCGATGAGAATATCGCCCGGCAGCAGCAAGGCACGAGCAGCCGGAGAACCGGGGCGGGATTTCGAGAACCACGATGCCTAGCTTGCCGCTTGACAGTTCAAACGATCGGCAGGCGGAAGGATTCGGAACCATGACGTCAGGTGGTTGATTGATTATCATTTCTGGTGGATACAATTCTTCCGACCATCCGGGATTTGGGCTTTGCGAAGAATGGGCACTAGCCTTTCAAAACCCGTGGCAAGCAGCGCGCGACGTTACGAAGCCGTGCTTCGGCTAAGCGAGGCGCTTTCTATCTGTAGAGAGCCGGAGGAGCTGACGAAGACCCTCTCGGAGCAATTGGGGGAATTCCTTGAGTTTTTCCAGTTCTACATTATTGTCTACAGAGAAAATTCCACAGACGTCGAATGGGCCGTGCTGGGCTCAGAGAAGAGCCTCATAAGTGCGTATGCGGATGTGCCAGTCCAAGAGCGGCCGTCGTGGCGCGCGTACTCCACGCAGGAAGCGTTCCACATTGCCGATTGGAACACGGATGAAAGGGTTCCGGCGCGGCTTAAAGAAGGGATAGCAGCCGAAGGGCTGGAAATCGGTCCTCTGGTTTTTGTTCCTTTAACGACGCCGCACCGGCAGTTGGGCGCTTTGGGCATGTCCGGCTTTCCCGGAACCGTTTACAGCAGCGATGACATTGGATTTCTGCGGCTGATTGGACGCGTCGTCGCATTTGCAATTGACGACAACTTCAATCTCAGAAAAGCTGAGGCGGCACAGGCAGAATTACAACGACAGAATGACCGGCTCCGGCTACTCCTGAAGCTTACGAACCAGATCACCTCGAACCTGGAGCTTCGGGAAGTGCTGCGCGCGATTTCAGCCAATATCCGTGAAGTCGCGCATTGTGACGCAGTACACATCTCAGTGCCCGATGTGGTGTCTGGACAATTCCGGGTATACGCATTGGATTTTCCTGAAGGCAAGGGCTTTGTTAAAGAAGAGATGCTGATCACGCCGATCGGCGGTGTCAAGCGAGCCCTTGAACAATTGGAGCCGACCGTAAGAAGCATAGCCGATCGAGACGAGTTCCCACCTGAGTACCACGAGTTGCTGGTCGCGGAGGGAGTCAAGCGACAATGCGTAATACCACTTGTGAACCGGGGTCGGACGATCGGAGCGCTGGCGATCGCCCGGACCTCAGACGCTTCCTTCATGCCTGAGGAGATCCACTTCCTGGCCGAGGCGTCAGGGCAGATAGCGATCGCCATTGAGAACTCGCTGGCGTATCACGAAATAAACGAACTCAAAGAGAAACTCGCCCAGGAAAAACTCTACCTCGAAGAAGAAATCCGCGGCGGAATGGATTTCGATCAGATTATCGGAAACAGCCGAGCACTTAAGCAAGTTTTGAAACTAGTCGAAACGGTCGCTCCCACAGATTCTGGTGTTCTGCTGCTGGGTGAGACCGGAACGGGAAAAGAGCTGATCGCGCGGGCCATACACGAGCACAGCCGGCGCAAGGAGCGCATATTCGTGAAAGTGAACTGCGCCGCTATTCCAACAGGCTTGCTGGAAAGCGAGTTGTTTGGACATGAGAAGGGAGCATTCACCGGCGCTATCAGCCAAAAAATCGGACGATTGGAACTCGCTGACCGCGGAACACTTTTTTTGGATGAGGTGGGTGACATTCCGCTCGACATTCAACCAAAGCTTTTGCGGTCGCTGCAGGAACAGGAGTTCGAGCGGCTGGGGAGCACGCGTACCGTGAAAGTCAGTGTTCGCTTGATCGCGGCGACCAACCGCGACCTGGAGAAGATGGTTGCGAACCGCGAATTTCGTCGTGATCTGTACTATCGCCTAAATGTTTTCCCGATCCGAATACCGCCGCTCCGGGAGCGCAAGGAAGATATTCCTTTGCTGGTTGGATATTTTGTCCAGAAATTTGCTCAACAGATGCAGAAGGATATTGAAAGAATTCCGAAGGCCGTAATGAACGCGCTCACAGCCTGGGAATGGCCGGGGAACATCCGCGAATTGGAGAATTTCTTGGAACGCTCGGTAATCCTGACGCGCGGCAAATCGCTTGAGGCGCCGCTCGCAGAGCTGCGCAAGTTCAAAGTAGACGAATACAAGCGCGAGGGGCAGCAAGGCAATCAAGAAGACATTTCTCGCATTGTGGAAGAAACGATCAAGGCGCTGAGTGGCAAAAGTCGCGTTACTGACTCCCGTGAAAAGATACGGCGCGACGAGATCATGCGCGCACTCACTGAAAGCAAAGGTCGCGTTGGAGGAGCTAATGGTGCCGCCGCGCGAATGGGCATCAATCGAACAACCCTCCTCGCCCGAATGCGGAAACTTGGCATTGACCCCCGGCAGTATTACTTATAGTCACTGCGCACTGTCAGCATCGCGTTGACAGCCCTGACACTCCACGATTGATTTCAATCTCCCACCAAAAGATCAAAGACTTACAGCCCAAAATTTTGGCGGATGTGTTGCTTTGTGGATAGTCAGGGACAACTGTGCATGTTGAAGATCTCGGTTCTCGAGAATCCGCGCCGGCGCCGGGTGATCGTGGAAGGTAAGCTGATGACGCAGTGGGCCGCTGAGCTGAGGAGCGCGTGCGAAGCGGCCAGAGCAGACCTTCAAGGCCGTCAACTCATTGTCGACCTGACAAGCCTAACAGCGATCAGTCCAGAGGGAGAACGCGTGCTGCTGGACTTAATGAACGAGAAGGTCCAGTTTCAGTGTGGCGTGTTTATGAAGGAGGTCTTAAGACAACTTGCTCGTAAACGCCAGGGAACGTGAGTGTCAATCTCTTTTTGACAGTTTTGACACTTATCCGGCAGTCCGTGACTGCTTGTGCTTCGCCGCCCCTTGAATTTCAATCTTTTACCGGAAATCTTGAGCTGGCACGAGGATTGCGTTCGTTGGATGGTCAGGAGGTTCCCATGAAAACACATCAAGATGACTACTTCGCCGCATATCGCAGCCTAAAGCTGACGCGCGATGCCAATGGCGTGCTGGTTGCTGAGTTCCACAACAACGGCGGCCCGTTCGTTATGAGCGCGCCAGCTCACACGGAATTTGTCGATGCGTTCTACCGGATTGCGCAAGATCGCGCTAATAAGATCGTAATCCTCACGGGCGCAGGTGGGGAGTTCATTACCGATGTCGATTGGTCTTCCTTCGGCGATGTCGCCGATCCCGGCGTTTGGAGCCAAGTTCACGACGAAGGCGTGCAGGCTCTGGAAAACATAGCCAACATACGCGTCCCGGTCATCGCGGCTATCGAGGGGCGCGCGCATGTGCACTCAGACTACGCGCTACTTGCCAGCGTAATTGTGGCGGCGGATGGTGCGACCTTCCAGGATGTTGCCCACTTCGCTGCGGGTGTTGTGCCCGGTGACGGAATCTTCACCACCTGGAGTTATCGCGCTGGAGCGGGACGAGCCGAGGCGTTCCTGCTGAACCCACAGCCGCTGCCGGCACGTACCGCATACGAATGGGGAGTGGTTGCGGAAGTTGTGCCGAACGGAAAAGCGCTCAGCCGGGCACGGGAGTTGGCCGAGCTGTACCTGAAGGCTCCGGAAGTGACGCGCCGCGACACACGCGTCCACTTCATTCAACCCTTGAAGGAGCGCATTGTGCGAGAAGTTGGTTACGGGCTGGCGCTCGAAGGAGCCTCGGCGGCGGATCTCGCGAAATCGATCCGAGCGAAGGGTGAAGCTGTCGCTCGGAAAAGGACATCTGCATGAACGGCACGGCCAATAATTCATCCCCACCGGTGCCTAAGCCGCACATAGAAGAATTCGATCTGGTGATTCTCGGGGGCGGCACGGGATCGACGATCGCTGCTTGGACGTTTGCCGGGCGAGGACAGCGCGTCGCCGTTATCGAACGCAAATACATTGGCGGATCGTGCCCGAATATTGCCTGTTTGCCCAGCAAAAACATCATTCACAGCGCGAAGGTTGCCTCCTACCTTCGCAGGAGCGAAGAGTTCGGCATTCCGAATAGAGAATTCGCCGTTGATATGCGCGGTGTTCGCGAGCGCAAACGCAGGATGGTGTCCTACTGGAACGATGCCTATATGGCCAATTACAAGAGCAGTGGTGCGGAGTTCATCCTCGGCTCGGGGCGCTTCACCGGCCCAAAGACGCTCGAGGCCGCACTCCCTGACGGCACAACGCGTCTGCTCCGAGGAAATAACGTAATTATTGATACCGGCACGCGGGCTGCACTGGATCGCGTTCCCGGTCTGGTTGAGGCGCAACCCCTCACCCATATCGAAGCGCTCGAACTGGATGAAGTACCCGAACATCTTCTTGTGATCGGGGGCGGCTATGTCGGCCTGGAGCTGGCTCAGGCAATGCGTCGCTTCGGTAGCAAGGTTTCTGTCATCGACAGAAACAACCGCTTGCTGCACAGAGAGGACGACGACGTGACCGAAGCTCTCGGCAGTCTGTTTGAAGACGAAGGGATCAATGCCGTCTTGAACGCGCGCCTCAAGTGGGTTTCGGGGAAATCAGGCGATTTAGTAACCGTTGTCGTCGAACAAGACGGTAAAGAAAAGAGGCTGGAGGGTACTCATCTACTGGCCGCGGCTGGCCGAATACCGAACACAGAAAATATTGGCCTCGGGTTAGCTGGAGTTGAAGTAACTCCTCGCGGATTCATCAAGGTGAGTGAGCGCCTGGAGACCACAGCGCCTGGGGTTTGGGCGATCGGCGAAGTAGCCGGCAGCCCGGCGTTTACTCACGTTAGCGAAGACGACTTCCGCGTGGTCCACGACAGCCTTACTGGTGGTAAACGCGTGACGACGGGAAGACTAATTCCCTTCTGTCTTTTTACAGATCCGGAGCTTGCGCGAGTCGGCCTTAACGAGAAGGAAGCGAATGCGCAAGGCATTCCCTATCGCTTGTTCAAGATTCCGATGGAAGCGGTAATGCGAGCGACCACGCTATCGGAAACACGGGGGTTCCTGAAGGCTCTGGTCGGGACTGACGGGGATCGCATTCTAGGATTCACCGGTTTTGGTGTGGGCGCGGGTGAAATCTTGTCATCTGTCCAAATTGCAATGGCTGCAGGACTGCCCTATACCGCATTGCGCGACGCTATCCTGACTCATCCGACATTGGTCGAGGGGCTCATAGCCTTGTTTTCATCAGCAGCGTCAACGCACAACGTTACCGACGGGGCGTCAGCAAGGGCTTCGGCGCGTTGAATAAAGGAGTGAAAACATGAGTATTCTTATCCAAACGCTGATCAGGATGGGTTCTGTTTGCTGTATCTTTCTATATGCTCAAACAAGACCTCTTGACCTCTTGAGAGTTATATCGGCTAGCCCGGTGAAGGGATTGACAGGCGCATCGGCAACGGTGCAGTGCGGGCTTACGAGGCGTCAAGATGAGCAGGCTCGCTAACAAAGTGGCGATCGTAACGGGCGCGTCCAAAGGCATCGGCGCTGGGATTGCAACCGCGTTGGCTGCGGCAGGTGCGCGCGTGGCGGTGAACTATTCCTCCGATAGGACTGGCGCCGAACGTGTCGCTCAGAGGATTATCGATAACGGGGGCGAGGCAATTGCGGTTGGGGCCGACGTGTCCAAGGCCGCAGATGTCGCGCGGCTGTTCAAAGAAGTGGATGCTGCATTCGGAAGGCTGGACGTGCTGGTCAACAACGCCGGGGTATTCCGCTTCGGCGCCTTTGCGGAGATTACCGAAGAGAGCTTTCACCTCCACTTCAACATCAATGTTCTCGGGCCGATTCTCATGGTGCAGGAGGCAATCAAGCGATTCGGCGCGAACGGAGGAAGCATCATTAACCTCAGCTCTATCGTCGGTTCCCATCCGGTGGCCGGAGCCCTGCTGTACGCATCCACAAAAGGCGCAGTCGAAACGCTGACCCGGGGATTGGCACTCGAACTCGGCCCACGCATGATCCGTGTCAACGCCATTGCTCCCGGTCACACCGAAACTGAAGGCAATATAGCTGCCGGGACATTTGAGGGTGGCGCCGGTACTGTTCTGGCGGAGAAAACCCCCTTAGGCCGGCTGGGTCGTGTGGATGATATCGCCCCGCTGGCGGTGTTCCTAGCATCAGACGAATCAGCCTGGATCACCGGCGAGGTCATTCGGGCCGCAGGCGGCCTCGTTGTGGCCACTTGAGTGATGCCGGTCCACCAATGGGACGAGCAGCACGCTCAGGCGTCTCGGGAAGCGACATGACCAAGACAGCCGTGAAGAACAAATCACTCACCGGTGGTACACGCGTCCCGTGTTCTTTGTTGCTGACCTGAGCGGTGCTCTGCGGTTCCACACCGGGGCTCCTTGCGCCTGACGATGCATCTTCGATCAGCACAGTTCGGCATGGCAGCTGTTAGTTTGCGGGTCCGGCGAACAGCAGCAGGTTCCCATCCGGATCCTCTACGACGAAATTCCTGGCGCCCCAAGGCTGCTTTTTCAGCGTCTGGTGAAAGGCAACACCACCGGATTGAAACTCAAGAAACAGCAGCTTGATCTCGTCTGCTGTCGCGACGGTCATGGATGCTGACAACAGTTGCTTCCGGTTACGGACAGTCGACTCGATTATTGTTTGCTCGACGCACCTGAGATTGAGATGGGCCGCGTCGCGACTCACCTGTGCATAGTAGGGAGGTTTGCCGTAACTGAATACAAGCGTAAAGCCTAACTTTTCACAGAAAAATTCACATGATCTCTTGATATCGGTAACGAAGAGTTGCGGCTCTACACCGACAATAGTTGCTTTGGATGGTGGTGGGTTCACCTTAAGCGGCGTGTTCAAAAGTCCAGCTTTCAGGGATAGCCAACTATCGAAGCCTTGCTGTCTTGCAACTACTTCTTGCGCATCGCTGAGCTTAAAGCTCGCCGCAAGAATCTCGGAGTCGGACACATTCAGAAAACGAGGCGAATGCTTGCGGATTTGTGCAGCGACGGGATAGTGGCGTTCGCGATGCCAACGCAATATCAGCTTCGCCTGTTTTCTGAGGTTTTCCAGGTTGGGCGTATAGGTCTCCACGATGAGATCGTAGGTATGTCGGAATGGTGAGCGCGGTAGGAATCGAACCTACAACCTAGTGATTAAGAGTCACTTGCTCTGCCAATTGAGCTACGCGCCCGTTCCGGTGGGTTCATGTGGCGGCGAATGACGCCACGAAACGAATATAGCATTGACGCTACTCATACCGTAGCGCCTCCATGGGGTCCACGCCGAACGCACGGCGCGCTGGGATGAGCATCGCGATCAGCGCCACCGCGATCAGAAGCATGGTGACCAAGAACAACGTAGACGGGTCGTTGGGTTGCACCTCGAAGAGCAGCGTTTTGAGCAGCCGCGTCAGCACAATCGTAGCCGCGAGACCCACGCCCACACCGATCACGACTAGAACCAGGCCTTCTCCCAGGACCATGCCGAGCACATCGTGATTCGATGCGCCAAGTGCGACCCGAAGGCCGATCTCCCGCGTCCGTTGCACGACCGAATACGACAGCACACCATAAATGCCAAGGGCGGCAAGCAGGATCGCCATGCCCGCGAAAGTCGCAAGCAGAATCAGCTCTAGCCGCGGGCGCGCGACAGAAATTGAGACCACCTCGTCCATGGTTCGCACTTCGGAAACGGCCTGGTCGGGATTGAGGCCATGAATGGCGGCGAGCACGGCGCGCGTGATTCGCTCGGGATCGCCGTTGGTCCGAATGGCGAGATTCGCAAAGTACATGGCCGCCTGGGAGTTGTCCAGATAAATGGTTGGTTCGGGCGCGCTTTCGAGATCGGTCTGCCGGGCATTGGACACCACGCCGACAATCTGGGCCGGGCTCTTGACGGTCCAGCAAACATTCAGCTTCTGGCCAACGGGATCCTGATTCGGGAAATACTTCGACGCGAAGGCTTGGTTGACGAGCGCCACGCTGGGGGACGAGAACGTATCTTGCGGAGAGAAGTCGCGGCCGGCGCGAAGCGGCATGCGCATGGCTGCGAGATAACCGGAGGTGATGATGAGGAAATCGGCTCCGGGAGAGGAACTCGGGATTAGCGGTTCGCCGATACGGGAGAAACAGGATCCCGACATCATGCCTGTCATAGGAAGAAAATGCGCAGAGCCTGCGGCCTCGACGCCGGGGATCGCTCGAACTTCGTCCAGCACTTGATCCACATAGCGGCCGCGTGTGGCCGCTTCCTTGAATTTGGATGGCGCGGTGAAGAGATTCATAGTTAGCAGATGGTCTGTGGAGAAACCTGGGTTGACGGCCAGCAGGTGAGCGAAGCTGCGGAGCATTAAGCCGGCTCCGGCAAGCAACAGCAGCGACAGGGCAATTTCAGTGATGACAAAGCCGTAGCGGAAGGCGCGATTGATGCCAACGCTGGTGCGCTGCGAACCCTGCTTCAATGCCTCCTGAACATCTGCGCGAGCGATGCGGAACGCGGGAACGAGGCCGAACAGGAGCGCGGTGACAAGCGCAACGGCAAACGAGAAGAAGAGCACGCGGCTATCGAGCTGAATGCTCTGCATGCGGGGCAGCGCATTGCCCGGCGGAATCAGAGCAAGCAGACCCTTGAGCGCAGCGTAGGCGGCCAATATTCCAGCCATCCAGCCGCCAAGAGCCAGCACCAGAGTCTCCGAAAGGAGCTGCTGCACCAGCCGTCGTTTGCCCGCGCCCAATGCCGCGCGAACCGCCACTTCGGGCAAACGGCGCGTGCCGCGCATCAGCAAGAGATTGGCGAGATTCGCGCAGGCCACGAGCAGCACGAACCCGACCGCGGCGAGCAGCACGACGAGCGGAAGCCGGACGCTTTCGGTCGCGTCTTGCTGGAGCGGGATCACTTCCGCGCTCCAACCTTTGTCGGAGTCGGGGCGCTCACGCGCGAGCCCGTCGGCAACGCGCCTCATATCGTCTTGCGCTTGCTGAAGCGTCACACCCGGCCTCAAGCGCGCAATCACTCCAATCCAGCGGCCGTCCTGCCAAGCCTTCGTACGGGTAATCGGGAACGGCATCCACATGTCAGCTTGGATGTTGGGGAATGAGAAGCCGCGCGGCATAATGCCGACGATGGTGTTCTTCTCCCCCTCGATCACAACCGTTTTTCCTAATACCTTCCGATCGCCGGCAAAGCGCGATTGCCAGAACTCGTAGCTGAGAATGACGCTGCCGACGGGCATAGGTTTGCCCTCTTCGGGGAGAAAGGTTCGACCGAGATATGCCGGCACGCCAAGGATGGAGAAGAATTCTGGCGAGACTTGCATGGCGGGCACGGCGACGGGATCGCCGACGCCCGTGATGGTGACATTGCCGCCCTCAATCGCGGCCATATGCGTGAAGCTATGGTTGCGCTCCCGCCAATCGAGAAAGTTGAAGGGGTTGACGACGTTGCGCGAAAACCCTTTGGCGAGATTGTTTTCCCAGACGCGCACCAGCCGGTCGGGCTGCGGATAGGGCAGAGGCCGCAGTAAGACGTTGTCGACGACACTGAAGATGGCAGTATTGGCGCCAATGCCGAGGGCGAGCGTCAGGATGACGATGGCGGCAAAACCGGGGCTGCGGAGGAGCAGGCGGGCGCCGTAGCGTGCATCTTGCCACAGAGACGCCAAAAATTGCATGCTGAGTCTCCTTCTAATCCCGCACAACGGGCACCCACGCGCTAAAGCGAAGACGCCCTGTGCGCTTGCGCTCAAAAAAGAATTCTAGCGGCCGAGCGGGCGTGTTCGCGAAAGTCGTCCGCGAAAAATCGTTGGACGTAAGCCGGACCAAAAGGCACGGCCGCGAAGGCGGCGTTTGAGTACTCTTATCGGCGGGTACGGCGCCGCATCAGCGCGACAGAGGCCGCGCCGAGACCGAACAGCAGGAGCGATGAAGGCTCGGGAACAAGCGTGGATGCGAGGAAAGTGCCGGTAAAGGGAGTGTTCGGATCGGTTCCACCAATCAGTTCGCTCGAGGTCATCCCGTCGAACGTCGCGGACATGGTGCCCGTGAAGTTCGTCCGCGAGCCGGTGGTGGTGTTGTAGATAAAGCCATCCACGTTGAACGCAATGATGGCCCCGTTAGCCGTATCGGTCATGGTGTAGGGACCGGAAGTTGTGCCGGGTACCAGTTCGGTCAGATATAGCTGAAGGTTCGAACCGCCCGCATCGAAGGTCATGAAGGGCAGCGATGAGCCGGGTGTCGGATCGAGGTTTACGCCAACCGGTGTTGTGGCGCTGCTGAGACTCTGGATGGTTCCAAACTCTCCGGTGCTGACTCCGCCGTTTTGGAAAACACCGGAATTCGTCAAAGAGACCTCGAAGGTTCCGTAACCTGGGGCTGGCGCATAGGGGGCGCCGGTGGGGTACTGCCCGAAAGAGATTGCCGAGGAGGAAACCTGGACTTCGCCGTTGATTCCTAGATCAATGCTTGCGGCGGATGCGCCTAAGGCGAAACAGGTTGCCAATGCTGTGCCGAAAACACATAGTCGAAGTTTCAGGGTATACCTCCGCGGTTGATAAGACTAATACTATCAAGACAAGGCTTCAAAATAATGTGAGGGGGCTCAAAACAGGGCGCCGGCCACCTGTTCGGCCACTGCGCGAGCTTTTTCGCGGAGGGCGGCCCGGGGGATGCCGCGGGAGGCGAGCCTCACAAGAAAGGCGCGGTCGCGGACGCGTCCCACGACTTGCTCGGCGGCCGTTCCGTCTTTCGCGTCACCGCTGCAGGCATAGGCCTCATTGCCGATTGCTTTGACAGATGTGGGATTCAGACCACAGCTAGGTTTGTACGGAAGAGTTAATGTTTGGACTTCGATGCGCAGCTCTGAGGAGCCGTGGGTGAATAGACAGGTGTCGCCGCTGACCTGTGCGGCGGCCGGCCCGCCGAGGATTCCGGATGCGGTGGCGGCGTTCAGGTACGGGCAAGAGGTTTCGGCGCGACCGGCGGCAGCAATCAAAACAAGTAAAATTACGTGGCGCACTCAGGCCTTCTTCGCGGCCTTGAGCTCTTCGCACTTCAGGATTTTGCCGCCTTCCTGGATGGTGTACAGGCGGTTCACGTCCAGGTTTTCGAGCTTGTCGATCCGACCGCTGAGCCAGCGGATCTCGACCGATTCGACTTTTGTTGCGTGCTCGAGCCCGAAGTGCATGCGCAGATCGTTTTGCGAGAAATAGCTGCCGCCGCTGCGCAACTCGTCCATCTGCGCCAACGGTTTCGCGGCATCGGGCTTGGTTTTAGCGGTGACGATTAGGCGGGTTCCGATGCCGGTGCGGTTCGATTTGACGCCGACGAGCTTGATCTTGATCCAGTTGCGGTTGAGCGTGGAATCGCAGCGCAGAAGTTGCGGAATCGTGTTGACGCAGTTCACCGCGACATCGATATCGCCGTCATTATCGTAATCGCCGAAGGCGCAGCCGCGTGCCGGGGCTGCTTCCATGATGCCCGGGCCGCCTTTGTCGGTAACCTCTTCGAAATGGCCGTTTTGCAGATTGCGGTAAAGGTATTTGTGCTCGGCGTATTTTAGATCGGTCTTGGATTTGTCGACTTCGGGATAGACGTGGCCGTTGGACATGAGAATATCGAGCCAGCCATCGTTATCCATGTCGAAGAAGCCGACGCCCCAGCCGAGCAGGCGTGTGTTGACTCCGAGGCCGCTGGGATAGGTGCGGTCTTCAAAAGAGCCGTCGCCTAGGTTGGTGTAAAGCGAATCGGTGTCGCCGGCGAAATTGGTTTTGACCACGTCAAGATTGCCGTCTCGGTTGTAATCGCCGATGGACACGCCCATGCCGGCCTGCGGCTTGCCTTCAGGCGAGAGCGCGGCGCCGGATTCGATGGCGATGTCTTTGAAGCTGCCGTCCTTCTGGTTCTGATAGAGCGTGGCGGTGGAGGAATCGTTGGCGACGTAGATGTCGGGCCAGCCGTCGTTATCGAGATCGGAGGCGGCGACGCTCAGGCCGTAAGTGCCGGCTGTGTTCCAGATGCCAGCTTTCTGGCTGACATCGGTGAACGTGCCGTCACCGTTGTTGTGATAGAGGATGTTCTTGCCGCCGCGCAGGCCGGGTGGGCCGCAAGCAACAAGCAAGCCTTTATATGTGCAGGGACCGGCTTCGGGTGGAGGCGCGGTCTTGAGATCCAGGTCCACGTAATTGGCGACAAACAGGTCCAGGTGGCCGTCTTTGTCGTAATCGACCCAGGTGCAGCCGGTGTTCCAGCGCGTCTTGGGACCGGGCTGAGTCAGGCCAGCTTTTTCCGTGACGTCGGTGAAGGTGCCATCGCCGTGATTGCGATAGAGCGCGTTTTGGCCGTAGTAAGTGACGAATAAGTCGTCGTGACCGTCGTTATCGTAATCGCCGACACAGCAGGCTTGTCCCCAGCCGGTACGATGCTCCAGGCCGGAACCTTTGGTCACGTCGGTGAAGGTGCCATCACGATTGTTCTTGAACAGATGGCAGTGCGGCTCCTGGCCGGAAGGAAATCCTTCGAGACGCCAGCCGTTGACCAGGAACACGTCGAGCCAGCCGTCGTTATCGTAATCGTAGAAAGCAAGGCCGCAGCCGGTGGTCTCGAGAAGGTATTTGTTCTTGCCTTCGCCGCCGTAGATAGTTTTGACTGCGAGACCGGACTCCTTCACGACATCGACGAAGCTGACCCCCAAGGGAGTGCCTTCGATGGGCGACTTGGGTCCTTTTTCGGCGGGACGCGCCGGGGCGTTGTAGCTGCGCTCAACGGGACCCGGCAGTTGCTGCGCGGCCAGCGCGGCGAGATCGGCAAACGGGAGCACCAGCGCGGTGCGGCTGAGGGATTGAAGGAAGCGGCGGCGATTCTTCATTGTTGACTGCTAGGCGTCTGCATGATAGCGGCGCCGGGAATATCGGTATGCACGTGGAAGGGTGAGCTCTCGATGGAGATTTCTGGGTGTTTGCGCAAGTAATTGAGCGAGTATGTGGGCGCGCCGGGATCAACCTGCTTGGTCGCGAAGAGCGCGGCTTGCTGGGCGGCTTTATCTTTCATGCCCATGCGGCGATACAGCACGGCGAGGTTATAGTGCGCGGCGAGGTCGTCGGGATCGATGGCCTGCAGCGCTTCAAACTGCTCGCGCGCATCTTTGTAGCGGTGCTGCTGGTAATAAGAGATGCCGAGCTCGCGTCGCGCATCGCGCGATTGGGGATATTGCGAGACGACATTTTCGAGATCTGCGATCTCCTGATCGCAGTGGCCTTCGCGGCGTTCGACCAGGGCCATATAGTAGAGTGCGCGCGCATAGTTAGGCTTCATCGTGAGAGCCTTTTCGAGCAGCGGCCGGGCGGCTGAGTACTTTTCCCACTCGATATTGGTGAGCGCGACGTTGACATAGCCGTCGACGTAATCGGGGCGGAGCTTCACGACTTCGTTGAAGGCGGCGTCGGCGTCGGCGTATTGCTGCTGATCGAGATAGGCAATTCCGAAATTGTTCCAGCGCATCCACTCGGGATTATCTTGCGGATCGGTAACACCTGGAGCATTGTCGCCTAGGCTGAACTTCCGCGTGCGCGAGGCGATTTCAATGACCGGGTAGGCGGGATGATCGGGTCCGAAGACGTTGTTGAGATAGCTCTGGCGAAAGTGGCGATAGTTGACGCGCGCGGTCGCGGTCAGCGGGCTTTTCGCATCGGCAGGGATGCGGAATTGGTAGCGCACCAGCACCGAACGCCCGGATTGAATGGTGTTGTCGTAGGCAACGGAGTGGATGGTCCAGACTTTGTGATTGTCGACGAATTCGCCATCGCTGTCGACGGGCCGGTTGGTGAAGCTGTGGGCGCGGGGGTCGAGCATGCCATCGGGCTCGAGGAAACCGCTGTGATAGACCTCCTTGCCGGCGGCGTCCTTCACTTCGAATTCGACCCAGGCTTCGTATAAGTCGCGCACTTCGGGGATGAGCGAGTGTCCGATGTTCTTGTTTTGAACGACCATAATCATCTGGACGGTCTCTTTAGGAGCGAGCTTGAACGGAACGGCGCCCAACGGCGCGATCACTGTATCGGCCGACCCATTCTTGATTCCGAAGAAATCGAGGTTCAGGTACATGCCGGATTTGAGGAACTCGATGGTCTTCTGGAGCTGGTCATCGTAGCCGTAATAGAACGGGACGGCGGTGTTGCCTGCGAGCCAACGATGCGAGGCGAAGGTCTTTTTCTTGGCGCCGTATTCGTCGGGGAAAGCCGGTTCGCGCATCATATGGCAGCGCTGGCAGGTGGTTAAGTCGGTTGAATAGAAGGTGAGCGGGTTGCGCTGGGAGAATTTCGAATTCTGCCACTCATCATAGACGGTGAAGGCGCGGATGAACTTGTAGCCATTGAGAGAATTCGGCAGGTTGGCTTTGTGGCAGGCGGCACAGAATTCGGGGCCGCGATAGAAATCCTTCATGACGGCGGCCGAGTGGCGCTCGGGGTGCTGCCTGATCTCTTCGTCCGGCACTTCACCGGGAATGCGATTGCCCTTTTCATCGACCATGACGGAGGGGACGCCCATGACGAAACTGCCGTTGCCCATGGTGGGCTGGAGCTTTTGAATAGAGTGGCAGGCGGTGCAGGTGATGCCGTCCTGATCGAAGCTGCGATCAACCTTGGAATTCTGAGTAAGGGCTCCGGAGACGACGCCGATGGGATTGTGGCAGCTATCGCAGTGGCGGGTAAATTCAATGCCTTTAGTACGGGCGAGAATGTTGACACTGGTGCGATAGAAGGGTGTCCGGAAAGAGTTGGAATGCAGGGCCTGACGCCATTCGTTGTAAGCCTGGGGATGGCAACGGGCGCAGTATGTGGCGCTGAGGAAAGCGCTGGGTGGGATGAAGTTGTTGCCTTCGGTGGCGGCGTTGCCAGGGAGCGAAATGTTGTCTTTGCCGAAGGCGAAGTTATAGGTTTCGCGAACGCTCGATTGAGCCGCCAAGCCGGGCGCAAACAGCAGGATGCCGGCGGTTACGGCGAGCGCGGCGCGCGTGGCTGTCCGCTCGACGAAGGGCGCGCGACTACCCGGCAAAGTTCGCATCCGTTGCGAGATTCAGACTCCTAGAGGGCTTAGTTACCTATTTTAATCAACGTGGAAGCAGCGCGCCCAAAACCCCAGCCAGTTTCCAAATCTGCGCTTGAGAATCATAGAAGTGTTCCGATACTAGGTTCTCGTGGCATTGTTCCGCACATTCAGCGCAGCTATCCAGGGAATCGACGCCCATGTGATTGACGTAGAGGTGGACATGTACCCGGCGGGCACCAGCCGCGATTTCGTGACGGTCGGAATGCCAGATGCGGCGGTGAAAGAGAGCCGGGAACGGATCAAGTCGGCACTGCTCAACTCGGGATTTGGTTATCCAAGCAAGTCCGTGACCATCAATTTGGCGCCGGCGAATGTTCGCAAGGAAGGCGCGGGTTTCGACCTGCCGATGGCCACCGCCATCCTGGGCGCGATGGGGACGGTCGGGCGGACTGACGATTACATGCTGGTGGGGGAACTGTCGCTCGATGGGAGTCTGCGCCCGGTTCGTGGCGCACTCTCCATCGCCGTATGCGCGGCGCGCAAGGGCATTCCCAACCTGCTGGTTCCGGAGGACAACGCGGCTGAGGCGGCCGTAGCCGAAGGGATTCGAGTTTTTGGATTGCGGCACTTGACGCAGGTGGTGCATTTCCTAAACGAGCCCGGCGATTTTTCCCCGACCACTGCGGTGATTCCTAACGCCGAAGCCGCTGGCGGCGACGGCCCGGACTTCTGCGATGTGCGCGGGCAAACGATGGCGAAGCGCGCGCTCGAAGTAGCAGCGGCCGGGAATCACAACGTGCTGATGATTGGACCGCCCGGGTCCGGCAAGACGATGCTCGCGAAGCGGCTCGCCGGAATCTTGCCAAGGCTGACATTTCGCGAGGCGCTTGAGGCGACTCAGGTGCACGGCGTGGCGGGAGTGCTGCCGGCTGGCGTGGGGCTGCTTCGGACGCGGCCATTCCGGGCGCCGCACCATACCATTTCCGACGCCGGGCTGATAGGCGGTGGAAGCGGCAGCGCACGGCCAGGCGAGGTGAGCCTGGCGCACCAGGGCGTCCTTTTCCTCGATGAGCTGCCCGAGTTTCCACGCGGCGTTCTGGAACAACTGCGTCAGCCGCTCGAAGAAGGATCGGTCACACTGGCGCGCAGCAATGGCACGCTGACGTTTCCGGCGCGCTTCATGATGATTGGCGCCATGAATCCGTGCCCGTGTGGATTCTACGGCGATAACACCCGCGAGTGCCGCTGCACGCCCGGGATTATTCAACGCTACCTTGCCAAGGTGAGCGGACCTCTGCTCGACCGTATCGATCTACATATTGAAGTGCCGGCTGTGCCGTACAAAGACTTGCGCGGCAAGACGGATGGGCAAACATCGGCACAGATTCGCGAGCGCGTCGACAGTGCTCGCGAGACGCAGCGGAAACGCGGTTTCTACAACTCTCAAATCCCGGCTTCGCAACTGCGGGTGCTGTGTGCGCTGGATGAAAGCGGCGAGCGAACGCTTGAAATGGCCGTCCGTCGCATGAACCTCTCGGCGCGCGCGCATGACCGCTTGTTGCGGGTAGCACGGACGATTGCGGATCTCGACCATGCCGAGCACGTCGCCGCCAAGCATGTAGCCGAAGCCGTCCAGTGCCGGAATCTGGATCGAAACTACTGGAGCTGAAGTAAAGCACCGGTAGAGGTTTTGACACATGCCGCCCTCACCCGCGCGCCGCGCGAGCCGGATAGACCCCACAGTGGCGCTGCGGCAGGAGTGAGGGTCAGCGAAATACGCTATTGCATTTAGCCCGCCAAGGCTCTACCCTAGCTTCGGCTGTAGTTCGATCAAAAGGAGCCTTCGTGCCGGGATCTTCGCTGGGGAATATTCAGCACATCGTTGTGTTGATGCTCGAAAATCGTTCATTCGATAATTTGCTGGGCTGGCAATACGGCTTAACTTCCAGCAACGGAAATACGTACTACAATCCGCCTCCGAACGGACCTACAACGACGGTGGGCTCCTGGAGCAATACGGGCACAGATTGGGACACCATGACGATTCCGAATCCCGATCCCGGGGAGTTGTTCGAGCAGATGAATCAGCAGATTTTCGGTTTGCTGACGACTCCGCCGGGTGGCACGTTGCCCACTGCTCCCGGCCCGCTGGGCGCAATGGGCGGATTCGTGCAGAATTACCTGACGATTCCGGGCGTGACCACCTCGAATGTCAACAACATTATGCATGCGTTTACGGCGGCGCAGGTACAGGCGCTCTCGACGCTCGCCGCGGCGTTCACTGCGGTCGAAACGTATTACGCCTCTGCTCCCTGTCAGACGCTTCCGAACCGGTGTTTTGCGCAGCTTGGTACAGCGAACGGGTTTGTCGATAACGAAACCGTATTTCCGGATGGGACCAGGATTATTAATGGGCCATATTTCGGCACAACCATTTTCAACCAGATTTCGGCGACGAGCGGCGTCGATTGGCGAGTTTACTTTGGCGATTTCCCCCTGACGCTAGCAATGGCCGACGTGTGGCCCTATAGCTTTTCGAATTTCCGCTGGTTCGTGGATTTCGAAACAGACGTGAAGAACGGCGATTTGCCGGCTTACACCTGGATCGAGCCTTCCTACCTGGTGTTGCCGAACGATATGCATCCACCGTTCGACGTGCTTTTGGGCGACATGCTGGTGGCGCAGGTCTATAACACGTTGCGGGGCTCGAGCCTTTGGGAAAACACGCTGCTGATCATTACTTGCGATGAGCACGGCGGATGTTACGACCGTTTTTACCCGGGATCCGCGCCGCCGCCGGGCGGCCCTTACCTGGACGGGTTCACTTTTGATCGCTATGGGGTTCGTGTGCCCACCGTGCTGTGCTCCCCGTATATTCCGGCAACACAGACGGGCACGTCGGGCCCGGTGTACGATCACACGTCCATCCTGAGTACGGTTCGCAGCGTGTTCGGAGTCGAGGGTGGCGCGCTGAGCCAAAGGGAAGCTGCGGCAACAGGGTTAGGTGGATTTTTGACGCTTTCGGCGCCGAATCTCAACCTGGGACCGGAGACCGTATCAGCGGCGGCGCCGGGGACCCAGGTAGTGACAAACGAACCACTGAGTCCGTTGCAGCGAGTATTAGTTAAGCTCGCCAGCATAGTGCCCCAGCCGGAAAATATTCCGCAAACGCAGGCGGCGCTCATGGCGTATCGATTGGACCGGTCTACCAACGTGGTTCCCGATCGCGAGACAGGAAAGCAGATTGTGCTGAGCGCCTCCGCGCGTCTTTTCCCGCCACCGCGCTCCGCGTGAGAACGGCTCGCATGGGAAGAGGAGGCGAATATTCCACTTTTCCGCAATCGAAGCGAAGCGGGACGCGCTTTAGCCGAACAGGTAAAATCCGCAGTTCCCCAGCCGGACATCTTGGTTCTGGTTCTCCCGCGAGGGGGCGTACCAGTCGGTTTCGAAGTGGCGCAGGCGCTGCACGCGGAAATGGATGTTTTCCTGGTGCGGAAGCTGGGGGTGCCGGGTGAGGAAGAGCTGGCGCTCGGGGCGCTGGCAAGCGGCGGAGTGCGAGTACTCAATCACGAGTTGATCCAGTACCTAAGGCTTTCCGAAGAGACGATCCAGCAAGTGACCGCCCGCGAAGAACGCGTCTTAGAGGCGCGCGAGCTGCTGTATCGGGAGGGCCGGCCGCCTGTGCCGATCAAAGGCCGGACGGTGGTGCTGGTAGACGACGGCCTGGCAACCGGCGCGTCGATGCTGGCGGCAGCGAGAGCACTACGACCGAGCGGCGCGCGAGAGGTGATTATTGCGGTCCCGGTGGCGCCGCGAGAGAGCTGCGACGAGCTCCGGCGAGAGGCGGACCAGGTCATTTGCATCGCTACGCCGCATCCCTTTGGAGCAGTGGGGCTGTGGTATGAGGATTTCGCGCAAGTGACTGATGCAGAAGTATGTAAGCTCTTGGAACAAGCCGCCCGGAAGAGTGCTGAGGAACGGGCCAGCGACGATGCCTGAGAATCGAAGCCGCCGCCCGGTGGTTGCCCCCAAGCGGTTGCACGGACTTCGCACCGAAAATCGCTTTTCCCGCATCCAATGTGTCGAGGGCCCGATGAATAGACACACTCAGTTGATCAACGAACGTTACGGTGCTTTGATGTTTGCCAAGTCTCCTGAGGCGGCGCGCAGGGCGGCTCGCGAACTGATCCGGGTTGTGCTTGGCGACGAAGCGGCCGGCCGTCCGTTAGAGCAAGCAATGCGCGACTGTTGCCGGCAACTCCGGCCTTCCCAGGATCCGAAGGAGCAGGGGCGTTTCGAGGCGGAGTTCATTGAACTGGCCATCTGGCCAAATTCGACTTCGCAAAAGGTTGCGGCCTAACGGTAGCCCCAGGCGAAACTCGTATACATCCACGGTGGCCGAAACCAGCGGCAGTCTCATCAAGCGCTATATAGAGGATGCAATCGCGGCGGAGAAGAGCTTCGAAACGCGGTTGCGCGGCTTCGCCGAGGAGGGTGATGACGCAGAGGTGCAGGCGGTCTTCCTGACGCACGCAGAAGAGACGCGCGCGCATCACGAGCGCTTGGCTGCGCGTCTGCAGACACTCGGCGGAACGACCTCCGCCGTAAAGAGTTTCCTCGACCAACTGTTCTCGTTTACTCCGAAATCTACTCAGATCGGCCGTTCTCAGGAAGAGCAATTGGTGCAAAACCTCATAGTGGCGTTCGCGGTAGAGAAGAGCGAATGCGCGATGTATGAGGCGCTTGCGACCGCGGCAGTGGCGGCCGGCGATCCGGTGACTGAGGAGTTGGCGCGCGGAATCCAGGCTCAGGAAAGCGAGACCGCCGACAAGCTGTGGCGCTTCATTCCGTCGCGTTCCAAGATCGCATTCAACTTACTGACGGCGGGCGAAATCGACCCGGCAATTGAAACCAAGGCTCCCGACGATCGGGTAATTTAAAGCGTTATCGCCGCCCGGCACATTCCTAAGAATTAATTGAGAAAAACTTGAGGCGCCTTTCGGGGCCGTGGTACGTAGTTTTCTCCATGGATTGGCTTTGGCAAGATACTAAGTTCGGATTCCGAACTCTTCTCAAAGATCGCGCCATCCTCATCACGGCGGTTTTGGCCCTGGCTCTCGGCATCGGGTCGACAACCGCAATATTCAGCGTCATCGATAATGTTCTGCTGGAGCCGTTTCCCTACACCGACCAGCAGCGGCTGATCTCTGTCCAGATTCACGATTCGGTGCAAAACGGCCCCGGCGGCCGGCCAGTATTCTCCCAGCCGGAGTTTCTGGATTACCAGCAGCAGAACCACGTGTTCGACAGCTCGATAGGTGTTTATCAAAGCCGGATATTGTGGACCGGTCAAGGAGCGCCCGAATCGTGGAACGGCGCGCATGTGACCGGGAACACGTTCGAGTTTCTTGGCGTAGGGCCGCTGCTGGGCCGGTACGCAACACCCGCTGATGCCAAACCGGGTGCACCACCGGTGTTCGTCATGAGCTATAAGCTTTGGCAAAAGAGGTTTTCTGGCGACCCCACAATTATTGGAAAGACGTTTACGCTGGATGATACGCCTCGGACGCTGGTTGGCATCATGCCTAAGCGCTTCGCCTGGTGGGGCGCCGACCTTTGGGTGCCGGCGTCAGCAGACCACGGTGAGACGAACCCGAATGCGGACTTTTTCTTTTTGTTAGGACATCTGAAGCCGGGGCTTACGCTCAAGAGCGCTCAACCGGACTTGGCCATCCTGGCGCACCGGCTTGCGAAGGTTTATCCCAAACTGTACCCGAAGAAATTCGACGTTCACCTAATTACCCTGGCTGACAACGTGGTGGGCCGCTTTCGAGACACGCTCTTTACGCTGTTGGCCGCCGTGGGACTTCTGCTGCTGATTGCGTGCGCGAACGTAGCCAATCTGCTGCTGGCCAAAGCCACAGTTCGCGAAAAGGAATTCGCTATTCGCAACAGCCTGGGCGCGGGCCGCGTGCGGATCATCCGGCAGTTGCTGGTGGAGAGCATCGGCTTGGCGCTAGGGGGTGCGGCGGTTGGATGCCTGTTTGCATGGGGCGGACTTAAGGCATTGGTTGCGGCGCTGCCAACATTTACGTTTCCGGATGAGGCGGTCATCAGCCTGAACCCGAGGGTGCTGGCGGCGACCGTTATGGTCGCGGTATTCACTGCCCTGCTGTTCGGCATGGCGCCTGCTTTCGGCTCCTTCTCGCATAACTTGAGTGAGCCGCTGAAGGCCGGGGGACGTGGTAATAGCGGGTTTCGGCGCGGCCGCCTGCGCAATGTCCTGATCGTCTGTGAGGTCGCGCTGTCTTTGATTCTGTTGAGCGGCGCAGGACTAATGATGCGGAGCTTCTTCATCGAGCGGTATGCCGATCTGGGGCTCACTCCCGAGAGGCTGGTTGTTACCGACATCGCGCTGGGCAAGAAATATCAAACGGCCGATCAGCAGTCGCGCTTTCTGCGCGAGTTGATCACGAGATTGCAGAACGTGCCGGGCGTGGTCAGCGCAACCGGTGCGCTCGATTTCCCGCCGTTTGGCGGGATCAATACGGATTTTCAAATAGCAGGCAAGACCCATGCAGAGAAGTGGAGCGGACAGATGGGGTTCGTGGATGCGGCGTTCTTCCGAACCCTCGGCATGCGGCAGTTACGGGGTCGCTTTCTGACCGAAGCGGACGTACAGGCTAAACGCAAGATAGTGGTGGTAAACGAGACCCTGGCAAAGAAATATTTTCCCGGCGAGGATCCGATCGGCAAGCAGATCGAGTTGATGCGGCTGGCGGACGCCCCAATACCGGTGGCGAACCCGTGGTTCGAAATCGTAGGAGTCAGCTCGGACGTGAAGAATCATGGAGTGAGCGATCCAATCGTTCCCGAAGCTTATGGACCAGTGACCATCACAGGTTTTGGCGAGTACCTGGTCTTTCTCCGCGCGACCGGGAATCCGAAGCCGCTAGCGAAGATGCTGGAAGGCGAGGTATTAAACGTGGACAAGAGTGTTCGCCCGCAGCAGACGATGACGCTGGACGAGGCTCTGAATCAGTTTCAATACGCGCAGCCGCGCTTCGGGCTGCAGATCTTTTCGGTTTTCGCAACGGTTGGACTGATTCTGGTGACCGTCGGGGTCTACAGCGTGGTTTCGTACACGGTTAGCCAGCAGAGCCGCGAGATCGGCATTCGAATGGCGCTGGGTGCGAGCGCGAGTAACGTGCTTCGGCTGGTGATGGTGGGTGGCATGCGGTTCATTCTCGTCGGTCTGGCGGTAGGACTGCTGGCCGCTTTTTTGATCTTGCGGCTCATGAAGAGTCAGATCTCCGGCATAACGACTTACGATCCGTTAACTCTCACCGGAGTGGTCGCGCTGCTCGTCCTCGTCGGGCTTGGCGCGTGTTACTTGCCCTCATTGAGAGCGACGCGAGTGGATCCGACCATATCATTGCGCTATGAATAGTGCGAATGCTTATCGCGCTTTGTTTGCTATGCGCGCTACAGGCGTCGGCGCCGCAGGTCGAAGCGCGTCCGGATGTCAACCTGCGTGTGAACACCACGTTGGTGGTGATTCCGGTAACCGTCACGGACGCGTCAAATCGTTTTGTCCTCGGCTTGCAAAAGCAGAACTTTTCCATCTTTGAAGATGGTGTTCGGCAAAGCATCTCGCAGTTCGCGGCGGAGGATGCGCCGCTTTCCATCGGGCTGTTGGTAGATACGAGCGGCAGCATGGGAACGAAATTGGAGACATCCCGCCAAGCCGTCTCGGAAATTCTTAAGATTTTGAATAAAGATGACGAAGCGTTTCTGATCGAGTTCAGCGACCACGCGGAACTGGCCGTTCCGTTCACTCGCGATTTCACCGCAATCGAGGAGAAACTTGGCTCAGTGGAATCGCAGGGTCTGACCGCGTTGCTCGATTCCATCGATATGGGACTGAAAGAGATGAGGAACGCTCGCAATCCGCGGAAGGCATTGCTCATCATCTCGGACGGCGGAGACAACAACAGCCGCTACACGGCACAGGAGATTGAGAGCCTGGTTCGCGAAGCGGATGTGCAGGTTTATGCGATGGGTGTATTTGAGCCGTTCTCCAATCTGGCCCTTAGTGAGCCTGAATTGTCAGGGCCGCGGTTGCTGGCAGAAGTCTCCGAACAAACCGGCGGCCGTACGTTTCCCGCGCGCAGCTTCAGTGCGTTGCCCGCGGTGGCTAGGAAAATTGCGATCGAGTTGCGGAACCAGTATGTGCTTGCGTACTCGCCAATAAAGCACGACCGGGATGGGAAATACCGCAAGGTGGAAGTGAAACTGACTGCTCCCCCCGGTTTGTCCACATTGAAGGCGCGCTGGCGGCTGGGTTACTACGCGCCGGCCCAGTAGGGCTGTGATCGCGACTTTACGTCAGTGACCGATGGCGTGAATGCCTACTGGAGCACTTGGGCGCGGAGTGACCGGCGCTGGCCGATATACTCTAGCGCCACCAACCATACCTGAAGCAGGACGCGGAATATAAACCGGCGTTCGAACGGGTGTCAGCGTTAGCACGGGCCGATTGGCCACGTACCCAGGAGTCGGAGAGGGATTTCGGTGCGGCCAGTGTGAAGGCCAGTTTCGATATCGTTCCACCACAACAATGGGCAGGGGGTTGTACGGAAAGAAGCCTCCTGCATTGAAGCCGAAGAAGGGGTCAAAGAACTGACCGCTGAATCCGTAAGCGTCTATCGCCGGGTATGCAGGATAGGTCCCGTAGGAAGGAAGCGGCGCGGTGAATATGCCCGGGTTGGAACCGCTGTCGCCGGCATCGCCTTCACTCTGGGAAGCTAATTGGTTCTCCGCTGAAATCGTGTCAGCGCGGCCTCGGGCCCAGTCGTAGAACTCATCCTCATTCGGTTCGCCGAACTTCTTGGTTAGTGTGCCGAGATCGAAGAAGTACAGTTTCGCGGTATCTACGTCGGAGGTCTTGCCTTCCGGCGCGACAACTCTTGCCACGCCGCTGTACGCCTGCAGCACGTCAGTGTCGGAATCGATCCGGTAAATGCCCGCTTTGGGGAACCGAATCGTGCAATGTTGATAGCTCAACGCAACCGGAGGAGTTCCCAAGGCTTCCGTCGAATCGACGATCGCAGAGCCGCGGACAAATTCGATTTGCGTATCGGTCAAGGTGTTCGAAACCATGCGGATGGAGCTATCTTCGTCAATGCGAAGGACCACGCCCGGAGTAAGAAGCACTTCAGCCCGTCCGGCTTGGGTGCGGAGCACCGATCCATTTTTCAAGTTTTCGAAAGTGGCCGGTTTATGGTCGAGGGGGCGATCGTCAAGCAGAACCACGCCTTCAAAGTAATGAACGGTTCCCGAGTAAGCGGAAACAACCTCTTGGCCGGGAACCGGCAGGCAGAGCAAGAATGGCAGAGCAGAAGGAACAAGCACGGGTATCCAGCGCATACAGCCTCCCGATAAGTAGAGTTTATCTCGGCGTGGCAGGCTTTGGAAGCAATCTTTACGCCGCTTCCAATCGGAGCTTTCGCATGGATAAAATCGCCGACTTACATCCCAGCGCGGACGAACACTTTATCAGGCGCTGCGATGCTGGCGTCTTTGTCGGTAACCGACACGCGAATCGGCTGGAAACCCGATTTATTTTCCGCGCGGGCCGTGAACGTTAACCGATATTGATGCTTTAGGTTGAAGAGAATTGAATCGAGGAATGGGCCGAATGACACCGGCGAGCCGAAACCGATGATGTAGGATTCGCCACCAGTTTCATCCGACAGTTGCGATAAGAAATCCTGTCCCCAGGAATTTCGCCAGAAACTGTGGCCGAGATGCCCAACGCTGGGGTCATAAATGGTGTAAACTACCACTCCGGCTTTCACTGCGGATTGAATGCCCGCGTTTACATACGGATTGTCCGTTGTGTAGCCGCCACCCAGCGCCTCGATGCCGCTGCTAATCATGACGACCTCCTTCCGCTCGGCTCCCGTTTTCGGCCATTTTTTGACTGCGTCGGTGAGGGAATCGTAAGGGCTGACGTCCGCGCCGCCCGGCCCCATCACGAGACGGATGGCGTTGGCGGCCGCGGCGTGATCACGCGTGAAGTTCGCCGTAATATCCGCCATGCCGTTGCGCATATACGCGACTGCCACTTCGGAGTCCGGCGGGAGCGCGTTGACAAAATGCTTGAGGGTGTTGATTTCGGTATCGAACGTCCCGCGCGCCGAATCGTCGATTAACAGCATTAACTGCAAGCTGCCTTGCTGGCCCTGCAGAGGAGTGAATCCGGTAACAGGTCTGCGGTCCCGGCCCTCGCGCACTAGAATATCTTGTGCTTCGACCGGCGGGATTGTTTTTCCTCGCCTTGGTTCAAGTGTAACTACCACGCTGACGGGCACTCCCGAGGCGTTGGCGTCCTGCCTTGCAAAAAGCGGAATAGCTGCCGCAATCAGGCAGGCCGATCCTGCCAGTGCAAACGCTTTCGTCCTTTTCATAACAATCCTTCTCTAGATCAAAGCAGCCGTCGGAGATTCTTTCAGTGCACTCCTGCTCTTTCCCTTTGCGCAGGCGTGCCGGTCTAAGGCTGCGTGAACATCCGTTTCGAACTCGGCCGCTCTTACAGCCGCAGTGTGGAAGCGGAGGGTCCTCCTGCGAGCGCGCTCGCCTATTTCGAGACGCTGATCGCACGGTATCTGCATGTAAGACGTGACGTCATTGCTGTTGAGTACCGGAAGTATTTCTAGCCCCGGTTTGAAGAACGCTTGGAGACCTCGCCATGTGTCCGTTAGTATGGGAACTCCGCAAGCAGCCGCCTCAAACAGGCGAACGCTTGGCGAATAACCGGCGCGAATCATGTCGTGGCGTGTGATATTTAACGTGAAATTTTGGGAGTTATAAAAAGCCCGGTGGTCGCTCGCGGGTAAGTGCTCGATTCGATCGATGTTGGGTGGCCAGCGTAGCGTATCCGGGTACTGTGGACCGGCCACAGCAAACCTGCGCTCGGGCCTCTTCTGAGCCACGTCCACCAGCAGATTCTGCAAGGCCGGCTGCCGGTCGGCAGCATAGGTGCCAAGGTAGGCCATATCCCATTTCGCCGGACGGCGTTCCGGATAATAGAGCGCCGGGTCAACCGAACAATAAAGCGCTCGTGCACACCTGGAACCGAGAGTCTTCTCTACATACTTCAGGGTTGGGCCGCCGGTAAAGGAAAAGTAAATGTCATAAGCCGGATAAAGATCCCGCGAGATATAGTCACAAGATCCGGCTCTTACGTTAGCGAGAGTAACTGGCGTATCAATATCATAAAAAGCAGCTATGTTTTTCGCAGCGGTCGTAACCCAATGTCCAATCGCGATCCCTTCCGGAACATAGGAGCCGACCACTACTACATCCGCTTGCCGGATTATTCGGCGAAAACGGTCTTTCAATTCGTCCAAGCTGCCGTAGAGGTGGACGGTGCAATATGGCAATTCGTGGAACTCGCGATTTGAGGCGTACCAGGGCGCGTCGCGTTCAAGAAATGTGACGCGGTGCCCGCGCCGCGCCAGCTCTTTTAGCAGACCCCGATAGGTGGTAGCATGCCCGTTGCCCCAGGTCGAGGTAATCGACAAGCCGAGGAAAACGCAATCCAGTTGAGCTTGGCTCACGCCTGCATCTCCACAGCCAGCGATCGTGTGCCGGAAATGTTCTCCTGCAAAATCGATTCCACTAATTTCCCCCGCTTTTCATACGTGTGTTCCGCGAGGACTCGTTTGCGTGCAGCTTCTCCAATGGCGCGCGCACGATCCACTTCCAGCTCTTGAAGGATGCGAGCGACATCGGTGCCCTGCCGCGCGACTAACGTTTCGGTTCCCGGCTGCAGAAAAGAATCGATGCCTTCCCAATCGTCAGTGATCAAGCAGGCGGCCGCACCGGCTGCTTCAAACACGCGGGTAGCTGGTGAGAAGCCATAGCGCGCCATGCTCTCGCGGCTGATGTTCAGCACCGCTACCGAGGAGCAGTTCAGTGCATTGTGATCCCCGGTGTAGACATGCCCCAGGTATCTGACATTTGTTGGAACTTGCTTGTCAGCCCAGCCGCTTCCTCCCAAGAGAAACTGTTTGTCAGGGGATAAGGCCGCAGCCTTTAAAAAAAACTCATCCACGCGCGCCTCCCGGTCCGGCAAGCGGTTTCCCAAAAATGAGAGATCGCACCTGAAGCGGGAGTCCGGCAAAACCGGATGGTGAATGTCCGGATCGAGCGCGTTGTAAATGGCGAAACACTGGCGTGCCCCAATCTGCTGATATTCATCAGTCACGCGCTTGCCTCCACCATAGGTGAGAACCAATTCGAAATGCGGAAGCGCCTCATGAAAGGCATCATTCTCATCTGAGGCGAGACGCTCCAAGGTTGCGGGTGCGTCCACGTCCCAAAAAACCTTGCAGACCGGCGGCGGCATGGCGGCGACGCGCGCTTCGAGGAAGCGATCCAGCACTCCCACTCCACTTGCCTTCACCACCACATCCAACTGTTCACAGCCGGCGAGATAGCGATTCACCAGCTCGGCATTATCAGGATCATACACGAGAATGCGCGCCCATTCAGGATCAGCGATATCCCGGTGCTTCTGGCGATCGTAGGCGTCCGGCTCGAAAAAACTGATCTCGTGCCCCAGCGCCGCGAGCGCCCGCAAAATTCCGCGATAATATGTCGCCGCGCCGTTCCAATAGGCCGAGACAAGACTTGAACCCCAAAAACCGATCCTCATACTTAGACCTCAACCGGCATCGTTTCCGGTATGGATCGCCCACAAGGGGATTCCATCGCGCTGTGCCCTCGTTGGTGCATCGACGCCGGCTTCATCTCCGTGTAGATCGCAAGCAATTCATCCACGCGATGCGCGCAGGTATGGCGAGCACGAATTGTCTCGAGCCCGCTGGCTGACAAGCTAGCGGCGAGCGCCGGATCACTCAGTACGTCGTGCAGATGCCGTTTCATCTCAGCTCCATCACGCGCCATCAGGAAATCCTGCCCCTCGCGAAAAAGTCCCTCGGTATCGCGCCAGGGTGCGGAGATGAGCGGAATCGCGCAGGCCAGCGCTTCAAAAGGCCGGATGGTTGGAATGCCCGGCAGTTCTTTTGTGTAAGGCCGCCGCGGTATGTGCATGGTTGCCCTGAACTGTGCGAACACGCCCGGCACTTCGAAATTCGGCAGCCAGCCGCCATACGCGATAAACGCATCTCGCAAATCGCGCAATCCCGACTCTGGGTACCGAACGCCGAATACTTGGGCGTTTAAGCGCAGATGACTTACCGGCGAAATGAAAAACTCGCGCAACTCCTGGGTGCGTTCCTCGTCGCCCCAATTCCCGATCCAAACGACGTCGCCGCGCTTGTGCTGGTGAGCCCTCGGATAGAAGGTGCGCACATCGGCGGCCTCATGCCACACGAAAACCTGTTTGCTCCAGCCATGCCGTTCGTAAGTGTGTTTCAATGAGGCCCCGTAGGCGAGCACGCCGTCGTAATGGCCAAGGTCGAATCGCGCCAGCTCGTCGCGAGCGGTAAGTGCGCGATGATGAGTGTCATGAAAAAGCAAGCGCACATCGCGGTTCCTGCTGCGGTACTGGCCGATCGCCGATATTAGCGCCGGGTGATTCCACTCATGCACGATGGCGATATCCACGCCGTCCAGCCATTCGTCAACGCGTAGGTCATCCACGCGATAACGATTGCTGTGTAAGTGTGGGAACGCTCGACGAAACGCGTTAATCGCGTCTTCACCGGCCTCGCGCAGCAGATTTTCGCGGCTCCAGCTATCTTCGGGTTCGAAAACTTTAGCGTCATGGCCGCGGGCTTGCAACTCGGAAGCGATCCCGCGCAGAAAATGTGCGTTTCCATGGTTCCAGTCCGAAACGAGCGAATGATAGAACATCGCTACGCGCATCAGGCCGCCACCTCCTTGCCGTCGAGACGCGCGGATTCGATAAGTGATCGATAGAGGTTCCAATACTCGCCAAGGGATGAGGATGCGCGATATTGGCCTGCGCGAGAGTGTGCCAGCCGTCCGAGTTCCTGGCGCTTGAGTAGATCGCGCACAAGCGCGTTCAGCTCGAATAGCCAGGCGTCGGGATCGCGCGGGTCCACGAATACAGCCGCGCCGTTCCAAAGCTCACGCAGGCTTGGACTGTCGGCTAAAACCAAACAACAATGCGCGCGCGCAGCTTCGAGGATCGATAAACCGAACGGCTCGTACAATGCCGGATGCGCGAAGATTGAGGCCCGATCCATCTGCCGGATCAGGTCCGCATGCGGCAACTCGCCCAAGACCTGCAAGTTGTTGGCATGGCCAGCCGAATTCTCCGGCCCTCGCTCGCTGCCCGCGACCCGGATGCGCCAATCGAGTTTCGGCGCAATGCCGTTCAACAAACCGATGTTCTTCGCTTCATCCCACAGCCTGCCTGCCGATAGCACAAACGGCTGCTTCAGGCGCCTGGAAGATCGGGCTGCGCGGCTGAAGTTATATATTACGCGCACTTTCTCCCTGGCCACGCCATAGTGACGCTCGAGTGCGCCGGCCATGTAAGCCGATGGCGCCACAATCGCGTTGGCCGCAGCCAGACCGCTACGAATCCTACGCTGATACTCGCTCCATTCGGGCCCTGGGGCCGAACCGTGAACGGCTTCCCACCAGGAGAACACGCACGAATGCGCCGTCACGATCACAGGCTTCCGCCACATGACAGCGCCGTGCGAATATCCGTTCAGATGAATGACGTGGGCGCCAAACTCGACTTCTAACGCTGACAACCATTCCCCCGACGCGTCCACATCCGTCCAGGGATTCGTCATCCATTCCAACGCAAAGTCGCTCTCAGCCAGAGTGATTCCCGGGATTTCAAGCGCTCGATGTTTCTGCTGCGCTGAGGGACGCGGTCCGAGAGTTGCGAGCAGCACATGGGCGCCATGATGAACCAGGCCCGCAGCGAGATCGAGCGCGTACTGCCACACACCTCCTACCGCGTCGGTAGTCATCAGGACGCGCAGATGGTCGCGCGAGCTCGCGGTGCCAGCCGTCATTTTCAATTCGTGCCACGCGGCGCCATTAGTTCTAGTTCGACCAGCTTTTGCGGGCGTTGTTCCTGTATGTCGCTGAACGAATCGAAACCCCGCAGGTAAGTTTCGTGTGCCCGCTCCCACGCCATGTCGTCGGCCGGGCCCCACATCCTGGTGTATTCCGGAGATCCCGGATATGGAAACAACGGCACCGGCTTGTTAGCCCAGACGCCGTTGCCCTCCAGATGCCGACGCCATTTCTCGATGGCCTCTGCATCATCTTCCGTTATGCCGAGTAAGTTTGCCTGTACAAACGGAACTAAGCTCTTGGCAAAGATGAGCCGTTGACTCAGTTCTTCGGTGGTCATCTTGCACTTTTTATCCAAGTACGCGCGCCCGGCCTCCGTAATACTCTCTACGCCGGCTTCGATGGAGACGCAACCTGCACGAGCAAGCGCCCGAATGGCGTCGTGGTTCCAGAGATCGATGCGCGTCTGTACCCCGATTTTAATATTGCGGTCGGCGAGCGCCGCCAGCAACTGCGCATCCGGAAGAAAGATCTCATCAATAAAGTAGATGTACTCGACTCTTTGCTCGATAAAACGATCAACTTCTTCAAGGATTATATTCAGCGGCCGTTTTCGGTAGTTATTGCGAAAGTTGTCTTTGGCGCAAAAGGTGCAGTGATAAGGGCAGCCGCGCGAAGCTTCCATTTCAGCTCCGGGCGAAACCGGCTCGGCATCGAAGCGATGGTGATGGTGCTGGTGCTTCGAAACGGTTTCCGCAGGCCACTGAAGCGCGGGAAGCCGCTTCATATCGGCGGCTCGATTAGGACCGTTAACCACAATGTTTTCCCCATCGCGATACGCTACGGATGAAGCTCTCGATAGGTCACCTGCAAGCTCCGGCAAAACCTCTTCGCACTCGCCAAGCACCACCGCGTCAGCACCGAGTTTTGTCAATACGGGCCTCGGTGTAGTCGAGCCGTGCGGTCCCACCACCACCAACTTGGCTGGCAATTGGCGCAACATATGGCACAATTGCTGCGGGATTCTCAACTCCGGGGGTGGGCAGCGCCAAAACAAGTAACTGGGAGCAGTTGTAACAACGATAACATCTGCGCCGAAGTTCTTTACTTGATCGAAAATTCCGGTGTATGTAAGTCCATCTAGCTGACCGTCAAAGATGGCCGCCTCATGCCCGTCTTTCTCAAGCAGTGCTTTGGAGTAGCCGAACTCCAGAGGCAGATGAGGCTCGCGGCATCCAAAGTAAATGCTTCCTTCGAAGCTCCAGGGCGGATTGACAAGTGCAAAACGCATTACAGCTCTTTAAACCACAAGCCCGCGCGAGGCGAGTTCTTGCTGCATCTCGTGGAAGTGGTCGTGCGCGGTCTGTTGTTCCAGCCATTCGGCTAAGTCCCGCATACCTTCTTCCAGGCTCACCATCGGTTCATAACCGAGGACGCGCTGAGCGAGAGTCATATCGGGATAGCAGTGCCGAATATCTCCGACGCGATAGTTTCCTGTAATTTCAGGTTCTAGCCGCTTTCCCAGAATCTTCCCTAGCTTATCAGCCACTTCCATAATGGTCGTCTGACGGCCGCTGCCGGCATTGAAAATCTGACCTTGTGCCTGATCTACTTCCAGCGCCAAACGGCAGGCTCGCGCCAAATCGTAAACACTAACAAAATCGCGAAGTTGCTGTCCATCCTCAAAGATAATTGGACGCTTTCCATTCAGGAGACGTGAAGCAAATATCGCAAGCACGCCCGTGTATGGATTTGAAAGCGATTGATAAGGCCCGTACGCGTTGAAAAAGCGCAAAGCGACCGCGGGGATGCCGTATGCTCGCCCAACCATCAGGCACATCTGCTCCTGGTCGTACTTCGAAAGCGCGTAGACCGAAGCGAGCGATGGCTGCTTGCTCTCTGGTGTGGGAACAGGCAGCAGTGGCAAGCCTTCGGGAGTAGACATCTCCCATCGCCGGGCCTTTAATTGCTTGACCGTCCTGACGGCATGGTTATAGGGTTCGCCCGAGGGCGTTACGTAGGCGCCTTCACCATATATGCTCATGCTAGAAGCGACGATCAATTTACTGACCGGCTGTTTAACAAGCCGCTCCAGTAATACGGCTGTTCCCAGATTGTTAACGCTTGTGTATTCGGCAATCTGGTACATACTCTGCCCGACCCCAACCAGCGCCACGAAGTGATAAACGGCATCCACGCCCGATAAAGCCTCATCGACAATCGTCGGATTTCTCACATCGCCCAGTATGAACTCTGCGTCTTTATGCAGATAACTTGGGCGGTCAGGCATCTCTCCGTGCACTTGAGTAACTAGGCTATCGAGCACGCGTACGTGATAGCCAGCTCTCAAAAGCTCCGAGGCAACATGGGAACCGATAAATCCGGCCCCTCCCGTAATAAGAACCGTTCCCTTCATTGTTGTTCTTGCGTCTCCTGATGTTAAATTGCGCCGCTACTCGTCCCAGCGCTCAACGCGAATACAGAAGAACCCTTAGGCAAATCTACCAGCTAAGTTCGAATTGACACACTTGTTGGGCGATAAGTGAAAAGGCATACAGCACCCTTACATAAGAAGCTTTGTACGTTGGCTTTGTTTCTACTGCCTCAAGGGAGTGGCAAGAGTACGTATGTACTTCTACGAGCGCGGTGCGTAGCGCCTGATCATCTCACCGCAGAAAGCCGCATATTCTTCTGGGTTCCGCGGCGGACTGGTATGGTGCGGCTTCACTCCGCACCGCTCCGGCGTAAAGCAGAAAGTTATGGTGAGCTCCAACTGTTCCAGCAGACGCATCTGACGATCGAACCAGCGTTGCGCGTTCGGTCTCTCAAAATCAGCCCAGCTCAATCCGGTGCGCAGCTTTCGCACTCCGAAGTCACGGAGAGCTTTCACTGCGGTCTCAAGGCGATGATCCTCGAAATGGAACCACTGGCAAATACCCAAAGCGGGAGCATAGTCCCCAAAATGCTGCGCGGCGAGCTTGGCTCCGCCATCCTCGCGAAACAATCCCATGTAGAAGTGTCGATAGTAGGAGGAGCCCTCGCTTTCGCGGTGCCGGGTGGTCGCCGGCCATGCGCGCGGCAGGTCGAACAAGCTGTACCAATACACGTGATCCGATTCCGGAATCAGCAGCTCCGCCGTCTTTTTCAGCCCGAACTCCTGCACTTCTTCCGCCCCGAAGGAAGAAGCGCCCACTTCGGAAATCCAGATCGGCTTAGCGGTCACCGTTCTGATTTCCGCTAGTTTCTCGGGCCATTCATGAATGGTCCAATGATTCCAGTCGAGTGGAAATCCGTGTAGGGCCACTACGTCCAGATAATCCAGCGCTCCCAATCTGTCAATACGTTGAATGAACGCGGGATCGATGGGCGAAATTCCACCCAGAACTCGCAGCAGGCCGGGATTTTCTGCGCGCACGGCTTGCGCCGCAAGCTTCACCATCTCCGCGTAGACTGACCAGTCACGATCCACTTCGAAATCCCAATGCGAGAGATTATTGGGCTCATTCCAAAACATCACTGCTTCCAGCATGTGTTGTTATTGCGGGTGCTCGCAGGATCTGCCGCCGCCTATGCTCCTTCCGGCGCAAACTGAGGCGGCAATTCATGCAGGTAAGCCGATCGGTCGCACCTGCACAGGAACACTTCGGGCTCGGGCATGCTCTCGATGCTGAATCCGGTGCTGCGCAGGACCGCTTCGGCACAGGCGCGGTTCGGTATCCACCAATTAGTTGGATCCTGGGAATAATTCTTTTCGATAAAATGCATTTTAGGAAATCCGGGTTTATCGAAAATCGAACGCTGATGAAACGGATAATCCTCGGCAACTTCCGCGACCGTGCGGCTTCCCCGTAACATTGATTGAAACAGAAACCAATCTTTTGTTACGTATCGCCGTAACAGGTCCAGCGCGAGAAGTGGGTATCTGAGGTGATAGAACACGCCCATAAACAACACTAGATCGAAGCGCTCGCGCAAGCGCGGAACTTCATACACGGACATCTGCCGAAACGCGATATCGAGCTCTAACACCTGGGCTGCGAAACGAGCCTGTTCCAGATATTGCTCGTCATGATCGATGCCCAGCACGCGCTTTGCGCCGCGTCGCTTCATCTCAATGGAGTAAAATCCGGCGTTGCATCCCACATCGAGTACCGTCATGCCCGTCAAATCGCGCGGTATCGCGTGCTGAAAGTTCTGCCATTTTGCGGAGGGATAATCGCCCAGGAAGTGATTGGGCGCTGTTTGGACACCCGACAAAGATAGGTTATGAAACCATGGTCCTAGTTCGGTTACTTTGCTCTCGATTTCGTGGACCGTGAGGCTAGTTCCCAAGAAGATCCTTCTTCCCCTTTTATGATTCGTATTTTACTCATTCGCCACGGCGCGACCGATCTGCTTGGCCGCGTGCTGTATGGCCGCATGCCGGGTGTGCACCTGAACTCCGCGGGAGTTCAGCAGGCGCAGGCTCTCGCTCACGGCTTGCGAGCACGCTATCGCCTGGACGGCGTGATTTCGAGTCCTATGGATCGAGCGCTCGAAACAGCGCGTCCGATTGCCGAGATCCATGGGCTGGAGGTTCTTCCGGACGAAGCTTTTACCGAGATCGATTTCGGCGACTGGATGGGCAAGCCGTTTTCCGAGCTGCACGACGTAGAGCTCTGGGAACGCTACTACCGGTTCCGCGCCACCACCCGGCCTCCAGGTGGAGAATCGATGATGGATGTGCAATCGCGCGCCTGGGATGGCATCGCGAGAATTCTCGACCGCCATGCGCACGCTCAGGAACCCACTGTTGCAGTGGTCACCCACGGCGATGTGATTCGCGCCTTGTTACTTTTAGTGCTGGGAATGTCGATCGATCACATTCAGAGGATTGAGGCCGCTCCGGCTTCGGTGAGTGAGATTCTGATCCGCCGCTCAGATCTGCGTGTCCGCACCATGAATGAAACTTTTTCGGCGGACCGTCTTTCGGATTTATGAATCTGTCGCGGCGCTAGAGGATCGCAATCATGCCTGACGAACCAAGTTTGAGCAAAAAAGATCTCCTCGATCTCTTAGTAGCGCGGCTCAGCGAGTTTGTCATCGTGTTGCTCGACACGGAGGGATGCTTCACCTCCTGGCATCCCGGTGTAGAAGTGCAGTTTGGCTATTCACGGGATGAGTTTGTCGGCCAAAATCTGGAGCTACTGCTTCCGCCAGCAGAGCGTTCGCAACGGAGCGTGCGCCTGGAGTTGGAAACGGCGGCTGATAGCGGGCGGGCCTCGGACACCCGGTGGCTGGCCAAGAAAAGCGGGCAGCAGATGCTTGCTGAGGGCGTGACTATCGGGCTGCGCGGTCCGGATGAGCGGCTGGCAGGCTTCGGAAAGGTGCTGCGCGATGTCACCGAGCGCAAGGATGCCGAGGACAGCCTGCGGGTGCTGGCTGGCGCGCTCGATCAATCTACCGTTCTGGTTCGCGGCTGGGACGGAATCGTCAGAAATTGGACCGCCGGCTGCACACGGCTGTATGGCTGGATAGCAGACGAGGCGGTTGGACAGAATGTCCACGAACTGCTGAAATCGACTTTTCCTGCTCCGCTCGCGCAGATTCAGAACGATTTACTGCGCTCCGGAGTCTGGAACGGCGAACTGGGATGTGTGTGCCGCGATGGACACCGGATCTTCGTTTCCGCCCACTGGGTTCTGCTGCCCAATAGCTCAGAGGAGCCGCCGAGTGTCATCGAGACTCACACCGACATTACTTCGCGGCTGCAAATGCAGAATGAATTAGAAGCTGCCAATGGCCGCTTGAAGAGTATGGCGCAGGAGCTCGAACGCTCCAACGAAGAATTGGAAGAGTTCGCGCGCATTGCATCGCACGACCTGAGCGCGCCGCTTACCAGCACGCGCTGGCTGGTCGATCTGCTTTCCTCGCGGCATGGCAATCAACTGGATGCCCAGGGCCAGACGTACATCAAGCAAATATCACAAGGCCTGGAACGCATGGCCGACTTGGTGGAGGGCGTCCTGGCCCATGCCCAAGTGGGAAGAACTCCGATTGGAACCTCAGAGCTCGTGCCTGCGCAGGAGGCGCTGGATGTGGCGATTGATAATTTGCGGCAGCACATTGAGACCTCAGGCGCCACGATCAGCCATGATGAGCTTCCGGACGTGCAGATGGAGCCGCAGGCGCTCAACCAGTTGTTTCAGAATCTGCTCTCGAATGCAATCAAGTATCGAAGGGCTGAGGCGCCGCCGGTGATCCGGGTTGGAGCGGTGCGACAGGGAGCAATGTGGCTGTTTTCGGTGACCGATAACGGTATGGGCATTGAGCGCGAATGGTTCGAACGAATTTTCCAACCCATGCAAAGAGCGCACGGCTCTCAAATAGCGGGAAGCGGGATCGGCCTGGCGACGTGTAAGAAAATTGTCACGCGCGCGGGCGGCAGCATCTGGGTCGATTCGGAAGCCGGTCGGGGGTCCACGTTTTTCTTCACCCTGCCTGGTTCCGCTGAGCGTGGCAACTCTTCCGATTAGCCGCCGGCGGCTAAATTCTCCAAAGCGCGCTGGACGCGGTGGAGGACGGATTGCCAATCACCCGGCTCCCGCTGCCGGAACAGACTCATGGCCGGGTACCACGGCGAATCCTCTCGCGCCATCATCCAACGCCAGTCGCACTGGAACGGCAAAAGAGTCCAGACCGGCCGTCCCATGGCGCCCGCCAGATGAGCCATCATCGTATCCACCGTGATAATCAGATCCAGAGTCTTCAGGGTTTCCGCCATTGCCCGCACGCAAGCGGGATCGGTCTGCAAGTCCACGACGCTTTCCGACAAGGATTTCAGTTGCGCCCGTTCTTCGCCGGCCTGCAAACTGAAGAACGATGTACCTTGAACGCCGAATAGGCGGGCCATCTCTTTGAGTGGAACCGAGCGCGCCGGATTGTAACCGCTCGATGCCCAGACCACTCCCACCCGCAGCGTACGGGTTCTATCGTAGGGATCGATCACACGCGCAGACGGAACATCAAGGTAGGGAATATTGTTTGGGATGGTTTCCACTGTCGTTCTGAAGATGCGCGGCAGCTCAACCACTTCGATCTGCTGATCCCACGGCGGCTCCGGCTCGCCCCAGGTGATCACAGTATCAGCAAGCTGCGATTCCTGGATCAATGACTTGAGCTCTGGTTGCGCTTCGATGGTCAGAGCTTGTGCGTGTTGGCGAATCAGCGGTGCATAACGGATGAACTGGATGGTATCGCCCAAACCATGCAGGCAGCGAATGAGGACTTTTCGATCGTGAAAAGGCTGTCCGTCCCAGAATCGATGACGGTCGGGGTTCCCGCGGTCAGCAATCGCGTCACTTTCAGCCCAGGCGCGCTCAAAGTCTCCCAGAAGCATGTGGCAAATCCAACGTCCACCGCCACAGGCATCGGCATCGTAGCCCGCCCGCTCCGCCCATTCGTATAATTGAAGGGCCTGCTCAATGTACATGGAACGGAGGCGCTCTTCAGCCTCTTGGAAATATTCGTCCGGAGCCCTATGGTTCACCCTAGTTACCAAGCTTTAATGTGTCTGAGAGCTTTCAAAAGGCATCCAGTATATTGACGGGCATTCGGCAGTGGTTCGTTCCGGTGCCTGGTCAACTCGCTAATTTCATTTGCACGGAGTTTCACTATGATGACAGCCCAGCAACCTGCGTTTTCCCATGCGCCTACCCGGCCTAAACTTCTCTTTGCCGACGATCATCATCTCGTGTTGGACGCGCTTGCTTTTATGGCCGGGTCCGAGTATGAAGTGCAAGGCGTAGACAGTTCGGCCGGTTTCGAAGCGGCCGTTGACCAATTCTCGCCCGACCTCGGTATTTTGGATGTCCGGATGCCGGACGGCAGCGGGTTCGAAGTAGCGCGTCGTGTGCTAAAGAAGCGCCCCGATCTGAAGCTGATGTTTCTCTCCATGCATACCGAATTGAAATTCGTGCGAGAAGCGATGGAAATAGGCGCCAAGGGATATCTTTCCAAGCGCGCCTCTGCGGAAGAACTGATGCTCGCGATCCGCACGGTATTAGCGGGCGGCACCTATGTGGGGCCACGGCCGCAGAACGGTGAAGAAACAGAGTCGCCGGAGGAAAACGTGCTGACGGAGCGCCAGACAGAAGTTCTGCGCCTCATCTCTCAAGGCTGTTCAGCGAAGGAGATTGCGAACCGCTTGAACATTTCAGTGCGCACTGCGGAATTTCACCGCGCCGCCATTATGGACCGGTTGAAACTTCACTCTACTGCCATGATGACGCGCTATGCAGTGGAACGCGGGCTGGCTTGAACCAGACGGAACGCTTCATTAGTTGAAAGCCCACCCGAGGCTGCGAAACTGGGAGCATGACTTGGCCGGTTTGGGCATTGCTGTCAGCGCTTTTCGCTGCAGCGACTGCGATTCTGGCGAAGTTGGGCGTGGAAGGCGTTGACGCGAACCTCGCTGCGGCCATTCGCACCAGCGTGGTAGTCGCCTTCACTTGGCTCATCGCCTATGTCGCGCGCCAACCGAGTACATTTCAGGCGCCAAGTACGAGAACCTGGCTCTTCCTCACGCTGTCCGGGCTGGCGACCGGTCTCTCGTGGCTGTGTTATTTCCGGGCGCTACAAATCGGACCCGCGTCGCGAGTAGCTCCTATTGACAAGTTAAGCGTTGTACTCGTAATCCTGTGCGGCGCGATATTCCTTGGCGAGAGACTCACATGGGGCAAGGCTCTCGGCGGCGGCCTCATCGTTGTGGGCGCGATTGTAATAGCTCTGGATTAAACCCAATGCATTGCTGTTCGACTCGAGGCAATGAGGACAGTACCATTCGCCCTCGATCCAAAGCCGCGGAACCTGTTCATATATCAGATCGGTGAGAATTACGATGTCGGTTGCAGTAAGTTCGATCTCCAATGACTGGATCATGTTTCCTCTCTCCACACAAGTGCATCCGGACTGCTATTATTTTATTTGGTAAGTACCAGCGTCGGGTACTTGCTCCATCGGATAAGTCTGTCTTGCTTCAGCTTACGGCGCGGCGCGGCTCAGCCTGCTTCGCATTCGCCTTGGCCCCGCTCGTTCTTGCTGGAATGATCGGCAGGATCACGGCCGAGGGATATCCTTTTTCATGGAAAACAGTCTGCTTCGCCTTGATTATTTTCGTTTCATCGGCGACCGGCAGAGCGGAATTCAGATTGCGGTCGAAGCGTGGGAAGTTGCTGCTTGAAACCTCGAGCCGGATGCGGTGTCCGGCCGCAAAGACATAACTCGTCACGCCCGCGTCGATACTAACCTGGTACGCCGTGTTGCGCTTCACGAACACCGGTTTTTCAAGCGACAGCCTATATCGCAAGCGTTGGATGCCGTCGGTCACAATCATGGGCCGCCCGTCCTGCTGCACATCGACAAGTTTGGCTGTGAAGTCCGTGTCATTCGCGGAGGTGGCTACATACAGGACGGCGCGCACGGGCCCGGTGACCTCTATCTCTTCAGTCAACGGCGCAGATGTATAGACCAGCACATCCTGCCGTGCTTCGACAGTAGTTTGGTCAAGCGGTCCTGGCGGCAACAGTTTGGGATCGCAGCAGATAGCGCCGCCCATAGTGGGTACGGGATATTTCGGATCGTAAGTGAAAGTGTCCAATTGCGACTTACGCACTGGTAACCATGCCAAACTGCCATCGCCGGAAGCTGAATTCGCATGGCCCTTACTGTTCAGATAGAGCGGCGTGTAATGAGTACGAGCAAGGGGCCACTCGTGCTCCTCTCGCCACACATTAGGACCCATCACGAAAATGTGAAGCGATGGCTCGGCTGCCTCATCCTCTTCGTTCGCCTCGCCCTTCATCCATCTGTCGAACCACTCGGCTTGCTTCAGGCGTATGGGAACCACGGCTTGGGGACCAAAATTCCGTGTGGCAAACCTGAGCCCCGGATTGTGCGCCCACGGGCCGATCCAGGTTTCGATCCTGTCATGCCGCTTCGAAAGACGTGAGAATGCGTCGAGATCGCTTTCCGCATAGTTGTCGAACCAGCCTCCGAGAGAAAGGATCGGTATCGCCACGCGCTTGAGTTGCTCGCGAAGACTGAACGGCTTCCAATAGGAGTCATAAGAAGGATGATCGAGCGCCGTTCTCCAGAGCGGCAGAGGCGCGCCCATGGCGGCGACATCGGCCGTTCGCTCCGGAAGGTGCCAGATGTAGCCGGCAAAGATCGGCCGCACCTTCGAAGGAGGCGTCAGATTCTGCGCCAGCCAGAGAAGCCGATGACCCAGCTTCAGCGCGCCTCCGGTGGAATAAAATCGGTCGAGGTATTCGTCATCGCCTGAGCACATGGGCGAGATAGTCACCAGATGCGGGTTGTCCTGAACCGCGGCCCACCACTGCACCATTCCCAGATACGAACTGCCCGCCATCGCGACGCGCCCGTTCGACCAGGACTGTTGGGAGATCCAGTTCATGGTGTCGCTGCTGTCCGGGCCTTCCTGTTCTGTAGGTCCAAAAACGCCCTGCGAGGCGTAGCGGCCGCGTACGTCCTCAATCAGCACCGCATATCCGCGCTGAGTGAAAAATTGATACGTGCCGAGCGCACCGGATTTTCGATTGTACGGAGTTCGAATCAGGACCGTGCCGTAGCGGCTGCCCGCGTGCGGCAGGTAGAGATCCGCCGCCAAACGAATTCCGTCGCGCATCGGAACCACCAATCCAAGCTGCTGGATTACATCCGATTGCGGCGTGCGTTTGACTACTTGCGCCAGCAGCCCGGTCGCCATCAAGAAGCCGAGGACCAAGAGGCGGTTGCGAGCCAGCCATGCTCCTGACCGAGTGCTCATGAGCGGGGCGATTCGGCCTTCTGCGGCTTGGGTCTTGGCCCGAACAGCGCTGTTCCTACTCGGATTAAAGTGGCGCCTTCCTCAATCGCCACTTCGAAATCGTTGGACATGCCCATGGAAAGCTGACTGAGCCCCAAGCGCCCCGCTAACTCAGCGAGCCGCTTGAAATATGGTCTGGATTGCTCCGCGTCTTCCGACCAGGGCGGCATGGTCATCAATCCAGTCACTCGAAGGGCTGGACAAGCTGCGGCCGTGTCCAACAACTCCGGCAACTGGTCCGGCTCGGCGCCGGTCTTGCTTTCCTCACCGGAAAGCTTGACCTCTAAGAACACCTCTAGCGCCACGCCTTGCTCCGCCGCCGCAGCGTCGAGGCGCTTCAACAATTTTGCCGAATCCGCGGTTTGAATCACCTGGAACAGCTCGCACGCGTGCCGGGCTTTATTTGATTGCAGATGACCGATAAGGTGGAAGCGCGCGCCCGTCAAATTTTGTAATTGCGGCTGTTTCCCCGCAAACTCCTGCACGTAATTTTCCCCGAATTCCCGCAGCCCGGCTGCGTACGCCACCCGAATGCTGTCCGCAGAAAATTTCTTCGAGACCGCCACTAACGTTAAGTCCGAACGCCTCCGTCCGCTTCGTTCCACGGCTCGTTGAATGCGGCCTTCCACATTGGACAAACGGGCTTGAAAACTGGATGCTTCAAGTGGCAAACCTCTATCATAAAAATACCGTTCACTCCGCCCAACCCACAGCAGCCCCTACGCTGCTGGAAGCAGTAGACACTTTTCTGAAGACCTGCCGTAATCCTGCGCTCCTTGAATACGGGGAGGACGCTGTACGGCTGAAGCCTGGCGAGTACTCGCTCGAAGTGCGTGCTGAGAGGTTGTGGATCGAGGCCTGGACCGAAACGCGCAGCATCTCGCGCCGTATTCTATCTATCGAGCGTCACGCCCCGGGCATCCTTGACTGTACTGTGCATCGCTTCGGCGGCAAACCCGGCAAGCTCAGCTTTCTGGATCTCGATCGGCCGCAATCCGCCCACAAATCTCATTCCGGCATGCGGCAGAGCTTTGCCGAGCAGTTCCGCCGCATGCTGTTCCGGCAGTTCCCTCGCTGGAACGTGGCCACGCTCTCGTGCGGCCTCGACCTGCAACGCTCGTTTTCGTCCGTCTTCCCGCGTGCGCACCTGACCTGCGGAAATCGGCAGATTGCCGCGTTGGCCTGCCCATCGCATCAAGAGGAAGCTGCAATGCTGACCTCTGCTTTGATTTGGCACGAGCACCTTTGCGCTCACAGCCGCGATGGCGCGCAGATCTCTCTAGTACTTTTCTTGCCGGATGGCGCTGGTAACCTGACCTCGCATCGCCTCCGTTGGCTGACGGGCCAGTCTTTGGACGCGCGCCTCTTCCGGTACAATGCGCACGGCTCCGCCGGAGAAGTTGATCCTCAGGATCTCGGGAATTTGCAGACGCGGCTTGCCACGCCCGCATGCCACACTGGACAGGTGCCGTCTTTCGCCAGGTCCGCGGCCCCGCTCATCGATTCTTCGGAACGTTCGCTCGAAGCGCTGGTGCGCTCGAATCCAGCGGTCATTGAACCATCTCTGGCGCCCAGTCCGGTTCATGGCCAGGTCCTCACCTTTGCGGCCGGAGATCGCGACCTTATCGATCTGCTCGCTATCTCCGCTTCGGGACGCCTCGCCGTTCTCGAACTGAAGGCATCAGAAGACATTCATCTCCCGTTGCAGGCGTTAGATTACTGGATGCGTATCCGATGGCACGCCCAACGTGGCGAGCTGCAGCATCTCTTTCCAGCCGTGCCGCTGGCGCCGGTACCACCCAAACTATTGCTCGTCGCTCCGGCCATGTCTTTTCATTCGTCGAACGCCTCTATCCTGCGTTACTTCTCTCCCGAGATTGAAGTCGAACGTGTGGGCGTCAATTCGGATTGGCGGCACAATCTGAAAGTTGTGTTGCGATTAAAGGGCGGGGATGCCCCTATTTCTCACGGGAGTTGTTAATGGGCACGTTTCAAGGTTTATTGGGTATCAAGAAAGCGCTTTCCACCCTCAATCCCAAGCAGGTTCGGGAGCTGAGCGAGCGGTCGCTGCGCATTGCGCTGAATGCCGCCAGCCCGGAAGGTTACCAGCGTATGGAGAATTTTTTCCTGCGCGATCTGAGCCCGGCGCGCCGGCGGGAATCGAGTTACTCGCTAACGCGTGGCGCCGCCATCGGTGGAAACTACGACCTGGTCATCTATGATGAGGGCCTGCCCGCGCCGACGCATGCGCTGGTATTCGAACACCACTGCCCTCAGCACATCGTCAGCCGCGTTCTCGATAAGCATTACGATCTCGGCGTGCCGCTGGCCCGATCCTTCCTGCCGTTCCGCCGGCCGTTCATCGAACGGGTGATCGCAAAAACCGCGCGCGAGAATACCATGTTCTCTATCACCACTGCATTGCCGGATGTGATTCCGAATCTGATTGAATTGCCTTGGGCGGTGGCCGAGTTTGCGTCCGACACCGCATTTCTCACCATGAATCAAGTGCGAATGGCGTTCATCATCGCCGCAGCCAGCGATCGAGAGGTCGGCTACCTGGAACAGAAGCCGGAGATTGCCACAGTGGTAGGCAGCGCATTCGGCTGGCGGGCGCTCGCGCGGCAACTTGTCGGCAAGGTTCCGTTCGGCGGTGGTCTTATTGCCAAAGCGGGCATTGCTTACGCAGGCACCAAGGTCCTTGGCCTTTCGCTCGATCATTACTACAGCGTCGGTTTCACTTACACCCGGGCCGAGCGCGACCGCCTCTATGCCGAGGCGTTCCGGCAGGGCAAGAAAGTCGCCCAACGCATATTGAGTTATTTGCGCCCGGATGTTGCCGCAAAATTTGCGGCCCAAGCCGCTCAATCCATCCCGGCTCCGGCGCTCACGCAGCCGCGGCGATAAGATCGAGGGAACCCGATTGGCGCGAGACGGCGCCAGTCTGTTGACCGGAGGCGGCCATGTCCACACGCATTCTTCTGCTGTTAGTGACAGCCACACTTCTTCTGCACGCAGATACCTTGATCCTGCGAAACGGAAACAGGGTGGAAGGTACGTTCATCGACGGGGGCAATCACGCCGTTCGATTCGCAGTGGGGAGTCAGATCAATAACTATTCACTGACCGACGTCGAATCCATCCGTTTCGGCAGCGGGCAAACCAACGACCCGTCGCCGGTTGATACCTCGCAGACTCCAAACAAACAATCCGGCGGGTATATGCCGGCTCCTGCGCCAATGCCTGTCGCTGCATCGCCAAATTCTCCGCAAACCGCGCCCCAGAGTACGCCCGTCGCAGCCGCTCCAGCGAGCGTGCCTCCGGCCGCCGGAGCAACCAATCTGCAACTCCCCGCCGGAACTCAGATCGTCGTTCGTCTGATCGACGATGTCAATTCAGAACGCGATAATGTCGGCGAAACCTATCGCGCGAGTGTCGATCAGGACGTCGTTCTCAACGGCCAAACCGCCATCCCGCGCGGCGCCGACGCAACCGTCGCGCTCATCGATGCGCAGAAATCCGGCAAGCTGGAAGGGAAAACGGTTCTCACTCTTGATCTAAAGTACATTGCGGTCGACGGCCGAACGTACGACCTTGCAACCACCGGCGTAGCAGAAGCCAGCGGTTCACGAGGCGCGCGCTCGGCGAAGGTGATCGGTGGCGCTGCGGCGCTAGGGGCTATCATCGGTGCTGCGGCGGGTGGGGGCAAAGGCGCGGCCGTGGGAGCGGGTGCGGGAGCGGCTGCCGGAACAGCCGCCCAGATTGCAACCTCTGGTCAGAAGGTCAAGGTTCCCGCGGAAACGCGGCTCACGTTTACGCTGCGAAATCCGCTCGACCTCTGATCTTTGCCCTTCCGACTTATTCGAAATGGAACCACTCGATCCGGCTGAAGTGCGCGTGCTGGGTGCGCTGCTCGAGAAAGAGGCTACCACGCCCGAGTACTATCCGCTTTCGTTGAACGCGCTCGTCAATGCGTGCAATCAGAAATCTAATCGCGATCCGGTGGTCGATTACGACGAGGATACCGTTTACGATGCGGTGAACCGCTTGCGGGAAAAGAAGCTTGCAGTGACCATCACAGGTAGCGGGCGTGTCAATAAATACGCGCAGCGCATCTCAGAGACCTTGAATCTGGGCCGGCGCGAGCTGGCCGTCCTGTGTACCCTGCTGCTGCGCGGTCCTCAAACTCTGGGCGAGGTCAAGGACCGCAGCGAGCGGATGTTCTCGTTCACAGATCCAAGCGAGACCGAAAGCGTTCTCGAGAAACTCGCCGAGTGGCCAGGTATGCCGCTGGCCAGAAAGCTGGCCCGCCAACCCGGTCAGAAGGAAGCGCGCTACACGCACCTGCTCTCGGGAGAGCCTTCGTTTGAGGCTGGAGCGGCTGATATGCCAGCATCAAATCCGCCCACGCGCGTCGCGCAACTCGAACAGGAACTCAGCCAACTTCGTGCGGAATTCAATCAATTAAAAAAGCGTTTCGACGATCTGGAAGCGCAATTTCGCTGACCTGGGGAGATGGCTAACCGCCGATCATGCCGCCGGTCAAGCTATAGAGCAAGATCGCAAGCACAATTGCAGTGATCGCAACATACTTGCCATCACGTTCGAACGCGAAGCCGATGAGTGAGACGGCAACCCGCGCAATGGGAGTGGCAATGAGTAACAAGATGCCTGCCTGAATGATCGACCGCCCCCTCAAATCGATTGCGCCGCGAATGATTTGTCCCACCATGCGATCGATACTCGGCTGCCCGTGAAACGTCCGATAATCCGCGGTCTCTTCGCCGTGCCGGATCAAATAATAGACTCCTCCCGCCAGCACGACGAAGGCCGAAAGCAGGACACCGCTGCGCAATACCACACTGACCATCCGCTCGATGCTTTCGTCGGAAATCCGCGGCGTGCTCATATAGTTCCTCGAATGCCGCTCACAATCATCTCCACGGCAACCAATCCGACTACCACCGCAAAGCCTTTTCTAAGAAGAGGCACGCCAAGTTGGGCCAGGAAGCGAGCTCCGATCATGGAGCCGACAAGTACGCCCAGCATCACCGGCATGATGATTTCGGGATTCACATAGCCGCGGCTCAGGTACACACTTGCACTCGCTGCCGCCGTGACGCCGATCATAAAATTGCTGGTCGCGGTCGAAACCTTGAATGGAATTCGCATCGCCTGATCCATCGCGATCACTTTCAGAGATCCCGAGCCAATTCCGAGTAATCCGGAAACGAGGCCCGCGCCGAACATCAGACCGAACCCAGTTTTCACGCGATGAACGTCGTAATCTTGCGGCCCATCGGGTGTGCGATAGCTCCCGTTTAAATGCAAGCGTTCGGCAAGCGGATCAGGGGGCACCGGCTTTTTAGGCTGTTTGTGTTGGCGCGCTGCCTGCCAAGCCGCTTGCAGCAGCATGACGCCGAACACCACTGCCAATATGCGCGTGGGCACGTGCGCGCCGAGAAAGGCGCCAAAGAGCGCCCCGATCGTGGTCGCGATCTCCAGGAACATCCCGATTCGAATATTCGAATACCCATCGCGCACGTAGGCCGCCGCCGCTCCGGACGAAGTTGCGATGACCGCAATCAGGCTCGTCCCAATCGCGTAGCGCATATCGACGCCGAGGAACAGCGTCAGAACGGGTGTAATGATCACGCCCCCGCCGAGGCCCGTCAGCGATCCGACAAAGCCACCCAGCAGCGCAGCCGTGAAGACAATCGGGGCAAATTCAGCATTGGTCATTGCCTCTACAAAGATATCGGGCTGACGATCGATAGGGCCAACTCGCGAACTCGCCCGCCTCAGCCGCCGTGCGGCGTCACTACCGCTTTTTCATCTGCGTATAGGCCAGTTGCTTGTTCTCGCCTTCAACAATCAGGTGGTCGTCGCCGCTGAAATAGGTGAGCTGGCGGCCTTTGGTCAAGCCTTTATAGGTATCCACCATCTGCGGCGCGCCGCCATTCAGCACTACTTTGTCCTCTTTCGTGTAGTACTCGCAGTGCTCCGAAGTTCCGGTACGCGTGCGACCCGGCTCAACCACTTCGAAAATGTTCACGCTTCCGTCCGCGAAGGCGTGGTCGAGCGAGCTCTGGCCAGGATTTTTTTCATCTTTCGGATTGAGGAATGCTTTGAGCTGTTTTGCCGTGACCGTCATCTTGTCGCGTGTCAGCTTCACGCCGCCGGTATAGAGTGCTACCCGCGTATCGTCACGATAAAACATCTCCGGCGCCCGCACGATGGTGAAAACCGGAACCGGCGCAGGTCCATTCGCCGGCGAATTGGCGGTCTGCTTGTTATCCACCAGTTCGCTCACCACGTCTCCATTTGCGTGCAACGACTGCTCGTCTCGATTGATCGCGATGACGTTCGCCGCAATCCGGCTGGCGCCCTGCCACATCAGTGCGTGTCCCTCGTAAAACACCTTCGTATTGTTCTCTCGCGTTTGCATCTGGTCGGCCTTAGCCTGCATCGGCTGCTTGTCGTCCAACATCGACGTGCCAGGTTTCTGGTTCGGGTCTGGCTGATGGGTCGAGACGACGTGCCCCAGCGCGTCCATGTCGCCGTTGGCCTGATTCATAACGATCTTGTCAGCAATCGCGGAACCGGTATCGTCCAGAACCCGCGCGTTATCGATGAGGGTGATGCGATTGATGGTCTGCTCCAGGAATGCCTTCTTCGCCCATGCCTTCCGGGCGCCTTCTTCGTAGCGGAAGTTACCGGCCTGCTCGATGGTCGCCACCTGGTTCGTGTTTGGCAGGAATTTCGCTGTCATTTGATCGCTCCAGGTCAGCGCCGGTACGGCCAGCCCGGCGGCCTTGCCGTCTTTGGGCGCGGAATTCTTGACAGCCGAGGCAGGCTTGTCGGTGTGGGTAGCGACGTTCCAGGCAAGGAACCGATCTACATAGCTGCTGGCGCCATAAACAACGCGCAGGTGTGAAGCGTCCACCAAACGATGCGATTGATCCGGTCGGTTGGGCTTGAACTCCAACTGCGCCTGCGATGGCGTGCGAATTTCCTGCACTTCCTGGCCGCCCGGCTTCATTTCGAGTTCAATATGTTCGCTGCGCAAAATACGTGTTTCGGCGAGTTGCACCCCCGGCTGCGGCAACGGCACAGATTCCGCAACCGCGTGGCCATCGGCAAGAACCAGATGCAGGACACTGTCGTTGGTGGCCGTGCCGTTGCGCTCCTTCGGCTGCAACCCGAAGCGGAGATCCGCGCGGTCGCCTGTCAAAACGGTTTGGGACCCTGGCTCGTTCGTAACCACGCGCGCGTTTTGCTCCCCGACTATTTGCACCAGGTTTCCGTCTTCATCGAAAAAGCCTGTCATGTGGTCGGCCGAATAATCTGTATGCCGGCCCTCGCGGTCATCCGTGCCCACCGGATGCTCGGCTTCCACTTGGTGAAGGCGCCCGTCCTGCAACACGACAATCGAGTTCTGCGCCTGAATCGTAGTCGACTGCCGCTGCAGCTTGGACCACGGCGACAGATACACCTTCTGCTCGCCTTCGTTGTAAACCAGATCGGCCGTCTCAATGTGCATCTTCTTTTCCGGCGGCCCATTGCCAATCCAATCGAGCGCAATCTGAGATTTGAGGTGTAGGATCTTCGAGTTCGGATCGTAATCGGCGCCCACCGCGCGCCCGTCCCCTTGCGTGAATATGAATGACGCCGGTTGATCTGTCGTTGCCTTCCCAGTCTTGGTCTCGTAAGTCACGCCTGAGGTGGTGACGCGAACGCGCTTGGCTGCTTCCTCCTTGTTCTCAGCGTCTTTGTCGGAAGGCACGTTCATGACGATCCACACCGGACCGTCCGCCGTCAATATGCCGGACCCTTCGTTGAAAAGCGCCCTGTCCGTCTTGATATATGTGTAAGAGGAACCGGCCTTATCGTAGAGCCGCAGAGCTAGCGCATGCAGCTCAAATGTGGAAGGATCGTGCGTGGCCTGGAAGGATTTCGCAGTCACACGCACTACTGGCTTGCCGGTCTGCGGATCATCCTTTCGGTATTGCCAGCCTCTGGGGGCCTGCGCTTCGTAGCCGGTACGGATTTTCGGGGTTGGCAGCGTTTGCGCATCCTTCACCTTATCCAGGCGCAGTTTATAGGTATAGCCCACCACCGCCACAATGCACACCACTGCGCAAGCAAGTAAGACAGGTATTCGCCGCATCGGCTCCAATCGATCGATTTTCCTTCAGGATAGCAGCCCGGAGGTCTTCCCGAGAGCTGCGGAACGGTGATCGGCAGAGGCATAGGATCTGAGCCTCGCATTATCAGATCTAAAGAGTGCCAAACATCTATTCCCTTTAGAATCAATGCGGTAAACTTTGGCCTTGTCACTCTTAGGTCGAGTGTGCTAAAACAGGCTCTGGGCAGGTCGAGCTCGATAGCCCGATCCTAAAATCCAAAAGTCAAGGCTAGTTGTAAATTCACTGGAGGTTTGAAGTATGGACATTCGACCGCTACACGACCGAGTCGTGATCAAGCGAATCGAAGAAAGCGAGACCATGCAAGGTGGTCTTTACATCCCGGATAGCGCAAAGGAAAAGCCCCAAAAGGGTGAAGTAGTGGCTGTGGGCAAGGGGAAGCGCACCGAAGAAGGCAAGCTGCTGCCGCTCGATGTGCAAGTGGGCGATCTCATTCTTTTTGGCAAGTATTCGGGAAGCGACATTAAGCTGGACGGCAACGAGTACCTGATTATGCGCGAGGACGAAATTCTCGGCGTGTTCAGTAACGGTGCTTCTGCCGCAAAGGGAGGCAAGTAATAAATGGCTGCAAAACAAATTGTTTATAGCGAAAATTCGCGTCAGGCGATTCTGCGCGGCGTCAATCAACTCGCTGACGCCGTGAAGGTGACGCTCGGCCCGAAAGGCCGCAATGTAGTTCTCGAGAAGAAGTTCGGCGGTCCGACGATCACTAAAGACGGCGTCACGGTTGCTAAGGAAATCGAGCTCAAGGATCCGCTCGAGAATATGGGCGCCCAGATGGTGCGCGAGGTTGCCTCAAAGACCTCCGACATTGCTGGCGACGGTACCACGACCGCGACCATTTTGGCCCAGGCGATTTTCCGCGATGGCGTCAAAAGCGTAGCTGCGGGCGCAAACCCGATGGCTCTGAAGCGCGGCATTGAGAAAGCGGTCGAGGCGGTAGTCGAGGAAGTCAAGAAGTTTTCGAAGCCGGTCTCCGGTGATGCAATCGCTCAGGTCGGCACCATCTCGGCCAATGGCGATTCCACCATCGGCAACATCATCGCCGAGGCGATGAAGAAGGTCGGCAAGGATGGCGTTATCACCGTGGAAGAATCCAAGACCATGGTGACTGAGTTGCAGACCGTCGACGGTATGCAGTTCGACCGCGGCTATCTTTCGCCCTACTTTGTCAGCGACCCCGACCGCATGGAAGCTGTTCTCGAGGATCCCTACATCCTGATCCATGAGAAGAAGATCAGCAACATGAAGGATCTCCTGCCGCTGCTCGAGCAGATCGCTCGCTCCGGCAAGCCGCTCCTCGTGATCGCTGAGGAAGTGGAAGGCGAAGCGCTTGCAACGCTGGTTGTCAACAAGCTGCGCGGTACACTCAATGCCTGCGCGGTGAAAGCTCCTGGCTTCGGCGACCGCCGCAAGGCCATGCTCGAGGACATCGCCGTTCTCACCGGTGGCAAGTCCATCATGGAAGAAACCGGCATCAAGCTGGAAGGTGTTCGCCTCGAAGATCTCGGCCGCGCGAAGCGCGTGACCGTGGACAAGGACAACACCACCATCGTGGATGGCGCCGGTACGCAGAAGAACATCGAAGGGCGCATCAAACAGCTCCGCAATCAGATCGAAGAAACCACTTCGGACTATGATCGCGAGAAGCTGCAGGAGCGCTTGGCCAAGCTGGCTGGCGGTGTTGCCGTCATCAAGGTCGGCGCTGCCACTGAAACCGAGATGAAGGAGAAGAAAGCGCGCGTCGAAGACGCTCTGCATGCAACCCGTGCGGCTGTCGAAGAGGGTATTGTTCCGGGCGGCGGCGTGGCGCTGCTTCGCGCCGGCAAGACTCTCCAGAATCTGAAGGCCGAAGGCGACGAGCAGATTGGCGTCGACATTATCCGTAAGGCAACCGAAGAGCCCGTGCGCCAGATCGCTGGCAATGCGGGTTACGAGGGCGCGATCATCCTGGAGAAGGTTCGCTCGAACGACGACAACAACTACGGCTTCAACGCCCAAACGGGCAACTTTGAAGACCTGGTGAAGTCCGGTGTGATCGATCCGACCAAGGTCACCCGCTCGGCTCTGCAGCACGCCGCTTCTATCAGCGCTCTGATGCTGACCACCGAAGCGATGATCTGCGAGATCCCGGAGAAGAAGTCCGCGCCTCCGGCTGGTCCGGGCGGCCACGGCCCTGACATGGATTACTAAGGTAGACTCGCTACCTGGTTCCTTGGCCCGTTCGGCTCATCCCCGAACGGGCTATTTTTTCGTACTCTTCTTCTTGGTAGCCTTCTTTTTGGCTGACTTCTTCTTAGGGTTCTCCGGAATGTCGGCGCCCGATCGCCGGGCTTCGCTGAGCCCGATGGCGATGGCCTGCTTCCGGCTCTTGACGGGCTTGCCGCTTTGGCCGGACTTCAGCTCATGATGCTTGTACTCATGCATCACTTTTTTCATCTTGCTCTTGACGGTTCGCTTCGATTTCGGACCTGAACCGGAGCTCGTCTTTTTCTTGGTAGGCATCAATTCTCCTCAAACAAACGTTTTACTGCTCTATTCACTGGAGACGACGTTACTCGAATTCGTTTCAGTGAAACGTTCGCTCGGGCCGTCGACTAAAATCAGAGTGGCTTAATGGATTTCGACGACTATAAAGTCGTGCTCTACCGTAACCAGCCTTCCGGGTGGGTTGCTGAAGTTCCATCCATTCCCGGCTGTTATGCGCTCATGCCCACACGCATGGAAGCTCTATCCGAACTCGAGCAAGTTTTTCGGATGATCGAAGCTGAGTATCTTAGTAACGGCGCTTCGTTACCAAAGGAAACAACCGAGATCCTACATGCCTAGCGCTCGGGCGGACGTAGCTTTCAACAAGCTCTCCCAACAGCCGCCGGTTGTTATCCTGACTATTTAAGAGGTCCAATCTGTCTCGTCTCTCAGCCGCTTTCCGCAGCTTCTTTTCCATTCTGTTTTCGGGCGTCTTGCCCGCGGACATCGCGACTCATTTCGGATACGCCAAGCCCGTGAAAGCTCCTGAGCCGCCCAAGATCAATGCTAGCGACGGCGCCCTCCAAATCCTTCACATTCTTCAGCGCGATTCACGTCTGATCGATTTCCTGATGGAAGACATCACCTCCTATGAAGACGACCAGGTCGGTTCCGCCGTGCGAAGTATTCATAACGACTGCAAAGCCAGTCTCACCCGCCACCTGACGCTCGCCCCCGTTATCGACAGCGTTGAAGGAACTTATCAAAAACTCGACGCTTCTAAAGCGCCCGACCCGAATCGCATCAAGCTGATCGGCAATGTCCCTGCTAGCGGCAAAGTGGCTGGTGGCACTCTGCGTCACCGCGGATGGCTGGCCTCCTCCGTCACTCTTCCGCCCCTCGGCAAACAAGACGTTTCGGTGCTCGCTCCCGCCGAACTGGAAGTGGAATAGATTTCTCGCGTCATGCCCGAGTACATCATCGGTATCGATTTAGGGACCACGAACAGCGCGCTTGCCTATGCAGCCGGAGGTTCCGGCTACGGCGAGACACCCGAAGTGCGGTTGTTCAACGTTACGCAACTCGTGAACCCAGGCGAAGTGGCGGAACTCGACCTGCTGCCTTCGTCGTTGTATCTTCCCGGGCCAAACGAGTTTGTGGAAGGAGCGCTGGCCCTCCCTTGGAACGATCAGCTGCGCTATTTCGCCGGCCAGCTTGCGCGCAAGCGCGGCGTCGAGAACGCCGGCCGTCTGGTGAGCTCCGCGAAATCATGGCTTTCCAATCAGAATGCCGATCCGAGTCAGCCGTTGCTTCCCATCGCCGCGCCGGAAGGCGTCGAAAAAATCTCGCCGGTGGACGCTTCGCGAGAGTATCTGGCGCATCTGCGCTCCGCCTGGGACTTCGCCCACCCTGACGCGAAACTCGAGAGTCAATCCGTTCTGATCACAGTACCCGCATCCTTCGATGCCGCCGCGCGCGATCTCACCCAACGCGCCGCAAAGCTGGCCGGCTATCCCGAAGTGACCATCATCGAAGAGCCGCAAGCCGCGTTCTACGCCTGGATCGAACGCAACCAGGATTGGCGCGAGCAAGTAAAGCCGGGCGATCTCATTTTGGTTGTCGATATCGGCGGCGGCACCACCGATTTCACGCTGATTGCGGTCACTGAAGAATCCGGTGAGCTGCAGCTCGAGCGCGTAGCCGTCGGCGAACACTTGCTGCTCGGTGGCGACAACATGGATCTCGCCGTGGCCCGCTTCGCAGAGCAGCAGTTCGCGCAAAAGGGACACAAGCTCGATGCGATGCAGTTCCATTCGCTGTGGCAGCAATGCCGCGCTGCCAAGGAGGTGCTGCTTGCGGCGGAGTCAGCGCTTAAAGACCAGCCATTGACGATTCTGGGGCGGGGCACGGGACTCGTGGGCGGCACGATCAAAGGTAAAATTAGCCGCGAGGATGTATACGCGCTATTGCTCGAAGGCTTCTTTCCAGTGGTTGGATCCGATGCCGCTCCTCAGCGCCAGCGCCGCGCCGCTCTGATGGAAGTCGGGCTAAATTACGCATCCGATCCCGCGGTTACCAAACATCTGGCGCAATTCCTGCGGCAGGCCGGTGGCGCACGTCCCACTCATCTCCTACTGAACGGCGGCGTGCTGCAGGCCGGCGCGATTGAGCAGCGCATTTTTGAAGTCTTGAACAGATGGGTTCAAGAGGCCGGTGGGAAACCTGTTGTTGAGCTGCAGAACGAGACCAAGCGCGCCGATTTGATGCATGCGGTGGCCCACGGCGCGGCCTACTACGGTCTGGCCCGTACTGGTAAGGGCGTACGTATTCGCGGCGGCGTGCCGCGCACCTACTATGTCGGAATCGAAAGCTCTCTGCCAGCCGTTCCCGGCCTCCCTGCGCCCATGAAGGCCTTGACCGTCGTGCCGTTCGGCCTGGAAGAAGGCTCTAAAGTCGAGCTGCCCCAGCGCAAGTTCGCCCTGGTTGTCGGCGAGCCCGCCGAATTCCGCTTCTTCTCGTCTCTCGCTCGCAAGAGCGATTCGCCCGGCTCTCTGATCGAAGAGATTCCCGACGACCTCGAAGAACTCTCACCCATTGAAGTCTTCCTGCCGCCGCACACTGATGGCTCGCGCGAAGAGATCGTCCCCGTCACGCTCGAAAGCAACGTCACTGAAACCGGCATGCTCGAGCTCTGGTGCGTCGCCGCCGACGGCCGCCGTTGGAAGCTCGAGTTCAACGTGCGCGAGCGGGTTGCGGCAGCGGCATGAACATCGGTATCGATTTAGGGACGACCAACTCGGCGCTCGCCTACATCGATCCGCAAGAAGCCGCCGAAGCCGATTTCCCGCCCATTCACGCCTTGCCCATCGAGCAACAAATCGATGCCAACCGCACCGCCGCGCTCCGCACGCTGCCGTCCTTTGTTTATTTGAGCGAGCCGCCCGTGGTCGGCGCTTACGCGCGGGATCAGGGCGCGTTGGTTCCGACCAAGACCGTTCATTCCGCCAAATCTTGGCTCTCGAATTCAGAGGCTGACCGCACTGCGAAGATTCTTCCCTGGGATTCGCAGGAAGAGGGCCGTGTGCTCTCGCCGGTCGAAGCGTCCACCCGCTACCTCGCGTATCTGGGTGAGGCGTGGGAACGCGACAAGCGCTCGTCTCTGTCGGCGCAACAGGTGGTGCTGACAGTGCCCGCCAGCTTTGATGAGGAAGCTCGCGAGCTCACCGTACAAGCCGCCCGCGAAGCCGGCATCGAAAGCCTCACGCTGCTCGAGGAACCCGCCGCCGCCTTCTACGCCTGGATCGCGAGTCACCTTGCGCGCTCGAATAAGGAGCTGTTCGATGGCCAGATCGTGCTTGTCTGCGACGTCGGCGGCGGTACTAGCGATTTCACGTTGGTCCGCGTGGATCGCGAAGGGGATCGGGTGCAATTCACGCGCACCACTGTGGGCCGCCATCTTCTGCTCGGCGGCGACAATCTCGACCTTACACTCTCGTGGCTTGCTGAATCGAAGCTCGGCAAAACTCTTTCCCTCCGGCAGCGTAGCGCTCTACGTCGCCAGTGCTCCGCGGCCAAGGAGCAGATGCTCGCGCCAAACGGCCCTGCAAATGTCGATGTCACGGTGGTGGGCACCGGCTCAGCGCTGATCGGCGGAACGCTGAAGACCTCCATCACGCGGGACGAAGTTCTCGAGCTCTCCCTCGGCGGCTTTTTGCCTCCGTGCGAGCTTGCCGAGAAGCCGCAACAGGAGAAGCAAAGCGTCTTTCGTGAACTCGGTCTACCCTACGTGTCCGATCCCGCCATCACGCGCCACCTTGCCGAGTTCTTGAACAACTCGCCCGCGCGCGAGCACGGTGTCGACGCCATCCTGTTTAACGGCGGCTTCTTCATCCCGCAAGTATTTCGAGAGCGCGTCCGCGATGTGGTCGAACATTGGTTCGGCCGCCGGCCGCTGCTGTTTGAAAATCAGGATCTCGATCTCGCGGTTGCAATCGGCGCTGCTTACTATTCGTATGTTCGCGCCAGCGGCAGCGGCGTGCTCGTGCGTGGCGGCTTGCCGCGTGCATACTTTCTCGGGCTGCAGGACGCCGGTTCCTCTTCCATCCGCACGGTCTGTCTGGTTCCCCGCGGCACGGAAGAAGGCCAGGAGATCAGGCTCGCGCAACCGGAGTTGCAACTCATCGCGAACACGCCGGTAGCCTTTCGCCTCTATAGCTCGTTGAGCCGCACCGAAGATGCGGCGGGCGATGTGGTTTCATTTACGCCCAGCGAAGACACGCTAGACCCCGCCAGCGACCCGCGTCTCCATGCTCCTCTGCGCGCAGTCATTCGCTTCGGGAAAGGTGGTGAGCGGCTCGTGCCTGTGACGCTCGGTGCTCGCCTCAGCGAAGTCGGCACGCTTGAAACCTGGGCCGAATCGAAAGTGAGCGAGCATCGCTGGCGTTTGCAATTTCAACTGCGCAAATCGACCGATACGGTGGAACCGGCTTCTGCTGCAGCCGTGGGCGTGCGCTCCGGCGCAGTTATCAGCGTGGACGCGCTGACGAACGCTGAGTCGCTCATCGAACAAGTATTCGGAAAATCCAGCGCTGGGCTGCCTCCCGAGCAGCTCCCGGCGCGTCTCGAACAAGCTCTCGCACTCGGCCGCGCATCGTGGCCTCTGTCCACCATTCGCGCGCTCGCAGACAAGCTTCTCTCTGATGCCGCCGGCCGCCGTAAGAATGCCGCTCACGAAGCACGTTGGCTCAATCTCACCGGCTTTTGCCTGCGTCCGGGTTTCGGTTTTCCCGGCGACGATTTCCGTATTGAACAAGCTCGCCGCGTTTACGCATCGGGTCTAACGTTCGGAAACCAGATCCAGTGCGAAATCGATTGGTGGATTTTCTGCGGCCGCATCGCCGGCGGTCTGAACCGCAATCAGCAAGCCGACATTTTCCAGCGCCTTTCACCCACGCTGCTACCGAAGCAGAAGCGCAAGCAACGCTTGAATCAGGCCCTCTATCGGGAGATGTGGCGCACGGCCGCAAGCCTCGAGCTGCTTCCACAGCAGACCAAAATTCAACTGGGCGACACATTGCTCGAAATCGTCAAGCGCGGTGAGATGCTGGACGCGGGTCTCTGGTGCCTCTCGCGTCTGGGTGCGCGAAAGCTCTTTAGCGGGCCTGTCAATCTCGTGGTGTCGTCTACTGTCGCCAGCCGCTGGGTTGACACGCTCTTACGGCTGCAGCACACGCCTGCGCTTCTCGATGCGGTCGTCCATATCGGGCAGATCACCGGCGACGTCGCACGCGATCTACCACCCGCCGCGCTCCAATCGATTCGTCGCGCATGTGAGCCATCTCCGCATGCCGCGGATTTGCTCCGCCAGCTTTCCGGCGAGCCTGGAGATCTCGTCGCCTCCAGCCGCGTTTTCGGCGAAGAACTCCCGGCCGGTCTCGTTCTCGCTACGCCTCAACCGGTCTAGCGCAGTATGCGCGAAACCCAAATCATTGATCGCATTCGCAAACTTGCCGCGAACGGCTTGCGCGGTCGCAGAATGATCGAAGGCATCGGCGATGATTGCGCCATCCTTCGCCCCGCCGCGAACGAGGACCTTGTCTTCACATCCGATTTCCTTCTGGAAGATCGCCACTTTACTCGCAAGACTCATTCACCCGCAGACATCGGTCATAAAGCCCTTGCGCGCAGCCTCTCAGACCTCGCAGCCATGGGAGCCGCGCCCGTATTCTGTTTGGTCTCGCTCGCTATCCCGGCCGATCTCACCGGTTCGTGGCTGACACGCTTCTATAAAGGCCTGCTCGCGCTCGCGGACAAATATAAGATCGCGCTTGCCGGTGGCGACCTTGCGCGCTTCGAAAAAATTGCCGTGGATGTGATCTGCTGCGGACGCGTGCCGCGCGGCAAAGCACTTCTGCGCAGCGCCGCGAAGCCCGGCGATAGCATCTACTTCACAGGCCAGCTTGGAAAAGATTGGCGCTGCAATAAACGTCCCGATCCGCGCATCGAAGCAGGCCTTGCAATTCGCCGCCTCGGTGTTCGAGCCGCGATGGATTTAAGCGATGGTCTCTCGCTCGATCTGCACCGCCTCTGCCTTGCATCCCACGTCAGCGCTGAAATCACCGCGGATCTCTCCGAGCAAGCGCTCCACGGCGGCGAAGACTACGAACTTCTCTTCACTACGTCGCGTCCCATCCCACGAAGCGTCGCCGCCGTCCCTCTCACGAAGATCGGCGTAATCACCCCAGGCTCTCCAGGGAGGATCCTGTTCCAAAGCCGTCTACTCGAGCCGCGAGGATACGATCACTTCCCTGTCCGCGACTAACTCGCGTTCTCCGGCGGCTCCGGTTTCGCCGCTCCCACATTCAACCCTTTTCGCATCTGCGTCACCGCGGCCATCAGGCTTTGCACTTCATCGCCCTTCGGCTCATATTCCAATGCAATGTAGCCAGCGTATTCGGATTTCCCAAGCGCCCGGTAGATGTCATCCCATTTCATCTCTC
>DATJUG010000036.1:0-5333 GCA_035502635.1 Bryobacteraceae bacterium
TTGCGTGCTTCTTTGCAACTCTGATCGTCTCTCCGCTGCGAGAGGCTTCCTTTTTCACACAGTCTGCCTGATTTTTGCACACCCTCACGCAGGGGTGCGGTTGTTCCGAAGCCCAAGGTAAACAAGAGGCGGGCTGCCGAAGGCCCGCCTGAACGTAAGCGTGAACGCGGCCGGATTCTCATAGCCCAGGTCGATCGCAACTGTGGTGACGGGTTCGCCCGCCGCAAGCCGAGGCAAGGCGCAAAGCAGGCAGGCCTGCTGCCGCCACGCTACGAAGCTCATGCCGGTTTCGCGCCGGAACAGGCGCGTGAAGGCGCGTCGGCTCATGCGAAGCGCCTCGGCCCAGTCGTCAATTGTCTGGTGAATGCTCGGCTGCTGAACGAACCCGCGACAGCGGGCCGACAACGGCCCGTGTGCCGGGTAGTGAAGGGAGAGCGGCAGGACCGGCAATTGCTGCATCTCGTACTGAATAAGCTGCATCAGCGCCCCGGCGCGCCCTTCCAGCTCGTATTGGAGCGGAAGGCTTAGTGCCTCCGTGATCAGGCTCCGCATAAAAGACGAGATGCCGACAACCTGACAGTGACCTGGCATGCCCGGAACCGCATCCGGTTCCAGATAGAGGCTCTGCATGCTCACCGCGCCGACCATGCGCACTTGATGCTGGGTCGCCGGCGGAATCCACATGCCGCGCTGCGGGGGCATCACCCACGTGCCCTCGGAGGTCGAGAGCACGATCACACCCGATGCGCCCGAAATCAGTTGGCTGCGTCGGTGATGGTGGGGGTCGATAAGATGGCCGTCCGGGTAGTCGTTGCCGATCGCAACGACCGGACGGGGTACGTGGTCCACGCTGTCGATGTGTATCTTCCGCGCCATTGGCCCACTCGCGTAAGAGATAGGCCCAACATTGGTGGCAGGCCCAACCCTGGCTGCTTATCCTTCTGCCCGGCCGAACGCAAGGATTTTTCCCCAGAGGACAATGTGTCGATCCAAGCTACACAGGCTATTCTGCTTCAGCAGAGCAGGACCAAGACTGTTTTTCCGGTTCTATGGGCCGCGAGCTTCTGTCATCTGCTCAACGACATGATGCAGGCACTCTTGCCTGCCGTGTATCCAATCCTTCGGGGCGGCCTCGATCTCAGCTTCGCGCAGGTTGGATTTCTGACATTCGTCTATCAGCTTACCGCATCGCTGTTTCAGCCATTCATCGGCTATTACACTGATCGCCGGCCGATGCCTTACTCGCTGCCGTTCGGCATGGCTTCGTCGATGGCCGGGCTGCTGACGCTCGCCTTCGCGCCCGGCTATGGAGTGCTGCTTGTCGGCGCGATGCTGTTGGGGCTTGGCTCGTCGATCTTCCATCCTGAATCCTCGCGCATTGCGCGTCTCGCGTCGGGCGGCTCGCACGGCTTGGCCCAGGCGCTGTTTCAGGTCGGCGGTAATTTCGGCTCTGCGCTTGGCCCTCTGGCGGCCGCGTACTTCGTGCTGCCACGCGGACAAGCCGGGCTTGCGTGGTTCGCGTTCGCCGCTCTGACGGGCATCATCGTGCTGACCGCGTTGGGCCACTGGTATCAGCATAACGGGCATGCGAAGCGCCCTTCGAGCAAGGCGTCGGTCCGGCACTCCACGCTGTCCAGTGGGCAAGTCTCAAAGGCGATGACGGTGCTGATCGCGCTGCTGTTCTCCAAGTATATCTATTTGGCGAGCTTCACGAGCTACTACATCTTCTACCTGATGGATAGGTTCGGCCTGTCGACCAAGGACGCGCAAGTCTATCAGTTTGTGTTTTTCGCTGCTGTCGCGACGGGGGCGGTTGCGGGAGGGCCGATCGGCGACAGGTTGGGCCGCAAGCTCGTCATCTGGGTCTCGATATTGGGAGTGTTGCCGTTCACGCTGATCCTGCCTCATGTCGGGCTGTTGCCCACGGCCGTGTTGAGCGTGGCGATCGGGTTCGTGATTGCCTCCGCCTTTCCGGCGATCGTGGTTTACGGGCAGGAGTTGATGCCGGGCCGCATCGGCATGGTGTCGGGGCTGTTCTTCGGCTTCATCTTCGGCATCGGCGGCATCGGTGCAGCCGTGCTCGGCAAGCTCGCGGACTGGCAGGGTATCCGGTTCGTGTTCCTGCTCTGCTCGTTTCTCCCTGTGATCGGAGTCTTCACGGTATTTCTGCCGAACTTGCGGGAGCACAAACCGGTCTGAGTTCGGGCCTTCCGAAACGATCGTCCAGCGCGCGCGTTCGCCCTCAGCGCTTCCGCGCGGCGAACTCCCGCCTAAGCCGGTACCGCATAGCGGGAGAGGTCGGCATAGGGGCATTTCCACTGCCCCGAAATGGCTATAGACAGCATGCGGCGATGACCACCCCTCCTGGATCATTTCGGAATATGATGGGATCGAACACCGACCTCGCCAAGCCCACCCAGAAGCCGCCGGCGCCACCAATACTGCCCTACGCTGTCGCCGGCGTGCTGTTCGCGCTGCTGATGTTCGGCGCCGCGGGCTTTCTCTGGTTCGGCACCAGCGCCCGCGCCGCCATCGGCGGCCCGTTCACGTTGGTGAACGGCGCCGGCCAGCAAGTCACCGATCGCAGCTTCCGCGGCAAGTACATGCTGGTCTATTTCGGCTACACCTACTGCCCCGACGTCTGCCCAACGACGTTGCAATCGCTGGCCGGCGCGCTCGACGCGCTGGGGGCGAAGGCCAATGACGTGGCGCCCATCTTCATCACCGTCGATCCGGCGCGCGACACGCCGGCGGTGATGCAGCGCTACGCCGCGGTCTTCTCGCCGCGGCTGATCGGGCTGACCGGGACACCCGCGGAGATTACGCAAGTCGAGAAGGAGTACCACGTTTACGCGGCGAAACATGTGACCGGCCCCGGGCCGAACGACTACGGGATGGATCACAGCTCGGTGATTTATGTCATGGGGCCGGACGGCCGCTTCATCGCCCCGCTCGCGGAAGCCGCGCCGAAGCAGATGGCCGCGGATCTTGCCAAGCTGATGTCCTAGTACAGCGTTTCCATGGAACGACTCGTATCACCCCGGCAGCGTGCACCGCGGGGGCGGAGGGTGCGCTGGGGGCGCTCATCGCCGGCGAGGTTGGGTAAGGTACACCGGATTTGCGCGGGGAGAGAAAAAAGGAAGAAAGCAAGCTTCACCACGGAGACACGGAGAAGAAAGCGGAGAACGGGTTATAGTACGAGGCGACGGGGACCGAAGCGCACATTTGCTCTCCCCTCTTTTCTCCATGCCTCCGTGTCTCCGTGGTTAGGCTTCCTTCCTTTTCTTGCCGGGTGCGATTGCACACCGCGGGAGGTTCCGCGCGATCGCCCCCAATGTGAGCGAGCGCGTGGCGGCATCGGCCTGATCATCACCGGATCCACCAGCGTGCACCCTCGCCTATCGTCATCTCCACGGCCATTCATTGCGATACCACGACCAACTGTCGAGCAGAGGCCACGTCGGCGCTACCACTGTGGGGGCGTCTCGGGCATCCCTCGCAACGGGTTGGTTTCACGGAATCGGTGTACTCTCCACGGAGTTTTTGACCGGTTGCGGCGGCAGGACTCGGGTCGCGCAGCTCCGGACCATGTCGGCTTCGCTGCCGGGCAGGACCCTTGGAGCGGTGACTCAGGGTGGCGAGCAGGCCTCTGCATCTTCTGAGCCGGTCGCCACTCACGGTGAGGCTTGTGGGCAGGACGACCTTGACCCGCCGGCGATGACGAGGCTTCGCCGGGACAGCCGTGAGATTTCGATTGCGTCAACCTATTGTACGCTATATCTGCTTTTCTGTACCGGTGTACTGGTCCAAATGGCAATCTGAACGAACTGCAATGATCATCCCGATAACCCTTACCGCCGACAATGGAATTTGCGCACATCAGGAGGTGGAGAAAATAAGCTTCAATTCTATTGGAATAACAGAGGCAAAAATTGAAGAGTTTCTTCGAACTAATATCGGGCTGTTGTTCGAAGAAGAAGATGATGAGACATTGTTGATTGTCGGACAACAGGTGATTAACCTACAAAACGCGCGAAATGACCTAGTTGCTCTCGATGCGAATGGAAACCTGGTCCTGATAGAGATCAAAAGGGATGCTTCCGACATGGCATCTCGGACTGAGGCGATGGAATTTCAAGCAATTCGTTATGCCGCCAGCCTTGCTACCGTGACCACAGTTGACGATTTGGTCGAGAGGATTTTCGCCCGTTACATGAAAAGGTGGCCAAACGAGTTTGAGCTTGGCGATCTTACTCCTGAAGAACTTGGAAAACGTATCATTAATAAATTCCTACGCGAAAATAACTCGGATAGGTCGTTCAACTCTTCTCAGAGGATAATTCTGGTCTCATCGTCATTCGATGAGCAGACGCTTTCTGCGGCTGCCTGGATGAACAATAATGGCATAGACATATCCTGCATATCTCTAAATCCCATAAAGATTTCTGAAGGGCAGGGCGGTTCTATTTTCCTATCTGTGGATAAGCTTATCCCTGCGAGACCGGTCGAGGACTTTTTCGTTGGGTTCCCAGACTTTGCTGTGGGGAGCGAAGCAGGTCTATCTGTAGCACCGGGGAGTGGAAAAACCAAAACCTCGCTGCCCAGGATGGCAAAGCTGATGGAATGGGGTATTGTGAAGAGCGGCGACAAGGTTAGTATAAAAGGTTTTGCTGATTCGGAAGCCACAGTTCGTGATGCAAAGACGGTCGATTATAAAGGTGAGGTGATGTCGTTTAATGCATGGGGTTTGAAAGTTACTGGTTGGTCATCAGTTGGCATCTATGAATGGGCGGTTAATTCCGAGGGGCGAACCCTGGCAGAGTGCCGTGCCGAACGAATGCAACAAGAAGCAACGGTGTCCACTCCAGTTGGGTAGTCGCCGAAGTTGCTGCCAATGGGGCGAACACCAGCAATGGGTTGGAAGCGGACTTGCCGCGCAGAGCCCCAGCGGAAGAACAGGAAGCATCAGGCGACCCGTCAGGCAACCGGTCAACAGCCGATCCTATAGTTCCAAGGACGTCCCGGTCTCGGGACCGATACCCAGATAGCGGCTGGTGATCTCCGGGTCGGCCAGCAACGCGTCGCGCGTTCCCTCGAAGACGATATGACCGTTGTTGAGCACATAGACCCGGCGCGCCAGGAGCAGCGCCGATCGCACGTCCTGCTCGACGATGACGATCGTGGCGCCGGCCTCGGCGAGCCGGCCGCACAGCGCCACGAGATCCTCGACGATGACCGGCGCCAAACCTTCGAACGGCTCATCGAGCAGCAACAGCCGCGGCGAGCGGATCAGCGCGCGGGCGATCGCCAGCATCTGCTGCTCGCCACCGGAG
>DATJUG010000037.1:0-25399 GCA_035502635.1 Bryobacteraceae bacterium
TGCGCGATGACTTCTTTACGGCAAGCTGTTCAGAACTACTTGGCGCTGCGCCGAAGTCTGGGATTCAAGCTTCGCTGCACCGGGCTTCACCTCTTGCGGTTCGTTGCATTCGCAGAGTCCCGTGGCGCAGAATACGTGACCACGCCTCTTGCCTTGGAGTGGGCGATGCAACCTGCAGACCGACAGCCAGCCACCTGGGCAGAACGGATGAAGGCGATTCGTGTCTTTACGCGATACCAACATGTTCTTGATCCCCGCACCGAAATTCCTCCTCCAGGTCTGCTGCCGTATCGCCCGAAACGCACCAAGCCCTATCTGTATTCGGACTGGGAAATCAGACGCTTGCTCAACGCGACTCGACGACTACGCTCAAGCGTGGGCATACGCCCTCGTACATACCGTTGCCTGATCGGCCTCTTGGCAGTTTCCGGTTTGCGCATCAGCGAAGCACTCGCCCTGCGACCAATTGACGTGGATTTCAAGACTGGGATCTTGGCCATTCGGGAGACCAAGTTTCGCAAATCGCGATTCGTGCCTCTACATAAATCCACGATTGCCGCACTACGGCGATACGCAGCCTACTGTGGCTCGCTGTTCCCCGCACCCAAGCGCTCCACGTTCTTCATTTCCGACCTTGGCCGCGCTCTTGATGGGTCTGCCGTTCGCCGGACTTTCTATGAACTCTCCCGATGGGCCGGTTTGCGGCGTGGACCTGTCAATCGCGGTCCGCGTCTGCATGATTTTCGACACCGATTTGCCGTTCAAACCATGATCCGTTGGTATCGCGCAGGAGAGGAAGTGCAGCGTCGGCTTCCCATTCTCTCCACTTATTTGGGGCATGCCCATGTCAGCGATACCTATTGGTACCTGACGCAATGTCCGGAGTTGATGCAGTGGGCGTGCAAACGGCTGGAAAGCAGATGGGAGATGCCGTCATGACGACTTGCGGCAGAGTACCTTTCCTGCTACAGAAGTTCTTTACCGATCGGCTTATGAACCAAAAGCATGTGAGCCCCCACACCCTGGCCTGCTATCGCGATACTTTTCGTCTCCTTTTCGGGTTTGTTCAACGCGAAAAGCACAGGGCGCCTTCTCGACTGACCTGGAGCGATTTGGACGCGCCACTGATTTGCGCGTTCCTCGATCATTGTGAAAAGGTGCGACATAACTCACCGCGAACCCGTAATCTTCGACTGACCGCTATTCGCTCATTCTTCCGCTATGCCTCCTTCCTTGAGCCCGGCGAATCGCTCAGAATTCAACAGATCCTTGCTATTCCCAATAAACGGCAGTCTCGCCGACTGGTTGGGTTCCTTACCCAGGCTGAAGTTGAACAACTGCTCGCGGCTCCCGATCAAACTACCTGGAGCGGACGTCGAGACCACACGTTTCTTCTCCTTACCGTCCAAACCGGGATGCGCCTCTCCGAAGTGACCGCCTTGTACCGCCGCGATATCATCCTCGGCACAGGCGCCCACGTCCATTGCTGGGGCAAGGGGCGCAAAGAACGATGCACTCCGCTTGCCAAGCGAACTGTCGGCGTCTTACGCCGCTGGCTTCGTGAACCGCCCCGCGGGTGCGACGACATCCTGTTTCCAAATGCACGCGGTGGACGGTTGAGCGCCGATGGCGCACAATACCTCTTCGCCAAACATCTGAAAGTCGCCCGTAAGAACTGCCCTTCTCTTCGCGAGAAACGGGTAACCTTGCATGTTCTGCGTCACACCACGGCCATTACGTTACTCGAAGCAGGCGTCGATACTTCAACGATTGCGTTATGGCTGGGACACGAATCGCCTTCAACCACTCAGGTTTACCTCGACGCCAATCTTGCGCAGAAAGAACGAATCCTCAACAAAACGGGAACTTGGAATGAAACAACTCCAGGTCGATATCGTCCAGAGGATCCGGTACTTCAGTTTCTGAAAAGCCTTTAAGCACAGAACACTATGCCGAGTCGCAACCGGGGGAGATGCAATCTCTACTGGTTTCCTTCAACCCAGCTCGGCATAGTTTTTTAAGCGGCATAGCGCCGATTATGCCGAGGTCGGCATAACAGACGCTCTTGCGCTAAACTCTGCCATGCGTGCGGCGGAGAACTGGAGCAGATCCAATTCTTACTCGGACATGTTTCCGTCCAAACGACCGAACGGTACCTGGGGTGCAAGCAGCGAATCCCCGGAGCTGTGAACGACAACATCGGTATCGAGCCCCAGTCAGGATCCGCGGAATAGGAGCGCGTCGGCGACTACCCGTCAAGGTGGATCGCGGAACACTGCGGCGTTTTTCAGGACCGATCCGCGGAGCACCTCCTAACTGCGGTTCAATGAGCGAGTTACCCGGTTACCCCAAGAACCGACAAGCTGGTTTTCGCGCGGTTGGAGCGTAGCGCAATTTCCTGGTCGTTGCGCCAATCCGAAGTACCGTCTAATTAATAACGAATTTGCAGGTGTTTCACTGCACTTTAGGTATCTGCTTTGGGCCGTTCGGCTTCCCATGCTCGTCGTTTAAGGTCACACACAAACTACAGGGCCCCCAGGCAGAGAGATCGGCAAACCCCGATTCCCTAAGAATCGCTTCCAAGCCGGACGTTTTTTCGCGCCCACGCGCCGCTCAAAAATAGACATGATTCGGGACTTAAGCGTGGAGAACATCAACGACAGAACGTGTGAATTCAGAAATATGATTCGCCGCTCCTCTAAGGGCGAGGCGAATGGACTTCCCGATCAAGACGAGGCATTCCGTGAGAGCCCCTCCAAGCTGCTCGTGAACCCAGGCTGGGCTCACGACAAGCCGTAGAGGCATCCTTCGCAAAAGGTATTGAACGTCAAGCCTTGGAGAACATCTGATTCTGCTGGCTGACGCTCGCATCCAACAATTCGGTTGAGCGCAAAGGAGGGAGGAACATGACAAATGCGACGCATGAAATCCAAGCTAACGACGCTGCCAGCGAGGTTAGCGTTGCGAAAGTCGACATGAAGTTCGAAATCGTCGTTATCCCCGTCTCGGACGTCGATCGCGCGAAGGAGTTCTACGCGAGGCTCGGGTGGCGACTCGACGCCGACTTCGATGATGGTAAGGATTATCGCGTGATTCAGTTCACACCGCCTGGCTCCGGGTGCTCGGTCATCTTCGGTAGGAACGTCACCGGGGCCGCTCCTGGCACGGCCCAGGGCCTTTATCTGATCGTCGATGACATTGAGGCCGCGCGCAAGAATCTGCTCAGTCACGGCGTTGAAGTCAGCGAAGTGTTCCACGGCGGCGCGGACGTGTACTCCGGCCCGGACGAGCCCTACCTGTTTGGGCGGATTCGAGTTAACGGCCCTGATTCCGAGCATCGTAGCTACCGCTCGTTCGCCTCGTTCAGGGACCCGGACGGAAACGGCTGGCTGTTCCAGGAAGTCACGACGCGGCTTCCCGGTCGCATCGACGGCACGGCGACGACCTTTGCATCGGTGAACGATCTGGCGAGCGCGTTTCGGCGCGCGGAGGCCGCCCACGGTGAGCACGAGAAGCGCATCGGGCAGCGCGACGCAAACTGGGCAAACTGGTATGCCGCTTACATGGCGGCGGAGCAGTCAGGCAAAGAGCGGCCGCAATGAACGACTCCGCCGGGAGCGACATCGCTTTCGGCGGGACATCGAGGCTCTCGAGCGGGGGTTCCTGGAGGAATTATGAAACTCACAGGCAAGAAGGCTCTCATCACCGGAGGAAACAGCGGCATCGGCCTGGCCACTGCCCGCCTTTTCGTTGCAGAAGGCGCGGAAGTCGCAATTACGGGTCGCGATCAACAGACACTGGATGAAGCGGTCGCCGAGCTGGGATCGAAAGCGCGCGGCTATCGCGCCGACGTTACCGTTGCGGAGGACCGCAAGAAGCTCTTCGCTGAACTCGCCAAAGACTTTGGCAAACTTGACATCGTCTTCTCCAATGCCGGCATCTCTGGCACAACGCCGACTGGCACGACCGACGAAGCCATCTTCGAGAAGGTAGTCCACACCAACCTCAACGGTGCTTTCTTTACCGTCAATTCAGCCGCTCCTTTCATGAACGACAACGGCAGCATCATCTTCAACGGATCGGTGCAAAGTTATCTCGGTCAACCAGGCCTGGCTGCCTACGCTGCCACGAAAGGCGGGCTCGTCTCGATGGCGCGATCCATCGCCGCAGACCTTGCACCGCGCAAGATTCGCGTAAACGTGGTGGCCCCGGGAGCGACAAAGACTCCCATCTGGAAGCGCGGGGTGCGCGCCAATGCCACGGCAGAGGAATCCGCAAAAGTTTCCGACTTCTTCTCTTCCGCGGTTCCACTTGCCCGTTGGGGCGAGCCGGAAGATCTGGCCAAAGCTGTGCTTTTTCTTGCCTCGGACGATTCGTCGTACATCAACGCGGTCGAACTGATGGTGGATGGCGGACTGACTGGCGCTCCCTTCGGAGCCGCCGTTCTTCGGGGCTGACCGTAGAGAAGGAGATCCTGTATGTCACACCATTTCGATACCAGACTGGCGAGGGAAGATCCGAGCCTCAACCTCTGCGACTTTTATTTATTTGACGGCCCCTCGGGCAAGACGGTAATGGCGATGACCGTGAATCCGGATGTAGGATTATCGGCTCCGGATACGCTGCATCCAGAAGGGCTCTACGCGTTCCGGTTCGACCTGAACGGAGACGCGAGGGAAGAGGTTACGTTCAAGTTCAGGTTTGGTGAACCACGACACGGAGATGGCAGTGAGCACACTCACATTCAGCCGTTTGTGGTGCGGAGGGCGACGGGTGATGATGCTCTTCGTGGTGACGCCGGAGAGAGTCTGGTTGAGGGCGAAACCGGTTCGGTCGCGACTAATTCGGGTCTTCGTGCGTATGTTGGGATTGCTCCAGAGCTATTTGCGGCAAACGCTGGATTCCGCACATTCATGACTTCTTTCTATAAGGACCAGCGCTACGACAGGGACGCCTTTCTGCATCAGCAGAATCCCTTTGCGAGGCGGAATGTTACGGCGATTGTGCTGGAGGTGCCGAGCGAACTGATTGGGAAGGGAAAAATCAACGCATGGGCGACGATCTCCCTCTTGGGCCATGCGCCGGAGGTACAAGTTTCGCGTTGGGGCCTGCCTATGGTTACGCATCTCTTCCTGAACGACCCGAGCGATCCAGAGGTGAAAGAACAATTCAATGCGTCGATTCCGTCTGAAGATCTAGAGCGCTTCGCGAAGTGGATCGTGGATTTTGCGGAGAAGATGACGACCTATGCCGGTTCGGCGGCGGACCCGGGTGAATACGGGAAGCTGATCGCTGCACGGCTTTGTCCCAACACGTTGCCTTACGAGCTTGGAACGTCCGCCGCATTTGAGGTGGCCAGCTTCAATGGACGCGCGCTCGGCGACGACGTGCTGGATGTGATATTGACGCTCGCGACCAACACGCCAATTGTCGATGGACTTGTTCCCGACCGCGGGCGCATTCGCAAGGATTTCCCGTATTATGGAGCGCCGTATACGGCGGAGGAGCAGGTCGGAGTGACGCCGATGCCGCGACCGGCTAAGAAGCAGGCGGGAAGCAACGCTTGAGAATGATGTTGGGGATCAGGGCTTCCCTTGGCAGCTGGTATTCGAGATCGTAGTTGTGCTTGCCTTCGGCTATGATCGGAGGCCAGGGGAGGGTGCGCGGGGAGGGAACGGCCCCGCATCAGTCGGGGCCCAGCGCGAACGCCTCGGGGCTTCAGGAGAGGCGCGCCCGCAGGGTAGATCTCACGTTTCATATACAGATTACGCGATCCATCGCAGGCTAAACGGTTATGGCTTACCGCGTCGCTAGTCGGCAACCCCGAAAGTGTCAGCCAGATACGGAACGGCAAGTCTTAGGTCAGTATCGGAAGCGAGTCGGCGACGTACACTGTGTGCGGGTGTAGAACGCAAGTGCGGCGAATCGCTTTTGATACTGGGACTTGAAGGAAGCCGTTTCGAAGTTACACGTTATGGGTTTTCAATATGCGGATTGCGTTGGGGAAATCGACATATAGAGGAAGTGGGACGCTGGAGTAAAGAGACGCCGGGCAGTGGCGCGGATAAACGCGCGTGATGATGGCACGTATGTTCACACGTATGGTGTCGGCGTCGATGCGGATTACAGCTTCGAGATGTGTTTGGAGCGATTATCATGCGGCGGTGGGGAGCAGATTGGGCGGAGCCCGGAGACGAAGTTGTAAAGCAGTGAAGCGCTCGACGAGCAGCATTGGGCCATTGCATCGAGGACACAGCCAAGACGGGCGGATCTGTTGTTCGGCGTGGGATGTTGCTTGTTTGAGTGGCTGTGCGGATACAGCGTGCAGTAGCCGGAAGCAGACGGGAAGGAGCTGGGAGCGGTTACGTGTGCTGAGGAAGCCGAAATGGCGGATGCGTACGAAGCCGGGCGGCAACACATGTAAGAGGAACCGCCGGAAAACTCGTTGACATGCAGGCTCATCAGCCGTCTTTTGTTTCCATGCCTCGAATCGCGCCAGCGGAAGGTAACTTGGTCGTCGGCAAACGACACCAGCCGGTGATTAGAAATGGCCACCCGATGCGTGTAACAGCCCAGATAACGAAGAGCGTGCTCAGGCCCGCCAAACGGCCGTTTCAAGTAAACCACCCATTTCTTTCGAAAAGTCAGGCGCAGTAGTTGTGCGAAGACCTTTGGACGCGCGAACGTTTTCATGCTGCCGTGGAAGCCGAGCTTGCCGTTGGCGAAAGCTTCTTCTAAGGCCTCGCGAAATTTACCTCGGAACACTTCGGCCAACACATCGCCCGGAAGAAAGAACTTGCGTTGAGAGGCAATCCAGTGTGTGTGATCGGGAGCTAAGCCGCCGGCCGGCACCACACAATGGATATGCGGATGGTGTTCGAGCTTCTGATTCCAGGTATGTAGCACGCTGAAGAAGCCGATTTCTGCGCCCAGGTGCTTCGGATCGCGTGCGATCTCGAGTAAGGTCGCCGCGCTGCTACGGAACAGCAGGTCGTACATCACACGTTTGTTCTGTAGAGCTAGGGGCGCGAGCTCGTGCGGGAGCGTAAAGACGACATGTACATAGCGCGTGGGCAGAAGCTCGCGTTGACGCGCTTCGAGCCAACGATCACGAGCGTTCGCCTGGCACTTCGGACAATGCCTGTTGCGACAGGAGTTGAATGAGATGGCACGATATCCACAACGCACGCATTGGTCCAGATGCCCGCCCAATGCAGCCGTGCGGCAACGCTCGATGGCCGTCAGTACTTTCAGGTGCAGCCTGTTTAGCCAGGAGCGATTGCGTTCAATGAAGTTACGTCCGGCGCTGCGAACAAGGTCGGCCACCTCCAGTGGTGGCCCGTGCATCTATTCGTCTTTGGTCTCGGCGGGAGAGAGCGGCAACTTATCCAACGGGCTCGCGGTCGCGCTGAGATGTAGCTTGGAAAGATGCAGGTAGATGGTGGTCTCTTCCAGATCGCGATGGCCGAGCAGAATCTGAATCGTGCGCAGATCCGCTCCGTCTTCGAGCAGGTGCGTCGCGAAGCAGTGCCTTAGCGTGTGCGGATGAATATCATCACCGAGTCCTGCTCGTTGTGCCGCTTGCCGGCAAGCATGCCAAACTACCTTGGTGTCGATGGGTCTCTCTCCGGTATGCCAGCGATTGCCTGGAAACAACCAGACTTTCGGCCTGCGCCGTAGCCCGCGCCAATACTGTCGCAGTTCGTCCAACAGTTTCGGACTGAGCATGACGTCTCGATCTTTGCGGCCCTTTCCGCCTTTAACATGAATGACCATGCGCTCGCTGTCGATGTCATTTACCTTCAAATGAGCCAGTTCGGCACGCCGCAATCCGGTGGCGTAGAGCGCCATCAGGAGCATGCGGTAGAACGGAGTCGGAGCGGCAGCGATGAGCCGCGCCACCTGGTCTGGGCTCAGGATTTTGGGGAGCCGGAAGACTTTCCGGGGATACGGCGTTTCGGCAATCGACCAACCCTTCTTAAGCGTTGCGACGAAGAAGAAGCGCAACGCTCCGGTTCGCTGGTTGACCGTGTTTGCATCCAACTTCCGTTCCCGGAACAAATAAGCCTGATATTCGCGAATATGCTCTGGGCCAAGCTGGTCAGGTGGACGCTTGAAATATTGCGCGAAGTCCTCAATGGTTCGCACATATGTGCGTACAGTACTCTGGGAGTAATTACGACGCTCGAGTTCTTCGAGCATCAATTTTCGTAGATGGGTCACAGGGACCTCCTTTGTGACCCAAAACTATCCCAGCATCAACGACTGCTGAACAACGCCCACGCGAAGCGTCTGCCGTCAGGCTTCGTTCAAGTCGGCTTCGCAACTGCGGTCATCGCGAGCCGGTCAAGCATTTATTGGACACGCGCGTCAGCGGATGAAGACAAAACTACGCTGTTCGTATCGACGGTAAGGACTTTCACGCGTTCGGATACATCGGCTGGCATCGACTCCTGAAAGCGGGCGTCGAGATACTTCGCCATGAATCGTTCCATAGCGGCGACCATCGCCAGATTGTTGATCGGTCGCGCGAACCCGTGCCCCTCATCGGGCGCCAACAGATATTCGACAGGGACGTGGTGATCCCGAACAGCGATCACAATCTCATCAGAATTCCGCTTGTTGACGCGCGGGTCGTTAGCCCCTTGCACCACCATCAATGGCGTCTTGATTCGGCCGGCGGCGTGCACCGGCGATTCCGATTCGAGAATCTGTTTGCCTTCCGGTGTATCCGGATTTGCCATTCTGGCGCACATAATCTTGCGACTAGCTTCCCAATACGGCGGGATCGAGTGCAACAGGAACACGAGATCTGACGGGGGAACAATTGCCACTGCCGCTGCATAAACGTCCGGCGTAAACGCGACACCGGCAAGAGCCGCATATCCGCCGTAGGATCCGCCCGCAATTCCAACGCGCTTTGAGTTCACGACGCCTTGCGCCACGAGATATTTAACTCCCCATGTGATGTCGTCTTGCATCTTTCGACCCCATTCGCCATTGCCGGCATTCAAAAATTTCTTGCCATAACCGGTCGAAGCGCGGAAATTCGGCTGTAGCACGGCATAACCGCGATTGGCAAAGAATTGCGCGAACGTGCTGTAGCCCCACATGTCGCGACCCCAGGGACCGCCATGAGGGAAAACCACAAGCGGCAAGTTTTTCGGCGGTACACCCGTCGGGAGCGTCAGATAGGCGGGAATCTCGAGCCCGTCGGAAGATTGGTATCGAATGGTCTTTTGTTCCGCCAACGAATCGCGCGGGAGGTCTTCGCGGATTCGATACTGGAACGCGAGGTTCTTTCCTTTTCGGTCGAACAGATAAACCTCGCCCGGCTCGACATCCGCATAGGCCCTGATCAGCCAAACGTTTTCATCGCTTGTGTGGGAGATGAAATCGATTTCGCGGCCGGGCAGTTTGCTTTTCAGCCACTTGTAATCTGCTTCGTAGGCTTTGTCCTTCCAGTAGATCCGTGGCTTGTCATCGTCGTAAATAGTTGCAAGCAATCGATCATCGACTTCAGAAAAAATTGCCTCTTCGAAATCGACGCGTTTCAGTGGATCACTCTCAATGGGCCGGGCCGCACCAGTCGCCGGATCAAGTGCCGCTAACTGAACAAAATTGAGATCGGGACCCTTGTTGCTGGTTATATACAGCGTCCGATTCGCATGATCGAAGTGCAGGGGGTCGCAACTTTCGAAGACATCGCAGGAATAGAGCGGTGTGAACTTATCCGAATCGACTCGGAGAATTTCAGTGCCCCCATTGTCGTCAGTACGGACTGCGGTACGCAAGGTACCGGAGTTATCGAACGACCAATCGGCTATGCGCTCGGTGTTCTTGCGCAAGAGCGTTTTTTTGCCCGTGGAGATTTGCAGCTTGTAGAGGTCGTGCCAAGCCTTGTCGCGATCGTTGATGCCGATGTACAGGATGTCCGGTTCGTTCTTCGGGACTGCGTAGATTGTCACGCGCGAGCCTTTGGCATCGCTGATGTTGCGAACGGGCGGAACGCCCGTTTGTTTGTCGGGCGGGGCACTGGGGTCGATGGCGTAGACGTTAAAATTCTCGTCACCCAGCTGATCCTGCGCGTAGAGGAGGTACTTGGAATCGCGGCTCCAGAAGTAACGGCCGACGGGGCGCTTGGTCTCGGCGCTCACCGGGCGAGCAGCCGTAAAGGGCTCACCCGCGGTCTTGACCCAAATGTTGCGTGTACCGTTGTACGGCTTCAGAAATGCAATGAATCTGCCGTCCGGCGAAATCTGCGCAGCCGTGATTTTGATTTCCCCAAAGAATGCGTCGCGGTCGATAAGTGGCGGAAGCTCCCCGTAGGCGACAGCAACGAAAACAAACGCGACGAGAACCCGTAGTTTTCCAGACATTCGGCCTCCTTCCGGCTTGCATCAGCATAGCGCCTTAGGCGCATTGGTTCGCCAGTTGCGAGCCGCAGTTATCCTCGCCGGAATGCCCGAATATGAAACGCAACTGACTTACCGCCAGTTTCCTCAAATACATGCAGTCAGCTCGGTAGCAAATACATCCCGAGAAGTCGTTAGCGTCCTATCGGGAACTGTCTCGGAGGATTAGGCGCGAGAACGGGCGGGGGTTGAATCCGAGACAGTTTCGATAGGAACGACTTGGAGGAAGCCGCTGAGGGGGTGGACCGCGCTATGGAGCTACAAGCGTGTTTGGAAGGCGCCGAGGTTGTTTTCAGGAGCGACTGTGTGCGTCGAATCGGTCCGAAGCTCGGTGCGGACCCTGTCCATCGGTGCCTTGGATGAGCAGAAGGAAGTGGGAGGAAGGGTCTGAGCACAGATTGCCCCTCGTTCAGACACACTTCTGCGTGTGCGCCATGTGGCACAGGCAGGCGTTAGGATGTCGAGACTGAAGGATCTTATGAGCTGTCGAAGGGGCGGCATCGGGACCGCAGCTGTAAAGGCGACAGATTCGGACCGATGCGCATGGGCGCATGGCAGTGAGGACAGTGCCAGGCGGCCTTCTGATCGATAGCTGCTGCCGAGCAAAGTTCTATGGAGGGCAGCACTGTGGCGATGAGCTGACGTGCCACCGTTAACAAGGCTGATCGCCGGGTATTCGTTAAAAAGCCGAAGTGCCGGATGCGCACAAAGCCACGAGGCAGGATGTGATGAGACAAACGGCGTAAGAACTCCAGGGCCGTAAGAGTCATCTTCTTCTGCTTGTTGCCGTGCGCGTAGTCTCGCCAGCGAAAGGTAACGTGCTCACCATCGAAGCTCAACAAACGATGATTGCTGATCGCTACACGATGGGTATAACGGCCGAGGTAGCGTAACACCTGGGCCGGTCCACCGAAGGCCGGCTTGGCGTAAACGACCCAGTCCTTTTCGAACAGCTTGTCGAGGAAGACTGCAAAGCGCTTTCGATTCCTCAGCTCTGCAGTAGGACCTGCAAAGCTCAGCTTCCCCTTGCGATGCAAAGTCCGTAATTCATCAACGAACTTGGCCCGAAACACAACGCTGAGCACATCAACGGGCAATAAGAAGGCGTATTTCGGGCGAACCCATTCCTGGTAACCAGATGAGAATCCGCCAGCTGGTACAACGCAGTGGATATGAGGATGAAGCAGCAGGTTTTGACCCCATGTATGCAGGATGCTGATGAAGCCAATCTGTGCGCCAAGGCGCTTTGGATTCGCAGCCACTTCCAGCATGGTGGCAGCGCTGGCGCGGAACAGTAAATCGTAGAGGAGGCGCGCATTCTGATGACAGAGTGCGTTCAACTCATGCGGAAGGGTGAAGACCACATGGAAGTAGGGGACCTCGAGCACCTCTCGCTCTCGTGCGGCGAGCCACCGCTCGCGAGCTTGCGCCTGGCACTTCATGCAATGTCGATTGCGGCAGGAGTTGTAGGAGATGGCCTGGTAATCGCAACGCGAACACTGGTCAACGTGACCACCCAGCGCCGCCGTGCCGCAGCGGGCGATAGCCCGCAGCAACCCTGAGCATCATGCGTCTGCTGTCGATGTCGCTCACCTTCAACCGGCACATATCATCCGGTCCGATTGCCTCCAGCGGCGAAGAGACGTGCTTCTGGAAATGTTCTACCGCTTTGAGGTACGACTGGATTGTCGTGGCGGCATAGTTGCGACGGATAAGCTCTTGCCTCATCCGTTCGATCAGCGTAGTCACAGAGAACTCCTTTCTCTGGGACTAACCTATTCTTCCAGTGACCACCGCTGCTCAGGCCGGGCGCCGCGTCAGCGGCTTCGTCCAAGTCGGCTTTTCATCTATAATTCCATTCGGACTTTGTTTGTCCGCACAATCAAGTGAGGATCGCGATGGCGGAATCGGAAAAGGATCGGATCGCGCGACAGACTGCTGACCTACGCGTCACCTTTGACATGGCGCTTTCGAATAAGCGGAAGTATCCGGTGCCGGAGTTCAAGGCCTTTGTGCAAAGCGCGCGGCGCTACATCGAGATCACTGCCGGTGATCCGATGATTCACAAGAGCGTCGTGCGGGCTGTGAATGGTTTGCGAGAGTTCCTGGAAGTGGAACGAAAGCGAATCCCTGGAGATATCTTGTTTGAGGCGGACAGACTGGAGTGCTAGCTCTTCGCTGGCTACGATCCGAGCTTTAACGGCGAAGAGCCACCCGGCTTATGAGCAATATTCGCGTCTGACCGTTCCCGCCGGTTGTATTGATAAACCCTTCCGGACAAGGGCGGATCTATCCGGCCGGAATGGTGTTCCTCAGTGTTCGATAACGATGTTCGACAACGGTCATTCGGCAAATGATCGCAAGCAATTTTGATGCAAGCCGGTTTCTGGCGCACGAATTCCTTCATCAATGAGCACAACTGGCGCACTCCAGAATGCGCCCTTGTCCCCTTCGGGATTGCGGACGTCACCGGGCAGTCATATTTTGCCGGGCGGAAGTTAGTGAGAGCAGGCGGTTATTTGATTCGTTCTTGATTTCGAGAGGCGGGTGTCTCGAAAGCTTTCGCCGGGCCGCGATAGAAACTGACGAATAGCGATCAACGGCTGAGCGCGGGCAGGTCCTGCTCGTACGCTTGTAACTGGCTATCGTCGGGACAGATAGAACATGGCGAGCGCAGAAGGCATATATTTCTTTTACGCCATGCCCCGGGCCTTCGTGCGCGGCGACGTGTAGCCAGACTTAGCCAGGCAGACGACCGAAAACGATCGTCTGCCCGAGTCTCGTCGCAACCCGGTTAGAAGCTACTTGACCGTAAACTTCGCAGTCGCGGTGTTTTTCAGCGATCCGGAGACGCCGGTGAACGTAATGATATAAGTTCCGGCGCTCGCGCTCTTCGGGAAGAAGATCCCCGAGACCCCACACGCCGTTCCGTTCACCTGAATGGTTTGCGGCATATCGACGCAGTAGGAGCCCGAAGGGCCGCCCGCGCAGCTCAGCTGCACCTTCCCTTTAAAGCCATTCACGGATTTCAGCTCGAGAATGAAAGCGCCGACGACGCCCCGATTGACTGTTTCCGACGAGGGAGTCGGCGTGATGGTGAAGTTTGGCGCCGGCGCCACCGTGAAGCTTTGCGTGACGGGCGTCGCCATTGCATAGTTGTTATTGCCGGCCTGCGAGGCCTGGAGCGTGCAGGCTCCCGCAACTAGAAGAGTCGCCGTCGTTCCGGAGACTGAGCAGACGGTGGGAGTGAGTGATGCGAGGCTGACAGCAAGGCCGGAACTCGCCGTCGCGTTCAAGCTGACTGAACCACCGGCAGTCTGGGAAGCGATAGAGCCGAAGGTGATGATCTGGCTGGCTTGCTTGATTGTGAGAATCACGCTGCCTGTTGCCGCCTTATAGTCCGTAGAATCCGTGGGAGTGAAAGTCACGGCCAGCGTTGGGGAGCCGGCGTTAAGGATGGAGCCTATGACAGGGTTATAGGCGAAAATGCCCTGTATGTTCGCGGTCGCGTTGAGCTGCGCTCCGCTCAACGGCGTGCCATAGGTGATGGCTGCGGGGGTGGCCCAGGTGACGACCGGGGTTGCTTTGCTGATCACCAGGGTGCCCGAAGCCGAGCCCGTATAGTTGCCGCCGGAGGGGATAGTCGCGACTACCGCATAGCTGCCGGCGCTGGTCGGGGGCGTCGCGCTGCCGTTATAGGTAAAGGTCACGGGCAGATTCGCTGGCGTGGTCGTGGCCGTTGCCGACAGCGGCGAACCGGTGTAGGTTTGGCTCAGATTCCCTAGCGTGATAATTGCCGTGGCCGCGAAATTGGCGGTCACGTTCTGTGGCGCACTCATGGTGATGGCGGTCGAAGCGCTGTTCGCATTCACCACGCTTCCCGTCCAGCTCAAGAAGACGTATCCGCTGTTCGGCGAAGCTTTCAAATTCACCACCGTGCCCGCGGCGTAATAGCCTCCCGAAGCGGGCGTGACAGTTCCGGCGCCGGATGGAGAGACGGCCGTGGTTAGTTGATACTGCGTCGAGAATGTGGCCGTATAGGTAGCTGCTGTCATAGGCGCTGTTACGTTGTGCGAGATGGCGCCGCTATCGGACCAGTTGCTGAAGGTGTAGCTGGTTCCGGGCGCGGTTTGCGGGGATGTCGTAGCGATCGTATGTTGCGTGCCGATCGTCCACGTCAGCACTTGAGTAGATGTGTAAGTCGTACCGTCTACGCTGAACGAGAGGCCGGCGGGACTGGTCCCCACCGTCATCTGCACGGTGCCTGCTACGAAAGTGGCGGTCACGTTCTGCGGCGCATTCATGGTGATGGTCGTCGAAGCGCTGTTCGCATTCGCAACGCTTCCCGTCCAGCTCGAGAAGACGTATCCGCTGTTGGGCGTGGCGTTCAAATTGACCACCGTGCCCGACGGGTAGTACCCGTTATTGCCCGAGACTGAAGCCGAGGCCGACACCGTGCCGTCCGCACTGGGACTGGCCGCGGTCGTCAGCAGATACGACGCGCTGTAATTTGCCGTGTAACTCGTCGTGCCCGTTGCAACCGTGATCGCATCCGTTGCATTAGTGGTGCCGTCGGACCATTGCGTGAAAGTGTAGAGCGTGCCGCTCGATGGTTGTGGCGGGCCGGCTACAAGCGTGTGCTGGCTGCCGATGGCCCAGGCGAAAGTCTGGTTCGAAGTATAGGGAGTGCTGTTGCCATCCACCGTAAACGGCAAGCCGCTCGTAGACGTTCCCACCGTCACCAGCTCGGCGGGTTGAATCGTTACGAGCGAAGCCGTGTTCCCTGGCCCGGATAAGGGCGCTGGCGTCGTCGTGCCGTCCGTATTGAGGGTGACGAGTCCGGAAAAGTTGGTTATGTCGCTTGTCAACGCAGGGCTGCCGCCGGCTGTGAAGGCCAGGCCGAAGCTGCTGGCCGAGTTGTACGTGGCCGGATTCGGATTCGTAACGGCCGGACCGCTCAGACTCAGATAAAACGAGAGCGTATTGCCGAAAGTGATCGACTGGTTGTAGTCGTTCAGAGTAGAGGCCGTGTATGTTACCGGCGGTGCGCTGCAGCCGCTCGTGCCGTTATTAATAGTCAGTGTGGTGGCAAGCGTTCCCATTACGCTGCCCGTCGTCGTGGGCGCAGGTGAAGCGGGGAGCGTGCCATCCGTCGAGAAATTACCGATCGTTACGCATGCATTCTCTGTCGAGAGAGCCCCGGCATTGAACTGCAGGTCGATGGTTCCCGTCTGCCCGTTGAGCGAGGTGGTGTTCACCGTCACCAGGTAATTGATCGACTGCGCCAACGCGCTGTGCGCGAGAGCGGAGCCCGCCAGAAGGCTCGCGGCGAATAAAGTCAGTCTTCGATTGATGCGTCTCATTTTTATAAGCTCCCCGAATAGACCGCTGGAGTAGTGGATACAGCCGTGGTTGCGGCGTAGTTCAATTGCACCGTCACCTGCGCCGAAGCGCCGGATGAGAGCGCCGCCATACTCGCCGTCCAATAGGGATTGCCGTTGAAGGTGCCGCTGCTATTGGCTCCCGTAACGCCCGGCGGCAGATTCGTGAGAACAAGCTGAATCGGCCCATTGATCGTCGATCCGCCTGTGTTCTTCACCGTGAAGACGGTGCTTCCTCCTCCTGGACTGCCTGGACTAATTGGATTGGCCAATAATGCGCTATAGAGCAAGCCGGTGCTTTCTGTCACCGACACGGAGCCGGTTTCGTTGGTGTAGGGCGAAAAATAGGCCGTCTCGGTGATCGGCCCTCGTAGCGTGATTTGCAGCGGGTTGGTCGCGGTTGCAGACCCGTTCCAATCTTTGAAGGCGTAGCCGGAGTTGGCATTCGCGGTCAACGTGATCTGCGTGCCGAGTGGATAATAGCCGTTGTTGCCTTCAGCGGAAGCCGAGACCGATACCGTGCCCGCGCCGCCGGGATTGACGCCGGTGGTCAGCAGAAAGTAAGCGTTGAAATTCGCGGTATAGCTGAGATTGCCGGAAGCGGGCGGCAGAATCGTGATCACATGCGCTTGCGTGGCGCCATCGGACCAGCCCTGCCACACATATTCGGTCCCGCCCGACGCCGCCTGCGGCGAGGGAGTCCAGATTGTCGTCTGCGTGTCGATCGGCAACGTGAGCGTTTGCTGACCGCCGTAACTGGGGGGGCCAATCGAATATGCCAGATCCGGCGGCTCCGTATTAAAGGTGACCGGAATCTGGTTCTGCGTGCTTTGCACCGCTCCGATATCGCAGGCCAGCGCGCCCGCCCCTGTGAGCTGCGGCCGGAAGACGCCGCGCTCATCGGTCAGGACCATGGCGTTCACGTTCGTGCTGATTGCGCCGCAGCCGCTGCTGCCGAAGGGAATTGCGCCCAACGCCACGCTGCCGGTGTTCAAGGGAATCGTGAGCGCCGGCCCGCCGTTGTAGGAGAGCGCGCCGAGATTCAGATTCGCGGCCGTGACGCTGTTCTGCGAGCCGGTGGCCCTGAATCCGCAGCTATCGTCGTCCGCCAGATTGTAGCCGCCGTCGGTGACGGCGTATTCGGCACAGTTCCCGCCGCTTCCGCTTCCTGCCAGGATTGTGTTCTCCAGTGCTACCGTTCCGCGGTTGTTGTCGATCGCGCCGCCGTTGTCCTCCTCTGCCGTGTTCCCGTAGAACGTACTGTTGGCGATGATCGACGCGCCGTAGTTTTCGAATGCGCCGCCGAAGCTGGCTGTGTTGCCGTAGAACGTACTGTTGGCGACGATCAGGGTGCCGTCGTTAAGAATTGCGCCGCCGATCCCGCCGATATTACCGGAGAACGTACTGTTGGCGATGATCAGCGTCTGGTTGTTTGTGATGCCGCCGCTAAAGGTGCCGGTGTTGTTGAGAAGCGTGCTGTTGGTGATGATCAACTTGACGTTGCTAAAGATTGCGCCGTCTTGTGACTCCGCGTGTTGGACGGTCAGATTGTTCAGCGTGAGGACACCTCCGGTGTTGTCGAACACCTCAACCTGTCCGCCGCCATCGATCGCAACTTGCTGGCCGGTCGCGTCGATGGTGGTGTCGCTCGATATCAAGAGCCCGGATGTTGAGATGATGCCGCTGCAGGCAAAGACAATTCGGCCGCCCTTGGCGACCGCGCTCTGAAGCTGGCTATCGTCTGTGCACTTGGTGATGGTCGCGGCGACGGGTGAAACAGATTCGCACGCTCCGATGCTGCAGTTTCCATTTGTGTCTCCCGGCCGCGCCGTGCCGCGCTGGTCGGTGGTGATGGTGGTTGCGCAGCCGTTCGTGCCCGCCGGAATCGCGCCGATCGCCGGGCTACCTGCGCCCGGAGCAATGGTCTGCGTCGAGCCGCCGTTATCCGCCAGCGAGCCGAGATTCAGATTCGTGACGCTGTTCTGCGACCCGGTGGCCGTAAATCCGCAGCTACTGTCGTCCGACAGGTTGTAACCTTTATCGCTCACTCCTCCGGCACAGTTTCCGCCGCTTCCGCTCGCTGCCAGGATGGTGTCTTCCAGCGTTACCGTGCCGCCATTGTTATAGATCGTGCCTTCGCTGGGGGGCGCGGTGTTGCCGGAGAACGTGCTGTTGGTGATGATCGCGGCGCCGCCGAGGTTATAGATTGCGCCGCCATAACTACTCGCGGTATTCCCGGCGAACGTGCTGCTGGTGATGATTATGATGCCGGAGTTGGTGATCGCACCGCCGGCGCCCGCGCTATTGTTATCAAACGTGCTGTTGGTGATGGTCACGGTGCCGGCGTCGTTGACGATCGCGCCGTTGGCGCTGGAACCTCCGTTTTGGATCGTCAGATTGTTCAGCGCCAGCGTGACGAATGGCTGGACGACGAGCACCTGAGACTCGCCGCCGCCGGCGAGTACGACTTTCTGGCCTGTGGCGTCGATGGTGGTGTTGCTCGTTATCGAGAACCCGGAGGTCGAGATGGTGCCGCTACAAGCGAACGTCACCAGGCCGCCGCCTGAAACTGCGGCCCGCAACTGCGTGTCGTTGCTGCAGTTGGTCACGACGCCCGAGGCGCGCGCGGCAGGCGCTCCGGCACAGGCCAGCAGCACCGCCAACCACAATAGGCAAGTCAGTCTTCGATTGGCGCGTCTCATTTTATAAGCTCCCTGAATAGATCACTGGAGTGGTGGATACAGCCGTGGCTGCGGCGTAGTTCAGTTGCACCGTCACCAGCGCCGATGCGCCGGGCAGGAGCGCTGCCATGCTCGCCGTCCAATAGGGACTGCCGTTGAATGTCCCGCTGCTATTGGCGCCGGTAACACCCGCGGGCGAATTCGTGAGCACAAGCTGAATCGGCCCATTGATCGTCGATCCGCCTGTGTTCGTGACAATGAAGACCGCGGTCCCTCCGCCCGGACTGCCCGGACTACCTGGATTAGCCAGCAATGCGCTGTAGAGCAATCCGGTGACTTCGGTTAGCGAGATGGAGCCGGTTTGGTTAGTGTAGGTCGAGAAATAGGCCGTCTCGGTGGCGGGCGCGGTGAGCGCGAATTGCAGCGGGTTCGTCGTGAGCGCAGGCCCGTTCCAACCTTGGAAGAAATAGCCGGAGTTCGCATTGGCGGTCAACGTAATTTGAGTGCCGGCCGGATAATAACCGTTGTTTCCCTCGGCGGAGGCCGAAACCGATACCGTACCCGTGCCAGGATTGACGCCGGTGGTCAGCAGATAGAGAGTGTTGAAATTTGCGGTGTAGGTCAGAGTGCCGGAAGCAGGCGGCAGAATCGTGATCACATGGGCTTGGGTGGGGCTGTCCGACCAGCTCTGCCAGACATATTCGGTACCGGCTGATGGCGGCGGCGAGGGAGCCCAGATTGTCGACTGCGTGCTGATCGGCAATGTGAGGGTTTGTGGGCCGGTGTAACTGGCAGAGCCGACGGTGTACGCCAGGTTCGCGGGATTGGTATTGAACGTGACGGGAATCTGGTTCTGCGTGCTTTGCACCGCGCCGATATCGCAGGCGGTCGTGCCTGTGAGCTGCGGCCGGAAGACGCCGCGCTCATCGGTCAGGACAATGGCGTTCACGATCGAGCTGATTGCGCCGCAGCCGCTGCTGCCGAAGGGAATTGCCCCCAGCGCTGCGCTGCCGGTGTTCAAGGGAATCGTGAGCGCCGGGCCGCCGTTGTAGGAGAGCGAGCCGAGATTCAGATTCGTGACGCTGTTCTGTGAGCCGGCGGCCGTAAATCCGCAGCTCTTGTCGTCCGCCAGATTGTAGCCGCCGTCGGTGACGCCGCCGGCGCAGTTTTCGGCGCTTCCGCTCCCTGCCAGGATGGAATTTTCAACGGTCAACGCGCCGCCAGCGTTGTAGATCGCGCCGCCCTCGCCATTGGCGGTGTTCCCGGAGAACGTGCTGTTGGCGATAATAGCCGTGGCCTCGTTTAAGATCGCGCCGCCTAGGGCAGAGCTGCTCTGAGCGCTGTTCCCGATGAATGTACTGTTCGCAATGGTCAGCGTTCCGCTATTGTTGATCGCGCCGCCGCTGTCGGCGATGTTTTTAGAGAATGTACCGTTCGCAATGGTCAGTGTTCCGTTGTTGTTGTTGATCGCACCGCCTTGTTCGGAATTGTTATTAGAGAATGTACTGTTCGTAATGATCAGCGCTCCGGTATCGTTGTTGATCGCGGGACGGGCGTTTTGGATGGTGAGGTTGTTCAAGACCAGTGCGCCTCCGGATACGGTGAATACCTGGCTGCGCTGGCCATCGATCACTACCTGCTGGCCGGTCGCGTCCAGGGTCGTGTCGCTCGATATCGAGAGCCCGGATGTTGAGATGGTGCCGCTGCAGGCAAAGACAATTCGGCCGCTCGCGGCGACCGCGCTCTGGAGCTGGCTATCGTCCGTGCACTTGGTGATGGTCGTGACGACTGGTGAAACAGATTCGTACGCTCCGATGCTGCAGTTTCCATTCACGTCTCCCGGCCGCGCCGTGCCGCGCTGATCGGTGGTGATGGTGGTTGCGCAGCCGTTCGTGCCCGCCGGGATGACGCCGACGGCCGGACTGCTATCGCCCGGCGCAATCGTCTGCGTCCAGCCGCCGTTATTTGCCAGCGAGCCGAGATTCAGATTCAGGACGCTGTTCTGCGAGCCGGCCGCGGTAAATCTGCAGCTACTGTCGTCCGCCAGGTTGTAGCCGCCGTCGGTGACGCCGCCGGCACAGTTTCCGCCGCTGTTCCCTGTCAGGATCGTGTTCTCCAGCGTGACCGTGCCGCCAGAGTTATAGATCGTGCCTTCGCTGGGGGGCGCGGTATTGCCGGAGAACGTGCTATTCGTGATAATCAGCGTGCTGCCGTTCGCGTTATATATCGCGCCGCCGGCTCCTCCCGGGCTCGGAGTGCGATTTTTGACGAACGTGCTGTTGGCGATGATGACACTGCCGCTGCCGCCGTAGCTGAGGATCGCACCGCCGCCCAAATCTGGGCCTCCGAGGTTGTCGATGAAGGTGCAGTTGGTGACGATCAGCGTGCCACCGCGATTCACAATCGCGCCGCCACCGGAATAGTTGTTCCCGTGTTGGATCGTGATATTGTTCAGCGCCAGCGTGACTCCGGAGCTGACGAAGAGCACATTATTCCCGCCGCCGCCGTCCAGCACGACTTGCTGGCCTGTGGCATCGATGGTGGTATCGCTCGTTATCGAGAGCCCAGACGCCTGGATGACATGGGGTTCATTGCCGATGCAGGACACCGCGAACGTGACCAGTCCCCCGCCACTGACCGCAGCCGCGAACGAGCCCGCCCCGCTATCACTGCAGTTAGTCACCACGCCCGAGGCGCGCGCCGCCGGCGCTCCGGCGCAGGCCAGCAGCATCGCCAACCCCAACAGAGGCGCGTTTCCCGCCCGCCGGGGGCCTGCCCGGAGGACAGATTTTTTTTCTAAAATAGGATTTTCGCCTCGCATAGTTTCCTTTCCGACGCGGGCCGCGACGGCGTCAGATTGCGCATTCAACTCTAAAGCGCAGAACGCGGTGAAAGTGGAACATGGCGAGCGCAGAAGGAGTATACTTTTTTCACACCAGCAGGATGGAATCAGATACGCCAGGGGACGTGACGGTGCTGCTGCAGCAGATGGGCAGCGGCGATCCACAAGCCGCCGACAAGCTGGTTCCGCTGGTGCTGCAGCAGTTACGCGAGCTGGCCCGGCATTACTTAAGAACGGAACGGCCCGGACATACTCTGCAGCCTACTGCGCTGGTGAATGAAGCCTATCTGCGGCTGGTGGGGCGTGGCTCGCGCAACTGGCAGAATCGCGCACACTTTATCGGGGTCAGCGCCGCCATCATGCGCCACATCCTGATCGATCATGCACGGCAGAGGCAGGCCCTCAAGCGCCGGTGCGAGGATGCGGCATTGGGGGAACAGCGCGACGGGCTTTCGGCGGGAGAGGCCGAAAGGCTGGTTGCCTTAGATGCGGCGCTGGACCGTCTTGACCAGATGAACCAACGCCAGCGGCAAGTCATCGAGCTTCGGTATTTCGGCGGGCTGTCGCTTGAAGAAACGGCTGAAGCGCTGGGAGTTTCGTCGATGACCGTGAAGCGCGATTGGAGGGTTGCGCGAGCCTGGCTAAAGGAGCAGATCCGCGGCGAGGATCTTACATGAGGATGTTACACAAAGACCCATAACTTTCATGTCGCCCAAGCAATGGAACAACATGGTCTCGCTGTTCCACGCAGCTTGCGAGAAATCGGGGGAAGAACGAGTAGCCTTGCTGGACTCGGCTTGCTCGGGTGATCCAGGCTTGCGGCTGGCCATCGAGCGGATGCTCGAGAATGATCAGGCCTCGATCAGTTTTCTTGACCGGCCTCCGGTCGACAAGCTGGCGGAGTTCACGGGGTCGCAGACCACGCCGGCGGAAGTCGGGGCAAGATTCGGACGTTATGAGCTGGTGCAACCGATCGGCTGCGGCGGGATGGGCGAAGTCTGGGCTGCTCACGATACGGAACTCGACCGCCCGGTCGCGCTCAAGTTCCTGTTTCCCGCGATCGGCCGGGTAGCGGAACGCTTAACGCGCGAGGCGAAGGCGGCATCTGCGCTGAACCATCCTCATATCGTGACCGTGTACGAGGTCGTCTGGCATGACGACACGCCGATCATTGCCATGGAGCTGGTGGATGGCCGCTCACTGCGCGCGCTCAGCGCAACATCCCAGCCGCCGCAGCAGGTTGTCGAAATCGGCCTGCAGACGGCAAGAGCGCTTGCCGCCGCTCACGCGCATGGCATCGTCCACTGCGACATCAAGCCGGAAAACATTGTGGTGCGCAACGATGGTTACCTCAAGGTGCTGGATTTCGGCCTCGCACGCCGTGTCGAGCGCGACGTAAAGGCGGCGGTTATCGGGGGAACCATTCGCTATATGGCGCCTGAGCAGGCGCGCGGCGAAGCGCCTACTCCGGCCAGCGATATTTTTTCTTTGGGCCTCGTTCTCTATGAACTGGCAACGTGTCGGCATCCATTTCAGCGCGATTCGTCTGCTGAAACGCTGGAAGCCATTCTCAGCGAACAGGCGGTTGTGCCGTCCTCCAAGAACTCACTCGTGCCTCCGCGGCTGGATTCGCTGATTCTGAGGATGCTGGCTCAAGAACCGGCCGAGCGGCCGTCTGCGGAAGAGACTGCTCGAACGTTGCATGACATGCAGTTGTCGCTTGCGGCTTCGAGCGGCGCTCCCGTGAGCACGCGGTCGACGGCCGGCAAATGGATCGCTGCTGGCGTGAGCCTGGCGGCATGCATTCTGCTCGTGTGGTTCTGGCTGCATAGGCTGACTGCCGGAAAGCAGCCAGCGTTTTACCAGGTCACGACGCTGGTGCCGGAAAATCGCGCTACCGCGGCGGCCATTTCTCCGGATGGAGAATGGGCCGCATACGCGAACATCGATGGAATCTTCCTTCGCCGCATGCGCAACGGAGACACCAAGGCATTGCGCGCGCCGGGTGATTTCACGGTTGACCGGTTGGCTTGGTTCGCAGATGGGACAAAGTTGGTGGCGAGCGGTTTCTCGAATAGCGACAACGTGCCAAGCGTGTGGGCGATATCTGGCAGCGGCGCGCTGCCCGTCTTGCTTCACACAATGGCTCGGCAGGGGAGCCCATCGCCGGATGGAACCCGCATCGCGTTCACCACTCCGGACCGGACGGCGATCTGGGTCATGGGCGCGAACGGAGAGAATCCGCGACAGATTTTGGCGGCTGCGGCGGGAGATACATTTCCTCTGGTGTTCTGGCCGGCCAATGCTCGCCGGCTGGCTTTCGAACGGCTGCGCTATTCGCCGGACCGCGATCGTCCGAATCGCTCTCTTTCGCGCTACTACGAACAGAGCTATGAATTACTCGCGCTGGACACCGGAAGGGTCATGGCCAGAGTACGCGATGTATGGATCAGTTCGGCAGCCGTTCGGCCGGACGGCCGCATGCTGTTCTTGAAGTGGGATTCGCCGGGTTCGGACGCCCCCAAGCAGTTATGGGAAGTGAAAACGGATTTTGCGACGGGGGCGTTCACTGATGCCCCGCGCAGAATCCTGGCGTCCGCCGAGCAGAACGGCACCGAAATATCCGAGCTGAGTGCCACAGCCGATGGAAGACTCGCTATGGTCCTCAAGGAGTCCGAGCAAAACGCCGTCTTCGTTGGGGATTTCGATCAATCGCCGCCACGCATAACGCACATTCGCCGGTTAAGCCTGGACGAGCGGACGAATTACCCGCACGCCTGGACGATGGACAGCCGCGCGGTGATTTTCGAATCAAATCGCAATGGCAACTTCGATCTTTTCGCACAATCGATCGACCAGCGTACGCCGGAGACAATCGTCGCTACGCCGCTAACTGAGATGTTGCCTCAACTGAGCCCGGATGGCCAGTTCGTTTTGTATGAAGCCAGAACTCATCAGATCGAGCCGGGAACGGACAAATTAATGCGCGTGCCGGTGGGGGGCGGAATGCCGCGGGAAGTCCCGACCGGAGGATCATTGGATGAGTTTCGCTGCGCACTTGAGCGCGGTAAGCGATGTGTGCTGAGGACCTCTGTCCGCGGCGAATATCGCACGTACTATGATCTTGATCCGATCCGAGGCAAAGGGCGCGAACTGGCGCGCACCAAATGGATTCCTGGCATTCTCGGCGACTGGGATGTTTCGCCCGACGGTAAATATGTCGCACTTCCGAACCACGATTCCCGCGACGCGCGCATTCGCGTGGTGGCTTTAGAACCCAGCACCAACCAACGGCGTGAGCGCGAGATTTTGCTGGCGGGGGTGACAAATCTAAGAGGTTTAGTGTGGGCGGCCGGCGGCGAGGCATGGTTCGTTTCGGTAGATACAACGGTCGGGAATCGATTGCTGTACGTTTATCTGGATGGGCGGTACCGCTCGTTAGGCGATATTCAGGGCTGGGCCGTACCATCTCCCGATGGCCGCCACGTGGCCTTTATGGATCGCATCATCGCCACCAACGCCTGGGCGATTGATCGGCATTGAACTGCCGAGATTTGCCGAGTTCTGCAAATCGCAGACTGTAAAACTTCCTACTACGATCAAATTGCGGCAGTACGCATCGCATGACACCTATATCATTTAGACTCGGCTTAGCTTCCGTCTGGCTCCGACCTCGCGGTCAGCAGCAACACAAGCTCGCCAATGTGGCCAATGGCATGCTCGTTGAGGGCTCGGATTTCGCACCGGACCAAGCAGATTCACTGGATTGAACGTGTCTCATCAGCAGGGACTGGGAACGTGCCGAAACAACTGCGTGGGATTGCTCCTGGATGACGGACAAACCCGGAAGTATCCGACATTGTTTGGATGAGTCCTGGTTACGCGCGACCATAGATCCGCCGTTACGGCGATGTATTTACCAACCGCTTCCGTACATTGAACGCATAAGGAAAGTGCTCTGTTGTCCGCTGCGCCTCAGCCGGAGCCTTCTAGATCGTGCCGCTGCCGGATACACACCCCTCTCTCAACTCGGATAGGCAATATGGAAAGCTACCGATATTGGTAGATAACGACCAGGGA
>DATJUG010000038.1:0-233049 GCA_035502635.1 Bryobacteraceae bacterium
CAGCTATTGCGCGGGTCATAATAATCATCTTCGTTGCCGCGGAACTGGAGGACGTCGAAGACGATTTCGTTGGCGGCCCGGATGAAATCGAGGCCAGTGGCGTTGCGGGTAAGCTGGGAGTCGATCTGCTCGGCGATATTATCGAGGCGAAAGAACGAAGCTTCGAGGTCGAGCCCAGGGAACTCGATGGCGGCGAGTTCGAGCGCGGCCACGTCGAGCGTCACCGCCGAGCGTTCGTTCTTCAAAGCATCGAGCAGGCGCTGCACCCGGATTAGCTTACCACTCAGAAGCTGGATTGGGAGGACTTGGGGAATTCGCGCGGAGACACCATCTAAGCGCGAACGGCGATGAGGGATTTCGGCAGCCCGGCCACGCGTTCGTGCAGGATGCGCGCGTCGGGAAACAAGGACTGCAGCCCGCGACGATCGAGTAACTTCAATTCGTTCAGGAAATGGCTGATGTAATAGCGGCGCTGTGCCTCTGAAGGCTGGGCGAGTAACTGCCAAATTGTAAATCGCTGGACGATGGCGCGCTGCAGCGGCTTGGGGAGATAGTGAATGAGCGGAAGCATTAAATGAAGCTCAACCGGAAAGCGGCGGTTCGGCGTTTGGACCCAGTAATAGTGGCCGACGCGCGAAATCTCAGAAGCGAACTGCTGCTGCAGACGGGCGCCGACGTGCTCGATGACCGAGTTGCTGAAGACGATATCGAACGCCGCGTTCCTGAACGGCAGCAGGCAGCCGTCCGCGGCGACGAGCGATACCGATGATCCAGCCCGGTCGAGGGCGGCGGGGAGATTGAGGATCGTGAGCCGCGGGCGTGTGGTTGCGAAGTTCCAGATGAGCGGCGATCCGCCGACGTCGAGGATGCGGGTGCGGCTGGAGATTTGGAAAGTGCGCTCGAAGAGGCGCATGCGTTCAGAGCGGAAGTGGCGCAGAGTTCGTTCGAGAAGGCCGGATTGGATTATGGTTCGCGTGCTTATAAAGGATAAGTCACACGAGCCCGGCGCATGGGAGGCGCGCCGGGACCTGTATTGTCTATGAAGTTCAGTACTCGCCTTGCACCATTACGTTTTCAGCTTGACTGGTACCGGCGCCCCATTCGCTCTGCTGATCCCAAACCCCCTGTGTACCCCAGACTGCTTGCGTGCCCCAAACAGCTTGCGTACCCCAAACACTTTGCGTGCCCCACACGCTCTGCTGATCCCAAACGCTTTGGGTGCCCCAGACTGCCTGCGTACCCCAAACAGCCTGATCGCCGTTCAGGACGGACGTGCCCCAAACTGCCTGCGTGCCCCAAACACTTTGCGTGCCCCAAACACTTTGCGTGCCCCAAACCGACTGGGTGCCCCACACACTCTGCTGGGCCCATATGGAGGACGGATCGAAGGCCAGGTTCACGGCTCCAGTCGAGGGATTGTAAGTGGCGGTGGGCGACATGGCCGTACCGGAGGTGGGAACCGCATAAACGGAGCCCAGTGCGGCGCCCAAATCGACATACCCGGCCCCGACCGTGAAAATGTCGTAGTAATCGATAAAGGTCTGTCCGGTAGTGGGATCGGTGGCGGTGCTAGAGGGCGGGAACGTCTTGTAGGCGGTCTTCATGAGCAGAAGCTTGACCTGGTCCGGCGAAAGCGAGGGGTTGGCTTCGATCAGATCCGCGGCCGCGCCGCTCACCACAGCAGCAGCCATACTGGTTCCATTCAGGATGAAGTAATGGGTGGAAGGAGCTTGGGCTTGGGGACCCGGCAGACCCGACTCGTAATACGACAACTGAACATCGTTCCCGGGATTTTGAGTTTCTAGCGTAGCTCCCGGAACCATCAACGAAACGACGAGATTTCCCGGCGCGACCACGTCGGGCTTCACAATATGATCCACCTGGGTGGGTCCCTTGGAACTGTAGGTCGCAATCAGGTCATCCGTGCGAGTGTAAGTGGACATCGTCTTCATCGCGCCTACGGTAATAACATAAGGATCGTTCCCGGGTGCAGTGATGGTGCCGTAGCCCTGAGTCCCGAACGAGTTGTCGCGGCCATCGTTGCCGGCGGCAACCACCACCACGATTCCGGCTTTCCAAGCGGCCTCCACCGCCTGGCACAGCGGGTCAAGCTGGTAGCTCTCGTAAACCGGCCTGCCGAGCGACAGATTTATCACCCGAATGTTGAAGACCGGCTTTAGAAGAATTGCCGTCTCGATGGCGGCGATCACGCTGCTGTCGCTGCCGGCGCCGTTTTGATCGAGCACGCGCAGGTTGAGGAGATTGACGCCTGGGGCCATCCCGACGAAAGCGCGAGTGCAGTTCGGACAAGTGGAGCTATAGGCGTTTGCGCCAATAATACCCGCCACGTGCTGTCCATGACCGAATTGATCCTGTCCAGGCTGGCTGGCGGGGAGTAATGGGGCGGGTGCCAGGGGACCCACCGGGGCGGGCACTATGGGACCAAGCGGGCCCGGACCACTGGGGCCGCTCAGAGCCGAGACGAGACCGCCGACCACTGCTCCCAAACCCGCAGCCGGGGTGAGAGCAGAGGCAGGAGTTGGGCCGCTAATGGGGGCTGGAGCCGGGCTTGTGAAGTCTTGCGAGAACACGATGCGGTTGCCGAAACCCGCCGCTTTGCTCAGATTGGGATCCTGGTTAATGCCGCTATCGAGGACCGCCACGCCGATTCCACCACCGTTCCAACCTGCGCTCCAGCTCGCACTCGCATTGATCGCCGCAGCCGTGTAGTCGAGCTTCGCATGCACCGGGCGGTCAGGAGCGATATAGGCCACATCCGGATCGTTTGCCAGGCTGCTTATTGCCTGCGCCGGGACGCTATACACACCGGCCTTAATGGATGGCAGAGTGGATCGCAACACACCGCCGCGGTCAATCACCTTCTGATGCTTCGTTTGATCGGGCGCGCTGTTCCACCGCACAATCACTCGTACTGTAGATTGCGGATCAACATTGGCCAGATCCGCCGACAGTTTTGGCGGAGACGGCGGCGCTGCCCAACAGGCCGCAGACGCGACGAGCAACATCAATGTAAGCTTCTTCATTCTCTACCTACCTTCTCTACTTGCTCCTTGCCTCGTTAATTCACTTCACCCTCGAGGGATGCGATGAGTCCGTTGCGAGGGATCAAAGACCTTATCGGCAACCGGCCGAGCCTTTGAGCAGGCTGATTGGGCCTTTTTTGCGCCAGGGGCTCAACTTTGACGGGCGGACAGCCGATCAACCTCTTAGGAAGGTAGACATCGCTGTTGCCCAGGAGCAGATGTAAGTTCGGCCGTTTTCGGCGCACCCTGAAAAACTGCGCCTGCACAGGCGCGTGCCTGGCTCGTATACGCTTGGCCGCCAGGGTACTGCTGCCAAGCGCTTTGCTCCTGCATGTGACATCCCGGCCATCGCAGGCCAGCCTCGACCCGGACAAGCCGCTGACGCAGTACATTCATCAGGCCTGGCAAACGGCGCAGGGTCTGCCGCAAAACTCGGTATTGGCCATCGCACAAACAGCGGACGGCTATCTTTGGCTGGGAACCGAGGAAGGGCTGGCTCGCTTCGATGGCATACGGTTTGTTCACTTCGACAAGCGCGTGGCAGGTCTCGAAAACAACCTGATTCAGTGTCTGCTCGTCGACCGCCAGCAGAACCTCTGGATCGGCACCGGGGGCGGAGGGCTCTCGCGTTACTCGCACGGGCGATTCACCGCTTACACCACCAAGGACGGTCTATCGAGCGGATCCATTCGCGCGCTGTATGAGGATGAGCAGGGTGCGTTGTGGCTTGGCACCGAAGGCGGGGGCTTGATCCGCTTCGAGAAAGGCAAATTCCGCGCCTTCACAAAGGCTGACGGGCTGGCCGACAATTCGGTGTTTGCGATCACCGGAGATAAAAAAGGCACCCTCTGGATCGGCACTCATGACGGCCTGACGCGACTGTCAGGCGGGAAATTCACCAACTTTCATGCGAGCGATGGCCTCGAGAGCAATTTCGTGCGTTCGGTTTACGAGGATACCCACGGGATTCTGTGGATCGGCACGAATGACGGCCTCTGCCGCCGGCTTCCCACAGGCGAAATCACGCGCTTCACCACCAAGGACGGTCTTGCAAGCGACTCGATCTTTTCCTTATTCGAGGACCGCGCAGGAACTCTGTGGATCGGCACCGGGAGCGGCGGGTTGTCTCGCCTGGCAAGCGGCAGATTCAGTTCCTACACCGAGGCTCAGGGCCTGATTGGGAGAGACGTGTGGGCTATCACGGAAGACCGGGAGGGCAGCCTGTGGATTGGTACCGGCGGCGGCGGCTTGAACTGCCTCAAGAAAGGCTCCTTCAGCACGCTCTCGACGGCGGAGGGCCTAACCAGCAACACGATTCTACCCGTGTATGAAGACAGTACGGGCGCAATCTGGATGGGTTCGGATCAAGGTTTGATGCGCTGGAAAGCCGGGAAGGTAACTACCTATACCGTTCAAGATGGATTACCTGACAACTTAGTCTTCTCGGTTGTGGAGGATCGAAATAAGAACATATGGATTGGCACCCGCCGCGGATTGGCGCGCTTGACTAACGGAAAGTTTACTCTCTTTAGCGCAAAGGATGGATTGCCGAACGATGCTGTGGTCTGCACTCTGCGAGATCACAACGGAGATGTCTGGGTCGGCACTCGGGGCGGATTAAGCCGATTCGACGGACAGCGGTTCATTACCTATACGACTCGAGACGGCTTGTCGAACGATTATGTAAGAGCAATCTTCGAGGACAAGGATCAGACGCTCTGGCTGGGTACTGGCGGTGGCGGATTCGACCGGTTCAAGAACGGCCGATTCACGGCGTATACCACGCGCGACGGTTTATCAAGCGATACCGTTTGGGCCATTTATGGCGAACCCGATGGGACTTTGTGGCTTGGCACCAGCGGCGGCGGCCTGGACCGCTTCCAGAACGGCAAAATCACCGCCTATACAAGCGATAAAGGCCTGTACGACGACTCTATTTTCACCGTCCTTGACGATCACCTGGGGCGTCTCTGGATGAGTTGCAACAAGGGCGTGTTCTCGGTGACGAAAAAGCAGTTGAATGCGTTTGCCGACCGGCTCATTGGGAGTATCACGCCGACGGTTTATGGCACTGCGGACGGCATGAAAGTTCGAGAGTGCAACGGCGCCTTTCAACCGGCTGGATGGCGGACCAACGATGGTCGGCTGTGTTTTCCAACCAGTGGCGGATTAGCGATCGTGGATCCGGCCAACCTGGCAAACAATGTACCGCCGCCACCGGCCGTGTTAGAACGTGTGGTGGTCGATAACCGCGAGGTGGCCACCGACAGGCCTCTGACGCTGCCTCCAGGCAAAGGCCAGTTGGAATTTCAATTCACTGCCCCGAGCTTCCTCGCTCCCGAGAAGCTGCAGTTCCGCTACATGCTGGAAGGGTTCGACAAGGACTGGATTCAAGCGGGCGGCAGACGGGTCGCTTACTACACCAACATTCCACACGGCGAGTACCGCTTCCGTGTGCTAGCTGGAAATGCTCGGGGATGGGGCGAACACGGCCCGGCCCTCGCACTTGACTTGGAGCCGCATTATTACCAAACGACAGCGTTTTTCGTCCTGATCATATCGATTGGAGTAAGTCTCTGCGCAGCCGCTTACCGTTTCCGCGTAAAACAGTTGAAGACGCGCGAGCAGAAGTTGTTACTGCTGGTCAACGAACGTACGTCGGCTCTGCAGGAAAGCGAAGCGCAACTGCGGCGGTCGCGCGACGAACTGGAACTGCGAGTGCGAGAACGTACGATCGAGCTGGTGAGGGCCAATCGAGCCCTGGAAGAAGAGATCGCGGTCCGGCGCGGGACCGAAGAGCAGTTAATTCTGGCTAAAGAGATAGCGGAAGCGGCCAGCCGCGCCAAGAGCGAATTCCTGGCGAACATGAGCCATGAGATTCGGACACCGATAAACGGAATTATCGGGATGACGGACGTCACTCTGAGCACGGGACTCGATGCTGAACAGCGCGAGTATCTCGAATTAGTCAAGTTCTCCGCCGACTCGCTCCTCGGCATTGTAAACGACATTCTCGATTTTTCGAAGATCGAGGCGCGCAAGCTGACCCTCGATCGGGTGCCGTTCCAGTTACACAAATCGGTCGATGAACTGGTTCGCTCTCTCTCCCTGCGGGCGCGTCAAAAAGATTTGTCGCTGACCTCCCAGTGCTCCGGCGACATTCCCGAACAGGTGATAGGCGATCCGCTTCGCCTAAGACAAGTGCTGCTGAACCTGCTGGATAATGCGATCAAGTTCACCAGCAAAGGCGGCGTAGCACTGACAATATCGCTACAACGCCAAACTAACGAAGAGGCCGTGGTACATTTTTCGGTCAGCGATACGGGGATAGGCATCCCGGCCGAAAAACAAAAAACCATTTTCGAAGCATTTTCGCAAGCGGATACCTCCTCGACTCGCCGCTATGGCGGAACCGGGCTCGGCTTGACCATCTCCTATCAGCTTGCCGCCATGATGGGCGGCGGCTTATGGGTGGAGAGCCCGCCAGAACAGGGGAGCACGTTCCATTTCACCGCCCGCTTCGAGCTCCCTCCCGTCCAAGTGATCGCCGGCATCGAGTCGGATGTCGCGGACCCAGTCTCGGCCTGAATAGTTCTGCCGGCGTGCAACGGTTCTTTGACCCGCCCGTCAAATTGATGGAAGGTGTTTCTGTTCCTGCCAGCCAAGTGGCTTTATCCGATATACTTGAAATAACCTTCGGAAAGCTTCCCTGAATGAACAATCGCTTCAAATGGACCATTGTCGGTAGCTCAACCTGTGTCGTCGTGCTACTTCTGCTGGGCGCAAAAAATGGCCGCGCTGTCGCGCCGGATGATGTTTACGGCCATCTCAAGGTCTATACCGAGGTTCTCGAGCGGATCAAGCTGGAATACGTCGAAGAGCCGGACCTGAAGAGCGTCACGCTGGGCGCCATCAATGGGCTTCTCGAATCGGTGGACCCGTTCGCCAGTTACATGAATGCCGACCAGTACCGGCAATATGAAAAGAGCGAAGACACGACGCAGGCCGGAGTTGGCCTGATCCTAGCCAAGCGCTATGGTTATGTGGCCGTAGTGGACGTGCTGCCGGGTTCGCCGGCGGATAAGGCAAACATCGTGACGGGCGATCTCATCGAGAGCATCAACAATGTTGCGACCAGAGATATGCCATTGGCCTATGCCGACCAGTTGCTTCGCGGCGATCCGAATTCCACAGTAGAGATTACGATGCTGCGGCTACGAAACCCGGAGCCTCAGAAGCTTACGCTCACGCGCGTCAAGGTGCAGTTCCCGGCGGTCACGGCAAAATTGTTGCCCAACGCAGTCGGTTATGTACATGTCGCCAGCCTCGCGGGCAACCGTGTAGAGGAAACGAAGGCGAAGCTGCAGGACCTGAAAAAGCAGGGAGCCAAGTATGTGGTTTTGGATCTCCGGCATTGCTCGACCGGCGAACAGGAGAAAGGCGTACCGCTTGCGAACCTGTTCCTTGAAAACGGAGAAATCACTTACTTGCAGGGCCAGAAGACTGAGCGAAAAGAGTTCGACGCGAAGGCCGCAGATGACGTGTGGAAGGGACCCCTGGTGGTCATAACGGACCGGGCTACGGCGGGCGGAGCGGAAATAGCCGCTGCCGCGCTTCTCGACGATAAACGGGCGCAGGTTGTCGGCGAGCGCAGCTACGGCGATGCCAGCCTTCGGAAGACGATCCAGATGGATGATGGAGGAGCGGTCATTCTGTCGGTCGCGAAATATTATTCTCCGGCCGGGAAAGCGATTCAGGATACGGGAGTCGTTCCGTCCGTGCAGCTTGCCGAGAACGACAATTCACCGGATTACGATCAAGACGGGAATCCGATTCCGGGATCCGCGCCTAAGACCACGGAAGATAATCTTTTGAAGCAATCGATTGATTTGGTGACCGGAAAGACCACCATCGCCCAGCTCATGGACGAGGCTAACGGGCCTATCATAGCGGGTCAGCACCCGATCGAAGAGAAGAGTCCTCAACCGGAGCGTTAGCGGACTGCACAAAATGCCTCTCTACGAATACCAGTGCGACGAATGCGGTGAGCACTTCGAAGTGATAGAGAAGTTCGCCGACGAGCCGCTCACGAGGCATGAGAAGTGCGGCGGTCCGGTACATCGCTTGCTGTCTGCGCCGGCACTCCAATTCAAAGGCAGCGGGTGGTACATCACCGATTACGCCAAGGGCGGCAGTAAGGCTGCTTCCGACAACGGCGCGCCGGCTAAATCGGACACCAGCGCAAGCACCAAGACCGGATCGGAATCGGGCGGCAGCACGCCGGCTACGGGTTCCTCCCGTTCGGAGAGCAAATCCGGCTCCGATACGAAGAGCAAATCCTGATTCGAATAGACTAGAGCAGCGGCGCGCTCAACATCGCATTCAGCGATCCTTGCCGGTAACCCTCGAGATCTAACGTTACATACAAGAACCCAAGCGCCTTAAAGATCTTCGTAAACTCTTGCGCGGCCTCTAGCGTCAGGGCCTGCGGTAACTCGTCTTTCGCGATCTCCACGCGTACCAGCTCGCCGTGGAACCTGACCCGAAACTGCCGGAAGCCAAGCGCGCGAATCGCCTCTTCGCCGGCTTCCACGGTTTTGATGGTTTCGACCGTGACGGGTGTCCCATAAGGGACGCGCGAACTCAGGCATGCGGCCGCCGGACGATCCCAGGTCGAGAGGCCGGCGCGCCGGGACAACTCACGAATCTCAGCCTTGGTCAGCCCGGCCTCGACCAGTGGAGCCTTCACCTCATGCAGTTTCGCCGCGCGTTGGCCGGGCCGGTAATCGCCCAGATCATCCTTGTTGACGCCATAGATGATATGCGCGTAGCCGCGCTCGGAGGCATACGCCTCCAACTGCGTGAACAACTCATCTTTACAGTGAAAGCAGCGGTTCTTGTCGTTCTTGACGTACTCGGGATTTTCGAATTCACGCGTGTCGATGTATTCATGCCGGAAACCGCATTCGCGCGCGAAGCTTTCGGCATCGCGCTTATGCGACTCGGGAATGGAAGCCGAGTCGGCCGTGATCGCAACCGCATTCGCGCCGAGAACACGATGCGCCGCCCAGGCTAAATAGGCAGAATCGGTTCCGCCCGAGTACGCCACGATCACCCGGCCCAAGCTTCGCAGGTTCGCAAATAACGCGTCTTGCTTGGGATCCAGATCTGCCGCATCAGGCAACACGGGCGCGGTCTGAAGCGTCACGAGAGTCGCCATGATTGAAGTATAGCGGCCACGCGCGGCTTCAGACTGAACCGCCGGTTACTGCAGAAAGTTCTACTGCAACGGCAGCTCGCCGTTTGTGTTCTCCTCGGTCTCGGGAATCACGGATGCCGCCGCCACCTGGTCGCCTTCTTCCATGCGCACTAGCCGCACACCTTGCGTCGAGCGGCCCGCCTGTCGAATCTGGCCCGATTCGATCCGAATAATCTTGCCGTCTTTCGTAATGATCATCAAGTCGGTGTTCTCTCGCACCGAAAGAACGCCGACCACCTTGCCCACCTTGGGCGTAGTCTTCATGTTGATGACGCCTTTGCGGCCGCGTGCGGTCAACCTGTAATCCTGGAGCGGAGTACGTTTTCCGAAGCCGTTCTCGGAAATCGATAGGATCAACCCTTCCTTTTCGACCACCAGCAAGCCGACCAGGTAGTCGCCTTCGTCCAGGTCCATGGCCCAAACGCCTCGGGCCTGCCGTCCCATGGCGCGCACTTCTTCTTCGTTGAACCGGATCGCCATGCCTTCGTGGGAACCGAGGAAGATAAAGTTCTCGCCGCTGGTAATCGCAGCGCCCAGCAACTCATCGCCATCGTCGAGCGCCAGCGCGATAATGCCGCGCGAGAGCGGATTGTCGAACTCGGTCAGCTCGCATTTCTTGATGACGCCCTGGCGAGTCACCATCACAATAAATTTGCCGGGCACGAACTCCTTCACCGGCAGGAATGCCTTGACCGCTTCATCCGGCTGCAGGCTGATCAGGCCGGACACGTGCTTGCCACGGCCCGTTGTTCCGGCATCCGGTATCTCATAAATTTTGAGCCAATAGACGCGGCCCTTATTCGTGAAGATCAGCAGATACGCGTGGGTGGAGGCGATGACCAGGTGCTCGACCACATCTTCCGAGCGGGTCCCCATCCCGATTCGGCCCTTGCCGCCGCGCGATTGGCGCCGGTACGTATCGACGGAAGTCCGCTTCAGGTATCCGCCGCGCGAAACCGTCACCGCGACGTCTTCCATCTGGACCAGATCTTCGAGCCGAATCTCGCCCGTGTCTTCGATGATCTGCGTCCGGCGCTCGTCGCCGAAGTCCTTCTGTACTTCCTTGAGCTCTTTGATGACCAGCGACTTCAAGACTTTGTCGGAGCCGAGGATCTCGACATATTCGACAATCAGCCTCTGCACCTCGGCCAGATCGTCGAGGATCTTCTGTTGCTCCATGCCCGTGAGGCGCTGTAACTGGAGCTCAATGATCTTTTGCGCTTGCACTTCGGTGAACTCAAAGCGCGCCATGAGAGAGTCGCGGGCTTCGACCGGCTTCTTCGCGGCGCGGATCAGCGCAATGACGGCATCTAAATTGTCCAACGCCTTCTGGAACCCGAGCAACACATGCTCGCGCTCGCGGGCCTTGCGCAGCAGGTAATCGGTGCGGCGCCGGACCACGTCGAGGCGGTGATCAATGAAACGCTTGATCAGGTCGATGATCCCCAGCTCGCGTGGCTGCCCGTTCACGATAGAGAGCATGATGACGCCGAAGTTTATTTGCATCTGCGTCTGCTTGTACAGGTTATTCAGCACCACTTCAGCCTGCTCGCCGCGCTTGAGCTCGAATACGATGCGCATGCCGTCGCGATCGCTCTCATCGCGGGCATCCGAAATGCCCTCCAGCTTCTTGTCTCCAACCAGCGCCGCCACATGTTCAAGCAAGCGCGCCTTATTGACCTGGTAAGGAATCTCAGTAACGACGATCGCCTCGCGCTCTTTCCCCATCTTTTCGGTCGCGGCCTTGGCGCGAAGCTTCAAGCTGCCGCGGCCTTTGGTGTAGTAGTCCAGGATGCCTTGCCGGCCGAGAATGAAGCCACCGGTCGGAAAATCCGGCCCTGGCACCATCTCCAGAATTTTTGCCAGTGGCGTCTGCGGGTTGTTGATGAGAGCAATAACCGCATCCACAATCTCCTTCAGGTTGTGAGGCGGCATGTTGGTCGCCATGCCCACGGCGATACCGGAGGAGCCATTGACCAACAGATTCGGAACCCGGGTGGGCAGCACCTCCGGCTCCACTTCGTTTTCGTCATAGTTGGGACGAAAGTCGACAGTTTCCTTGTCGATGTCCTCCAGCAGAGCCTCGGAAATGCGGGCCAGGCGCGCTTCGGTATAACGCTCCGCCGCGGGTGGATCGCCATCGACCGAGCCGAAGTTTCCCTGCCCGTCTACCAGCGGATAGCGCATGTTGAACGGCTGCGCCATTCGAACCAGCGCTTCATAAATGGGTGCGTTGCCATGCGGATGGTACTTACCCATTACGTCGCCGGTGATCTTGGCGCACTTTCGGGTGGGCCGGTTGTAATGCAGCCCCAGCTCGTGCATGCCCCACAAAATGCGCCGATGCACGGGTTTCAAGCCGTCGCGCACGTCCGGCAGAGCGCGCCCAACGATCACGCTCATGGCGTAGTCGAGATACGAGCGCCGCATCTCGTCTTCGATGTTGATCGGAATCAGGTTCTTGTTATCGCCCGGCGGAAACAGACCACCAGTCGTACCATCTTGGTCGGCCAAAGAATGCTCCTAATAAAGGGAGGTAAGTGCGCTGCAAGATGTTGCAAATAAGGCAACTTACCGAGGAATTGTATATCTCTATTCTAGCAGTTCGAGCTGCCCTTCGGCCACTTTTCCGCCCGGCCAGATGCGGTCTCCCCTACCTCTTCGCTACACTGGGAGTATCCCACTCAAATGATATCGATCGTAATCCCCATTCACAATGAGGAACCCGCCATTCTGCCGCTCTACGATCGACTGACTGCGGTGCTCGAAAATCTTCGGAAACCGTACGAGATTCTCTTCATCGACGATGCTTCCACCGACCGCAGCTTCGATCTGCTGGCGAATCTGGTGGAGACCGACCATCGCCTCAAAGTCCTGCGGCTCCGCCGCAATTTCGGACAAACGGCGGCGCTGGCGGCGGGCTTCGACGAGGCTCAGGGCGACATCATCGTGTCGCTCGATGGGGATCTGCAGCACGATCCGGAAGATATCCCGGTGCTGCTCCAAAAAATCGATGAAGGCTACGACATCGCAAGCGGATGGCGCAAGAACCGCGTGGATAACGCCGTCACCCGCAAGATTCCGTCGCGGATTGCCAACTGGATGATGAAGCGCGCCTCGGGCGTGGAGTTACACGATTTCGGCACCACCTTTAAGGCCTATCGATCCGAGGTGTTGAAAGACGTGAAACTGTACGGCGAGCTTCACCGATTTATTCCGGCGCTCGCCAGTTTTTATGGCGCGCGCGTGGTGGAAGTACCCATCAGAAACATCGAGCGGCCGAACGGCGCATCGCACTACGGTTTGGGCCGGACGTTCCGGGTGTTTTTCGATATCCTCACCATTGGCTTCCTGCTGCGCTATCTCACGCGTCCCATGCATTTCTTCGGCAAGTGGGGCCTGGCAGGCATCGCGCTCGGAAGTGTGGTGCTGCTGGGCATGCTGGTCAAGAAGATTGGCGGCCAGGATATCATTGCCGAGCACGGCCCCTTGCTGATTGCAGGCGCGTTGTTGTGGTTCGCAGGCTTGATGCTGTTCAGCACCGGCCTCATAGGCGAAGTGCTGATGCGAACCTATTTCGAGAGCCAGGGCCGGCGAATCTACGCCATTCGTGAAGTGCGGAGCCGCCGCGAGCAGTTCGTCGATGGCGCTCGTTAGCTCCTACCAGGGCTTTATCTTCGATTACGGCGGGGTGCTGGTCCACCATCAAACGGACGAGGATCAGGCCCGTCTCGCGCAGAGGGCCGGCATTGCTCAGCCGCTGTTCACCGAACTCTACTGGGCACACCGCCTCCCCTATGACAAGGATTCCGTAACCGCGCCTGAGTATTGGATCGGCGTGGCTCAAAGCGCCGGCGCCACACTTACGACGAATGCCATTGAGGAACTGATAGAGCTGGATACCGCAAGCTGGATGCAGTTCGATTCCGTAATGTGGGACTGGATCGGGGAGCTGCGGGCGGCAGGCAAGCGCGTGGCGATGCTTTCAAATATGCCTCGGGAACTCGGAGAGGCGCTACGAACGCGTACCAACCGGCTCGACAGCTTCGATCACGTGACGCTCTCCTATGAAGTGCGTTCCGCCAAGCCGGAACCTGCTGCGTTTGAGCACTGCCTGGAAGGCTTGGGCACGCCGGCCGATCAACTTCTGTTCCTGGACGACCGCATCGCGAACGTGCAAGGCGCCGAGTTGCTGGGCATCCGCGGCATTCAGTTTACAGATCGGGATGAGATCCTGCTGCGCGTGCGCAGTTAGTAACAGTTCTACTCGTGTCTGAGCGCGGCAACCGGCTCGATCCGGCTGGCGCGGTAGGCCGGAATGAAAGTCGCCAGCAGCCCGACAAGCGCCAACAGCAGCATGGTGGCAAACAGGCTCAACGGATCGGTAGAACTCACGCCGTGCAGCAAATCCTTCATGGCCGCGTTCATGAGGAAGGCTCCGATCAATCCCAACGCCAGGCCGATGAACGTCAAAAGCAAGCCTTTGCGCAAAACGCCGAACAACAGGTCCGCCGGTGTAGCGCCGATGGCCATGCGAACGCCGATTTCGCGCGTGCGCTGCTGCACCGTGTAGGAGATAACGCCGTACACACCAACGGCCGCCAATATCAGAGACAGCACCGCAAAAAAACCCAGCAGCCAAGTGCCGAACTCAGACGACATTTGCGTGGCGGCACGAGCTTGGGCCATGGTCTGAACTCTAAAAATGGGCTGATCCGGAACCAGCGCTGAGATCTCACGCCGCAGGGAGGGGATCAGGCTGGCCGGACTCAAAGGCGACGAAATAGCGAGAGACATGTCTGGCTCCGGCAGTTGCGCCGCCGGAACATAAACCTGCCCGATGCGCGATTTCATCTTCACCGCAAGGCTGCGGTCGATGTTTCCGACCACACCGACAATCTTCCGCAAAGGCCACTTCAATCGAACTCTGATGCTCTTTCCGATCGGATCCTCATGCGGCCAATAGCGCCGCGCCGTTTGCTCGTCGATAATGATCGTGAGCGCATCGTGCTCGCCGTCGGATTCGGAGAAGTAGCGGCCGCGAACGAGCGGAATGCCCATCGTGCGCAAGTAATCGGGCGTAACAGATCCGATGATGACCAGTGCGGGATCGGCTTCCGGAGGATCGGCACGGTCGGTGAAATGCAACGAACCGCCCACTGTGTCGGTACAAGTTGGAAGGCAATCGATCGCCCCCACGCCGCGCACCCCAGGTAACCCGGCCAACCGCTGTGTTAATTCCTTATAAATCTGTATCTGCTTATCCGGCGAATCATACTGTTTGCCGCTGAGAGAAAGGCGCATGGTCAGTACGCGAGAGTCGTAACCCGGATAGGCCGCCCGGAGTTGCAGGAAACTTCTCAGCATCAGGACGGCGCCCGCCACCAGCACCACAGTGACGGCCACTTCTCCCACCACGAACAGATTGCTGAACCTCAATCGCCCACCTGAGGCCTGCGAACGCTCCCGAAGCGGAGAGGCCGCGTTGCTGCGCCAGGCATCCCAAGCCGGAATCATCCCGAAGAGTACACCCGTCGAAAGCGCTAGCAGCAGCGTAAACAACAGAACCTTGGGGTTAAGAGCAATGAGATCGGCATTCGGCAAGGCTTCCAGTTTGAATTTCGTAAGAAAGCGGATACCGAAGAAAGCCGGCACGATACCCACTAGGCCGCCCACAACCGCCAGCAGCAGGCTTTCCGTAAGCAACTGGCGCATCAGCCTGAACTTGCCGGCTCCCAGCGCCGATCGAATCGCAATTTCTCTTTGCCTGGTAGTACCGCGCACCAGCAACAGATTTGCAATGTTGGCGCACGCCACCAGCAGCACGAATCCCACCGCTCCAAACAGCACCAACACCAAACTATGCACATCCTGCACGTAGGCTTCTTCAATACGCTGCAACCGGGTCTGATAACCGCCATTTTCATGCGGGAATTGTTTTCGAAGCCGGGCGCTTAAACCGCTGATGGCGCCCTGCGCAGAGCTGAGGCTAAATCCTGGTGCAAGCCGCCCCACGGCCTCCATGTCTCGCATTCCGCGGTTGGTACTCTCGGGCCCCTCAAACAAGAGCGGGACGTATAGCTCCTCGTCGGCAAGTTTCGCAATTCTCTTGGGCAGCACGCCGACGATCGTGCGCGGAGAACCATTTACGATGACGGTTTTCCCAACAATTTCCGGATCGGCGTTGAATCGCGAGTTCCAGAGATTGTAACTAAGCAGCACCACCTGGTCATGTCCGGGCTGCATATCCTGCTCGCGAAACACACGCCCCAGACGCGGTTGCACCTGCGAGATCTCGAACCATTCCTTAGTCACTCCGACACCGGAAAAGCGCTCTGGCTTGTTACCGATCAACAGATTGTACCCGTCCGTGGAGAACCCGGCGAGCTTTTCAAAGACACCGGCAGCCCGCCAGTCCAGAAAGTCCGGGATCGAGGCCGGCAGGTTGGTCAACTGGCCGTTTATCTTGTCTGTCCACACCATCACCACACGATCCGGCTCGGGCACGGCAATCGGCGTGAGAATAGCCGCGTTCACGACGGTGAATATCGCCGTGTTCGCACCAATGCCCAAGGCCAGAGTGGCGATCGCGATACTTGCGAACCCGGGCTTGTTATAGAGAACCCGCGCAGCGTATCGCAGATCCTGAAAAAATGTTTCGAGGCGGAGACCAAACATGCCATTCTCAGGTTCTACCGCCATCTCTACCACAGGCGCCCTGACGACTGCTGTTGCTTGTTGGCTCATCTCCGCAAGTGACCTATTTCACTTCTCTTTCCGGGCAGAACTTACGGGGATACGTAGGACCGCTTCGCGCACAGCTAAGTGCCTCGACCGCTATTACACATCCCATGAATATGATCTGAGGCTAAATTCTACTACATTTTTTTAGTTTCCGGTATTGAACTTACAGTTATACTACTAGGGGCACATAATGCAACTCAGATTAATCCGAGGGTTAGCCCCTTAAGTCCCGCTCGGCGCGGCACCAGTAACTCTCGAACAATCCCGACATCGCTTCGGCAAATCCGTCGTGCTCAAATACTACGGCTGTCCAGGAGGGTTTCGTCAAGACGGGATCGAGCAAAGCAACCAGCCCACACTTTTTATCGAATAGTGCAAGTTTGAGCGGCAAGCGATCTAGAAATCGTATCTCGACCCCGGAATTTCGGTGATCCTGGAGGCGCTCCCGATGTTCTTGATCGATAGGGCCCGCTTCGATCAGTAGGCGGCAGCCGATTCCCCGCCCTGCTCCCTCTCTGACGAGCCGTTCGTCCAGCGGGTCCACCGCAAAAGGAGGGCGCGAAAATTCGGCATATTCGTGCTGCACGGTGGTAAGCATGCGGCGGTAGTGAATAGCGGTCTGTGTCGGATCGTTAACCAAGGAGAGGAAATCCAGGGTGCCGCGACCGTCCTGCCCCTCCTGGTAGGCGCAGCGAAGATCCTCGATTAAGCCGGTGGCCAGGCGTGCCTGTTCGGTCAGTTCGTTTTGCAGCACCTTGCCCCGTCGCGCCAGATAACCAGGAATGGCAAAGCTGGGATCCACGGCTGAAAACAACTTAGTCTTCTCCTGCACCACCTGCGCGAAACCTTTTTCTACCAGGCTGTCGAGAACCTCATAGATTTTCTGCCGGGGCACATGCGCACGGGCGGCCAGCTCCAAGGCTTTGAAGCGGGGATGGCCCATCAAGACGAGGTAGGACCGCGCCTCGTATGCATTCAAGCCGACCTGCTGCAACTTGCGCCAGTTCAACTGGTAATCGGCTGCTAACGAATCGCGGCTACTCACTCACGCGAGAACATATCACAATCCGAGCGGCGATTCGAACGCCATTGCTTGAGTCTTCGCCGCGCTGAGAACCGCGGGCTCATCCGCCGTGCCGAGTGATTTTGCCAAACGAACTGGTTTGGCGCGCGGTTTGCGAAACGAAGCCAATTTCCAGGCAAGAGCCCGTATTGCCGATCTGCGAAACGAACCCAATTCCGGGGTGAGGGCCGCATGGCCCGATTTTGCGAAACGAACCCAATCCGGCAAGCCGGGCACGCGCGCAGCGAGATTTGCGAAACGAAGCCAATTCTGCCCCGGTAATTGGGCGATGTCCGTAAGTCGAGCGTCGCTGCACGGCCGGACCTTACTATGTGGCAAAGGCGTCTGCCGCAAAGGCGCAAATTGCGAAACGAACCCAGTCGACGGGGCGCCGGTCGCAATGTAAGCGGAGCCAGCGTAGCGCGCAAGGGGCTCATTTATAGTTGCGGGTGCTGTAAGCGATTGAAAACACACAAGCTAAAACTCGGCTGGGATCGTGAATCGCAGGCGCTAACTGGGGCGGAAGTTACTCTAGAGACTACTTGCTTAGGATAAATCTGAGTTAGTACCGGTGTTACAAAAGTTCTCTTGACAGCACTCGAGCTTAGATCTATGATCCTGTAATCGAAATCCAGTAATTGGAGGGCGAACTCATGCGAGGTCTGGCGTGCGTCGCGCTTTTGATTTACGGCTGGGGTGCGGTTCCGGCCCAGGCCCAAGAGAAACCTCATCAAGCGCACGCACCCTATCCCGCTAAGTGGGAGCCGAAGGCGCAAGAAATCTTCCTCTCCTATTGGACCGTGGAGCAGGGCTGGAGCACCGAGCTGGAAGTCCGAAATAATGTTACGGGACACGATCTGGCCGTAACTCCGGTATTGCGGACTGCAGCGGGCGCGGAGATTGCGCTGCAGCCGGTCATCGTGCCGCCTGAACATGTTGAATCGGTTGATCTGCGGGAAGCGTTGCTTTCTGCCGCTCCTGATCTGCTGGACCGGAGCGGCTCGTTCGGGTCCGTGGTGTACCGCTTTTCCGCCATGAGCGAAGGAAATATTTTTGGAGCCAGCATGGTGCGCCGGAACGAGTCGCCGATCGGCTTTCATTTTGACGGAGAACCGGTGGAGAAGGAGTGGAGCCCGCAGTCAACGGACACTATCTGGTGGCTGCCGCGGGGGACGGCCTCGGATTACCTGATGCTGGCGAATGCGTCCACGCAGCCGCTGGCGGGATCGCTGGTGGTCTCGGATGTGACGGGGCGCAAATACACGCAGGCTGTGAACCTAGGTCCGAACGCGATGCAGCGGCTGGATCTGCGCGCGATCACGCAGGCGGCACACCTGGCGGGAACCGAAGGCGGGGTGACGGTGCTGGTTCCGACGGGCGGCGGCAACCTGATCACCTCGCACATCGTGTTCGACGAGACGACCGGCATGTCGGCCACGATGAAGAGCTTCGAGCGCGATCCGGCGGAGAAGCCGAGGCTTCATACGATGCGCGCGCCGATGATGGCGCTGGTGAATCCCGATCCGGTGTTGATGTTCCCGGCCGGGACGAAACTGGTTCCGCAGATCTTTCTGCGCAACACCACGGCTGCCCCGTTACCGGTGGGAGCGTCGCTTCTGTGGCGCAGTCCAAGCCAGAGCGCGTCGGTCGCGCTACCGGACATGGCGTTGGCTGCGGGTACGACCCGCGTGCTGAACCTGGCGGAAACGGGTACCGGCGTTCCTCTCGACGCGTATTGGGCGACCATCGTTCTGAATTACCAAGGACGCCGAGGGGATGTCGTTCCGATCGCAACGAGCTTCGATGAGAGCGGCCGTTACGGGCTGCAAACTCCGTTTTCCGAAGGTGTTTCCCATTTGTGGAAAGGCAGCATGTGGCACGTGGACAGCACGCATAATTCACTGATCACGGCGGGAAACGGTGGAATCGGAGCGACGCATGCGGCAGTAACGTTGTTCTATAACAAAGGCAAGAGTTCTTACACCATCGAGAAGCAGTTGGAGCCGGGGGAGCAGATTTGGGCCGATGTCGGCGAGATCATCCGCAACCAGATTCCGGATAAGAACGGAAAAACCATCCCGCGCGATGTAACCATGGGCTCCTACGAATTGCGCGATCTGGATCATATCGGCGTCGGTTATCTATATGAAGGCAAGCTGGTGATCGACAAGAGCTGGGGCCACGGCTATTACGGTTGCGCGGGCTGCTGCGGATATGAGGGGCAACGGCTGCTGCCGAATCCGTTTGCGGGAGGCGTCGGCACGCAGGGGAACAACACGGCCGAATCCGAAGACATGTGCTCCGATTCCTGGGTGGATCTCACCTCGGAAGCGTATGACTGGGCGAGCACGAATTCGGGGATCGTGAACTTGCCCAATGCTACTTCGCATTTCATGAGCCCCGGCACGGTCACCGGGAGCACCCAGATCCAATTGCAGCGCCAGCTTGCGCGCCTGGAGTGTCCGGTTGAAGGATTTGAGCCGCAGAACACGCAGAACGCGGTGCAAGTGCAGATCACGGCGGCGAACATTACACAGGATCAAGTTAGCGTCGTGCTTTCAGGGCCCAGCGGCGTCACCGGCAATTTGACCGTCACGTTGAGTGGCGCTTCTTCTGTAACGCTCGGACAAGCGAATGGAGTTGGGGCAGGAACCTACAACTACACCTTTAATCGGCCTTCGCTGAGCAGTGGCGAATACACGTCGGTGGGTGCCAGTTGGACGGCCGGCGAGGGCGCCAGTGCCAGCGTGGCGGTGAGTTTTAACGTGCTCGGGATGACGAGATTTTCCACTTATAATGCGCTTTACGAATCCACCTGTGCTGCGGGAACGCCTGCCACCGCGTATATCATTACCGGAGCATCCGGCTGCTCGGATTACACTACGACCTTGAACCCGAACTTTATGAGTCAGGTCGTGATCAACGGGACGGGTGTATCTAGCAGCAACGGAATTCTGAAGACGTGGAACGTAAATACGAATAGATGCCCTCTGCCCACGGGCGCGACAAGCTCTAACACTTTCTACCAAGTTACTAGCATCACTGGTTCCTGCAATACAGTTCTCTCCGGCGGTACCAGTCTGGCTACGAACCCCAATCCGGCCACGTCTAACGCCGATTGGAATTGCGGAGACCAAGTGTTGCTGGTAAACAGCAGCGATCAGACTAATTCGACCAAAACCGTTCAAGATTATTGCCCAGCGTGCAGCACGCCAGGGCATATTGACAGTTTCTCTTCTTCCCAAGCGTGCAGCGTGCACTTGCTGCCCGACTACGGGAACTTTTACGGGATAAGGCTTAGGTGATATGCGCTGGCCAAATGGTAAACGTCTTCTATTGTCACTTGCGCTGAGCGCCGGCTCGATTGCGTTCGGGCAGGTGGCACAGGACTTTCCGGAGTTATGCGGCCGACCTGGTGCATCTATCCCAGTGCCACCTGGGGTAACAATAGCGTCAGACCCGTCGAACTCCCGCTCTGAACTGCGCATTCGAATTCTCGACAAAGCCATCGTCTTCCCGGCCGTTATGGAGACGGTTCAGCAGGCGTGCCCAATCGCTGGACATGAGCTGGTGGTATTTGGCCTAGCGACGCCAGCCTTGTACAACATAGAGATTGTTCGGCTTACTGATGGTTCCTTGCGTGATTCGTTCTATGGGTTCAGCCCGATCATCGCCCCGAACCAGCGCTGGCTGGTAAGGCGGAAGTTCTATCCGGCACAGGCCGTTACGTCCGAAGAATACGTGATCTACGACCTAGCTCAAGATTGGGCTCACAATCGGGAGCCCGGAATCGCGAGGAGCGACATGGACCTGGTTGGCAAGCTTATCTATCCTGTCGTTGCAGGCAATTGGCCTTTCTACAGCGATCACCCGCCGCCAAGCGAGACGCACAGCTTCCGCTCGGACTCGTTCTATTGGGCTCCTGACAGCGGGGCCGTGCTGTTTGCCGACAGCGTGGAAGAGCACCTTTCGCTTGTGCTGGTATCTCTCGAGAACGACAACTTTAGAGCGTACCTTTACCGCCTAACCGATTCTGAAGCATGTCCTGGGAGCGCGGTAACGTGGCCGCCTACGCTTTCAAGCGCGGAGGTCTCGCTGCCGATAAATGGCCGCCGCGGAGTTCACGCGGCTTTCAGAGTCGGCAATTCGCCTTGCCGGGAAACGCTCACTCTGCAATCAGACGACTTCAAGGCGGCAACACCGGAGGTTCACGTCATGCCGTCCACCCCGATCGGGAGGTAGCTTCGCCGCTTCCGTCGATGTGTGCGAGGCACTGCTCTCTGTCGCTCCGTCGCTGCTCCATCGAGGAGCAGTTGGAGCCGGGGAGCAGATTTGGGCCGATGTCGGCGAGATCATCCGGGGACAGATTCCCGACAAGGACGGCAAAACGATTCCTGCTGATGTCACAATGGGCTCCTACGAATCGCGCGATCTGGATCATATCGGCGTCGGTTATCTATATGAAGGCAAGCTGGTGATGGATAAGAGTTGGGGCACGGCTATTACGGTTGCGCCGGCTGCTGCGGGTACGCGCAGACGAAGCTAGCGCCAAGTCCGTTGTCCGGGGCCGTTTCCACCGGGGCGGGCGATGCCGCCGACGCCCTGGACGGCTGCAACGAGTACTGGTATGACGTCACCTCGGAAGCCTATAACTGGGCGAGCACGAACGCGGGGATCGTGAAGGTGGCGAATGCCTATTCGAATTTCATGAGCCCCGGCAGCGTGACGGGCAGCGCGCAGGTGAAGTTACAGAACAACATCCCGCGCATGGAGTGCCCGGTCATTACCTGGGAGCCGCAAAATACGCAGCAAACCTTATGCGCCTACCCTACGAACTTCCAGCAGACGAGCGGTCAGGATGCCGGCGACGGTACCCTTCAATTCGCCTACTCATGGGCCTCCAGCACCGGCAACCTGAAAGATCTTGCGGCGTGTACCGTAACCGAGCTCGTTAACTACCCCGGAACGGCGAACCCGTACCCGTGGCCGAGCCCGCCGTTTCCCACCGTCTCCAGTCCTAACCCAACTATCACCCCGAGCCCCGGTGCTCCAGGGCCTGATGGAGTCATCTACGATACTCAGAGGCTGCCATCCACCGGCTTCCCCATCCCTTCCTTCAGCGGGTCGTTCACGGCTACGCAGTATTGGCGATATCAATGTTCCTGCGTCGCTAACGGTGCGTACCAGAACATCAGCGGACCGCTTTCGATCACGCGATCTGTCTATTCTGCCGAGGACTTTTGGTACTACTCGGTGACCAAGTCCGGCGTGACGTCGGTGTATGGGCCTATCGCCCAGTAGGGGTGAATGAAATGTACTGGCGCGCACTACTGCTCACGATCCTAGCTGCGGGACAGCTTCGGCCGATGAACGGCCAGCAGCGCGACGGCAGCGAGGGACTTTCGATTGAATACAAGCTTGTCTCTACGAATGTAAGCTTGCACGAACCCATACTCATGCGCGTCATGATTTTCAATCATCTGAACAGCGCTACGCGCATAAATCTTGGCCAGGATAGAAGACAGGCCTTCGAGCTATCGATTGACAAGCCGGACGGGAAGACCGTGCTATCAAATCTTCCGCTGCACGAGGGGGCTAGCAGGTCGTGGGTAGTTGGGATAGAGCCGGGCGACACGTACATGGAAACTCTGGTTCTCAACGAGTGGTATCCGTTCGCTGAGGTGGGAACGTACCAGATCAGGGTGCGCCTAATCCGGGTGCCAGGGGCGCAACAGGAACTCCCTGCAGGTTTCGCGTCGTGGGCGGTTTTGCCTCGCGTTGATGTCCTCCCTCGGGACGCGGCCCGGCTGTCTGCCGTCTGCGAAGAGCTAAAGGCAAAATTGGAGACATCGAACTCGTACGACGAGGTGACGGACGCGGCCGTCGAGCTGAGCTACCTAGACGATCCGGTAGCTGTGCCGTACTTGCAGGCGATGGCCGTGTTCAAGTCCGGCGCGTTCAGTGGGCTAGCCGCGCAGGGTCTGGAGCGGGTCGGTGGGGAAGCGGCCGCGAACGCGCTGATAGCGCTGACAAAGGACCCGAATTTGGAGGTCAGCTCGACAGCTCGTTTCTGGCTGTCGCAACTCGGGCAAGCCACGAAGGATCCCTCCCTTAGGGGGCGAATCAGCGAGGCGCTGGAACAGCAATAGGATCAAGCGTTGCGGCGCTGATCATTTGGGTCGAGCCGAAGCGGGTCAGCGGAGAAGCCGAGGGCACAGTGTTTTAGATTCACGCGTCCCGCAGCGCAGCCTGATAGACCAGACGCGCGGCCGCGATATCTTCAACGGCGATGCCGAGCGATTTGAACACCACGGTTGTTCCGGCTTCCGGCTTTCTCACTGTGCCGCCGAGCAGCTCGCCCAACTCGGCGTGGATAGGAGCCCCGGACTGCACGATTTCGGCCGATTCATGACGCGCCGATTCGCGCGACTCGACAATCACAGCCGCAGATTTCATCAGTTCCTCATCGAGTTCGCGGGCCCGGAGACCAACGGAACCCACGGCGTTCACATAGGCGCCCGTTTTCACCCACTCGCCGCGCACGATCGGGTCGGAGGCGCTGGTTGCGGTCACAATCACGTCTGCCCCTCGCACCGCCTGTTCGACCGGCATGGCAGCGGCGCCGATTTCATCCGCAAATCGGCGCGCATGCTCGGGCGTGCGGCTCCATACGCGAACTTCCTCGAACGGCGGCTGCCGGCGCAAGGCTTCAAAATGCGTATGCGCCTGGACACCGCTTCCTAAAATGGCCAGCACGCGAGCCTTGGGATGCGACAACTGTCTCGTCGCGAGGGCTGAGACTGCGGCCGTGCGCCAAGCCGTGATGAAACGCCCGTCCATGACGGCCAGCGGCTCACCAGTTTCGGCGCGGAACAGATGAATGGCCGCAAGATGAGTATGCAGGCCGCGTTCTGCGTTCTTCGGGAATACGGTCACGAGCTTGGCGCCGAAGACATCTTCATACACGGCCGGCATCAGACCGAACCAACCTTCATGCGCGGCAACCGGAACAATGCTGCGCAGCGGCTGCGCCACGCGCCCAGCAGAGAACTCGATCAGCGCTTTTTCGATGACCGGCAGCAGCTCGTGTAGATGCAGAAGCTTTTGTACGCGTGCTTCGGACAGCAACAAGGGTCCGGCATCAGATAACTTTGCGGAATCTGACATTCGTCCTTATTCTGGCCTGTGCCGCGCACGGCGCGATTTTGTTGCTCTCAACATTGCGTTGCTAGACTTGAGTCTGACAATCGACTAGCGAGTCTACCTAATGCCTCACTCCGACTTGCCACGGACGCTGGGCGCGCTTCGCTCCAGCCGTTTTTTCGATCAGCTTCAGCCTGAACGAACACTTAAAGAAGAACTGCGCAGCAATTTGATCTGCAAATTGGAGCGCAGAGAACCCTTATTTCCTGGCGTAATGGGATATGAAGACACGGTCATCCCACAAGTGGTCAATGCAATTCTCTCGCGCCATAACTTCATCCTGTTAGGCTTGCGCGGTCAAGCCAAGACGCGGCTCGCGCGCCTGCTCACGCGCCTGCTGGACGCGCGAATGCCCTACATCGCCGGTTGCGAGATCCGCGATCATCCCCTGCGGCCGATCTGTAAACAATGCCGCGAGAAAACGGCCCAGCTTGGCGACGAAACGCCCATCGCGTGGCTGCCGCAGGAAGAAAGATACGTCGAGAAACTGGCGACTCCCGATGTGACGATCGCCGATATGATCGGCGATATCGATCCCATCAAGGCTGCGCGCACGGGGCAAGACATCTCGAACGAGTTGACCATTCATTACGGCCTGGTGCCTCGCGCCAACCGCGGAATTTTCGTGATCAACGAGCTGCCGGATCTCGCGGGCAAAGTGCAGGTGGGCCTCTTCAACATCATGCAGGAGGGCGATGTTCAGATAAAAGGTTACCCGGTTCGCCTGCCGCTCGATGTGATGCTAGTGTTCACCGCGAATCCGGAGGACTACACGGCGCGCGGCAAAATCATCACTCCGCTGAAGGACCGCATCGGCAGCGAGATTCGCACGCATTACCCGCACACGCTTGCCCAGGGCATGGACATCACGCGGCAGGAGGCATGGACGCGCCGCCGGTCGCCCGTGGAGATCGAAGTTCCGCTTTATATTCACGAAGTGGTCGAGCAGGTCGCGTTCCTGGCGCGCGAAGATAAGCGTGTCGATAAGCGCTCCGGCGTTTCGCAGCGGCTTCCCATTACGGTTCTGGAAAACGTTGTCTCGAACGCCGAGCGGCGAACGCTCAAGACACGGGAGAGCAGTGCGGTGCCGCGCATCCTCGATCTCTACGCGGCGTTGCCTTCGATTACGGGCAAACTCGAGCTCGAGTATGAAGGCGAGTTGAAAGGCGGGGACGCAGTGGCGCGCGAAATCATCCGCAATGCAGTCGGCAAAGTCTACAGCTCGTACTTCGATGGCGTGAACTTGCGCCAGGTGGTGCAGTGGTTCGAACTGGGCGGCTCGCTTCGCTTGGATGAGGAAACGCCGGCTCATGCCATGGTCGAACAGCTTGGCCGCATTCAGGATTTGCTGGAATTCACCAAGAAGCTGGGTCTCTCCGAGAACGAGAGCGACGCGCTACGCGCCTCGGCCGGTGAGTTCATCCTGGAGGGCCTTTACGCGCACCGGCGAATCAGCCGCAATGAGGAGCTTGAATTCGTGGCGGGCGAGCGCGCTTCATCGCGAGAAGAACGCAGCCGCGAAGAGAGGGAGGAGTATCGCAAGGGCGGCGATCCACGGCGTGGCGGCCCTGGAGGTGGACGCCGCAACCTGAACTAACAGGCAGAGGAGAGCACATGCGTAAAATCTCCTACTCGAAATTTTCGGAAGAGGACCTCGGCCTCGACATGGAGGACCTGCTGAAGGCGCTCTCCGACTATCTGCTTCAAAGCGGATACGACAATCCGTACCTGCAGTTCTCCGAAATGAATGAGCATACGCTCGAAGACCTTAAACAAGCCATCGCGCGCGCGCTCGAAAGCGATGAGTTGTTCGATCCCGAGCAGCTCGAACAGATACGGGAGCGTTTGGAGCAGATGTCCGCCCAGCAGCGCGAGAAGCTGATTGAGCGGCTGGTGAAGAAGCTCGAAGAAGCCGGTTACATCAACACCGAAGGGCCGCCGCCCGAAACGCCCTCCGCGCCGGGCGCCAGCGGAGGCCCCGAAAGCAGTCCGCGCTTCGAGGTGACCGATAAGGCGATCGATTTTCTGGGCTTCAAGACATTGAAGGATCTGCTGGGGTCGTTGGGGAAATCGAGCTTCGGCGCGCATGACACTCGAGACCTCGCCACCGGCATCGACGCCAGCGGCGGAGCAAAGTGCTACGAATTCGGCGACACCATGAATCTGGATGTCAGCGCCACTTTGTTTTCCGCAATCGAGCGCGAAGGCTTGAGCCTGCCGCTGAACCTGGAATATTCGGATCTGCACGTTCACCAATCGGAATATCAGAGTTCTTGCGCAACGGTGCTGATGCTCGATTGCAGCCACAGCATGATTCTGTACGGCGAAGACCGCTTCACGCCCGCTAAGAAAGTGGCGCTCGCGCTATCGCATTTGATCCGCACTCAATATCCGGGTGATTCCTTGCGTTGCGTGCTATTTCACGACTCGGCCGAAGAGATGCGAATTTCGGAATTGGCGCGAGTTCAAGTGGGGCCGTACTACACGAACACCCGCGATGGCTTGATTCTGGCGCAGCGGCTGCTGGCGCAGGAAAAAAAGGACATGAAGCAAATCGTGATGATCACGGACGGAAAGCCTTCCGCCTTGACGCTCGAAGACGGGCGCATTTACAAGAACGCGTTCGGGCTCGATCCGCTGGTCATCAGCCAGACGTTGGAAGAGGTCGCGCGTTGTAAGAAGCGGGGCATCTTAATTAACACCTTCATGCTGGCGAGCGATTACGGCCTGGTGCAATTTGTCCAGAAAGTAACTCAGATGTGCTCCGGCAAGGCGTATTTCACGACACCTTACACGCTGGGAAACTACTTACTGCTCGATTACATGAATCGGAAGACTCGAACAATCCACTAACTGATGAAAAAGAGATTTGTTGTTCTAGCGGTTGCGATCGTGGGCGTCGTATTTGCACAGCAGTTTTCCTCGGTTCCCGACCAGGGGCGGTCTATGGTGGTGACGAAGTACGGAATCGTCGCCGCTCCGCAATTTCTGGCTTCGCAGGCTGGGGCCCAGATTTTGGAGGCCGGCGGCAACGCGGTAGACGCCGCCATTGCTGCGAATGCGGTGATGGGCGTGACGCAGCCCTATGTCAATGGCATGGGCGGGGATCTGTTTGCGATCGTCTATGAAGCAAAGACCGGCAAGCTCTATGGACTGAATTCGAGCGGCTGGACGCCCAAGGCGCTCACGATCGAGTATCTGCAGGCGCACCATATAGACAAGCTGGATCCCATCGGCGTGCACACCATCGATGTGCCGGGTTGCGTCGCGGGGTGGGACGCGCTCATGCATCGCTTCGGCAGTTTGCCCTTTCAGAAGCTCCTCGCCCCGGCCATCTTCTATGCCGAGAACGGATTTCCGTTAGCCGAAAAGAATGCGCGCTACTGGCGCGCCAAGTCGCTGCTGAAGCAGCCGGGATATGCGGAGACCTACCTGCCTGGAGGTTCGGCGCCCGGGCTCGGCGACACTTTTAAGAATGCCGCGTTGGGCGAATCGCTGCGCCAGGTTGCGGCGCACGGCCGCGACGCTTTCTATAACGGCAAAATGACGCAGGTGATGGTTGATTTCTTGCGGGCGCAGGGAGGCACGCACACCATCGAAGATTTTGCCGATTTCCAACCCGAATGGGTGGAACCAATTTCGACCACCTATCGGGGCTGGACAGTCTACGAGTTGCCTCCCAACGGGCAAGGCATTGCGGCTCTTTCCATGCTCAACATCATGGAGCATTTTCCGCTGGCAAGTTACGGGCACAATTCGGCGGACGCGCTCCACGTGATGATTGAGGCGAAGAAGCTGGCGTATGCCGACATGGTTCATTACGTTGGCGACCCGCGCTTCACTCCGGTTCCCGTGAAGCAGATGGTATCGAAGGAACTGGCCGATGAACGCGCGAAATTGATCCGGATGGATCATGCCGCCTGCCAAGTGGTTCCATCGCAGATCTCTCAGCAATTGAACGCCCGAGGCCACTCGACGATTTATCTGTCCACCATCGACAAGGACGGCAACATCGTTTCGCTGATTCAAAGTAACTATGCCGGCTACGGCACTGGCATGGTGGCGCCTGGCACTGGTTTTTCGTTCCAGAACCGCGGCGCCGGTTTCGAGCTCACGCCGGGCAAGCCGAACTCGCTTGCCGGGCACAAGAGACCGCTGCATACCATCATCCCCGCGTTCATGCGCAAGGACGACATGACGATCGGATTCGGCATCATGGGCGGTTGGAACCAGGCGCAGGCGCACGCGCAGTTCGTCGCGAATGTGGTGGATTTTGGCATGAATCTGCAGGCCGCTCTGGAGGCGGCGCGCTTCACCAAGCCTACCTTCGAAGGCTGCGACGTGGAGATGGAATCGCGCGTGCCTGAGACCGTACGTGAGGAGTTGACCAAGCGTGGTCACGAGATCAAGCTGCTGGAGCCGTTTTCCTTCACCGTGGGACAAGGCGAGGCCGTTATGCATGACTCCAAGCGAGACGTGAACTTCGCGGGCGCCGATCCGCGCAGCGACGGCGAAGCGATTCCGCAGAGCCCGACGGTGTTTAGATAGCCGCCCGGCCTAAATTTGCTCGTGGCCCGACTCGCAGTCAGGATTGCTCGCCAAAACGCCATGTATAGATCAACCCTTGGCGACCGCAGTGTATCTATGTTGACCTGCGCGTCGGAGACGCGGTCATTGCTGTATCGTGACTCGGAGTCACGCGATCTAATCAAGACGCAGGGCGGTCGCTGGATCAATAGCCGCGGCACGGCGCGAAGGCAGGTAGCTTGCGACAAATGCGATGAAGACCAGAAGCAACGACATTCCGGTATAAGTCAGCGGGTCGGCTGATTTTACGCCATAGAGGAGCGTCGAGAGCAACCGCATAAGGACCAAAGCCGATAGCACTCCGCAAGCTGCACCGATGCCTACGAGCAGCATGCCGTAGCGAACGAACATGGCTGCTATTTCGGCCGTTTGGGCGCCAAGAGCCATGCGAATGCCGATTTCGCGCCGGCGTTGCGAGATTGTATAGGCGAGCACTCCATAAATTCCCACTGAGCCTAGAATCAAGGCCATCACTGCAGCGACAATAAGCAGGACCAAGGTGAACGAAGTGCGGGCCAGCGATTTACGGTAAAAATCATCAAGGGTGCGAACCTCCGCGAGCGGAACGTTGGGGTTGACAGCCCAGACGGCGCGCCGCACTTCTTTGAGAAAGCTCTCGGAACCGGCGCGCCGGGTGCGAATGACAAACGTGGCGCCACGCTGGATGGAGTCTTTCTCGCCTTCGAAATTGCTGAGACGCAGCGGGAAATAAACGGCGGAGGGAGCGGGTTTATCTACGCCGTCAAAATGGACGTCGCCGACAACGCCAACGATTTCACGCCATTGGTCATTCATCCCCTCGCGAATCTGCTTGTGCAGCGCGGCTGCGGCGCTGCCCCAGAAGTCGCGAGCGAGGCTTTCGGAGATGATCGCGACAAGCGCTTCTTTGTTGTTGTCTTTCCAAGAGAAATCGCGGCCGGCGAGAAGCGGGGTACCCATCGTTTTATAAAGGCCCGGAGAAGCATAGATGAAACGGCGGATGGGAGGGAGCTGTCCTTCGCGATACGTGTGATCGCGGGCAAACAGCACATCCGAGCTCTGGTTGCCGTTCATGGGGACGGCAGTCGTAATGGCGACGCTCCGAACGCTCGGAATGGCTTGCAATGCGTCCGTTATGTCTTGCTCCATGCGCAAAACCTTGGCGGGTTCCGGCACTTGCGTTTGGGTAATGTAGAGCGAAAGCGTCTGTACCTGTCCGGGTACAGAGAAGCCGGGCTGTACGTGGCTGAGAGCGCGGAATGTACGGATCATCAGACCGGAACTGATCAACAGGATCAGAGCGAGGGCGACTTGGAGGACAACCAAGGTATTACGTGCGCGATGCCTTTCCCGGCTAACGCTGACGGATCTTCCGCCGTCGCGCAAGCTCCCTGCCAGACGCGAGCTTGCATACCTCAGCACGGGCGCCAGTCCGAACAGCAAACCGGTGAAGAGCGAAACAGCGACAGCGAAAAATAGAACGGGCATGTTGATGCCGATCTGCGAGATCCGAGGAAGCCCCGACCACTCGAGTACGCGGAGGAAACGCAAAGCGGCAAATGCCAGAATAGTCCCGGCGAGACCTCCAAGAACGGCCACCGTTACGCTCTCGAACAGCAGTTCGTAAGCGATACGACCTGTGGAGGCGCCTAAGGCCGCGCGAATGGTCAGTTCAAGATGCCGCGATTCAACGCGGACTAACAGTAGATTCGCGACGTTGGCACAGGCGATCAGCAACACAATGCCGATAGTTCCCATTAATACCCACAGAGTTGGGCCGATGTCGCCGGTCAGGTCCTCCTTGAACGGACGGAGCGCAGGTGCAATGTGGGCATTCTCAAAAAGCTTCACGCTGAAGCCGGGCGGCGGCGGAAAGGTTCTATTGACGATGGGGAGCATACGCGCGACATCCGCGTTGGCTTGAGTAAGGGTGACGCCGGGTCTCAGACGGGCCACGCCCTCCCAACTGAAATTGCCGAGGGTTGTTTTGGAACGATCGAACTGAATTGGAAGGAATAGCTCGGCATTCATATCGAGGAAGCGGAATTGGCGCGACATGACGCCGACGATTTCGCGCAGCTTGCCGTCGACGTTCAGACGCTTGCCGATAATGGAGCGGTCGCCGCCGAAGCGCCGCTGCCAGTAGCCATAGGAAAGAATGATGGATTCGGCGGAGCCGGGCGAATCGTCCTTGGCCGAGAACAAACGTCCGAGGACAGGCGTCGCGCCCAGAGTGGGGAAGAGACCGTAAGTGACATCCAAGGCGCGCACCTGTTCGGGTTCGCCAATGCCGGTGACGCTTACCCCGTCGCCGGTATAGAGGCCGAGGCTTTCAAAGGTGCGGTTCTGGTCAAGATAAGTGAAATAAACCGAAGGGGCCATGTTCAGGTTCTTGATGTTGATGCCTGGAGCCGTGAGCCAGAGGCCAACCAGGCGATCAGGGTCCGGATAGGGGAGCGGTTTGAGCAAGACACCTTCGAGAACACTGAAAATGGCGGTGTTGGCGCCAATGCCGAGGGATAGCGTAAGAACGGCGACGAAGGTAAACATCGGAGCGCGCCTCAAACGACGGAAGACCTGCTTCAACTGGCCAGACAAGGAGCCCATGTAGTTGTATTACGAACGTGGCGCTTTAAGGGTTCAAATAGTTCGCTCTGCTTATTCGTCGGCGTCATAAACACTTCCGACCATAGATCCACCGTAAATGGCCCAGCGTTTACTTTCCGAGTTGAGCCTGGATTGTCGGCGACCGTGCCGTGCGCGAAGCCTTCGATAAAATCTGTTCAATCACTTCTGTTTTCGCGTCGGCATAGTTCTGGGTGTATTTCCAATCCTCCTGCGCGAGTCTTCGTTTAGTCCGGGCATATAGCTCGCGATCTTCTTCATTGCCCCGCAACCAATCGCGGAAGTCCAGCATGCGGTCGACTTCAGGGCACCCCGTTGAGAACGCGTGTAAATTCACCTCGTCGTTGCCGCCTTTGAACATCCTATGCTCGTGCCATCCGGGCTCACGGATACGGAGCCGATAGCCAGCTTTCTCCAGAGCCGGAGCATATCCTGCTTCGTCGCGAGAGTCGGCTACGACAAGAACGATGTCAACGATCGGCTTAGCCGTAAGGCCAGGGATGGACGTAGATCCGACATGCTCGATACGTAAGGCGTGCTGGCCCAGCGCTGTTCGGATTAGCTGGGCCTCCTGTTGAAATCGCTGCGGCCATTGCGCATCGTACTCAACCAAGACAATGCGAGCGGCTAACGGAGTCAGATCGCCAAGAGTGGACGCACGCAAGTACCTTTCGCTTAGTGCTCTGGGTTGATTCCGGTCCTGGCTCATGAGCTTACTTATTTAGGTATCATGAATCGCTATCCGCCGCCGATCTACACCCGACCGAGTGGGGGGGACCAGAGCAATTATGATTTGGTGACCCATTCTCCAGGCAGCGCGTACTACGGTACCGAAATATGTTGGCTGCCTTTTGCTGCTCGTGTCGCTTCATTTTTCCCCGGAATTTGTTGAATATTCTCCGTCCTGCCTGGATACGTTGCAGTGAGAGGACAGACCCTGGACGACGCGGCGGCCATCCAGAAATGCAAGCAGGGCAGTGCGAATGCCTTTCGCTTTCTGGTCGAACGTTACCAGGCCGAAGCCATGGGGCACGCGATCGCCATCACGGGAAACCGGCAGGATGCTGAAGACGCGATGCAGGAAGCATTCCTGCGGGCCTACTCTTACTTGCAGCACTTTGACGAAACTCGCCGCTTTTATCCCTGGTTCTACAGCATTCTCCGCAACTGCTGCTGGAAGTTGACGGGCCGTAGCGAACGGGAAAAAACCGATACCCTCGAAAATCCGGAGCTTCTCGCAAGCAACAGTAGCAGCAGCCTGGAAGAACGCCTGGCATTAGAACAGGCGCTAGCCAACATGTCGCCGCAGAACCGCGAAATATTAACGCTGCGCCATCTAGACGACTTGTCCTACGAAGAGTTGTCCAGCCGGCTCGAAATACCCCTCGGTACCGTCATGAGCCGCCTCTTCTACGCACGTAAAGAACTGCGCGAACGATTGGAAGGAAAACGATGAACTGCCAGGAAGTCCAACTCGCGGCTATGGCCTTGATGGATGGCGAAGAGCCGCCACTATCTGTTTCGGAAATCGAAGCGCACCTTGCGACCTGCTTGGCCTGCCAACATGAACTGAAGGACCTGCAAGATCTGGCACGTCTCTGGTCCTCCCAGGCAAGGCGAACCTACCCGGCCGATGTCTGGCAACAAATAGCAGGGAGTCTCGCGCCGCTTCCGAGCAAGCCTCTCATACGCCACCCCGCCTGGAGCGAACGTCGCTGGCTGCCCGTGCTTGTGCTGGCGCTGATCGTCTTCAAGCTATTTGAATTCATCCCGGATCGCAGATTCGCCATCTGGTTCCAATTCCTGCCTCTGGTCATAGCCGCTGTAATGTTCCCGTTGCTCGGCCAAAACCCCTTCCAAATCAAGAGGGAACTTCCTTCACGCACGGAGTCAATATGAATACTAACAACGAGTCCAGCGCCTATGTGCTGGGTCAGAAATACGCCTTTGCAACCGCGTCCCTGATTATGGGAATCGTTTCTTACGTCAACTTACTCGGCTTGGAAAAAGGCGCTGTAGCGATACTGTTCGCATGGCTGGCTCTGCGAAGCTCGCCGGTTCCGCTGCTCACAGAGCGGCGCCGCTGGGCCCAAGCGGGGCTAGCCTTAGGCGCGGCCTTGTGGATCATCGTTCCGGTCTTACTGCTTTGGAAGTGGGATCGCGTGAGCGAGTTCCTGCTGCGGCTCCAGGACCTCAAGAAATGAAGTGCCTTCGCCCTTCTCCTGACTTGAGCCTTCAACTTGACAAGAATCTAAATGCTCTAGCGGAATGGCGTGAATCTGCCAACCCTCACTCCTGCCGTAGCGCCCGCACCGGATCGATTCGGGCCGCGCGCCATGCGGGAATCCCGCCAGCGATCAGCGCCGTCGCAGCCAAAATACAAGCGACAGCCGCAAACGTCAGCGGGTCGTTCGGCGAGACGTCGAACAACAGATCGGCAACCAGCCTCGTCAGCGCTAATGCAGCGCAAAGGCCCACTACGATACCTGCCACAGCGAGCTGGAGACTCTGCCCCACCACGATTCGCATCACGTCCGATGCACGCGCGCCCATCGCCACGCGAATGCCGATCTCGCTCGTTCGCTGCAGAACCATATAGGCCATCACTCCATACACGCCGATGACGGCCAGCACCATGCCCAGCACCCCGAAGAGTCCGAACAGCGCAGCGGCGATGCGCGGAGCCCAAAGCGCCTGCCCGATTACCTGCTGCATGGTAGCCGGATTCAGCAACGCAAGATCCGGGTCGAGCGACTGGACAGCCGCTGTTATGCTGGGCAGCAAACGTTCCGGCGGCACAGACGCGCGAACCGCCAGCACCTGGAACGGTTGGTAATCCTGTTCCAATGGCATGTAGGCGACCGGCTGCGGCACCTCGCCGATATTGATGACCGTGGTTTGCTTCACTACGCCGACCACTTCAAGCAGGCCGCCGGGCCCCGCGGTGGCGAAATGGAAGCGCTTGCCCGTTGCCTTTTGTCCCGGCCAGAGCCGGCGCGCCATCGCCTCAGAGATCACCGCGACGGGACGCGTTCCGGCGCGGTCGAAACTATTCAGCAGACGTCCTTCGACGAGCGGAATTCGCCAGGTATCGAAATAGCTTGGCGTAACGGCGGAGGTAAGCACCAGCGTGCCGAGGCGCGAATCCACCGGGTCGCTTTCATGAAAAACGGTTTGCAGGAAGCCGCCTTGCAGAGGCGCGGTATCGGCAATGGCAGCCGATGCCACGCCGGGTACCGCGCTCACTCGCTCCAGAACAGAGCGCGTGAACTGCAATCCGCGCGGCGAAGTCATGTGCTCGGAACCAAGGTCGAAAGCCAGCAGACAAACGTCGCGAGTATCGAAGCCTAAATCGATGCGCTGGGCATTTTGCATGCTGCGGATAAAAAGTCCGGCCCCGGCGAGCGCAACCATTGCCAAAGCCATTTCGCACACCACCAGCACGCTGCGCAGCCGGTTCCGTCCTCCGCCCTGAATGTTGCCGCGGCCGCCGGTGTTCAGCACGCCCGCGATATTGGTCACAGAGGCGCGAAATACCGGCGCCAGCCCGAACAGAATACCGGTCAGGACGCTCACGCCTAGTGTGAACGCGCAGACGCGCAGATCGAGCTGCAGATCGATGGAGCTCTGCGCCAGAAAAGCCGGACGCAAATTCCAAAGGATGCGCGCGCCGGCCCAGCCGATCGCAATCCCCAATGCGCCGCCGGCGAGCGCAAGCAATTCCGCTTCTGTCAATAGTTGAAGGACCAAGCTGGAGCGGCTCGCGCCGAGTGCTGCTCGGATACCCATCTCGCGGGAGCGTTTGGTGGCACGCGCCAGCGACAAGTTCGCGATGTTTGCACACGCTATCAGCAACACGAAACCCACTGCTGCCGAGAGCGCCACAGCCGCCGCTGTGGTCTGCCCGCGCGGCAGAAAGCCCAAGGCAGCCTCCGATAGCGGCGAAGTTTCGATGCTGCGCCCGCGGTTGTCCGCCGGGTATTCGCCTTCGAGTCTGGAAAAAATCGTCTGCATGCTGGCGAGTGCGCGCCGCTCATCCACTCCCGGCTTGAGCCGCGCGAACGCACTGAGAAATCGCATCCGGCGCGAGTTAAAGAACTGCTCAGCGGGCCCGGTGAGCACCTGCGCGTGCATACTGAGCGGCACCCAGACCACATCGGGTGGCCCCACTGTCAGAGTGCCCTTGAAATTCGGCGGCGCGACGCCGATTATTTCGTAAGAGACGGTATTCAATACAATCGTGCGGCCAATTGCCGCGCGGTCGCCGCCGTAAAGCCGCTGCCAGAGGCTGTAACTCAGAACAGCCACCGCGTTTCCGCCCGGCAGCCGGTCTTCGTCGGGACGAAACACCCGCCCAACAGCAGCCGGGATGCCCAGCACGTCGAAATAATTTGCAGTCGCTAGAAACACGTTCTGCTGCACCGGCTTTCCCGCGCCGGTCAGCGTCACGCCGGTCTGCGTGAATCCCGCCATCCCGGTGAACACGTCATTTTGGTCGCGCAGATCCACGAAATTGGGATATGAGAGCGACGTGCGCGTGAGATTGGCGATGGTCGAGTGAGTCGCGTGATCCACCTGGAAAAGCTCAATGACCCCCGCAGGGTCCTTCACCGGAAGCGGATGCAGGAACACAGCGTTTGTCAAAGTGAAAATCGCGGTATTGGCGCCGATCCCCAGACCCAGCGATAGCAATGCCGCGAACGTGTATGCCGGGCTGTGCAGCAGCGTTCGCGCGGCGTACCTGAGACTTTGCAGAAACGAAGTCATTGGCTTCTGGACGTATGAAGCGAGAGAACGTTACGCCAGTTGTCCATGGCCGAGCGCACAGGGCATTTGGTGCCCGTTGTGCGCGCTAGCCGAGCGCACAGGGCGTTTGGTGCCCGTTGTGCGCGCTATTTTAGACTGGGCGCATGCCACTCCGTAAGTTCATACCGGGCGTCTTGACGCTTCTGGCGTGTTGCGTAACTCACTTGGATAGCGCGACAGCGTGGAAAGGTTACGCAATTCTCGGTAACGGACATCTAACGGCCGTCTATTCCGACGACAAGCGCATCAGTGCCGCTACCCATGCCGAAGGCATACAACATTTCTATTTTGAGAACTACACGGCCGATTACATCGCATCGACTGCTTTCGACGTGCCCAAGAAGAACGACACAACCGTCGGGATGAAGAATTTCTTCACGACCGAAACGCGGCACGGTGCGGCTGGGACTGTTCTTTGTTTCGTTCATCCCGCGGGCGCGGCGGTGCTCTCCTTTACAGCCGGGGGAGCGCGCCAGTACGGATTTCAGATACGGCTGCGGCCGGAGATCAAGACCAATAAGGAGATTCGGCTGACTTCGCTACGCGAAGAAAATGGCGTCGCCATGGCGGTCTGGTCGAACGGAACCGCACTGGCGATCGCGCCCGAATCGGCAGATCAAATCCTGATAGAGGGAGCAACGGTATCGATTAAGGGAAAGCTGGCCGGAGAAGCGCCACGGGCTCGAGTCTTGCTGGCGCCGGCTGCATCAGCGTCCGATGCAATCGCGAAAGTGAGATCGTTAGCGCGGGAAAAGGATCTCGAAGCAAGCGCCGCCCAATATTGGAACGAGTGGATGAATCGCGGCGTCTTACCAACTTTTTCGGCCGGCGATCCGCAGGCTGCGCAGTATCTCGAAGCTTATAAGCGCAACCTTTATTGTGTTAAAGCGGCCAACTTGAATGGACAGATCCCGGCCGATATCACCGGCCAATTCGTCACCAACAACATGCCACAGCTCTATCCGCGCGATGCCATGATGTGCGCCCGGGTTCTGCTGTTGACCGGCCACCCAGACGAAGCGAAACAGGTCATCGAGTTCTGGAGCAGAACCGAAATTCCGATGAAGACACCGGGCGAGTGGTACGCCCGCTATGATGCCTACGGCAAAGCGGTAGATGGTGGCAGTGGGGCGCGGTTCGACGAGCCGGAGTGGGACTCGAACGGCTATTACATCTATCTATCGAATCAGTATCACGCCAAGCAGGGCGCGTGGCTGGCCAAGCCTGAATTCATCTACAAGCTGGCTGACTTTCTGGTGGACCATCTCAGCGAGAATGGCTTGCTGTGGGAAGGCGGCATTGTCGAATGGACCGGCTATTTGCCCGCAACCAACATGATCGATGCGGCCGCTTTGCAGACTGCCGCAAAGATTGCTCGCGAGTTCGGAGACACGGCTCGGGCAGAGCGCTACCGCGCAACCGCACAGAAGATCTCCGCGGCACTGCCCCAAATGTTCGACAAAACGCGGCAGACGTATGCCGATGTGAGATTCGCCGCGGAAAAAGGCGCGGGCGGCGTCAGCTCAACGGAACAATCCGGGCAAAAGATATATCTGTGGGACACCACTGCCAATGTCGGCGTGATCTGGGGCTATCCAGATCACCGCGAGATTGACTTGTCGAACGTGTTCTATGACAACAACACGGTGAAGCTGGGAGGCGGCATGCAGTATTTCGATTCGCCGGACCCGGGGCTCGCCAGCTATGGACACGGCGTGTTCTTCTTTACGACCGCTGCCGCTGCGGAGTATCAGACGTTGTACGGGAAGAAATCTGCTGCGCGGAATTTCATCGACTGGATGCTCCGAAACGCCAATTCCTATGGGCTGATGCCGGAACACATCTCACCAGACGGCAAAAAGGTCAGTCCGGCCTCGCCGCTCTCTTGGTGCAGTGCCGAATTCGCAGCCGCGCTGCTCTTGTGGAGTAAATGATGACTCTCCCGCCCTATGGCGCCCCGAAGCTCGGGTGACTACTCTCCCGGCCCACTTCCATCCCGCGCGCCGTTTTGTATGAGAGATTCCGATACGAATGCTCACCTACTTTCGGCTAGACACATGCGACACATATGGATACAGGGCGCGATGATCTTCGCGTTCGCGGCAGTGAGCGCTAATGCGCAGACCTACACATTTATTCAAGGCCCGGAACTGATAGGCTCGGGTGCAAGTACGGGTGTGGGGGTAAACGCGGCGGAACAGGGTTACTCAGTGGCCATTTCCGCGGATGGGAGCACGGCCATCGTGGGTGCGCCGTTCGATTCCGCCGCGGTTGGCGCTACGTGGGTCTGGGTACGCGGCAGCGATGGCACCTGGACGCAGCAAGGTTCGAAGATGGTGGCATCGAACACGTCGAGTGGCTCCAGCCAGGGATACTCGGTCGCACTCTCGGCCGACGGGAACACAGCAATCATTGGTGGCGCAGGCGCCTGGATCTGGACGCGCACCAACGGTGTCTGGACCCAGCAGGGAAGTGCGTTGGGCGGTGGCTGGCCTGTCGCCATCTCGGCCGACGGCAATACCGCCCTCACGTCGGGAGAGCCCGGCGTCAGTAATGCCGGAGCCACGATAACGCTCTGGACCAGAAGCAATGGTGTATGGACACAGGGGGCCTCTTTGTCTGGCACTAGCCCCACAAATCCAACGGAATCCGTCACGAGTCTTGCCATCTCAAGTGATGGACAGACCATCGCTTTTGGGGCCGCGAGCGACGGAAATAATCTAGGCGCCGCGTGGGTATTCGCCGCTTCGGACGGGGTCTGGACGCAACAAGGGTCGAAAATTGTTCCGAATGTCTCGCCCAGCCCGTACACGTTGGGCTTCGGTCAATCCGTGGCGTTTTCCTCCGACGGCAACACGCTTCTCGTTGGAGAACCGGGCGACGGCGACACGCAGGGCGCTAACGGACAGGCCTGGGTCTACCAGCGAAGCAGCAGCGTTTGGAACGAAGGCACCGAACTGAACGGGACCGGAGCAGCGGGCATTGCTGACCAAGGATCTTCGGTTGCGCTTTCCGCAGACGGAAATACGGCTTTCGTAGGCGGAGCCGAGGACAACGGTAACGGCGCACTCTGGGTCTTCCAGCAAAGCAACGGCACGTGGAGTCAGGTTGGCAGCAAGCTCGTTGCCGCAGGAGGCGCAGGCGCGTGGCTCGGTTGGTCGCTTGGCGTTTCGGCGGACGGCAAAACGCTTATCAGTGGCGGACGTTTTGCCAACGATTGGGCCGGCGCGGCGTGGTTGTTCTATGCGTCGGAGTTCAGCTCAGTTCCCGGTCAATTGACGCAGGTAGCGATAGGCGCGGACGGAACCGTCGCCGGCCTGAATGGCTCCGGCGGAATCTTCACCTACGATACGCAGCAGCAAGCCTTCATCAACCTCCCCGGCGCGCTCACGCAGATTTCCATCGGTTCCGCCAGCGCGATCTGGGGCATCAACGCGCAAGGCGGGATCTACGAGTGGAACCAGACTGCGCAGAAATGGACGTCCATCCCCGGAAGCTTGACGCAGATTGCAGTCGGCGCCGACGGCGATGTCTGGGGAGTCAACTCGCGGCAGCAGATATACCACTTCATCGCACCCACGCAGAGCTGGCAACAGATTCCGGGTGCTCTGATCCAAATCGCAGTTGGCTTCGATGGCGCGGTATGGGGAGTGAACTCGAGCGATGGCGTCTATCGATTTAATCCGGGAAGCGGATCTTTCGAACAGGCCCCCGGCGCGATGATGCAGGTCACCGTAGGCGCCGACGGCGATGTGTGGGCGCTCAACAATCAGTCTGCGTATCACTTCGACCGCCTTACCCAAAACTGGGACGTCACAAGCGGTAATTTTTCGCAAATCAGCGTTGGCGCGGGAAACAATGTCTGGGCCCTCGACCCTGCCGGTCAGGTGTACCACTTTGACGGCCAGACAGGCGTCTGGGTCGCTGTTGAGAGCCCGGCTCTTAAGCAGATCTCAGCCGCTGCCACCGGGGCCGTGTGGGCAGTTGACTCTTCGAACAATATCTATCAATTTACGGGTGCGACCCCCTCGACGGCTCCCGTCATTCAGGTCGCCGGTGCAATGAACCAGCTCGCGGTGGGTACGGACGGCAGCGCCTGGGCGGTGGGCGGTCAAGGAAATATTTATAGTTACAACCCACTTACACAAGCCTGGACGCCCATTCCCGGAGAACTGAGCCAAGTCGCCGTCGGTACCGGCGCAAGCGTCTGGGGTTTGAATGCGAGCAACCAGATTTATCGCTACGATCCGGCAACACAGGGTTGGGACTATATACCAGGGAGCCTTACTCAAATCTCGGTGGGTGCAAATGGAGACGTTTGGGGCCTCAACGTAGCGGAACAGATCTACCAATACGATGCCGGCGAGCAAAGCTGGACCTGGATCCCGGGATCGTTGCAGCAGATATCGGTGGGAGCGGATGGAGCCGTTTGGGGCATCAATTACGAAAACGACATCTACAACTGGGACCCAACAACCAAATCCTGGTTGCACGTCCCAGGCACTCTGACGCAAATCGCTGTGGGATCGGCCGCGAACGTCTGGGGCATTAATCCGGACGGCGGGGCGTACCGCTACTTATCGGCAACGGAGTCGTGGCAATACGTCCCCGGCGTGTTCCTTACCCAGATCGGCGTAGGCTTTGACGGCGCCGTTTTTGGGATCGATTCGGCGGGCCAGGTTTTCGAATACGATTCACAGAATCAGACGTGGGCAACGGTTCCTATATCGGTGACCACAATCGCCGTTGCCTCCGATGCAACAGTGTGGGGCCTGAACGCTTCCGGCTCCGTGTTTCGCTACTAGCCTCTCCGGCGAACACACAAGCGGATGATATGTTCTCTGTGTGCCCAGCCTGATAGCTGCTGTCGTTCCCTCTGAAAAGCTTCTCTCCCTCAGTACCGTCGACCTGCTCGTAATTGTTCTGTATTTCGCGATGGTGCTTGGCATCGGCTTCTATCTGAAGCGCTACACCAAGACGGGCGAAGATTTTTTCCTCGCCGGGAGAGACATGACTGCCTGGATCGCGGGCCTCAGCTTCGTGGCAGCCAATCTCGGTTCACTCGAACTAATGGGCTGGGCAGCGTCCGCTTATCAATACGGAATTTTGGCGACGCATTGGTATTGGATCGGCGCCATTCCCGCCATGTTGTTCCTCGGCGTTGTGATGATGCCGTTCTATTACATCTCGCGAACTCATTCGGTGCCCGGTTACCTTCAACTGCGCTATGGCGAACCCGCGCGCGCGCTATCCGCCATCAGCTTCGGATTTATGACTGTGCTGATGAGCGGCATCAACATGTACTCGATGGCGCTGGTCATGAAAATCATTCTGGGCTGGGACATTCATTTCAGCATTTGGGTTTCCTCCATCACTGTCGCCGTTTATGTCTTCCTGGGCGGGCTGCTCTCGGCCATCTTCAATGAGGTTCTTCAGTTCTTTCTCATCTGGCTGGGCGCTATCGTGATCTCGATTTTAGGCCTGGTAGAAGCGGGCGGCTGGAGCGGCATGGTTCACCGCATCCATGAGCGCTGGCCCGGCCAGGATTACACGCATCTTTGGAGCGGTCTCGGGTCGTTCACTGCCAACCCCATGGGCATCAACTGGGCGGGAATCATACTCGGGCTCGGCTTTGTCATCTCCTTCGGCTACTGGACGACCGACTTTTTGGTGGTGCAGCGCGTCCTATCGGCGAAAGATCTTCGCAGCGCAAAGATGGCGCCCATCATCGGGTCGGTCTTCAAGATGGCGCTGCCGTTCATCGTCATTCTTCCGGGCTTGCTGGCGCTCGCGGTGCTGCCTGAGAAGCTGGTCGGCGAATCGCAGGCGGGCCCCGGCGTGCACACTTACAACGAAGTACTGCCGTTGATGCTCGCGCGTTATTGCGGCCCCGGCTTGCTGGGCCTCGGCATCACCGCGCTCATTGCCGGGTTCATGTCCGGCATGGCCGGAAACGTCAGCGCCTTCGCCACGGTCTGGACTTACGACATCTATCGCGCGTTCATGCGCAGGGACGCGAGCGACACCCACTATGTTGCGATCGGGCGCTGGTGCACCGTACTCGGCGTGCTCGTCAGTATCGGCACGGCCTATCTGGTCATGCAATTCCTCAGCATCATGGACTACGTGCAGGCGCTCTTCAGCTTCTTCATCGCGCCGCTGTTCGGAACGGTCATCCTCGGCATGCTATGGAAACGCGCTTCGCCGGCCGGAGGTTTTTGGGGGCTGCTCGCCGGAACCGTTTCCTCCATTGGCATGTTCGTCTGGGTCAAAGGCGATCCCAGCGCCTTGCGCTACATCGCGCTCTCACCGCACGCCAAAGATATGGCCGAAAATATGTACCGCGCTCTGTGGTCGTGGATCATCTGCGTGGTCGTGACCGTCGTCGTAAGCCTCGCCACCAAGCCCAAACCCGAATCCCAACTTGCCGGCCTGGTTTATGGCGCAACCGAAATACCATCCGAAGGCAATCTTCCGCTGATCCAGCGCCCGCTCTTTTGGGCCGCTGTGGTCATCGTCATTTTCTTCGTCCTGAACATTATCTTCTGGTAAGCGAAAACATATGCATGGCCCTGGTTTCATCTCTATCTGGTTTTTTATCGGCGTGTTGTTGAGCGCTTATGGTCTGCTCATAACCGCAACCGGCGTATATGAGTTAACCTCGCCGCCGGCGAACCCGCCCGTTCTCTTCAATCTTCACGCCACCATTTGGTGGGGAGTGTTACTGCTTATTATTGGCTTGATTTACTTCGTTCGATTTTTCCCAAGGAAACCTTAATGCCAGACCATCAACAGCGGCCCAAGATCGGGCTCATCATCGGCAATCGCGGCTTCTTCCCCGATCACCTATGCGCCACCGGCCGCGAGGACATGCTGCGTGTCATGCAGGGCGCCGGCATCGAGCCCGTTGCGCTCTCGACCGATGAATCGAAGTTCGGCGCGGTTGAGACGTTTCAGGAAGCCAAGCGCTGCGCTGAATTATTTAAGAAGCATCGCGAAGAGATCCAGGGTGTGATCGTTTCCCTGCCAAACTTCGGCGACGAGCGCGCCATCGCCGACACCATGCGCCTGTCCGGCTTGAACGTGCCTGTACTGGTGCAGGCGACGCCGGACACGCCCAACAAGATGACCATTCGCGATCGCCGTGATAGCTTCTGCGGCAAGATGTCGGCCTGCAATAACCTGATGCAATACGGCATCCCGTATTCCCTCACCACGCTGCACACCGAGGCGCCCGATTCCGAAGAGTTCAAGCAAGACCTCGACTGGTTCGTCGCCGTATGCCGCGTGGTTCGCGGTCTGCGCGGTCTGCGCGTTGGTTCCATTGGCGCGCGCCCCGCTGCGTTCAACACCGTGCGCTACAGCGAAAAGCTGCTCGAAGCCAATGGCATCTCGGTCATTACAATTGATCTTTCCGAAATCCTCGGCCGCATTCATAACATGAACGCCGACGACCCGAGCCCTCAGAAGAAGCTCGCCGATATTAAGAGTTACGTCTCGACTGAAGACGTACCCGAGTCGTCGCTGATCAAGATGGCCAAACTCGGCGCCGTCATCGACGGCTGGATGCAGGATAACGAGCTCGCCATCAGCGCCGTGCAGTGCTGGACCGCGCTTGAAGAGTACTTCGGCGTTGTCCCTTGCACCGTGATGAGCATGATGAGCAACAACCTGATGTCGAGCGCCTGCGAAGTGGATATCGTCGGCGTGGTGGGCATGCAGGCCCTGGCGCTGGCGTCCCAAACTCCCAGCGCGCTGCTTGATTGGAACAACAACTATGGCGACGATCCGAACAAGGCCGTCTGCTTCCACTGCAGCAACCTCCCCAAGCACTTCTTCAACGACGTGAAGATGGAATTTCAGGAGATCATCGCCGGCACGGTCGGCAAGCTGAACACATTCGGCACGCTATACGGACGCGTGAAGGCAGCGCCGATGAGTTATCTACGCGTCTCCACGCGCGACCAGGAAGGCAAGCTGCGCGCCTACGTTGGCGACGGCCATTTCACGAACGATCCGCTCGAAACCTTCGGCGGCGCGGGCGTGGTCGAGATCCCACGCCTGCAAAGCCTGCTGCACTACATCTGCGAGCAAGGCTTCGAGCATCACACGGCGGCCAATCTGTCTCACTCGTCGCGGATTGTGCACGAAGCCGGGACGAAGTATCTAGGTTGGGAGATGTATTGGCATCAGGCATAAACCTCGGCCGAAATGAGACGATTGGAGCATGCGAGCAGTTCCAATCGCTTCCCTGATTTTTCTGTTGTGCGCCGTCAATCTAAGTAGCAGGGACAAACCTGCAAAAGTATCGTTTCAGCAAATGGCGGCAGGAATGCGAGATGCCTTCAACTGCGGTGTTGTCGTGGAGCGGTATCTCCACGGACCGCTAAAAGGCAAGGACGACGACTACCACAAACTAAGAGCAGAAAACAATTGCGATTACGTGGAATCCGTTCTTAACACTCTGCCTGAGCAACACTGACGCTGTTGCAAAGGACATCTCTATGCAATCGAAATCCTCGCGCCATTGGGCGCAAACACCTCGGACTCCTTTGAAAGCGAGCATGTAATTCTGATCCGGGAGATCACGCTTTCAGACGCTGAAGCCGCTGCCCAACTCAGTGCCGAGCTGGGCTACCCGGCTGAAATCGACGAAATGAAAAAACGCATAGCCCTGGTGAGCTCGGCGTCCGACCGCGTTGTCTATGTTGCGCAGATCGCGGAGACCGTAGTCGGATGGATCGATGTAAGTATCGTTCACCACCTTTCAACCGGCATGCACGGTGAGATTGGAGGCTTAGTCGTTTCGGCTGAACACCGAGGCTCCGGTATCGGGCGAAAACTTGTCGCGCAAGGCGAACGGTGGGTCGCAGATCGAGGCATCGCAACCATGATTGTGCGCTCGCGAATAACGCGAGAAGCCGCTCATCGATTCTACCTTCGCGAGGGATACACGATGACAAAAACCTCGGCTGTCTTCTCGAAGGCGCTGAAGTCCTAAACCCCAATGCTGATACGGTCGTAACGATGACTTCACGCACAAGCCGCCGAGCGGTCATCCGTACGCTGGCCACATCCGTTGGGAGTATCCTTCCGATATCACGGCTCTATGGGCGCAGCGCAGAAGTGACTGCACGATGCGGTGAGCAGTACGACTTTGCTCCTGTGCGACAGCGAATTCGCCAGGAGGTTGCAAGCGGAAAAGCCACCGGAGTCGCGGTCGCTGTGGTTCATAAAGGCCGTCTCGTTTGGGAGGAAGGCTTTGGTTTCGCAGACCGCGAGAAGCGTATTGAGGCAACAGCCCGCACACCCTTCTGCCTGGCGTCCCTTACCAAACCCTTCACCACAACAATGCTGATGACGCTGGTTGCAGAGGGAAAGGTCGCCCTGGATGCGCCCGGAAATCAATATCTCGCCGGAAGCGGAATCAAAGGCCCGAACGGCAATCCCCACAATGCTACGGTTCGCTTGTTAGGTGCGCATATGAGCGGGTTACCGGGTATGTTTTCAGGGTACTTCAAAGGCGGACCAACGCCAGCTCCGGATGCCAAGACGGTCCTGCAAAAGTTCGGCAGACTCGCCTACTCGCCAGGCTCGGTTTACGAGTACAGCAACATAGGTTTTACTGCGCTGGGCGCGATCGCATCAAACGTGACCGGCACAGACTTCGGCAGCTTAATGACGGAACGGGTTCTGCAACCCCTCGGCTTAAATGACAGCTTCTTCAGCACCGATACCGTACGGTTGTCAACGAGTGCCATCGGCTATGATGCTGCGGCTAAGCCGATCCCGTATTACACCACGTCAACTCCTCCCTCAGGAGAGCTATACGTCAGCGCGCACGATCTCGCGCTTTTTTCGATGTGGAACATGAAGAGCCATCTCAACGATCAGAAAAGACTTTTTGAGGAAAGGTGGATCGACGAACTTCACAAGCCGGTATTTGTAGGGCCCTTGGGCGTAGCAACGACGTTCGGCTGGTTTACCGGCACCTTGAAGTCAGGTTTCCCGTACGTGTTCAAAGGTGGAGGACAGCCGGGCGTCGCTACCAAACTCTACATGGTGCCTTCAGAAGGCCTCGCCTGCTTGGCGCTCACGAATCGAAGCGATGGAACCGCGCTGGCTAACGGCATTTGCGACCAAATTCTCACGAGCTATCTCCCCGAATGGACGCCGCCGAAGGAGGATGCCGGGCCTCCCTCGGAACCCTTTGCGGCGACAAGCGAATTCATCGGCCAGTGGAAGGGCATACTGAGGAACGGCGGTGCAGAGGAGCCGGTCCGCTTACAGATGGACTCGAGCACTTTAGCAACACTGGCTCTTGGAACGCGGCCTGCAGCGAAGATTCTCCAGATGCAATCGCAGGGACCCGGCGTCGAAGGGATGTCGACCGGGCTCATTGAATCCGACGATGCTGCGGCCTTCGGAGTTCGCAATTTGGTAGTCAAGATCATTCCGCAGAACGGAAAACTGGTAGGTAGGGTGATCGCTCGCGGCGTAAGACCCGGTCTGGTGCTCGCCAACCTGCCTTATGTTTTGACCCTGGACCGGGTACCGGATTAGCTTCCGCCCTTCCCTGAGCATCCAACATCCGGCTGGTGAACCTACGTGATGCGGATTAGACCTATTCGCCTCTGCTCGCGCATTTAATTGGTCGCGAGATCCTATGTCCGTCGATGAAAACACGACCTGTGTTCTCCGTCAGTTCGAGGAGCTATGGAACAACGGCCAATGGATCACCAGCCCTTCATCAGTGGGCCGTCGATTGATGCGGCGGTTGGGGCCGAATTTCGGTCAGCACGCTGTTAATCGCTCCGAGAACCACTGCGGGATTCTCAAGCTGGATAAAATGCATGGAATTTGGGACGAGCTGGTTCCTTCCGCGTGTGGATAGCCCAGCATAGGCATCGTGCCCGGACGAGAGCGCGCGGAAATACGACGCTGCCTGCTCCCGCACTTCGTTGGGCATATCGGGCGGCGTGGGGTGATTGCCGGCGGTCAGCACGATCAATGGCATGTCGCCGTAGTGACGTTGGGGATTGACCACCTCGCGCCCGCTGAGAGGAACATTTTCGATCGCCGAAGCCTGGGTCAGCAGCCTCGCGGGATCGACATTGAGCCGGGCAAGTTGTTCCGCCAAACTCGAGAACCCGGCGGGCAGGGCGCGGCCGTGCATTCGTCGAACCCTGGCGTGCCGCGCTTCAGCGAGCCGCTCTGGATCTCGGCGGCGCACTGGCGCAGCCGTTCCGCAGCCGCTCGCGGCGCCGCATCGCCGAACGCCGCGAACTTCGGCGCGACGCGCTTTCTCACCGCGTCTTGGTCGGGGATGGAGGGATCAAGCAAGACCATTCCAACTACGGTCCTTCGGTGCTGGTCGGCAAACCGCAGGGCAACATAGGCCCCAGCGGAGTGCGCCACCATCACGTAGGGCCCGTCGAGGTGCGCTCCCTTCAGTGCCTCCTCGAGATCCTCAGTTTCGTGAACGGCGTCCTGTGGTTCGGGGCTCGGGCTGCTGAAGCCGAGCCCGGCAGGATCCCATGCGCAAACGCGCGTTCTGCGTGAAAGCGGACCCTGAATGCGGTGCCACACCATAGACCAGCCTCCTAAGCCTGCCGTCAAGACGACGGTCGGCGAGCCTTGCCCCAGACAGACGAGATTGATTGTGCGCCCGTCCGCGATTCGGACGAGGCGCTGGGGCTGGAGGTAGGGAGTGAGTTGCTGGGAGCCTTCCGCCTGAGGTGGTGCTGGGCCTTGCGCGAAGGCTTGCGCAGCCGAAATGAGGGTCAGGAGAATCAAGCTCATGCCCGCAAGAAGAGGCCTGTTGCACCGGGCCGATCGCCAGTCATCAGGAATACCGACTTGGATCTGTGGGCACTCATCCCTGGCCGTTACGCGATATCGATTCATGCCAATGCAATCTCCGGTTTAGACCATCTTCGTTCCACTTCTGTATATAGTCCAGCACGTGCAGTCATTGGAGAAATGGGACGATGTTCACGAATCGTCGCCACCGCGGACAACCACGACATCACGGGTGCCCGCCTATGACATTCTAATTCGGAATCTGTCATCCTGAAGAGAGGACGGAGCCTGAAACGAACAAATAAGAGATGACTCTCAGATCCCTTCTCGACAATGCGGCTGTCAACGTCTTTCTCGGCACGCTACCTCTTTTGCTTACCCTCGCCTGGGGATTGTTTCAAAGTGACAGGCGTTTGACCCGCATCGAGAATCGTCTGGATACGGTGGATCAGAAGCTTGGCAGCGTCAGCGAACGCCTGGTACGGGTTGAGACAAAGATCGACGGCAATAAAGTGCTAGTCAGCTAAGCGTTCCTGCAAAATTCTCAGCAAACACCCTGAAGTTTTGAGACTCACCTCCCGATGAGTTCACTAAGTGGGTGTAGTCCATGACCTATCGCTCTATATTCCGTCTATTTTCCTCCGATCTAGCCATTGACCTCGGTACCGCGAACACGTTGGTATACGCTGCGGGCCGGGGTATCGTCCTCAACGAACCCTCCATTCTGGCGGTCAACCGCGCTAGCGGTGAAATTGTAGGCTGTGGCGCCGAGGCCCGGCAAATGCTTGGGCGCACACCAGCCAATGTGGTCGCCATCCGTCCCCTGCGCGATGGGGTGATCGCGGATTTCAAGATGGCGGAGCGAATGCTTAACTATTTCATTCAAAAGGCGCATAAGCGCAAGAGCCTGGTCCATCCGCGTATCGTCATCGGCGTCCCGAGCGAGATTACGGAAGTAGAAAAACGTGCTGTTCTCGACTCCACTTATCGCGCTAAGGCTAGCGAAGTGCATCTCGTGGAGCAGGCCATGGTGGCAGCGCTTGGCGCGGGCCTGCCGATCACCGAACCGAGCGGCAACATGGTGGTGGATATCGGCGGTGGTACAACCGACATTGCCGTCATTTCGCTCTCAGGCATTGTCTATTCGCGCTCTCTCCGCGTGGCTGGTAACCAGATGGACGACGCCATCATGGAATACGTCAAGAAGAAATACAATCTCTTGATTGGCGAACGAACGGCCGAACGGGCCAAAATCGAGATCGGCTCCGCCTATCGCCTTCATCCGCCGACCACCATGGAAATCAAGGGACGTGATCTGATCCATGGTCTTCCCAAAGCGGTCACTCTCAAGGACGAGGAGATTCGGGAGGCTCTGTCGGATTGTGTCGCCGCTATCATCGCTGGCATTCGCACCGCTCTCGAGCGTACGCCTCCGGAACTCAGCAGCGATATCAGCGAGCGCGGCATCATTTTGACCGGCGGCGGCTCCATGCTGAAGAACCTCGATGAGCGAATCCGCCAGGAAACCGGGATGCCGGTCCTAATGGCGGACGAACCGCTTGCGTCGGTAGTCCTCGGTAGCGGCAAAATGCTTGAAGATTTCAAGCTTCTGCGGAAAATGGCTCTCAATTAGTCCCTGGCCGCCGAACGGACGCGAGTGACAATGAGGACCGATGTGCCCTCTCTCCCGCTCGCTGCTGTTGACCTCCATCGCGGCATTGGCCGCTGCTCAAACCGCGCTACCGGCTGCTCCCGGCGCCTCGTTCACGGATATTTCGCCGTCCGGCGGCACGTTCAGCGAAGCCGGCATTGCGATCGATCCGAATAATCCGAACCAGATCGTTGTGGTCTACCAGGTCGGCGCATTTGCCGCCTATTCCGCCGATGCAGGCAAAACATTCACCGCTGCCGAAACCTCCCATCCCACCGATTACCGCGTCGCTGGCGATGTCTCCGCGGCTTTTGACAATCTCGGCCACGCATTCCTCTGCTACCTGGCCTTTGACCACCTCGGTACTCCGCAATATTGGGCGCACGGAGCAGGCCGGAACGGAATTTTTGTGCGGCGCTCCCTTGATGCCGGCAAGACTTGGCAAAAAGAGAGCGTACCGGTAAAAGCTTTTCCCACCGGCCACGAACCCGGTCTCCAGTTCGAAGATCAGCCGCGGATTTTCGCCGACAATTCGCTCAGCAGTCCGTATCGCGGCAATCTGTATGTAGGGTGGATCGAGTGGCAGCTCGACAAGTCCGTCATTCTGTTCTCGCGCTCCACCGATGACGGTCAGACCTGGTCGCCCGCAATTCGCATTAGCACGCATGCCGGCCTGCCCCGTGATGACAACGGCGCAGTCGGAGGCTTTGTCCAGGCGATTGCCCCGGACGGAGCCATTTACGCCGCATGGCACGACGGCAATGAGGTCACCATGGCAGAATCCCACGACGGCGGAAGAACGTTCTCGCCCTCGCATCCCGTCATCACCACCGCTCCTCCCTACTTCGGCGAAGTCACCGGCGTCTACCGCGTCTGTGGGTTCCCCCAAATCGCTATTGACCCAAAAAGCCGAACCCTTTACATCGCCTGGAGCGATTACCGGAATGGCGACATCGACATCTTCACAGCCATTTCTTCAGACCGCGGCCGCCACTGGTCGGAGCCTATCCGCGTCAACGACGATCCACTGCACGATGGCTGCGATCAGTTTCTGCAGTGGATGGCGGTCGATCCGGTCACCGGCGCCGTCTACGTCCAGTTCTATGACCGCCGCGCCGATCCGGCAAACGTCAAGATTCGTGTCACCCTCGCCCGCTCGACGAATGGCGCGCGCACCTTCACGAACTACGCCTGGAGCAAGAACGAGTTCGATGCAAACGGCGCCTTCCTGGGCGATTACACCTGGCTCACGGCATACAACAATCGCGTTTACGGCGTTTGGACCGAAGCCGTTCCGAACGTGACGCCGCAAACCGCACCCGGCGAAGCGCCTTCGGGCGCACCACGCGTCAGCACGATCATCCGCTTCGGCGCGGCCGATTTTTCAGCGCCGCGCTGACGTTTCGCCCTGCGTCAGCGGCCAAGTGATTTTCTCCCCCCGCCGCAAGGCCAGGTTTCCAATGTGCCCCGCGCGCGCCGCTGCCACGCCCGTCTCCACGGGCGCATTCGGCTCCTTGCGGCTCCGGACGCACTCGAAAAAATTTTGTACGTGCGAAATTGTTCCATCCAATATGCTGTGCTCGCTGAGCACGGTGTTCTGATCGCGCACGCCCTCGCGGTAAATGCCAAACCCGCTGCGATTGATTTTTAACGTTCCCTTGGTTCCCCGAAACTCGAGGCCGCCATCGTCAATCGATGAAATCATCGTCCCCTCGTACCCAACCTCGAAGTCCGGGTACCGGAACGCCGACTGGATCGTGTCCGGGCAATCCCATTTCTCGAACACGTATTTATCGCCCATCGTCTGCGCCACTCGCGGCTCGTTCGTCTTCATTGCCCAATGCACCACGTCGATCCAATGCGTGAACAGGTCCGTCATCGCGCCGCCGCCGAAATTCCAAAACCAGCGCCAATTGCGGAACTTCTCTTCGTCAAACGGCTGCTCCGGCGCCGAGCCCAGCCAGCGCTTCCAATCGAGCAGATCCACCTCGATGGGCTTCGGCGGGCGTCCCTGATAGTTCTGATACCAATATGTGCGCACCTGTGTGATGCGCCCGATGTTTCCCGCCTGAATCAGCTCCACCGCGCTTTGAAAATGCACCCAGCTCCGCTGCTGCATCCCGCATTGCAGAACCCGGTTCGACCCGCGCACCACGCGCGTAAGTGTGCCCCCTTCTTCAATCGTGTGCGTGACCGGCTTTTCCAAATACGCGTCCTTGCCGGCGGCAATCGCATCCGACGCCATGCGGAGGTGCCAATGATTCGGCGCCGCGATGAACACCGCATCTACATCTTTCTTGTCCAGCAGCTCCCGATAATCCAGGTGCGTGCTCGCCGCGTTGCCGGACCGCTCGCGAATTTCGTCGCGCCTGGGTTCGTAGACATCGGAACCCGCCACCAGCTCAAACCCGCCCGCCCGGTCCGCCGAGTCGAGCAGGTTTCTCATGCGGCCACCACACCCGATGGCGCCCACTCGAACCGCATCGTTGGCTCCTGATGCTCGTGCCGCCGCGAGCGCCGTCAATCCGCTCGCCACTAGGAATTTTCGTCGATTACTGTGCATAGGTACGACGCTGGTATCGTACATCATGGGCTTCCTAGCTGCAGCTCGAGCATCTCATCGGCCCCACTGATACCCTAGAAAGACCGGACCGCCTCTGCATGCAAGCCGAAAATCTTCCAAACGTCCTCGACGTCGCACGTCCGGCTGCGCTCCCGCCCGCAGTCGTGAAAATTCTCGCGGCAGGCCTTCCCGAGGGCGCCGCTTTCGAACTGCAATTCCCCGGAGAATCTCCGATTATGGTCGGCCGCGGGGCGGTGAAGTTTCGCGTCACGGCCCATAACTCCTCGGCAGCCTCAGCTATTAAATCGCTGGACGAAATTCGAATCGCGGAAGCCTACATGTCCGAAGAGCTGGATATTGAAGGTGATCTGCTGGCCGCCTTCGATTTGCGCAATAGCCTCGCCGACCGCCATCTGCTCGCGTATCTATGGTCGACTTATGGCCAGCCGCTCTTCCAGGGCCAGACCGCAAGCGACAAGAAATGGATCCAACAGCACTACGATACCGACGGCCTTCATCTGCTCTTCCTCGATTCGCAATCCCGCTGCTACTCCCACGGTTATTTCGAGCGCGAAGATGAGCCGCTCGAAACTGCCATCCAGCGTAAGCTCTCGACCGCGTTTAGCTCGGCTGGAATCCAACCCGGTATGCGGATCCTCGATATTGGAGCGGGTTGGGGTGCTTTCACCGAATTCGCCGGCCAGCGCGGCGCCCACGTTACGTCGCTGACCATTTCGAAAGAATCAGAGGACTTCTGCAACGACCTGATTCGGCGGCAGGGCCTGCCCTGCCAAATTGTGCGCGAACATTTCCTCGAATATAAGAACGCTCAAAGCTTCGACGCCATCATCAATCTCGGCGTGACGGAGCATCTGCCCGACTATCCCGCGACTCTCGCGCAATATCAGAAGCTTTTGAAGCCAGGCGGCCGCGTCTATCTCGATGCCTCCGCATCGCGGCACAAATATCCGTTCTCGCGCTTCATTCTGAAATACATCTATCCCGGCAACGAGACGCCGATGCATCTCGCCAGCTACGTGGACGCTCTATCGGAGACGCCGTTCGAGCTCTGCATGGTCGAAAACGACCGCGCCAGTTACCAATTGACCGCCAAGCATTGGGCCGAGAACCTCGATCGCAACCACTCGACTATTGCTCAGCGCTGGAGCGAAGCTGCCTATCGCCGATTCCGTCTATATCTCTGGGGTTGTGTTCATTGTTTTGCGACCGACGATATGACCGCTTACCACTGGATGCTGCAACTCGGTAACGGCCGTCCCGGTCTGACACGAAAAACGCCCGCCACCATCTTTAAGAAGATCCGAAGAGCCATCCGCTTATGAACACCGCTGAAGAGCAAGCAACGATAACTCAGACAGACGTCTCTGTTCCAGTTACCAGCCGCAGCCGCCGTTCGAGTCTTCAACGGCGCCCGCCAGAAGAACGCATCGATTGGCTGCGCAGCAGTCCGTTCATACTCATTCACATCGCGTGCCTCGGGGTGTTTTGGGTGGGAATTAGTCCCATCGCGGTGGTCACCTGTATCGCGCTCTATGCCGCCCGCATGTTCGGCGTCACGGCCGGCTATCACCGCTACTTCTCTCACCGCTCGTTCAAGACCAGCCGCGCCTTCCAGTTCGTGCTTGGATGGCTCGGCGCTGCCGCTACTCAAAAGGGGCCTCTTTGGTGGGCCGCCAACCATCGGCATCATCACGCCACCTCAGATACCGACGAAGACGCGCACTCGCCCCGTCACGGCTTCTGGTGGTCGCATGTGGGCTGGTTTTTGTGCATGAAGTTTCATGCCACCAATTACCGCCTGATTCCCGATTTCGCCCGCTTTCGTGAGTTGCGCTTCCTGAATAACTGCGACGTTTTGCCGCCCCTCGCGCTCGCGCTCGGCGTGACCGGCGCCGGCTGGATGTTCCGGCACTGGTTTCCGGTGCTGCACACCTCGCCTCTGCAAATGCTGGTTTGGGGCTATTTCGTCAGCACCTCGCTGCTCTACCACGGCACCTTTGTCGTGAATTCGCTCGCTCACGTTATCGGCCGGCGGCGCTTCGAAACCAAAGACGACAGCAAGAACAGTTTCTTGATCGCTCTGGTCACACTCGGCGAGGGATGGCACAATAACCACCACTTTGTGCCCTCATCTGAGCGCCAGGGCTTCTTCTGGTGGGAGGTCGACATCACACACTATGTCTTGAAGGTGCTGTCCTGGTTCCACCTTGTCTGGGACCTTAAGAAGCCGCCTCAACACATCTACGCGCTGGCCAGCGGCGCCCGTCAACAGGAGACCTGATGAAGAAGCTTCTCGCGCGGCTTCATTGAAAGGCCGGCGAATGCTTCTTCCACTTCTGCTCATCGACAAATTTCATCAGCTCCTCCGGCTTCACGCGGACCTGCACGAAGGTGGCGTCGTCTTTGTCTAACGTGGCAATCAGCAACCGCAATCTCTGCCCTTCGGTTTGCCCGTAGATATTGGTCGATTCGGCGTTCGACCGCACCCGGATCATCGGTTTCCACAAGCGCCCGGTCGCACTATCAGCCATTTGTCTGAACCGCTCCGGGTCTAGCCGCGCATGCTCGAATACAGCCAGGTTCAGCTCGCTCGTCCCCGCCGGCTGCACTACCGCAACTGCGAACCGCACCAGTCCGAAGAATGGTATGTGAACCGGCTCCATTCCGCTCTCGCGTGCAAATTCCCGCACCAGCCAATCGAATTCGCTGCCCCATGATACAAGCGGCAGAGCGGCGCAGATCATCACGCCTGCCAATAGCCGCCGCCTCATTCGTGATCTCCTTTGTTCGACCCTTTGTCCGTCCTGATTTTCCCTTTATCGAACTTGGGAATTCCCATGTGGCCGCCCAATTCCCTGAGCTCCTCAGGATCGATCGGCCCGTCGACATGCACCACTGTCAATTCCTTCGGTTCCGCATCGATCACCACAATCCCGCCGACTTGGCTGCCGTCTTTTTTCAAATAAACCTCAGAGTTGTCGCCGTTCAGCGACTTCACTCCCACGATGCGTGACCATCCCGGCCCTCTTACCAAGCCTCGAACTGCTTCCAGGTCGCTCGCCGAATATTGGCCGTCCCGGTCGAACTCGAAGCTGCGCACGTAAACGCCCTTCAGCTTCGATACCAGCTTCTTCACCCGCGCCTCGTCCGGATCGTCCGCGGACAAGAACGCGCTCGCCAGTTGGAGCATGGAGGCGTCCAAGGTCACATCCACCGATTCCTTGGCTCTCTGCCCCAGCTTGTCCAGGCTGGACAGCGTCTGCAAGTCGTCGAAAGCCCACACACGCGTCGCCACCATCGCGGCCAAAATCACCACTCCCGCTTTCCATCTCATTGGTTTTCCTCCGTTGCCTCAACTTCCAGCACGTGCCGATGCACCTGGTGCAGCTCCGCACCCGCGATTCGCACCGCCATCAGTAACTTCTCTTTTGCCGCCTGGCCGCGCGCCACCCGGTCATGCTCGTACATCGCGCTTCCGCTCATCACCAGCACCGCCGCCGCCACTGCTGCCAGCCTCCATGTCCGCGCCGCCTGCAACCACGCCCACGGGTTCGCAGCTTTCCGCGGCTGCTTCCGGTTCACCTGCTCCAGCACGCGTTCCGTGAAATCTGCCCCCGGCTCCCGGCGCGTCAGGGCTTGCTTCAATTCCTCTTCAAACGGCGTCATTCCACTTTCCTTCCCAATCGCTGCGCAGTCTTCGCCCGCAGCAGCTCCAGCCCGCGGAAGATCTGCGTCTTTACTGTGCTCGCTTTTATCCCGAGCACGTCCGCAATTTCCTCCAGTTCCATGCCTTCCTGATAACGCAAGACGATCACGATCCGCTGCTTCTCAGGCAGCGACGCCACCATGCGCTCCAGGTACGACGACAGAAACGAATCATGCACCCGCTCGAGCGCCGTCGGCTCGCTTGTCTCTTCAAGGCTCGTCTCCAAATGGAGCCGCCGCTTCCGCACGCAGTCGATCGCCCGATGGCTCGTCACTCTTCTCAGCCAGAACACGATGTGCTCCGGCGATTTCATCGAAGCCCAACCCCGGTGCAGCTCCAGAAACACCTCCTGCGCCACTTCTTCGGCCATGCTACGGTCCCGAAAGTAATGCCACAGAATGCTGTAGACCATGCCCTTATGCCGGTCGACAACCTCGGCGAAACTGGGCAATGCGGCCGCTTCCTGCGTTCCCGCTGCACTCGTGATCGCCGCTCCCACCAAGCGCTTGTTTTCGCCCTTCACCAGCTAATACGAAAACACCCGCTCGCGCGACTCAAAATATGTAATTCAGCTTTTCTGCCTCACGTCAGCGATTTTCCGAGCGAATGTCGAAAATAACGCGGTGCCTGCTCGCAACGCTTTGGCCGTGCAGTTTAGCCGGCTCGAATCGCCACTGCTTGGCTGCCGCGATTGCCGCTTTAGCAACCTCGGTACTGACTCTTGGCGCATCCGCTGGAATTCCTGCGCCCGTAACACGCCCCTGCCCGTCTACTTCCACTTCCACTTCAATTTTTCCCCGCGCCGGCAAACTCTCCGGCGCCAGACGCGCTACGTCCAGCATCACCACCTTCAACGGCTGCGGCGCAATGTAATCCGGCGCTGTTCCACGTTGCGGGAGCCGTCCGCTATGCGAAGCGCTTGCCATGTCTTTGAGCGGCTCCGCCCCGCTATGACTGCTCTTCGACCCACTGAACTGCCGGCGAGTAGCCGCGGGAACCAGTTGCGGTGCGTCGCCGGCTAGAGCCGTACTCGAACGGCTCGTCCCGTCCAGAGCTCGTATGCCCTCTCGTGTGACAGCTCCATCGGCCGTATAAACTGTGAGCAGAAAATCGACGTCGTCTGACAGAGGCCTGTATTGGATCGAACCATTCGCCAATTCGGCGGGCTCCATCTCAGTGCTTCGAAGCTGAGGACCATCCTGAATCCGCAGAACTCCCTTCGTCGCCGATCGAATTTCGGGTGTCTCGCGATCCCACGTGATCAGAAAGTCGTCGCCCAGAACGTGTATTCCTAGACCTAGGCTCGCGTTTTGCTGGGCCAGCGCAACTGCCGTTCTCCGCTGTGAGGCGCTGGGGCGAGAGTTCCAAAAAGTGATCGCAAGCCCCGAAATCGTCACTAATACGGCTGCGCTGGCTACCCAGGGTAACTTCCCGCCGCGGCGCCCCGTCTGGCTGCCTTCTTGCGCGAATGGCCGGACGATTGCCATTTCCGGCGTTGCCGACGCACTGCGCCCGGAATCGACGACGCTCACAACTCGAACTCCCGCTCGCGATAGTACCATCCAGTCAGGGCATGCCATTAGCCATCAAAATCGAATACGCTCACCAGCGTCGAATCCGCGAACGCAACAAGGTCTATTACCGTGTCCTGCATTGGCCCATCTGGATCTGGGTCTTCTTTCTTGCGCCTGGCCCGCTGACCTTCGATCTGTTCGCCCGCGGCCCCGGTCTCCGCAATCTCGCTTGGCTGCTCTGCGTCCTGTTCTGCACCGCCCTCGCCGGGATTTTCGGGCAGCTCCCAGGCGTTGAGCCACGCCCCTACATCCTCCACTTCTGCGAGGACAAACCGAACCCGCTTTACCGTCGCATCTGCTATACCTTCGCCTGGAACGCTCTGCTCAATTTCGCTCTCTTGAACCTCACCGGCTTGATCATTGCCGTCGTCACGGGCACCTGGTATCTCAAGCAGATCTATGCTCGCGCCTATTTTCCGCTGCTGCTCGCCATCCTCTGCTGCGGGATCTTCGGATGGTTGCCGCGCGCCGGCCGGAGCACAAAAAACGAGGGCGTCGAGCGCCGATACTTTTACGGCGCTGTCTGGGCCATCCCTCTCGCGCAAGTACTGCTCATGGTTCTCTGGAAAACTCTGCCGCGAACCCACGCGGCGGACGTTGTGAAGCTGATTGCCTTCCTGCTCGTGCTTCTCTCGTTCGGCAGCGCTGCAGCCTTCGGTGTTCTGCCGCGCACCAGGCCCATTCTGCCCGGTGAGTTGATGATCGGCGATTGAGCCAGCCGCCCAAGCGCCTCACGGACGCCCCCAGCCTGGGTAGATATATCGTGGTACGATATAAATATTGAGCACTTCCTCAGCAGCCGCACCAAGCCTTTCTCCCGCTGCATTTCAGCAGCTTGCCGAATTCCGCCACAAAATCCGTCAGTTCCTGCATTTCAGCGAAGAAGCTGCTCGGCTGAGTGGCATTGAGCCGCAGCAGCACCAGTTGATGCTGGCCATCAAGGGTTTGCCCAAAGGGATGCGTCCCACCGTAACCGTGTTGTCTTCGCGGCTCTGCCTGCGTCATCACAGCACCGTGGAGCTGGTCAACCGCCTGGTCGAACATGGTGCCGTGGTTCGCCGGCACAGCGATCATGACCGCCGCGAGGTGCTGGTCGAACTCACCCTTCACGGCGAAGAGTTGCTGCAAAAACTGTCTGTTCTGCATTGGCAGGAGCTGCAGACCTCCGGCCCCGCCCTATCTGATGCGCTGCACGCCATTGTTTATCACAAAGCACGCGACCGCAGGAGGCGCGCTTGAAACATTCGCAACAGTTGGGCGATTTCACCACCACAACACGAGTCATTCCAATTTCGCTGCTCGCCATCGTCATCGGCTTCATCGCTGCCGGTGTCGCGTGGCTGCTGCTCAAACTTATCGGGCTCTTCACCAACCTCTTCTATTACCATCGCCTCGACATGGCGCTGAGCTCCCCTGCCGGCAATCACCTCGGCTGGTTCGCGATTTTCGTTCCCGTGATCGGCTCACTCATGGTAGGTTTGATGGCGCGTTATGGTTCCGAGCGCATCCGCGGCCATGGCATTCCGGAAGCAATCGAATCCATTTTGATGAACGGCAGCCGCGTTCATCCGCGGCTCGCGCTCCTGAAACCAATCTCGGCTGCCGTCTCCATCGGCTCCGGCGGGCCGTTCGGCGCCGAAGGCCCCATCATCATGACCGGCGGCGCATTCGGCTCGCTCATCGCGCAATTCTTTCACCTCACCAGTGCGGAGCGCAAAACGCTGCTGGTCGCCGGCGCAGCCGCAGGCATGTCCGCCACCTTCGCCGCTCCGCTTTCCGCAGTCTTGTTGGCGGTAGAGCTGCTGCTCTTCGAATGGAAGCCGCGTAGCGCCATCCCGGTTGCGTTGGCCAGCGCCACCGCGGGTGCAGCCAGACGCTATATTCTCGGCCTCGGCCCACTATTTCCCGTGCCTCCACACCCGGTCTTCATCGGACCCGAAGGACTGCTGGGGTGCCTGTTGGTCGGAATCGCCGCGGGAGGTTTGTCGGCGCTGCTCACGATCGGCGTCTACGCCGCGGAAGACGCCTTCCAAAAACTCCCGATTCACTGGATGTGGTGGCCTGCCATCGGTGGCGTGTTCGTCGGCATCGGCGGCCTGATCTTCCCGCAAGCGCTCGGCGTCGGCTACGACACCATCGGCCGCCTGCTGCGCGGCAACGTTGCCCTCACATTCCTGGTCGGCGTGCTGGTGGTCAAATCGCTCATCTGGATGATCTCGCTCGGCTCGGGCACCTCGGGAGGCGTTCTCGCTCCCTTGCTGATGATGGGTGCGGCGCTGGGCGGAATCGCCGGCATGTTCCTGCCGCACTTCGGCCAAGGCTTCTGGCCGCTGGTCAGCATGGGTGCGATCCTGGGCGGCACCATGCGCTCACCGTTCACGGGAATCGTTTTCGCCATCGAGTTGACTCACGACTTCAACATGCTGCTGCCCTTGCTGGTCGCAAGCTTCCTCGCGCATGCGTTCACGGTCCTCACCCTGAAGCGATCCATCTTGACCGAAAAGATCTCGCGGCGAGGCTACCATCTCACCCGCGAATACGCAACCGACCCGCTCGAAATCATCTTCGTACGCGAGGTAATGCAACCCAAGACGGAACCCGCCCCGAATCAAATCGCGGAGAGCGCGGTAGTCGCGTACGCTGACGAGCCCTTGCGAGCCGTGGTTTATCGCATGGCGGAGACGGGCCTCACTCGTCTCCCGGTGGTGAATCCTAACGACCGGCAGCGAGTTGTGGGAGTGGTTTCTTTGGAAGATCTACTGCAGGCTCGCAGCCGCGACCTCCAAGAAGAACGCACCCGCGAGCGTGTATTGCGGGTGAGAAGGCCGCGCCCCCTCCGCGTCAAGGTTTAATTAATAGGTGAAAACTTACCGCAAAGAACTGTGGTTCGAGATCCCGTCTCGCCGCCGCCGCTTGCGCTCTGGCTTTCCGCCAACAGAAGGAGCAGCCTCCGGAAGGCGGCCCGCCCAAGCCGTTCCACCTCGCGCCAACCGAAGACTTCACGCTCGCGAACGGTATGCGGGTGACTCTCGTTCCCTATGGCGTGGTTCCCCGAGTAGCTATACGCGCCTTCGTCGCTGCCGGTGGAGTGGACGAAGCGGCGAATCAAGTCTGGCTGTCGCGCCTGACTGGCTTGCTGATGAAGGAAGGCACCAAGACGCGCTCGGGTGAGCAGCTTGCGCAGGAAGCCGCCGACACGGGCGGCCAGCTCGAAATTGAGCCCGGCGACGAATTCACCAGTGTCGGCGGTGTGGCGCCCTCCGATCATGCAAGGCAATTCATTGCGCTCGTGGCAGACGTGCTGATGAATCCATCTCTACCCGCTTCCCAGACCGCCAGGTTGAAAGCGGACCTATCGCGCGAACTCGCTGTCGCGAAAACTCAACCCGACGATCTGGCGCGCGAGCGCTTTCTGCAAGCGCTCTATCCGAACAGCCCATACGGCCGGATCTTCTCAACCGAGAGCGAGCTCGAAGGCTACACCGCCGAGGATGCGCAAACGTTTTATCGCACAAACTTCAGCCCGGCGCGTACCCATCTCTATGTCGCGGGCAAGCTGGATCCAGGTCTTCGCGCTGCCATCCGAACCGATTTTGAAGCTTGGCCCAAAGGCGCGCAACCATCGTCTGTCTCGGCGAACGCTGTCAGAACCCGCTCCTTTGCGCTGATCGACCGGCCCGGCGCTGCTCAATCCACTCTCTACATCGGTCTGCCTGTTGCCGATCCCACCAGCCCGGATTACGTCCCGCTCGATGTCACTAATACCTTGCTCGGAGGCTCCTTTGCGTCGCGCATCACTTCGAATATCCGCGAGCAGAAAGGTTACACGTATTCGCCGCGCAGCCAGATCGGGACGCGCACTCACTTGGCCTATTGGGTGGAAACCGCGGATGTCACCACGTCGGTAACCGGCCCGTCGATGAAGGAAATCTTCTCTGAAATCGACCGCCTTCGCAAGGAACCGCCCTCCGAACCCGAGTTGAAGGGCATTCAAACCTATCTTGCGGGGCTATTCGTCTTGAGAAACACGCTCAGCCCGGACGCCGTTATCGGACAACTGCACTTTGTCGATTTGCAGGGATTAAACCGTTCTTTTCTCTCCGAATACGTGCAAAAAGTTCTGGCTGTAAAGCCGCAGGACGTTCAGGGCATGACCGAGAAGTATCTCGTCCCAAGCAAGATGACGATTGTGGTCGTCGGAGATAAGTCGAAGATCGCGGACCAGGTGCAGCCCTATCAGACTGCCTCTCCGTAGTTCCTGAGTCGGCATGATATACTCCCGCGCTAGGTACATCTGATGCGAACTCTTCAGTGGGCACTCACGGCGGCAAGCGTCTCGGCCGCCTGCGTTTTTATGACCGGCTGCTCGTCGAATCCGCACGCGCCGTCCGAGAAATACATTCTGGTCGCGGATAACACCAAGATCGCTTATTGGCAGACAGCGCTCCAGGGCCTGACGCGCGCCGTAAGCGAGATGGGCGTGAAGGGCGAGATGCAAGGTCCGGATGGGCACGACCCCAATGGCGAGCACGACGCCTTCAAAAGAGCGCTGGCAGAGAAACCAGCCGGTATCTTGGTATCGGCAACTGATGCCAAAATCTTGGGGCCGGATATTGATTCCGCCGTGGGGCAAGGGATACCGGTACTGACGATCGATTCCGATGCACCCGACAGCAAGCGATTGTTTTTCGTCGGTACGGACAACTTCAACGCCGGCTCGATCGGAGGCAAACTCGCCGCCAAACTGATCGGCGGCAAAGGAAACGTCGTGATCTTCACCATCGAAAGCCAAGCCAATTTGAAGGACCGCCTGAACGGTTATAAGGCTGCGTTCGCGGAGCATCCCGGCATCCAAATCATGCAGACCATCGACATGAACGGCAACTCGGACATCGCCTTCGATAGCGCAAAGAAGCTGCTCGATAGCAAGGCTAAAGTGGACGCCTTCATTTGCCTCGAAGCACTGGCCTGCCCGGCGGTAGCCGACGTGGTCAACCGCGCGAACATGGGCGGAAAAGTAAACATCATCGCCATGGATACCGATCCGGGCACTTTGGATTGGATCAAGAAAGGCGTGATCTCCGCCACCATTGCGCAAAAGCCTTGGACCATGGCCTACTATGGCGCCAAACTGGTGGCGGATCTGCACCTGCATCCACCGAAACCGCTCGATGGCAACTGGAAGGAGAATTCCTTCGCGCCGGTTCCTCAGTTTGTCGACACGGGAACATTCGTGGTGGACAAGAACAACGTCGGAAGCTTGTCCCAGCAGCCCGGCGGCGGCCAATAACCTTCCAAGCGGCAGCGTCCTGCCGCTGCGTATCAACTGACTCTGATGCGCTTAGCTGAGATCTTCGCCTCGTAAGTTCCGATTTTGTTGCCTTGAGTGTCGTAGACATCCTCGATCGAGGTGCCGTGATAGGTGTCGCAATCCGGATCGAGCGTCAATGTCTCGTGAATGATCACGACTCCAAGCAGATTGCCGTTGGTGTCGAAGTACCAGGACGGATGCTTGAGCTTGATTGTGAGAGGACCCGTGTGCTCCCAGACGCCGAGGCAGACGTTGTCGGTGATCGGGTTGCTTTGATCGACCAGAATTTCGGTGCCGTCGCTATGGAACGCGTCGAATCCCTCATCGATAACCTGGCCGTCCGCGATCAGCTTGGTGTCCCAGAGGCCAACGAAGCTATGCGACACGTTCTTGGTCTCAGCGGTTGCCGCCAGCGCGGACAAATCCGCCGCAAGCGGAGACGTTATCTGAGGCTTGGCCCCCGCAGACATGGTGCAGGCGCTTGCCGGGCGACCTGTGAATAGAAGAGACGCAGCGGCTAGTGTGGCCGATGCGAACACTACGTTTTTCATTCGATACATTGGTTTCTCCTTGGGTGTTCCCGAATGGCAGAATGCCTCAGAACTGCGATAAAGTCTTGAAAACAGCCCTTAGAATCTTTTAGAAATTTTTAGGGCGCTCTCATGGTTCCGGGAACAAAGGGGATGTATGAGTTCGGGCCGTATCGGCTCGACGCCACGCGGCGCACTTTGAGCCGTGGCGAAGAACCGCTGGCACTCACTTCCAAGGTCTTCGACACGCTATTGGCGCTAGTCACGAATCGCCATCGGGTACTGCTGAAGGACGAACTTATGAAGTTGGTCTGGCCGGACAGCTTCGTCGAAGAGGTGAACCTGGCGCAGAACGTCTCGGCTCTCCGTAAAATCCTGGGCGAAAGCCCGGGCCAGAATCGTTATATCGCCACCATTCCCGGCAAGGGCTACCGCTTTGTGGGCGAGGTTCGGGAGGACGCGGCGCCTTCGCTCCCTCAGCCCGCACGGCGTCGCTCCAGGGCGCCGTTTATCGCGATCTGTTTGTTCGCAGCCTTGGCCGCCTCCGTGTACATCGTCGGCATAGCCGGAAAGCGGACGGCCACATTCTCCGGGCCTCGGTCGCTTGCTGTGCTGCCGTTCCGGTCGTTGGACAAGCAGAACAGCGACGATCACTTAGGACTCGGGATGACGGATGCCGTGATCACGAAGCTCACGAACGTGAGGGCGCTGGTAGTCCGTCCCACCAGCGCAGTTCTGCGCTATGCCGACGGCGCGACCGATCCGGCAAAGGCTGGACACGAGCTGGCCGTTGAATCTCTGCTGGATGGCAAGGTTCAGAAATCCGGCGACCGCATCCGGGTCACGGTCCAACTGGTCCGGGTTGAGGATGGGCGGCCGCTGTGGGCGCAGACCTTCGACGACAAGTTCACCGATATTTTCTCCATGGAAGATTCGATCTCCGAGCAAGTTGCGCATGCCCTGGCGGTGAAATTTGGCGGCGAGGAGCAGAAGGAGCTGGCGCGCCACTACACGGACAACATTGAAGCCTACCGCGATTACGTCCAGGGCCGCTACTTCGAGTTTCAATTTACACCTGGAGGACTGAACCAGGCGCTTCGGGAGTTCGACCGGGCGATCGAGCTGGATCCGAGTTACGCGCTGGCCTATGCCGGCTTGGCCGATGCCTACACGACGGCCTCCGATTGGGTGCTTCCGCCGCGCGAAGCACTGCCAAAGGCGGAATCCGCCGCCCGCAAAGCGCTTGTGTTCGATGACCAGCTAGCGGAGGCGCACGCCGCGCTCGCACACGCCCTGCTGCACGAGTGGAAGCTGCAGGCTTCCGGCCAGGAGTTCCGGCGCGCGTTGAGCCTCAACCCGAACAATACCTCGTTTTACTTTGCTTACAGCGAATATCTTGCCGATACCGGGCGGGAGGACGATGCCATTGCGGAGTTAAACAAAGCGCTTCAGCTTGATCCTCTTTCGCCGGAGATCAACGGGATGCTCCTCTGGCCCATGTATTTGAAACGCGACTACGACGGCGCATTGGCGGCTTGCGAAAAAACGATCAAACTGTATCCCGATAACTGGATGGCGCACTGGTGGGGCGGTTTCGCCTATCTGATGAAGCATCAATTTCCCCTCGCTTTCGCGGAGCTGAGCAAAGCGCGCACGCTGAACCCCGATTCCACGGGAGCCATCTCCAGCCTGGCGGCGGCCTACGCCTTATCTGGAAACCGCAGCCAGGCCGAGAAGCTGTTAACCGAGTTGATGAGCCGCAGATCGAAACAATATGTTTCGCCGATGGACATCGCCGGCATCCATCACGCGTTGGGTGAGAAAGACGAGATGTTCCGATGGCTCAATAAAGCCTTTGACGATGAAGCGGAGATGCTGATCGTGCTTCAGTATGACCCGCAATGGGACGACCTGCGGAGCGATCCTCGCTTTCAGGAGCTAGTTCGAAGAGTTCATCGGGATACGTCGGCAGAAAAAATTTGAAATTTCTCCGCATCGCCGCGTTTCAATTCGAGGCCCAGGCCCGGACGCGATAGATCGGGTTTCAGATTGCCGTTGACCGGTTTGATGGCTCCTTCGAAAATCATCTGCTCGATGCGCGCATGATCGTGGAAGTACTCGACATTGATCGCCGGAACTAACGCGCAACACAGCGTCGCATGCACGGAAGGCGAGGTATGCGCGGAGAGCGGGAAGTGATAGGTCTCGCAGACGTTACCGATTTTCAGAAAGTTTGTGACTCCGCCGCAGCGGGTCACGTCGGCTTGCAACACGTCGACGGCTTGCGCTTCGAGCAGCAGGCGCGCGTCGTCGAGCACGTAGATGTATTCGCCCGCCGCGATGTTCATGATGGCAGGCGCACGCTCGACCATCAGATGCAGGCCGATGCGATCGTCGGAAGTCACGGGCTCCTCGAACCAGGTGACACCCAGGTCGCCGAACTGCTGCGCCTTGTGCAGCGCCTGCTTGCGCGTGTAGGCGCCGTTGGCGTCGACGAACAGCTCTGCGCGGCCGTTTAGCGCTTTCTGTACCGCCGTTACCCGCGGCACATCTTGATCGGGATGCCGGCCGATCTTCATCTTGACAAACCGAAGACCGTTGGAAGCCCAGCCGGTGAGTTGATCAATGAGCTGTTTCTCGCTATAGGACGTGAAGCCTCCGCTGCCGTAAGCGGGAATGTCGTCCCGCATTTTGCCCAAGATGCTGAGCAGAGGACGATCGAGCAGGCGAGCTTTCAGATCCCAGAGGCAGTTATCGATCGCGGAAATGGCAGACGAGACCAGACCCGGTCGGCCCCAATTGCGAACTTCAATATCGAGCGCAGAATGGATCGCCGCGATGTCGAAAGCGTCTCGCCTCAAAACTACTTTTTCGAGGAGCTCCCTCGCGACGTGGGCGGCAGCGCTATTCGCGTAGGCGAAGCCGAGGCCGGTGATCCCGACCGCAGTTAATTCGACGACGACGACGCCTGTTGAGTTCCAGACTGCGGTACCGTCGGATTCCTTGGGCTGATCAGTCGGAATGCGGAGCGCTGCGATTCGGCCCGATTTGATAGCGGCGTCAGACGAGCTCACGGATCTTGTCTTTCGCGATGGTGGCGGCGATCTTCTCCCAATCCTTGGTGCCCCGCGCCATTGACTCCGCGAAGTGGATCGCCTGCTTGGCATTCACCTTGGCGGGCATCGGCGGTTCGTTCTGATCCACGACCGCTTCGATCAGGGCCGGCCCTTGAACAGACAACGCGCTATCGATGATGCTGCCGCATTCCGACGCGGTGTTGATGGTGAAAGCGGCGACCCCAAAGCCGCGAGCGACAGTGGCGAAATCGATCGGCTGGAGATCGCACTCATATTCCGGATTGCCGAGGAAAACCATCTGCTCCCACTTGATTTGACCAAGAACATTGTTTTTGATGACGAAGATCTTGAGCGGCAGTTTGTACTTCACACAGGTGGCGAGCTCGCCCATCAGCATGGTGAACCCGCCATCCCCGACGAAGGCGACTACGGTTCGATAGGGGTAAGCAACTTGAGCGGCAATCGCGTATGGAAACCCGCAGGCCATGGTGGCGAGATTACCGGAGCAACTGTGCAATTGGCCTTGCAGTGATGGAATCTGCCGCGCCCACCAGGTGGTGATGGTGCCTGAGTCACTTGTTACGATGGCGTCGCTTTTGAGGCGCTTGCCAAGCTCATAGGCGACTACTTGCGGTTTCATCGGGCTGTCAGTTGACGTGCCGCGCTGGTGCATAAGCTCGTGCCAATCCTTCATTCCGTCCTGCGCTTTCTCAAGAAATGACTTGCCGTGCTTCTTCAGGTGCGGAATGAGGGCGTCGAGTGTTTCGGCGGCGTCGCCCACCAGCGCCACATCGGCGGGATAACGCAGGCTGATACGCGCCGGATCGATATCGATCTGGACGCATTTGACATCGCCGATTTTCGGATAGAACTCTATGTACGGCAGGCAGGAGCCGACGATCAGCAGCGTGTCGCAGTTCTCCATGGCTTCTTCGGAAGGCAGCGTGCCGAGCAGGCCGAGGCCACCGGTTGTGTAGGGGCTGTCGTCGGGCACGCAGGATTTACCGAGCAGAGCTTTGACGATGGGCGCGCCGAGAAGTTCGGCAGCTTGCTCCAATTGCTTGCCGGCTTTCAGAGCGCCGCGGCCGGCGAGGATCGCGACTTTCTTACCGTCATTCAGGATTTCGGCGGCGGCTTGGATTTCATGCGGCTCCGGCCGGCGAGCGCCCCGGGCGAATTCATCCGAGACGTGATTGGGCTTGTTGCGGCTGGATCGCATGTCTTTGCCGAGCGGCTGATCCTGAATGTCGACCGGGATGGTGATATGTGCGACGCCGCGGCGGGCGAGCGCAGTGCGGCAGGCAAGCTCAGTGATGTTCTGCGCATGCGCGGCGCCCATAATGCGCTCGTTATAGACCGCGACATCCATGAAGAGCTTGTCTAGCGCGACGTCTTGCTGCGTGTGAGTGCCGATGAGGTCATGGAACTGTAATCCGGTGATGGCGAGAACGGGCTGGCCGTCTAGCTTCGCGTCATAGAGGCCGTTGAGAAGATGAATGCCGCCGGGTCCGGAAGTTGCGATGCAGACGCCTAAGCGTCCGGTAAACTTCGCGTAGCCACAGGCCATAAATGCGGCAGCTTCTTCGTGGCGCACCTGGATGAAGCGAATCTTATCTTTCGCCTTGCGAAGAGCTTCCATGATGGCGTTGATGCCGTCGCCGGGAAGCCCGAAGATGGTGTCAACGTTCCAATCGATCAGAGTGTCTACAATTACTTCCGCCGCGGTCTTCGCCATACATTTAAGACCGCGCCCACATAGCAAATGTGACTGCGAAGATTTGCCGGGTGGGAATGAGCAACAGTTCGGTTGCAAGCACGTCTAGACAGATAGGTGCTGCCGGAGGCCGTTGAAGAACAGATAAGTAAGCCCACAGGGCGTTTAGTGTCCGTTGTGCGCGATCACATCGAAGACGGGCGCTTTCAGAGGTCATTAGCGCTCGTCACCGCGGCTTCGAGCCTGGTGAGCGGGCTCGAAGTTTCTTACGAACATTACAAGGGCAGCTACAGCAATCTGGTTATGTACACGCCCGTGCTGCTGAGCGGTGCGCTGACGGGCGCGGCTATCGCGGGATTTTTCAGCCGCCGGGCAGCCCGAACTGTAATGCGCTGGACGGCGGTGCTGACGCTCGCCGATGGCGTCATCGGATTCGGCTTTCATATCCGAGGCATTCAGCGCAAGCCGGGCGGTTGGCGGATTCCGATTGTCAATATCGTGATGGGACCGCCGATCTTCGCGCCGCTGTTGTTCGGCACGGCGGCGTATCTCGGCTTCATGGCGTCGTATTTGAGGAGAGAAGAAGATCCGAAACAAATTGAACAGGCAGAATATAGCGGCTGGAAGCGCGAGCTGAACGAGGGGCGGTTCCAGAAACATCTTTGCGGCGTGGCCGCGGTGTGGACGGTGTTTTCGGGATTCGAGGCGTGGTACTCGCACTATAAGAGCCGGTTCAAGATCTGGGCGCAATGGACGCCGGTAATACTGGCGCCGATCCAATTGGCGGCCTGCATCGGCGGGATCTTCAGCGAGCGTGTTGCAAAGAAGATGCTGCCAGTGGTCTCGACCTTGGCGATGGTAGATGGCGGCGTCGGATTCGGGTATCACGTGCGCGGCATCGTGAGGCGAAGCGGCGGGAAGAAGCATTGGCTCTATAACATCCTGTACGGGCCACCGATATTCGCGCCGTTGCTGTTTGCGGCATGCGGCGCGCTGGGATTTCTTGCCAGCAAACTGCGGAGAGAAGACTAAGTGAAGCAGCGCAAACAGCCGGGCTATTATCTCGGATTCAGTACGTTGAGCCAGCGGGCGTACTGGGACGCGGCGACTCGAGCCGAAGTGGAGAAGCGAGTCTATAACGTGCCGGAGATCCGCTTCTTTACAGACGAAGAGCTGCCGTTGATAACGGCTGTGTGCGACCGCATCGTTCCGCAAGACGATCGATTGCCCGAACGGCGGATTCCAGTGGTGAATTATATCGATGAACGGTTGTTTGAGAACAGGATCAGCGGCTACCGGTATGAAGATATGCCGCCAGATCGTGAAGCGCACCGGCTGGGATTGCAGGCAATCGACCGCACTGCGCTTGAGATACATGGCCGCAGGTTCGTGGAGCTGGATGTGTCGAAGCAGGAGTTGATTCTCAAATCGATTCACGATGGCGAGAAGCTGGCGGCGCATGATATCTGGGCGCGAATGTCGGTCGATCGCTATTGGCAGTTGCTGGTTGGGGATTGTGTAGGCGCTTATTACGCGCATCCGTGGGCGTGGGATGAGATTGGCTACGGCGGCCCTGCCTATCCGCGCGCGTACATGCGGCTCGAGAACGGATTGCCCGAGCCGTGGGAAGTGGATGAGCAGCGGTACGACTGGACGGCGCCGCCCGATTCGATATCGGATGTGTACGAAGAGACGGGCGCCGGCGAGACGAGTCATCACGGGCAGGCGGGAACTCATTGAATTCATCTCCAACAGTGCGACGCCTTGGTCCGATGCAGGTTGTGTCGCTTGATATGCAGCGGTTCCGGGATGAGGATGAGGTCGATTACTGCGTGGTGGGCGTCGGGTCGGCGGGCGGAGTCTTGCTGCAGCGGCTGGCGAAGGCGGGATTTAAAGTAGTCGGCTTGGAAGCCGGGCCGTTCTGGGACACGGAACGCGACTGGGTGAGCGATGAGAAAGGGTCGCACAAGCTCTACTGGAACGACCTGCGAATCACGGGCGGAAAAGATCCGCTGTCGCTCGGCGAGAACAACAGCGGCAAAGGCGTGGGCGGAGGGTCGGTGCATTGGGCGGCCTTTGCGCCGCGCTTTCATCCCTCGGATTTTCGCATTTACACCGAAGACGGAGTGGGCGCGGACTGGCCCATTTCGTATGACGAGTTGAAGCCCTATTACGAGCTGCTGGAGCGCGAGATTCCGGTTGCCGGGCCGGCGTATTTTCCGTGGGGCGATCCGCACGGCTATCCGTATGGGCCGCATCCGATGGGCGGCGTGGGCAATGTACTGGTGGATGGATGTACGAAACTCGGCATTCGAGCCTGTGCCGGTGGGCCGGTGGCGATCTTGTCCGGCTCGCGCGGGAACCGGCCGCATTGCATCTATCGGGGATTCTGCATTCAAGGCTGCAAAGTCGGCGCGAAGGCGAGCACGCTGGTCACGCACGTTCCGGAGGCGCTGGAGTACGGCGCCGAGGTGCGGGACCTGTCGATGGCGTTCCGCGTATCGATGCGCGGACCGCGCAGGACGAATGGCGTGTTTTACTACGATCGGGATGGCCGCGAGCATTTCCAGCGCGCGAAAGCGGTGATCATTTCGGGATATGCGATTGAGACGCCGCGGCTGCTGTTGAATTCGGCGTGCGCCGGGCATGAACACGGGCTTGCCAATTCGAGCGACACGGTGGGCCGCTACCTGATGGCGCAGGCAGGTAACGTGGTGTTGGGGCGATTTGCGAACTTGATCCGCATGTACAAGGCGCCTCCCGCGCATGCGTTGAGCGAAGAATTCTATGAGACCGATTGGAAACGCGGCTTCGCGCGCGGGTTTGCGATTCAGACCGTGGGGCCGTTGCCGATTGCGTTCGCAAAGCAGATGATGATGGCAAAAGGCGCGTGGGGTTGGGGCATGCGGCGCGTCATGATGGATTACAACCACTGGGCCGCGCTGGGCGTGCTGGGCGAGATTCTGCCGTGGCCGGACAATCGCGTGGAGTTGGCGGAGGAAAAGGATCAGTTCGGTATTCCAGTCGCGAAAGTCTCTTTCGACCTGCACGATAACGATAAGAAGCTGATTGAATTCGGCAAGAAGACGGTGATGGAAGTGATGCGCGCGGCGGGCGCGGAAGAAGTGGTGCAGGAATCGCGCTATGCACATCTGGTGGGCGCGGCGCGGATGGGCAGCGATCCGGCGAAATCGGTGGTGGATAAATACGGACGCACGCACGAAGTCTCGAATCTTTTCGTCTGCGATGGAAGCATTCTGCCAACGCAGGGCTCGGCGAATCCGGGCTTGACGATTCAGTCGCTGGCGGCGCGAACGGCCGACTATTTGATCTCGCAAGGCGAGAAGATCTTCACGTCGGAAGAGCGCGATATGACGCGGCCCCCGGTTCGAAAGCATCTGGCTGTGAAGGACACGTTTACAAAAGGCGTGCCGCGGGTCTTTCATTGAGCCTTGCCGGGAGCCTTCCGGCATACTAAAAGAGATGCCTATAGGCCGCTGCCACTGGCACGGCCGAAATACTAAATGAAAATCATAGTTTCTGTGAAGCAGGTACCCGCGCGCGACTCGTCGCTGCGGGTGGATGGAGGCGGCAAGTGGCTGGAAGAGAGCGATCTCACTTACGAGATGAACGAGCCGGACGCCTACGCATTGGAAGAAGCGCTGCAATTGAAAGAGAAGTTGGGCGGCGAAGTGGTGGTTTTGTGCGCGGGACCTGAGCGCGCGGCGCAGACCATTCGGGAAGCGCTGGCAAAGGGCGCGGACCGGGCGATTCACGTGCAGTTGGAGAAGACGGCTGCGTTGGATGCGTTGGCGACGGCGCGGCTGCTGGCGAAGGCAGTGGAAGCGGAGAAGCCGGAATTCATTTTGACCGGTCTGCAATCGGACGATCTCGGATATGGGCAGACGGGCGTGATTATGGCGGAGCTGCTGGGGTATTCGCACGCGACGATCGTGATGGAAGTGGAGCCGGAGGGCGGCGGTAACGTTCGCGTGAAGCGCGAGCTGGAGGATGGCTGGTTCCAGAATGTGCGGCTGCCGCTGCCGGTGGTGCTTACGATTCAATCCGGCATCAAGAAGCTGCGTTATGCGACGCTCATGGGCATCAAAAAGGCCAAAACAAAAGAGGTGAAGATTGTCTCCGCGGCCGAATTGGGTGGGGACCTGGCTTCGGGAATGGTGATGGAGCGCGTCTACATGCCGCAGCGCAACAAGCAGACGCAAGTCTTCACGGGCGAGGCTAAGCAGGTTGCGCATCAGTTGGTAGAAAAGCTGAAGTTCGAGGCTCGCGTGATATGAGCGTTTTGGTGGTGTTGGAGCAGCGCGGCGGGAAATGGAGCCGTATGTCTTTCGAGGCCTTGGCGGCGGGACAGAGGATCGCCGAGGCTTTGGGCGTGCCGGTGCAGGCGGCGGTGATGGGCGCGGGCGTCGATGGATTGGCGGCGGAAGCCGCGGCGTACCAAGTGGAGAAAGTGTTGGCCGTGGATGATGCGCTGCTGAGAGAGTACACGCCGGACGGCTACACGGCGGCATTGGAGCAATTGATTCACGCGCAGCAGCCGAGAGCGGTGGTATTCCCGCACACGTACCAGGTTCGCGATTTCGCCCCGAAGCTTTCGACGCGCTTGGGCAAAGCTCTGATCAGCGATGTGGTGGATGTGAAGACGGAAAATGGAGCGGTCTTGTTTGTGCGGCAGCTCTTCCAGGGCAAGATGAACGCGGACGTGAAGACGGTGGGCGATCCGCAGTTTGTGTCGGTTCAGGCTGGCGCATTTCGTGCGGCGGAGCCGGCGGGAGCGAGCAATCCGGTGGAGAAATTCGCGGTGAAGTTGGACGGCGCGCAAATTCGCAGCAAGCCGGAAGAGCCGTTTCGAGAGGCGCAGCGGTCGGTGGATTTGAGTGCGGCGGAGATTATCGTATCGGTGGGGCGGGGGATCAAAGAGAAGGACAATTTGCCGGTTGTGGAGGCGCTGGCGAACGCATTGGGAGCGGAACTGGCAGCGTCGCGTCCGATTTGTGACAACGGCTGGCTGCCGATGGAGAGACAAGTCGGGAGCTCCGGGCAGACGGTCGCGCCGAAGGTGTACTTTGCGGTGGGAATCTCGGGCGCGATTCAGCACCTGGTGGGGATGAAGGGATCTAAGACGGTGGTGGCGATTAACAAGGATGAGAACGCGCCGATTTTCGAGACCGCCGATTACGCGGTGGTGGGGGATCTGTTTGAAGTGGTGCCCGCGCTGGTCGATGAGATCAAGAAGGCGAAAGCTTGAGCCGCGATGAACGGGGGATGGCATTAGGCGTCGATGAGTAGAAGGATGAGCCGCCGGGAAAGAGGCGTGCTGGTGGCGGCGGGTGTCGCGTTGGCCGCGATGGTGCTGGCGAGCTGCAATAAGTCGGTGCCCGCCGATGTGGCGGCGACGGTGAATGGGCGGCCCATCACTTATGCGGAATTGGATCGGGCGATTGCGGCACAGTTTCCAAACGCTCCGCTGAAATCGAGCGCGGACCAGACGATGCAGTTGCGTCTGGAGACGCTGCGGGCGCTGATTGATAACGAAATCCTGTTGCAGAGAGCCGAAAAAGAAGGGTTGCTGGCGTCCGATGCCGATGTGGAGGCGAAGTTCAACGAACTGAAGGCGCCCTACACGCAAGAGCAGTTTCAAAAGATGCTGGAGCAGCGCAAAATGTCGGTTGCGGACTTGAAGGCGCAGATCAGGCGCGAGCTGAGCGTGCAGAAGCTGTTCAATAAAGAGATCGGGTCGCACATATCGATTTCGGATGCGGATGTGACGGCGTTTTACAACGCCAATAAGGCGAGTTTCAACCTGGCCGAGAACAAGGTGCGGCTGGCGCAGATACTGGTGACGCCGTCGGCGGATCCGAATGTGAATAACCTGAAGAACGATAAGGCGCAAAACGATCAGCAGGCGCACACCAAGATACAGATGCTCGATTTGCGAGTTCGGCAGGGCGAGGATTTCGCCACTCTGGCGCAGAATTATTCCGAAGATGCGAATACGGCGCCGAATGGAGGCGACTTGGGTTTTGTGCCGGAATCGGCGCTGGAGAAGGTGAACCCGGAACTGAGGAAAACGATTCTGGGCATGACGCCGGGTCAGGTATCGCCGATATTGCGCACTCCGGAGGGATACCGGATCATTAAGCTGATTTCGAAGGAGCCTGCGGGGCAGCGGCAGTTGAGCGATCCGCGCGTGCAAGAGGAGATCCGGCAGGGATTGTTCCAGGCGAAAGAACAAGTCTTGCGATCGGCGTTTTATGAAGTTGCGCGGAGCGAAGCGAAGGTGGTGAATTACTACGCGCAGTCGGTGCTCGAGAGCAGAGATAAGAAGTAGCGGGTGCTTAGACGCACTTCGAGTGCAGGCGGTGAGTTGGTTTCGAAAATCAGGCGGCCTTTGGGGCCTGCTGGAGGCGCGCGGGAGCGAGGGGAGCACCTGTAATCTCGAATGAAAGCTCACAATTGAGCAGTTCCTGATGGTTGAGCTTGGCTTGGGCGAGTAAGATGTCGAGTTTATGATGATCTCGCTTGCGTTTTTCGGCGGCTTCGCGGCGAGATTGGTCGGCGAGTTTCTGCTTTTGCGATTCGAACCCAATTTCCTGTTTGCGCCTTTCGGCTCTGAGCTTTAGCAGGTCATTGAGCGAGCGATGGAAGGCACGGTCGTGCGTCGTTTGATAGCGGATGAACAGGGCGAGTTGCTTCTGCTGCTGTTCGAGGGTTAAGTCCTCATTAGTGGCGCACTGATCCTGTAGGTAGATGGCGCGTTTGCGAAGCCAATAGGATTGCGCCATGTTATCAACCAAGATGGATTCGGTCATGGTGGAGGGCTGGTGCTCGAAGCGGAGGCCGGAGAGCACGTGATCGTATTCATCCTGGTCTTCTGAATCGAGAACAGTAAATGAATTGCCCGTGAGGCCGTAGCGGAAGTTATTCTTGCAGGATGCGGCTTTGCCATCGTCTGTTTTGGGTCCGGTGCTGTGCTGTGCGTTCTGCTGATTTGCGGAAATTTGGGCTTCAGTGGCCATATTGGTTGCTCCTTGAGTTGGTTTCCACTCCCTCACGGTCGCGGCTCGGAAAAATGAAAAAGCCGGAGCAGCCACAGCGGGCGTCCGGCGTTTTTCGAGAGTTTGGAAGCTAAACGGGCTTCCTGGTTAGAGTGTAACATGCGAAAAAAAGCGGTTTGGGGTTAAAGGCTGTGGAATGAAAGAGATATGACTTGTGACCGGGATTCTTGGTCATGTCGGCTCATAAAAGTAGGTAGTTGGATGAGAGTATTGCACTACAATGTAGTGCATGCGGACGGAAGTGTATAGCTGGCGATTATCGAGAGCGCTTAAGACGGATGTTGAGAGAGCGGCTCGGCTGCGGAAGGAGTCGGTTTCATCGATTCTGGAGATGGCGGTTCGGGATTGGCTGCAGAAGAGCGCTACGGAAAACGGCGAAGACGCGGAGGAGCAACGCAGGCTGCATGCTGCCGCGGAGGCCTGCTTTGGAACGATGTCGCGCGGTAAGCGCATTGGGTCGGAAAACGTGCGTGAGGCCGTGAGGGACCGCCTGAGGCGGCGCTATGGCCGCTGACGCATTGATCGACACGGGCGCGATTCTGGCCGTGTTGGATAGAAGAGACCGGTGGCACGAAGCTTGTGTTGAGGCTTTGCGGGAACTGCGGCTCCCTTTACTGACTTCGGAGGCGGTGCTCACTGAGTTGTTCCACCTTGGTGCGGACAATCGTGAGCGCATGGAAGCGGCCTGGAAGTTTGTCCGTTCTGGAGTAATTAGTTTGGCTCCCATTCAGCATGCAGAACTGCCTGAGATGCACACTTTAATGTCACGGTACTGGGATCGACCGATGGACTTCGCCGATGCCACGCTCGTGTATGTGGCGAGACGAGAATCGATATCGACGATTCTGACGGTCGATCATGCGGATTTCAACACGTACCGGATAGAAGGAAAGCGCCGGTTTCGTGTTCTGCCTTCGGTCTGAACGGGGGCGGCGGATCTTCGTCTTCTTATCGCCTGGGAAGTCTCGTAGCCACGCACGTTTCTTTAGCCACAACAAACTTTAAGAGCTTACTTTTAGCTCAAAGAAATCGGTTTTATCTATTGATTAACTCTGCCTCAGCTATCCGGTTTACAGTCGGTCATAGGAGCCTGTCGACCTAGATGCCCTGGATCAGGTAGAGATGCAAAATCGAACGTATTCGGAAAGAACAGATGAGGAGTTGCTGGGCCTTTGCGAAGTGGGCGAGACGGAGGCATTTGGCGAATTAGCGCGCCGGTATCAGCCGATGGCCTTTCATGCGGCGCGATTCATTTTGAAAAACGAAGATGAGGCTGAGGAGCAGGTACAGGAGTCGTTGGCCAAAGCGTACGAACACATGGATCGCTTTCGCCGGGACGCCAAGTTTTCCACTTGGCTGGTGCGTATTGTGGTGAACCAATGCCTGATGCGACTGCGGCACTTCCGGAGGGCGAGATGCATGTCTCTGGAGTGCCTAAGTTTCACCAGGGAGATGGCGAGGTTTGAGCCGCGGGATCAGAGGCGTTCTCCGGAGACGGAGTTGCTCGCGACGGAAAATGCGGACCTTCTGCGGCAAGAAATTCGGCGTATTCCGCCGCTCCTCAGAAGTGTCTTCGTGCTTCGGGATGTCGAGCAACAGGCGATTCCAGATATCGCCCGAACGCTAGGAATCTCGGTTAACGCGGCTAAGGGCCGGTTACTTCGAGCGCGTGCCGAGCTGCGGATTCGACTTACCGATAGGCTCCATAATCCAAGACTAAGGGCGAAATCTTCGCTTCAAAATACTTTCTAAGTCCGCATTATGCGGACGACATCACAGTTATAAGGAGATAAATAATAAATGACCCCAGAACTTGTGAAGGAACCGCGGTCGAACGCTCGCGTGGAGCATCGCGAGGGGCCGCTGGCGCGGAGTATAGAACAGCAGACGGCAAAGCTGCCATCGGATACCTGGCTATGGGCCGCAGCCGGGTCGATCGGCATTTCGCTGTTTTTTCAAATAACCGGCGATGAACGAAAGGCCAATTTCGTAGGCCATTGGGCGCCCACGTTTCTTCTGCTTGGCTTATACAACAAGCTGGTGAAACTGCACGGCTCGGAAGGCGTGTAATCTCAAGGCGCATCCCGGCGGGGTGTAATCCGGTACGCTTGACGGTATGAAGCAGTACGCCGTCAATGAGATTTTCTACAGCCTGCAAGGGGAAGGAGTGAGGGCCGGAACGCCGAATCTGTTTCTCCGGTTTTCCGGCTGCAACCTTACGTGCAAGCAAGAGACTCATGGATTCGATTGCGATACGGAGTTTGTATCCAGCCGCAAAATGACTTTAGAGGAAATATGCGCCGAGTTAGTTGACCTATCACGTGAATGCCGGTGGATTGTTCTAACCGGGGGTGAACCGGGTCTCCAGGCGGATCAAGATTTAGTAGATCGCTTACATGCGGATGGCTACAAATTGGCGATCGAGACTAACGGGAGCGTTGCACTGCGAGACGGATTAGACTGGATTACGGTCAGCCCGAAAGTGGCCGAACACGCGATCCGGCAACGCACGGCGCATGAAGTGAAGTATGTGCGTGGGTACGGACAAGGGATTCCAAAGACGGTGGTTCAGTCTGAGCATTACGTCATCTCGCCGGCATTTAATGGCATGGACCTGGATAGAAAGACACTGGATTGGTGCATTCGGCTGGCGAAGGAAAACCCGCCGTGGCGGTTGTCGGTGCAGCAGCATAAGCTTTGGTCGATTCGCTAGGAGTTCTTCGAACACTGCGGGCACTTAGGTAGAATCGCAACACGATGGCTGAAAAAATCCCTCAGAATAAAGCGAATCATGCGCGGTTGCACGCGCCGTATCACTAACGAGAAGCTGACACCAAACCAGACTAAGGAAGCGATCCGAGTGTGGCGCTCGGATTATTGGCGGGTGTGAGGCCGTTCGCGATATCGTAATAACATCCACTTTTTGCCGAAGGAGGTCCCGAATGGCGATCTCGTTTGAAGTGAATGGACAGACGAAGTCTGTCGATGTCGATCCGCAAACACCGCTGATGTGGGTGTTGCGCGACACGTTAAACCTTACCGGAACGAAATACGGCTGTGGGATTGCGGCGTGCGGCGCGTGTACGGTCCATATTGATGGCGAGCCGGCGCGAAGCTGCGTATTTCCGGTGGCATCGGTTGCGGGAAAAAAGGTCACCACCATCGAGGGGCTCGCGAACGGGCACAGGCACCCGGTGCAGGAAGCTTGGATTGCGGAGCAAGCAGTGCAGTGCGGTTATTGCCAATCGGGTCAGATCATGACGGCGGTTGCCTTCTTGAAAAAGAATCCGGCGGCGACGGCGGCAGACGTGGATGAAGCAATGTCGAATAACATTTGCCGGTGCGGGACGGCGCAACGAATGCGCGCGGCGGTGCTGAGAGCGGCGGAGGCCATGCGCGGCAAGGGCAGCGCGAACGCAGCAGGGGGTGGAGAATGAGCGCGATAGCTGCGGGTGTGACACGCCGGGACCTGCTGAAATCGGCGGGGAGCGTGGGTGCGGCGCTGGTGATCTCGTTCGACGTGCCGCGCCGGGCGAAGGGCGAGCCGGCCAAGCCGGTGATCAATCCAGTAAAGGCTTGGATCAAAATCGAGCAGAACGGAACGGTGACGCTGGCCTATAACAAGTCGGAGATGGGGCAGGGTATCTCGACGGCCCTGCCGATGATTCTGGCAGAAGAGCTGGCGCTCGATTGGAAAGACGTGCAAGTGGAGCACGCGATGCTGGATCGCGAGCATCTGGGCCAGGGCACGGGCGGTAGCGGAAGCGTGGCGGGGAGCTTCACTCCAATGCGAAAGGCGGCTGCGGCGGCGCGCGAGATGCTGGTGACGGCGGCGGCACAACGCTGGGGCGTGAGTCCGGAGAGTTGCGCAGTGCGTAGCGGCGCGGTGTGGCACGGGACCGACAAGCTCAGCTACGGAGAACTGGTGGAGAGTGCGTCGCAGTTGCCGGTGCCGGATTTCGAAAAAGTGCGGCTGAAGAAGCCGGAGGAGTTTCAGATCATCGGCAGGCCGATGTTGCGGAAGGACATTCCCTCGAAGACGGATGGCAGCGCGACGTTTGGGGTGGACGTGCGGGTGCCGGGGATGGTGTATGCGGTGGTGGCGCGTTGCCCGGTGTTTGGCGGGACAGCGAAGAGTTTCGACGCGACGAAGGCCAAGGCGATGAAGGGCGTGTTGGACGTTTTTCAAATCGAGGCCGATCAAGGGGTGCATTCGACGGGCGGCGTGGCGGTGGTTGCCGAGACCACATACATTGCGATGCAGGCGCGCAAGCAGTTGCAGATCGATTGGGATTACGGACCGCATGCGAGTGAGAGCAGCGAGACGCTGCGACGGCAGTTCCGGCGGCTGGTGGACTCGCAGATGAAAGTGGTGCTGAGCCAAGGGGACGCGGATGCAGCGATTGAAGGCGCGCCGGCGGAGAAGCGGATCGAGTGCGATTACGAGCTAGGATTCCAGGCGCACGCCACCATGGAGCCGATGAATTGCACGGTACATATTCAGGTGGATCGGGCGGAGGCCTGGGCGCCGACGCAGGCACCGGAGTGGACGGCGGAGATGATCGGGAAGGTGAGCGGGCTCCCTCCAGAAAAAATCGCGGTTCATACGACCTATATGGGAGGCGGATTCGGGCGGCGCTATCAGGCCGACTTCGCACTGGAAGCGACGCAGGTGGCGAAGCGCGTGAGTAAGCCGGTGCAGTTGGTGTGGTCGCGGGAAGACGACATGACGCACGATTTTTATCGGCCGGCTTCCTACCATCGGGTGAGCGGCGCGGTAGACAAGGACGGAAACATCGTGGCGTGGCGGCACAAGAGCACGTCGACCTCGATCGCAGCGTGGTGGGACGGCAAGGCGCCACCGGAATCGTCCGAGCTGGGATCGAGTGTGCAGAATCCGTATCTGCCGAAGAATTACAAACTGGAATATCTGCCGGCGGATTCGGGCGTACCGCGCGCGTGGTGGCGATCTGTGGAGGCATCGCAGATCGGATTCGTGATGGAGAGCTTTATGGACGAGCTGGCGCATGCGGCGGGAGCGGATCCGTATGAGTTCCGAATCGCGAAATTGGGCGATGGGCGGAAGGTGAAAAACGGAACGGATCCGAAGGGCACGCCGCTGGATACGGCGCGGTTCAAGGGCGTTTTACAGCTTGCGGCGGAGAAGAGCGGTTGGGGAAAGCCGCTGCCGAGCGGCCGCGGGCGCGGAATTGCAGCGCATTTTTCGTTCGAAAGTTACGTGGCGAACGTGGTGGAAGTATCGGTGAGCAACGGGACCGTGCGCGTGGAGCGCGTGACGTCGGCGGTAGATATCGGCACAGCGGTGAACCCGGAGGGAGTTCGCGCACAAGTGGAGAGCGCGATTATCTATGGGCTAACGGCGGCGTTGAAGAGCGAGATCACGATTGAGAACGGACGCGCGGTGGAGAGTAACTTCAATAAGTTCGCGACGCTAGCGATGAAAGAGACGCCGCAGATCGATGTACATATCGTGCCGAGCACGCTGGATCCGACAGGGATTGGCGAGCCTGCGCTGCCGCCGACCGCGCCGGCCTTGATGAGCGCGATTTTTGCGGTGACGGGAAAACGCATTCGAAGATTGCCGCTGAAGACGGGCGACCTGGCGTAGCGCCGGGCGACGCCGACGATGCGATAAGATTTAGGTGGTCTTGCGAACGGCAAGGCTTGCACGGGAGGTGCAAGCATGAACTCGAAAATCTTTACTTATCTACTGATCGCGGCCGGCGTAGCCGGTGTACTGCTGAATCTGCCGGACATCAAGCGCTACATCAAAATCAGCACGATGTAAGTGCGGGCGGGCAGGTTTCGACGCCCGTCCAGCGCATTTACTTATAGATCAGGCGGATGTTGATCTCCGTGACCGGACAGGTGACGTTCACGGCGGCGTCATCCCATTTTGGAGCTGAGAGCCCGACGTGCGGGTTATTGGCGAACCCAAAACCCTCCTTGGGGACATGGAGGAAGTTGCGATCGAGCTTGCCATTCCGGTTTTCATCGTGGAGCACAGCGACAGCGTAGCGGCCCGGCGGCAGATGATCGAAGGTTAGAGTGGCATGGTCGCCGGTGATGGGGAATGGACCGTGGCGATAGGCCTTAGCGTTGTCCTCCGGCCAGCCATCCGGCGAGGTGAATAAAGTTCCGCCAGCCACTCCTTTCTGATTGCGGAACCCGGTCAGGTGTATCACGAGAGTGCAGTTGGCTGCCGCCGGAGCCGCCGCAGCGGGGCCAACGATAGCCGCCAGGATTACGGCGGCTCTAAATAGCAGATTCATGCTCACTCTGTTGTGGCGAACGGATTGAAGTTAGTTTCATAATCGAAATAGTCGACGCGTTCGGTGCGCTTTAAGAAATTGACGATCGCATAAGTCACGGGAGTCATTAAAGTCTCATAAATAACTTTGATGAGATAGCCGGCAATTATGAGGCGTAGGATGACGCTAACTGGGCGCGTACCGTAGAAAGCGGCGAACATGACCACGGTGGTGTCGACGGCTTGCCCGACGACGGTGGAGCCGATGGTGCGCGTCCAAAGATATTTTCCTTTAGTTATCAGCTTGAGTTTGGCGAGAGTGAAGGAGTTCGCAAACTCGCCGCACCAATAGGCAAGCAGGCTGGCGACGACGATGCGGCCTACGGGCTTAAAGATGGTGGCGAAGGCTGCCTGATCTTTATATTCGGGAGCGGGGGGAATTTCAACGGCGATGAAGGCGATACTTACTAAGATGAAAGACGCGAAAAAGCCGTACCAGATGGCGCGGCGAGAGGCGCCATAGCCATAAACTTCGGTGAAAATGTCGCCAAAGATATAGGTGATGGGAAAAAGAATCTGAGCGGTGCTGACGCGAAGAGGGCCGATGGCGAAGAACTTCGCGGCGACGATGTTGGAGATGAGGAGGACAACGACGAACAGAGTGATGAAAGTGTCGAGGTATTTGTAGCGGTGATCGCTTTGGAGCAGCGCCGCGAGGCTTTGCCGTTCTTCAGTGGCCTGCATAAGAGGAAGATGACCCGATTATAGAGGGCGGGTGGTCTGGGACACGGAAGTCATTGCAGGGTAGCCAGTTATAATCGGGGTGGTGCTACGCACGCAATCCGCCGTCTTGGCCGCTATCGTATTCCTAATTGGATGTGGCAAAGACATTCGCAGCAAGGAAAAGGTTCAGGAAGCCATTCTGCAGCGGTTGCAGACCAGGTCCGGGCTGGATCTGAAATCGCTGGACGTGACGACCACTTCCGTGTCGTTCGAAAAGAATTTAGCCTATGCGAGCGTTGCATTTCATCCAAAGGGTGACACGAACGTGGGCAGCGGCATGCAGATGAACTACACGCTGGAAAATCGGGATGGCAAATGGGTCGTCATCAAGGTCGGTGGCTTGCAAGGACATGCGGGGATGGGGCAAATGGGCGGGGACAAACTGCCGCCCGGGCATCCTCCGGTGAATCCGACGGATCCGCATGCGATGCCCGCGCCTGACGCGGCAGGCAGCGAGCGGGCGCAATGAAAACTGTGGCGGTGTTGGGTGGAGGGCCCGCCGGGTCTTCGGCCGCTGAGCGCCTGGCGCAAGCGGGGTTGCGAACCATCGTGATCGATGAAAAGCTGGCGTGGGAAAAACCCTGCGGCGGCGGGATCACGTATAAGGCGTATTCGCAGTACACGTATCTGATTGAGAACGACACGCCCAAGAGACTGGTGACCGACACCTTCCTGGCGGCGCCGAAGGCGGGTGAGTACAAGATGTCGCTGGCGCGGCCGCTGGTGATTTACTCGCGCGTGGACCTGAACGGGATGCTGCTGCGGCGCGCGGAGGCAGCGGGCGCCGAGATTGAGAAAGAACGCGTGCTGGGGCTAGAGCGCAAGGCGGCAGGCTGGGAGATTCGGACCAGATCCGGCAAGCTGAATGCGGATTATTGCGTGATTGCGACCGGGGCGCGGAATCCGCTGCGTGAGGTGGGGACGCAGTATACAGCGCGGGACACAATGTATGCGCTGGGCTATTGGGTGCCAACCGAGCAGGCGCACATCGACATTCAATTTCTGCCGAACCTGGAAGGCTATATCTGGGTGTTTCCGCGGAGTGGGCACCTATCGGTCGGAATTTGCGGAAAGAGCGAATCGGCACAGTGCCTGCGCGGGCGGCTCGAGCGCTACATGGAAGAAAAAGGGATCTGCCGCAAGGAAGCTAAATTCTACGGGCATATGCTGCCGGCGCTGGATTTGCGTGGCTGGCGCAATAATCGCGTTGCGGGCGATGGATGGCTTGCAGTCGGCGATGCGGGCGGGCTGGTGGATCCGATTACCGGCGAGGGTTTGTATTATGCGGTCCGGTCGGGCGACTTGGCGAGCCAGGTGCTGCTGGAGGAAAACGAGCCGGAGAAAAAGGCCGAGCGGTATCGGCAGTTGATTGCGCGCGATTTCGGGTTGGATTTGACCTATGGCGCAGGACTCGCGAAACGACTGTTCTGTGGAGCGCTGCTCTACCGGGCGGTGCCGAGTAGAATGATCGAGTTCATGAAGCGGAGTCCGAAGTTCTGCGAGATCATGCAGGATCTGTTCGCGGGCACACAGCCTTATCTGGAATTGAAGAACCGGCTGCTGCGCAATGTGAACACTACGCTGCACGAACTGCTGGTGAGCTTTCTGTTTCGCAAGCTGATCCTGGGCGAAACCCGGGTATGAACACGTCGCAGTCTGAGGCGCTGTTTGCGCGGGCGAAGGAGTATATTCCGGGAGGCGTGAATTCGCCGGTGCGCGCGTTTCAGGCTGTGGGCGGCACACCGCGGTTCATCGCGCGCGGCGATGGCTCTCGCATCTGGGATGTGGACGGCAACGAGTACATCGACTACGTGTGCTCATGGGGTCCGCTGCTGATGGGGCACCGGCCGAAGCCGCTGATGGATGCTTTGGCTGAAGTCTCAAAAATTGGCACCAGTTTCGGTGCGCCCACGGCGCGCGAAGTGGAATTAGCAGAATTGATCATTGACGCGGCACCGTCTGTTGAATCAGTTCGGCTGGTGAATTCAGGGACGGAAGCGACCATGAGCGCGCTGCGGGTGGCGCGCGGGTTCACCGGCCGCGAGGTGACGGTCAAATTCGAGGGTTGCTACCACGGCCACGTGGATTCGTTGCTGGTAAAGGCGGGCTCGGGAATGGCGACGCTCAGCTTGCCTGATACGGCGGGGGTGCCGCGCGCGTTCTGGGAGACTACGATTGCGCTTCCGTTCAACGACCTGGACCGTGTGGAAGACGCCTTTCGCGAGCGCGGCGACGCAATTGCGGCGTTGATCGTGGAGCCGGTGGTGGGAAATATGGGGTGCGTTCCGCCGCTGCCGGGATTCCTGGAAGGATTGCGGCGTGTTACGGAGCGCTACGGAACGCTGCTGATTTTCGACGAGGTGATGACCGGATTTCGGCTGAGCCGGGGAGGAGCGCAGCAACTCTACGGCGTGAAGCCGGATCTGACGACATTGGGAAAGATCATTGGCGGCGGTTTGCCGATGGCGGCGTACGGCGGACGCACCGACATCATGAAGAAAGTTGCGCCGGTGGGGCCGGTATACCAAGCCGGGACGCTGGCGGGGAATCCGGTGGCGGTTACGGCGGGCATTGCGATGCTGCAGCATATTGAGGCGCATCCTGAAATCTACGATCAGATCGACAGGTCGACGGCGGAGCTCACTGCGAACGTGCCCGCGGGATGCTGCGTGAACCGCGTGGGTTCGATGAGCACGATTTTCTTCCAACCTGGGCCGGTGCGGAATTACGAAGAGGCCAAACGGTCAGACACCGCGCGCTTCAGCAAGTTCTTTCATCATCTGCTGGAACATGGCATTTACTTTCCGCCCTCGCAGTTTGAGGCGGCGTTTGTGTCGGCCGCACACACGGCAGAAGACATTGCATACACGACGCGCGTGATATCCGAGTTTGCGGCTTGAGCAGCGGGCGCGTTCTCATTACGGGCGCGGCGAAGCGCATCGGGCGCGTCATCGCGATTGAATTATCGCGCCGCGGGTTCGAAGTGGCGATTCACTACGGCAAATCGCGCGCAGAAGCCGAGCAGGTGTCGCGAGAGTGCGGAGGCGCGCCAATCTTTCAAGCGGACCTGGCACAGGTGGAAGAGATCCGGCGATTATTCCAGGAAGTTCAAGAACGCTTTGGACTGCTGAATTGCCTGGTGAACAACGCGGCGCGGTTCACGCGAATAGACCCGTTGGACATTACGGAAGGCGATTGGGATTTCATTCATCAAGTCAATTTGAAAGGGACGTTTTTCTGCTGCCAGGAAGGCGCGCGGCAGATGCGGCGCCTGGGAACGGGGCGGATTGTGAACATCAGCTCGCTCGGCGGCATTCGGCCGTGGGCGGAACACGTTCACTACTGCGCCTCCAAGGCAGGCGTGATTATGCTGACCAGGGCGCTCGCGAAGGCCCTGGCGCCTGAGATTACGGTGAATTCGGTGGCGCCGGGAGTGATCTTATTCGGCGATGCGGATGCGCGGGTACAAGCCATGATCAATGCGACGCCGATGCGCAGGGCGGGGAAGCCGGAGGAAATTGCGGACGCGGTGCATTTTTTTTTGACCGCGCCGGACTTCATTACGGGGCAGACGTTGGTGGTGGATGGCGGGCTGAGCGAGCGGTAGAGCGCGGGGGCGTCTGAATGAAGGGCTTCTGCTACTCTGGCGAAGGAACAAATCATTTATGTCGAAACACGAAGAAGCCGACCTCATTCTGAAACTCTACGACCTGCGACGCGAGCCGACGATTCGCAAGGCGCGCGAGTGGTATTTTCGCGACTTCAATCCTCAATCTGTGGCGGATGTTTCCGCTGCGCTGTTCGGCGAGCAGAGCGGTTACTTGCGAATGGTTTGGAGTTACTGGGACATGGCGGCCGCCCTGGTGAACCATGGCTCCATTAGCTGGGAGCTCTTCAACGATACGAATGGCGAGCATATCGCTGTCTTCCTGAAGATGGAACCGATTCTCGCGGCGGCTCGTGCCGAGATCAACCCACACCTTCTCGTGAATGTCGAGAAACTGATTGACGCGATGCCGGAAGGGCGAGCGAAACTGGACGGCATGCGCGAGCGGATGAAGGAAGTTCGCGCGAAGATGGCGGCCCCGGGGGCGCAGGCGAGCTCGAAGAACTAAGGCCGGGCGATCGCATTCGTGCGGGTCAGCGGCACTTACTGCGCGCGGGCAGCGGATCTGGATGCGAATGCCCGAAACACGGAAACCGCGACCGCAGTTGAGATAGCAACGGCCGTAGCGATGCGCACGAGGCGGCGTTTGTTCGAGGCGGCGCGCACTGGCGAATCCTGAATGTGCTCGGGGCGGACACCGACGCCGACGAGGCGTCCCAGAACATGCTGGATGCCTGGAATGCTCACGATGGTTTTGAATTGCCACGGCGCATGCAGCGGACCGGGGTTGCGGAAGAGATGCTGGAGACCGTTGTGCGCGTTCACCTGCGCGCGCTGGGTGAGGCGCGTAGGAAACTCGCGCCGCCGCTGAACGCGGGCGAGTAAAGCTTCGGTGACGCGATGTTCGCGCAGAGGGCAAGCGAGGAGATTGGCCGCGGCGACAGCGTCCTGAATTGCGAGGTTAATTCCGACTCCACCGGCAGGCGACATGGCGTGCGCGGCGTCTCCAATGCAGAGCAGTCCGAGCCGATGCCAGCTTTCAAGACGATTTATCTGGACCGAGAGCAGCTTGACCTGATCCCAATCGTGAACTTCGTTCACGCGGTCGCCGAGAAACGGAGCGATACGGCGGAGGCTTTCGCGGAAGGCTTCGAGACCGTTGCGTTTTACGTCGTCAAATGAGCCCTTCTGAATGATGAGGCCGGCCTGAAAGTAATCGCCGCGATTGATCAGGATGAGCATCTTGCCGTAATTCAAGTTGCCGAAGACCTGGTCAGGATCTTTCGACTGGCGGCTGAGGCGGAACCAGAGCACATCGATGGGAACGCCGAACTCGAGAACCTGGAAGTGGGCGGCTTCGCGAGTAGTTGAGTGACGGCCGTCGCAGCCAACGACCAGATCTGCGCGGATGTGGACGTCTCCTGAGGGCGTACGCGCCTCAACGCCGGCGATGCGGCCGTTTTCCCGAGTGAGACCGACGGCTTCGTTCTGCATGCGCAAGTCAAAGGTGGGAAACTTCTTCGCCTGGGCCGAGAGAAAATCGAGGAAGTCCCATTGCGGCATGAGCGCGACGAATTTGCAGTGGGTGGGCACACGGCGAAGGTTGGCGGCTTGAAACGGGAAATCGCCGAAGACGCCGCCGATGGATGTCAGCTCCTGGTGAGGCACCTTCAGGAACTCTTTGAGGATGCCGAGCTCGTACATGAGCTCGAGCGTGGAGGGATGGACGGTGTCGCCCCGAAAGTCGCGGAAGAAATCCTTATGCTTTTCGAGAACGATTACCTGCACACCGGCGCGAGCCAGCAGGAAGCCGAGCATGACGCCGGCGGGGCCGCCGCCGATGATGCAACACGTGGTTTGTAAGCTTTCATTCGGCATGATATGGAAAATGGCGTGAGCGGGACGGCTTTGACCAGTGTAGCCGCGGGGGTGACATTGTATGGTGAAGCTGGCGCATGGCTAAATTCGAACGAGTTTGCGTGGTGGGCGGTGGACCGGCGGGTTTGGCCGCGGCGATCGCATTAGCGCGCGTGGGTTGCAAAGTAACGGTGATCGATTGTGCAACGCCGCCCATCGATAAGAGCTGCGGCGAGGGATTGATGCCCGATAGCATCGCGGCGCTGCGCCAACTGGGTGTCGAGCTTCCTTCGAACCTCGGCTTTGCGTTCGAGGGGATTTGCTTCACCGGCGGGCGCTCCTCGGTCTACGCCAATTTTCCAAACGGCAAAGGACGCGGCGTGCGGCGCACCGATTTGCATGAATTGCTGGCGCGGCATGCGGAAAAAGAGCAGGTATCGCTCGTCTGGGGTGCGAAGCACGTTGGACTGCATGAGCGCGGCGTGGTTGTCAATGGAGAGTTGATGCCATCCGACTTCGTCATCGGGGCGGACGGACAGAATTCCAGAATCCGGGCGCAGTCGGGGCTCGCGCGCGTCTTCAGAGAACAGCGGCGGTACGGGTTTCGCAGGCATTACCGTGTTGCGCCGTGGTCTTCGCGCGTGGAATTGCATTGGGGGCCGAACTGCCAGATCTACATCACGCCGGTCGCGGCTGACGAAGTATGTGTCGCGTTGATATCGAGCGATAACGGGCTTCGCTTGAGCCACGCGCTGGCCAGCTTCCCCGTACTGCGGGAGCGGCTGGCTGCAGGAACGCCGGTAACATCGGAGTTGGGAGCGGTTACCGTTTCCCGCAAACTGCGCCGCGTGCAGACACAGAGGGTGGCGCTGGTGGGCGATGCGTCAGGTTCTGTGGATGCGATCACCGGGCAGGGCATGTGCCTCGCGTTCGAGCAAGCTGTTGCGTTGGCAGCGGCAGTGAGGTGCGGACGCCTGGACGCATATCAAGCCGAGCATGGGGAACTAATGAAACGCCCTCAGTTAATGGGTTCTGTGCTGCTGGCACTTGCGCGGCACAAGGCTTTTGAGAAGCGCGCGCTGGCGGGATTAGCACGCCGGCCGGAGCTGTTCGAGTCGCTGGTGGCAATTCACGTCGGCGCCTCGCGGTTCAAAGATCTCTGTTCGTGGGGCCTGGTGGAGTTCGGGATTGGATTTCTTGCCGCGTAAGCAGATGCGATGGCGGCGGCGCGGCGTTTCAGTTTGCGCGGCCGTCGAAGAAGGCGTCCTGTTGGTGCACGAGCGAGGGCGGATTGGTGAAGACGATGGAGATGGTATCGAAGCGGACCTGGCTCCAGGCGATGCCGGCGCGGGTGGAAAGCGGATCGACCGGCCACGTCCAGCTTGGGAAATCGACGGTAAATTGAAAACACCGGACATAGCGTTTTCTGTATCGCGTTCCGATCTTTGGAAATAGCGCAGTTTCCGCATTTGTGCTCCGGGCCTTCTTATCCGTCGCTTTCTTAATGGAGTACAAACGGAGTACAGCTAGCAAAGATTCAGAAACTTCACACTCCACTTCGAAGCGAGATCGAGACCGTCTGGCCGAAGGATGGAGGGGCGTTCGGGGGGCCGTGGGATTTGCCCTGTATGCAAGGGCTGCGGGATCGAGCGTGGGTACGAGGGGACCTGAGATGCGTTATAGCGTGCCCTTCGCTTCCATCTTCACTCTGATCGCGAGTTCTAGCCGATCAAATCCTCCCGGCTTGTGGAGATCGACGGCTTGCCATTTTGAAAGCCGTGGAGGTAATTCACAGTCTTCCAATCGTGCAGGGATGATGTAGATCATGCCCTCTGGTTTCTCGTCCGCGACATCGAGAGCGAATTTTACTTCTTTCTGAACGTATCCTTCTTTGGTAATGGATGACTTGGAAAGACAAACCAGAACAACATCACTCTCACGCACTGCTTTTTTAATCTCTGTATCCCACTCCTGCCCCGGCAGTAAGTCGGCTTCATCAAGCCATGTTCTGAATCCGTTATCGATCAAGTGAGAATGTATTCGCTTGACAATTTCCTTATCGCCCTTCGAGTGACATAGGAACACTTGCGGTGCGAGTTTGTCATTTTTTAAGGCGAACTCGCGCAAGGTGCGCTCGCCACGTTCCAAAAAAGAGGATGGTTCATTCTCGCTGACCTTCAAGTAATATTCGCCTGTAATAATTTCATGGTCGATTGAGAGGCGATAAGGAGAGTTTTTGCCGGGGCCGAATTTGTCGAAATATGCTCCGAGGCTTTCCGAGATTGAGTACAGCATCCGCCTCAATTCCTCTTGCCCCATATAGTTGAGCATTGTTGGCGGCTTGCCGGAGGCGCGCTTCATCGCGTCTTCGGGCTTAATGCCTTCCGGCCTTAGAATCAGGCTTTGGAGAACGACTCTTTCCGATTCTGTGAGAGGAGGACCTGTATCCGGAGAAAGAACGAGCGCATAAAGCTCGTCGCGCTCCTTATCGGTGATGGGCATCTTCGAATGAGGATATAACGAGGGCGCATCGGCTCTTCAAAGCTTCGGTGGTCGGCGCGCCGCGTGCCAGAAATGAAGGATTTCGATCGCTTCCCTCTGTTCATTCACCCGATAGTAGATAAAAGCCGGGGTGTGGAGGAGCCGTCTTACGGCGGGGAAGCCTCTTACCGGGCTGCCGATCAAAGGGAAGGCCTTGAGCAAATCGACGTGATTAAGAAGTTAAGAAGCGCAGTTCCGAATTTTTCACTGTTGGCCGGGTAATGATCCCGCGACCAGCTCATGAGGCTTTCAAAATCGGCTAATGCTGATTGGGTGAGGATGACTTTGAAAGCCACTGGTGCATGCGCTCGCGCGCTTCTTCGAGAGTAATGACCCGCCCGGCATCGGCATCCTCGATTCCTCGTTGAATCGCCGCGGCGGTTTCGGCGTCGACTTCAACTTCGTCTTCGGTAGAGACAAACGGGTCAATGCGTTCCGGGTTTGCCATGCTTTTAACGTAGCGTATCGGGGAGCAATTGCAACAGAAAAGCCCTTTCTTCAGCGCTTAAATAGCGCGGCCGTCGAAGAAGGCGTCCTGCTGGTGAACGAGCGAAGGCGGATTGGTGAAGACGATGGAGATAGTATCGAAACGGACCTGGCTCCAGGCGATGCCGGCGCGGGTCGCATAACTGCGCGCGGCCCGAACGATGTTCTTTTGCTTATCGGCTCCAATGGCGCGGTCCGGCGCACCGAAATCCGCCGAAGTGCGGGATTTCACTTCGATGAAGATCACGGTGTCGCGATCGCGGGCGATGATATCGACCTCCGCTTCGCCTTCGTTAGGGCGATAGTTGCGGGCCACCACCCTGAAGCCGGAGTTTCGCAGATAGCGGTGGGCGAGATCTTCGCCGCGGCGCCCCAGAGCGGCATCGGGCGAGAGCGTGCGGCGTTCGCGAAATTGCCGCGCGGCATCGCTTACTTTCCAGAGCAATTGCCGGGGTTGGACGTGTCTGAGAGATTTTTGAGCACTTCGAGGTGCCATTCGATGACCTTGCCTCGCACGAGATAGCAAAGGTAGAACTCCCAAAACCGCCGGAACCAACGGAAGTGGTTCACCAGGAGCTCGAAACCGAGGTATCTCCATAAAGCAAGTAATTTGACACGGGTCGAAATCTCACGAAAACGCGCGCGGGTGTAATAGCCGAAGCCGCCGCTATCGTCGTCGCCGCCGTTCTTTTGGGCAAAGTAGCGCAAGGAAAAACTATTTAAGTGCCAGCGGTGGGTGGGATCGCAGAAGGAGCTGAAATCGGTGTAATGCGGAGTGACGATAAGGACACGGCCGCCGGGCGCCAGAAGGCGGTGGAATTCTTCGATGGTGCGGACGACATCGGCCACGTGTTCGATGACGTGGATCGCGCGGATTTCGCGGAACGAGTTGTCCTCGAACGGCCAGGGAAAGCGATCGAGGTCGGCAATCACATCGGCGTGTGTGTTGGGATTGCGGTCAATGCCAATGGCGCCTGGATGTTTGTTGACGCCGCAGCCGACGTCCAGGATGGGCAGGGTTTCGAAGGACCGCAGGGCGGACGGCGGCGGCCCTTCAACGACGTAAGTTAGTGTTCCAGAGCCCGCAGGCACTGCTCCAGTGTATCGACTGCGTAGTCGGCCTGCTCCGGTGTGATGATGAGCGGGGGGCAGATTCGGAGGCTATTGTGGCCGCAGCCGAGCGTCAGCAATCCGCGCTCGAAGGCGAGGGTTTCGAGGCGGTCGCGCAGCTCCGGGGCGCGCTCCTTAGTGGCCTGGTCGCGTACAAATTCGACGCCGATCATGAGACCGATGCCCCGCACATCGCCGACGTAGCGGAAACGCCGCGGCCACGTTTTCATGCGGTCCATGAGGTAATCGCCCATGACTCTGGCGTTTTCGATCAAGCTTTCTTCGAGCAGGTCGAGCGTGGCCAGGGCGGCGGCAATACAAACCGGATTGCCTCCGAAGGTGGAGGCGTGTGTTCCAGGGCCCCAATCCATGATGTCGGCGCGCGCGATCATCGCCGAGACCGGCATGCCGCTGGCGATGCCTTTGGCAAGCGTGACGATGTCAGGAACCACGCCAAAATGTTCTGAAGCGAACATGCGGCCGGTGCGGCCCATTCCGGACTGCACCTCATCGTGAACGAGCAGGATGCCGTATTTGTCCGCGATGCGCCGCAGTTGCTGATGGAAATTCTTGTGCGGAGCGAGATAGCCGCCTTCCCCCTGGATGGGCTCGACGAAAATTGCGGCCACTTCTTCGGGCGGGCAGATGGTTTTGAAAAGCCGTTCTTCGAGGAACTCGATAGAACTGGCGCCGCACTGGGCGGGATCTTCATGCGGCATGCGATAGCAGTCGGGATAAGGAACGTGAAACACCGGCAGCATGGGGCCGAAGCCGCGGCGCTGGACCAATTTACTGCCAGTCAGCGACAGCGCGCCCATGGTGCGGCCGTGAAAGCCGCCGAAGAAGGCGATAAATTTGTCGCGGCGCGTGTGAAGGCGCGCCAATTTCATAGCTGCTTCGATGACGTCCGCGCCCGAATTGCCGTAATAGACGCGACGCGGCAGATTGCCAGGTGTCAGCCGCGCGAGTCTTTCGGCTAGCTCGACCATGCCTTCGTAATAGAAGTCGGCGCCGCACATGTGCAGGAAGTTGGCCGCCTGTTGCTGAATCGCGTTTACAACGTGGGGATGGGAGTGTCCGGTTGCGGCGACCGCGATGCCGGCGGCGAAATCGAGGAAGCGGTTGCCATCGACATCCTCCGCAATGGCGCCTTCCCCGCGCTTCATGACAAATGGATAACAGCGGGTGTAAGAAGGCGAGATGATGGCGTTATCTCGCTCGATGATCTCCTGCGCCCTGGGCCCGGGCAGAGGAGTCACTAAATTCGGCAGAAGCGGATGGGCAGCGATCTGCGTCACCATAAGAAGCACCTCAATTAGTTGTTAGAAGACAGACTGGAAACGGCCGCGCCAACGGGCGGAGTCAGTCTGAGCCGAAGAGTGACGGGCGGGTGGCGGCAGGAATCGCCATGAAACCAGTGTAGCTGAAAAAAGAGGGGATTGGGGAGTGGGCGCGCGCTAAAGGTTTGTTTATGGAGGTCCCGGCGTGTTCGCGGCCCGCGACTGTTCGATCTTACGGCCACGAATTGCCCAACGTCGTGCGGTTTCCGCAACCACGCCGATGAGCGGCGCGACGTCACTATATCGGCCGAGTTTTCGGTATAGCCGGAGGGCATCGAGCGCCTTTGCGTCCCTCTGCTCAGCGGTGTCTTTCTTTTTCATGGGATGCTTTTCTCATAATCTTATCGCGCCTTAGATGAGATGGGTGGTGTTAGTAGCTACAGGGCGTTCAAATTAGTCTGCGTCATCAGGAACCCACGATGGGTTATCGAGACAAGATGGTGGGGTCACGTTGTTATTTGCGCAAAGGTTGCGAGCGAGTATGATCGCGGTATGTTTTGCGGCTTCCTCGTCAATAACGTGTTGCATAGCTGTTAGAGCAACAAGCTGAACGACCACATCCCATCCGCCATGGCTTTCGGACGATATAACCTTGGCCGTTATCGTATCGCATGCGAGACTGTAGCCTTTTTGCATGCCCAATCCTACCGCGAGGCACGGTAGGGCAACGGGTTGCTGTTCACCGTTTGGGCGAGCATTTCGAGATAAAGTCACCTGTGCCGGGTTTGGACATGCTCGTGCATTGCTTCTAGTACGTCTGCCGGTATTTGGCTCCGATCTCGCTCACCGGTAAACGGCGGCGTAGCCTCGCCACATTCGCAAACATACACGTAAGTCCAACCACTCGGCTGCGGTACCAGCGGCTTGCGTTTTGTGAAATCCCTAAATTTCCCGGCCTTGAAGTTGGTCGTTTGAAGTTTGAACTTGATTGAGCCCCCTTTTGGCTTGGTAAGCGTGTATTCCGAAACCGCGATGACTGAATTCATAAGGTGCAGGGTATCACTTGACCATTAACGCAGCTTCAGCGCGGTACCGAAAATTCGGGGGCGGTAGAGCGGTTCCAAGCCCCCTCGGTCCAGAGTCACTCTGCTCTCAGAATCACGGGCCGCAGGATGCCGGAGGGTAGCGGCTTGAGGTTTTGCATGTCTTGCGGGGTGAAGCGGGCACCATAGCGAAGATTGAGGAGCGTGTAATCAGGAGGAGCGTGGCCGGACATTTCGTTAATCGCGAGGTTGCCGACGGTGATCTGCAGTTGATTCTCGCCGGGGTGGACGTAAGCTGTGATGTCCAATTCGTAGGGAGGGTGCCAGACGACGCCTGCTCGTTTTCCATTGATGATGGCGACGGCTGCTTCGCGAACGGGGCTGTCGAGAAGCGCCTGCATTCCTAAAGCTTCGCCAGGGCCGGGTTCCGTGGGGATGCCCGGTCCGAAGTCCAGCGCGATGTTCGAGGATTGCACAAATGATTCCAGAAGCGAAACCGTTTTCTGATACAGAGCTCGACCGGAGTAAAAGCGGGTAGCTTCGTCGTCGGTCCAGGAATGCAGATGCGGCATTGTCACCGTTTTTCCGGTTCCGAGAAAGGTCACTGTCCAATCCGAGCTGATATCGATGATCGAAGCAGGGTGGATTGCGGGTGAGGCCTTGGCCGGCTTTGCGCCTGGAGTGGCGAAAACAAGGACCTTCGATTCATAGGGAGCGAGCGAGAGAGGGATATTGGTTCGACCGTTTGCCATTTCGTACTCGGCCGGGCTCGATTTACCGCTGAACGGATCCCACCATTCTGGTTGGAGCCCGGAAATGCGAATAGAGGCTGTTGTGTGCACAGCACGATTTGCGGCATTCGCGACGAAGTAGATATCGCCGCCCGTGAGCTTGCGATGAACAAAGCCGATGGATGGGGCGGCGTCGCCGGTGGCGAAGTCCGGCGGGAGCAGATCCTTCAGCGCGCTTCCCACGTCCTGATCGGCCGCAACGAAGCGTGTGTTTGCTGAACCGCTTCGAAAGATCTGCTGCGAGAGTTCGTTGATGCCAGCCGTTTCCGACTTCTCTTCGAGTAGCCCGGCTCCCAACGACGGTAGCGACCGTGTGGCGATGAGGAGCCCCCCGCTCTGGACGTAGGTTTGGAGGCGCTGCATGGTCGCCAGAGGGATTCGTTCGATACCAGGCAAGATCAGGAGCTTGTACGGAATGCCGATTGCCGCGATGGCCCGATCGTCGATGAAGTCAAAGTTGTACCCGCCGTTCAACACGGCAGGTATGAGGACCGGTCCGAGAAGTTCGTCTGTCATTTCGTCGACCGCTACTTTGCCGAGTTGCAAGCGCGCCCATGCGTCGTCGGTAGGAAGGTAAATGGCGACATCATTAGCGGGTTGGCCTTGCCGCAGAAGAAAGCTGACGCGCTGCAGATAGGCGGTGAAATCGGGCATTACATCGAACCAGGGATTGTGATCGTTCAGGGCGGCAGCGGCGGCGTAGAAGGACCAGCCGGGCTCGGGCTCAGAAGGTGGTGAATAGGGCCACCCGTGGCCGATGAGTTGATTGATTCCCTCGATGAAGTGACGGTCCGCTTCTGCTTTCAGATCGAGGGGTGTGGCGCGGAAGGCGGGGGAGTGAAGCCAGGTCCAAGTTTCGGTGGACGTAACCGGCCGACCATAAAGATGAGAGGCGGAGGAAGCCCATCGCGCGGCGCTGAAGCGGCGCCAATAGGGGCCATGCTCGCCCTCGGGCAGATCGACATAGCGGTTGCTCGAGAGGATGACGGGAGGCTCGCCGTAAGTCTGGGAGCGAAAGAGCGTGTGATGTGCCTGCGCCCACTCACGGATCGGCTTGAGATAGTTTTCCTCGGTCAGTTCCGTGAGGGTCTTGCCCCAATCGTGACGAATGGCGCGCGTGTTCGCGCCGATGTCGCGCACCAACGCAGGCAGGAACGGAGTCAGGTCGTACCCACGGCGCTTTCGAAATTCCGCCAGGAAATCGTCCGTCCAGTCGGAGCCGTAGACTTCCAGGCTGTCGCTGAAGACGGCGTACGGCGGATGGGCGTCGAAGGCGCGAAGCAGCGAGTTGCCGACGAATGAAAGATGGTCTTCGATGGCGCTTCGGCTGTAGTGGTTGAGCACGAAACCTTCGGCGCCGATTGCAGATCGCTTTACCTGTTGGCCAGTGCGGCTGGCGATGAAAAAGTACAAGAGATCGCTTCCGCTGAGCCCAGCCGGAATCTGCAGCCGGCCGTTTAGAATCTTGCCTGCCTGTTCACCGCCGATGGCGCCGATCAGTGTTTCGCCGTTTTCCATAGCGGGTAACGGGACACTGGGGGTGCCTTCGGGAACGTTCACCTGAACAACTCGCAAACGGCCAGCGGCTTCGCCGATCAGCGTGTGAGGGCCGCCATAGGGCCAGCCGCTGCCAAGCGTAATGTCCACACGCATGTCCAGGCTTCTCGCCGTGCTAGCCGCGCCTTGAAGGGTTGCGAGAAACTCCGGCGAGAGATACGGGGCGGTGCGCACGGGGGCGTGCGCGTCGTCGAGTTGCAACGGGTACACGGGCTGAATTTCCACGCCGCCTATACCCGCATCTTTCATGGCATGCAGCTCGCGGTCGAGTTCCGGCTGAGCGACGGCTGGACCGAACCACCACCACCGCATCATGATGCGCGCGTCGTCCGGCGGATGAAGAAAAGCTTGTCTTAGTTGATCGACGCTGCTGGCGGCCTCGTGGCCGGTAAGTATATTTATAAGGCAAATCGAAAGGGCGAAACCTGTGGCGAAGTAGAGTTTAGACACCTTCCCACAGTTTTGCGCACAAGAGGCTAGCTCGCGCCAGGCGCAGGTTTCTGCTGCGGTCTAATCGCGTTTCGAACCTCAATCTTCACTGCTTCCACATCCGCCTGCTCAGCCTGGCCGAAGCGCTGTTGTTTTCGTAATAAATTTGCGTATTCATGCAGCCACTGCGAGAGTTTCGGACTGCTGGCTCCAGCGGTCGTCTCCAGGCCGTGAATCGCTTTGCTAAAGGCGAGCTCTGATTCATCCAATTGCTTCGAAGCTTGATAAGCCATGGCCATATTTCGCCAAATGCTCGCCACGTGTATGCTCTGATCGCCGAATGCTTTCTCCTGTATCTGCTCGGCACGGCGATAGTAAGTAACTGCCTCGTCGTAGCGTTTACGGTAGTAGAGTTCCGCTGCGATGTTGCACAAATTCGAAGCAACTTGGGGATGCATGGGGCCGAACCGGGCTTCATCAATGGACAAAGCTGCCTCAAAGAACTCTTGCGCCTTTTGGTAATGCCGTTGCCGGTTTGCGAGCAGCCCCAGGTTGGACAGCGTCGCTGCGTAGTTCGGATGCTCTGACCCCAACGTTTTGAGCCAAAGCGACGCAGCTCTCTCCAGGAACATCTTCGCTTCCGTGAGCTTGCCCTGGTCGAGAGCGATTAAGCCAAGGCTGTTCAAAATCGAAGCTATTGTGACGTCAGATTTGACTTGGTCGCTCTCAGCGATCTCCAAAGCACGACTCGCATGCTGTCGCGATACATCGAGCCGTCCGGTGTCTTTCTCGACCAGCGCGAGATTGTTAAGGGTCTTTGCAAGGTCGGAATTGGATGCCGATCGATTCCACCCGCGCAAGTTCATGGATCGCGTGTACGCCGCCTCAGCGTCCGGAAGCCGTCCGATTGCGGTTAGCGCGAGGCCCAAATTATTCAGAGTGGTTGCCTTATCGGAGGCGCTTGCAAACGGCAAAGCGTTCTCGATGCGCATCGCTTGTGTGTTGATTTCTATTGCTTCTTGAAATTTCCCTGTGTCAAGGCTGAGGATAGCCTGATTTTTGAGCAGCTTGGCAAATTCTTCACTTTGTTCGCCATCGGCCTGCTGTATCAATCCAAAAGCGCGCCGGCATGCCTGGCGGGCCTCCTCGTAGCGCCCCTGTTCAAGCGCGTTTAGTCCCATATTGCTCAGAACCGACCCGCGCAGGGCGCCGGAAGCGGCATTATTCTTCTCCAGAATCGAGTACGCTTGTTTCAGAAGATCGCCAGCGGACACAAAGTGTCCACGAGCCTGCTCGATGGCGCCCAGATTGTTGAGGGCGGAGGCCGTTTCCAATTCCATCGGTTTGGCGGTTCGTCGATTGATCTCGATGGCGCGGCGGTATTCTTTCTCCGCTTCATCCAGGCGTCCGAGATCTTCCAGTACCCTCCCGAGCTGATTCCTGAGAATGACAGCTTCGCTGTCTTCAGACGTGCCAAGCGACGAGAGTCCGGATCGAAGGATTCGCTCAGCTCCTTGCGGATCACCTTTGCGATATGCCTCGGAGGCTCTGGCGTGCAACGAATTCCAATCCGTTGGCGGAGGCGCTGCGAGCGCGAGGGTCAGCGGAATCACCGATAGGGCTAGAAACAGAGTTGCAAAACGGGAATGCGGGCGGCGTAAGCTGAGCGACTGGAGAGTCATAGACCGTAACTCCTTTTCGTACACGCAGGAGGCTGTAAGTTGGCCATGAAATTTGCATTCGAGCCGCCAATGCACGACTTCTTATCTCTTCGTTAGAAAGAAATTATGTTCGTTAGGCGCGGCATCAAATCATGCGGTCACTTAGCGGATTTGATTACGGCAATGCCGCCCAACCTGCCAGAAAGTGTCGATTAAAAGTAAGTTGCCGCCAGTTTCGGCTCCAGCGAGCGCCTTGGCCCCAACTCTTGAACTGCATAAACGAACGCGGTAGTCGCGTAGGCGGACAGTTTCTGTTCATGCTTCGTTGCGGCCAACGTTGAACTGAACACTTTTGCGCAGCTAGAATTTTGGTAGGCCTCATTGTCGAAACAAGTTATTTTGATCCGCCACGCCACCACTGATTTGGCGGGTACACTTTGCGGACATCTTGACCCACCCTTGAACGACGCCGGACGCAGGCAGACCGCGGCTGTTGTAGCTTCCCTGAAGAATATGCCTGTGGACCGACTGTATGCGAGCGACCTTATCCGTTCGGTCCAGACCGCCGAGCCGCTTGCACATTCTAGAGGGATCTCAATTTTCGAGAAGCAAAATCTGAGAGAGATTTCGTTTGGAGCCTGGGAAGGTATGCGATGGGCGGATCTTCAAGCCCAAATCAATGTTGCGCCAATCGGTTTTGAATCGATACCGGATATGTGTCCACCCGAGGGAGAAACCTTCGATTGTTTCTGCAGGCGTGTCAAAAGCAGTCTTCGCGAGATTGCGAGTGAATTTCCAGAGGAAACCACAGCCGTTGTGACACATTCAGGTGTTATTCGTGTTGCTTTTACTGAGCTGGCCGGATTCGATCCGGCTTCAGATCTGCTGCGCGAAATCGGATATGGGTCGGTACATCAGTTCGAAGCGGGCCCGGAAGCCTGGCGCTTTGTAAGGCGTCTCTGAGCCGTTCAATTTACAATTCGTTGCGTAACGATTGTCGATTTGCCATCGTAGTGAACCGTCTGGTCGGGATGGGCAGTGGGGTCGATGCCGATACCGTGGCCGTCTCCGACAATAACAACTTGGAATGTGCGCGCTACTAACATGCCGGGGAATTGGCCCTTGCGGTCGCCGATGGTGAGGGTTCGGGCCGAGTTATTCCAACGGATGGGGATCGTCGCGTAAGCGCCTTTCTGGTAGTCGTAGGTGTTGTTATCGTCTTCGTAAATGGTGAAGTCGGCGTCGGCGCCCGGGTAGACGCGCAGCTCAATGGGATCGGCGGGTTTCTCTTCGGCGTATTGGAGATCGGGTCCCAGGGGCACAATCGAGCCGGCGCGGACATAGAGCGGAATACGGCTCAGAGGCGCGGGCGCTTGGATATCTGCGGGGCCGAGGGAGACGGCGCCGGTCCAAAAGTCATACCATTTCGATTCGGGTAAGTAGACACGACGCGTGGTGGCGCCCTGCTCGGTGACAGGGTTCACCAGGATCGCGGGGCCGAAGAGGAATTGATCGCCGATGTTCTGCGCTTTCACGTCATTGCGAAAATCCATGACCAGGGGCCGCATGGGCGTGTAACTCTCGCTTGTGACTTTCCAGGCAACGGAATAGATGTACGGCATGAGGCGATAGCGGAGGCGGTCGAAGCTGGTGAGGATGGATTCCGCGTCGGGGCCGTAAGACCAAAGCTCGTTTTCATCCGGCGTGCGGGTGCCGTGCACGCGAAAGATGGGACAGAAGGCGCCGTACTGAAACCAGCGCACGAAGAGCTCGCGATACTTGGGGTCTTCGGGATGGCCCAAAACAAAACCGCCGATGTCGGTGGTCCAGTATGGGATGCCTGAGAGTTCGAAATTGAGACCCGCGGGGATCTGGCGCTTGTAAGTTTCGAAATCGGAGAGGATGTCGCCAGACCAGGCGGTGACCGCGTTGCGTTGAATGCCCGCGAATGCTGAACGGGAAAGAATGAAGACGCGCTTCTGATCGGTTGCGGCGCGCTGGCCTTGATAGACACCGGCAGTGGTCATCAGTGGATAGAGATTGGCGTAGCGCGCGCCATTGCCGGCCCAGATGCGATGGTCGAGCAGAATGTTCTCTTCGCGGCCTTCGGTTTCGGGCTCCGTGGTATCCATCCACCAGGCGTCCGCGCCAATTTTGAAGAGTGCGTTATCGATCAGATTCCAGTAATACTTTCGCGCTTCGGGGTTGCTGGCGTCGTAGAGAGCGGCCCCCTTGGGATGAAAAGCGGCGACCGCGGTTTTGGCGATGAAGTAGCCGCGCTGATCCATGTCCTTATAGGTTTCCGAGCCAGGATCGAAGAAAGGCCAGACGGACATCATCAGATGGAAATGTTCGTCATGAAGCTGCTGGATCATAGCTTTCGGGTCGGGATATTTGTTGTTGAATTTGAATTCGCCGGTGAGCGTCCACCAGAACCAATCCTGGACGATGTTGTCGATGGGGATTCCGAGGTCGCGGTATTTCCTGGCGATGCCGAGTAGCTGCTCCTGCGATGAGTACTTGTTCTTGCTTTGCCAGAAACCGTAGGCCCATTTGCCATAGAGCGGCGCGGCGCCGGTGAGCTCGCGATAAGCGGCGATGATTTTGTCGAACTCAGGGCCGTAGAAGAAGTAATAGTCGACGGAGTCGGCGACGTCGGCATCGAGGTAGAGGTAGTGAATGAAGCGATTGTTCCAGCGCCCAACCGAGGTGTTGTTCCAGAAGATGCCGTAGCCGTTGGTTGAGAGAAACATCGGGACAGCGATGTTGGTGTTCTCTTGCGAGAGGTCGATCGATTCGCCGCGATAGTTCCAAACGCCGGCCTGATGCTGACCGAGTCCGTAAAATGCCTCTTCGGAGCCGTAGATCTTGAAGACATCTTCGGCATGATAGGTGTGCTCGTTGTTTACGACGGTGGGCGTGAGTAGTTTGGGCCCTTCGGACAACAGATTCTTGCCGGTTTTGTCGATGTAACCGATGAGGCCATCTGCGCGGGCGACAGAGATGGCGAGGCGGGCGGTGGTAAGGGTGATGTTTTTATCCGATTGCGAGAGGAGAAACTGGACTGGAGGCCAATCGGTTTTGGTGACGACATACTCGGGCCGCTGGGGGAGAGGCCAGTGGGGCGCATAGATGACGTGGATGATGGAATCGGTGCAAACCTGCAGCTTCAGGGTGCCGGTTTGCATAGTGAAGAGCACGCCGTCGGGTTGTTTTTCGACCTGCTTGACGGGATTGGCCGGTATCCACTGGGCCGTGACCAGGCGGCACGAGAGCATCAAGAGGAGTGAGGGCAGGAAACGGGCACAGGTTCGCAGCGGGCGCATGCGACCGTTGGATGCGGAGTATGCGCTTCTGTTACGGCGGGCGACAGCGGATGCGGGGGTGCGCTAGAGAGCGAGGGGCTTGCCGAACTCGGCGCCGAAGACGATCTCATTCAGCGGCTTGCGGGTTCGTCTGGCAAGCTCCGATTGGCGCTGCTGGTCGGGAAGCTGATCGGGCGAGCCGAGATAGCCGAGAGCCACAGCGGCACCGAGATCGTAATCGTCCGGAATGCCCAGTTCGGTGCGAGCGCGGTCGCGGTCGAAACCGGCCATGCCGTGGGCGTGAAGGCCGAGCGCGGTGGCTTGCAGGAAGATATGGGCGAGCGCCTGACCCGCGTCGTGAACGGCATAAAGATTCTGCATCCCACTGTGGGAAAAAGTCCGTTTCGCGGCCATGATGAACAGGACCGGTGCGCTCTTGGCCCAGGCTTGATTGAACGGCGCAAGCACGCTCAGGATTTTGCCGTAAGCTTCAGGATCAGACTTGCGGCCGACCAGAAAGCGCCACGGCTGCTCGTTGTAAGACGAGGCGGCCCAACGCGCCGCTTCGAAGATTGTCTTGAGGTCAGCATCCGATACGTCGCGGTCCGAGAACGCGCGCGGACTCCAACGCGCGCGAATCAGATCGTGGACAGATGGTAATGTATCGGCGACCTTTTCCGCGGGTCCGTTGAATACCGGGGGTGCAGCTTGAGTAGACACCACCATTCGATGCGGTAGCTACCGGTTTAGATGCGAACGCGGGTTCTACTTTCCGACTGATGTAAGTGCTTCCTCGGACTCTTCGACCGCGGGGGTCTCCTCCGATTGCGCATTCGGGGCGTAGTAATAGTCGTGGTAGTAAGTGTACTTACTGTAGAGCTCACCACGGCGTGCACCGTTGACGACGGTACCAAGCACGTTGTTCTCACAAAGCGATTGCAGCGCGCGAGTGACGGAATCGAAAGTGGTTGAACCGATGCGAACCACCAGAATGGTGCCGTCGCACATGGTGGCGAGAAGGTTACCGTCGGCGGCGAAGAGGAGCGGCGGGCTGTCGAGTATGACCCAATCGAAGTGATCGCGAAGAGCCTGGATCAGCGCCTTGCATTCCTTGAGATTCAGCAGCTCAAGAGGATTCATGACAGATTCGCCAGCGGTCATTAGATAGAGACGGGTATCCGCGACTCGGCGCAGAATATCGCTGACGCTCGCCTTTCCCTGCAAAAAATCGGTGATGCCGGGCGAGCAGTCGATCTGAAAAGTCTTGTCTACCGCAGGGCGCCGGAAATCGAAATCGGCGAGCAGGACGCGCTTATCGGCTAGCTGCGATTGCGTCATGGCGAGATTAGTCGCGGTAAATGATTTTCCCTCAGCGGGAGAGGCGCTGGTGACCACCAGGGTATGAAGCGGCTGCAGGCTTTGAAGATGATTGAGGCGGGTTCGTAGGGTCCGAAACTCTTCAGCCGGGGCCTCGCGCGGCTTAAGAGGGTTCACCAGCAGCGCTTCGGGCAGGGGATTGTAGGGGATCTGGCGAGCATTGCGGATGATGCTGTCGAGGTCGTCCAGCTCGCCGGTATCGACGAGCGTGGTGGCAGCAGCGGTCAGAGCGTCGAGACGAGGGACAGAGCCGTCCGTTGTCTCGATTAAATTCCCGGGCTGCGCGTCGGCATCGGAGGCTGCCAAGGGCGCCTGGAGATGCGCATTCAGGGCCTGGGTGCGCGGCGAGGGCGGCTTCGAAGATACGGGAACTTCTTTTGCCGCTTTTCTTAAGGCGTCGTGAACTCGGCTCATTTGCTTATGCCTTGGTTGAGATAGTAATGGGCTATTGAACCCGCGACGATGGCCAATCCAGCGAGCGTGGCGGTTGCCCAACCCACCCACATGATTTGCTTCCGCCGCTGCACGACCAGATCGTTTTCAAGCAGCGGAATGCTGCCCAAAATAGACAACTGCGTGTAAAGCCGTGCGTCTTTCAGGTTCTTGAGGGACGTGTCTTTTACTTCGCGAACAGCGACGAGAACCAAGCCCACCATCAGGCCAATTACAGCGCCAATCGGAATAATGAGCTGGCGCTTGGGCGCGGTGGGATTATCCGGCAAAGAAGCCTGATCGAGCACTTCGAGCGACTCACCCTGCTTGCGGCGCTCGAGATCCATCGAAACCGCCGATTTTTCCTTCTTTACCTCGAGATCGTCGTATCTGGCCTTCGCCAGATCTCGATCCCGGGAAAGGTCCGCGTATTCTTTTTCACCGGCCGGCAGTGCTTCGACCCGGGCTTGATAGGTCCGCAGCGAATTGTTGACGGCCGCGATCTGGCTGTTGATCTGCTGTCCTTCGAGATTGTTCGCCTTGATTTGTGTCTGAATCTGGTCGATGGTTGCTTGAGCATCGAGCCGCTCACGGCTAACGCCGGTGTTGTCAGGCGCGGACGGGTCGGGCGCGGCTGGTTTTTCTTTTGCGAGATCGTCGCGTTGACGTTGCAGCAGAGCCAACTGATCCCGGGCGTCCTGAAGCTCCGGGTACGCATCCGTATAACGGTCTTTCATCGACGCGATATTATTTTGAAGCGCCTCGATCTTGTGATCCAGATCAGTGAGCTTCTGATTGTGCGCGAGCAATTGCGGGGAAGCGGCGCGGATGGAGGCCAAGCGATCTTTGGCGGAGTGAAGCTCCGTTTCAAGCATCATGCGGCGTTCGGCGTTCCGGCTTGCTTGTTCGCTCAGCGAGCTAAGACGCTGATCGAGAGCATTCATCTCTGAGATGTTGGTCTGCATCTCCTCCGGAAGACGGCCCGCGTTCCGTTGCCGGTATTCGCTGAGCTTCTGCTCGAGCACGTCGAGATCGTGCTTGGCGCGATCGAACTCATCGTTCAAGAATTGATTGGCTTGTAATTGAGTATCGAGGGTGTCCACCGTGCTTTGGCCCATGAAGCGTGCGACCAAATCGTCACAGACCGCCTTGGCCAGGTACTTGTCGCGGTAAGAGAACGAAACCTGCATGGCCGGAAGGCTTTTTCCCGACATCGCCACGCCCGCGGTCGGCTTGATCACGATGGCGGTGCGCATCTTATTGACGACATCTTCCATCGGCTCGCTCGCGATCTCCTTCTTGTAAAGACCGTGCTGGTTGATGAGCGTAGTCAAGGTGTTCCGGCTGAGAATGGTTTGGGCCATTCCGTTGATGCGGTCGGCTACATCCTGGGAACTGACATTCTGCACCAACTCGGGAGAGATCTGTTGCGGAACAATGCGGATCAGCGCGGTGGAGACAAAAGTGTCCTCCATCACGAAAGCGACCACGGTAGATATCACCAGGCCGGCAAGCACCGGCGCGATGACCCACCGTACGTTGCGACGGAGAATATCTACGTAGTCTTCGAAATCGAGTGCCCGACGAGGAACTGAAAGCCTTTCAAGCATAGTGGGATGTAATTACTTCCTTATGGAACAACGACGTGGTCACCGGGCTGAAGCTGGATGTCCTGCGCCATGTTCTTGCCATGAATTACTTCTTTGTAGTTGAAGGGGATACGCTGGGTTCCCCGTAGCACATAGATCTTTTTCCCATTCGCGAATTCCTGCAGACCGTTGGCCTTACTAATAGCCTGAAAAACGGTAGTGGGAGTAATGAGCAGATATTCGCCTGGACGAGCGACGAGGCCATCCATGTAATACTTCTTACTTTCGACCGCCTGAACGGTAACGGTCACGAGCGGCTTGACGACGTATTTGGTCAGAGCCTTGGCAACAATCTCCTGGATTTCGTTGGGAGTCTTACCCCCGGCGGGCAGATCTCCAACCAGCGGAAGCGTGATGTGGCCGTTATCCTGGACCGTCACGGGGCCGGAAAATTGCTGCTCGTTCCAGACGCGAATGAAGAGAACATCAGCCGGCCCAACCTTATAGGAGTTGGAATCGACCGGCGCGCCTGCACCGGGCTGGGCGGGTTCGGCAGGCTTGGCCTCAGGCTGCGCCTGACCCGACGGCGCCGGACTCTGGGCCCCGGATTGCGTCTGGTCCGGGTTGGCGGGCTGCTCCGAGGGGTTCTGCTGGGATGAACTCTGGGCTGCTGCCGTCACCGCCAAGCAGAACAGCAGGGGAGCAGCAAGATTAAGAAATTTTCCTCCAAAGGTTTTGTAGCTCATGGGGTTACGCGAATAGGGCCGAGCGCCTTTATCCTCAATTTTACACACGTTCCTCTCCTTAAAGAGCCCTCTAGCCGCTACCTTGTTTCAGGATGGCGGGGCATGCTAACCACCGAGGTGTTTGTCGCCGGGGCCTGCCTTCCCGAAGTCGAGCCGAGCGAAGCCGAGGCGGCCGGGTTATCGAATTTCGAGATCGGAACCCAGACCTCCATGGGCGTGGGCTCCCGATTGCCCATGGCGTAGTAGGGAATGAAGGTCAGAGTGATGGGCCGTTTCACACGGGTTATGGCGGTGGCAAGCGGCTGATACAACGGTTCTTCTCCTAGAGATTTTTCGGCTGTCTGGCCAGGAACCTTTAGGACCGCCACGCCGCCAAGCAAATCTTTGCGGAATTCAACGTTCGCCGGGCCTCCGGGGCGGATGAAGATGTCTCCTATAAGGGAGCCACCCTGGTCGATCTGTTCCAGCGTGTAAACCAGTGGACCGCGCTGCATGGCGACGCGGCCGTAGAGGTCGGCGGCGCGCGGGTTCGCCACAGTGGGAACAGGCTGCAGGGGAAGAGTGAGCGTGACGGAATCGCCGGGCTTCCAGGTGCGAGAGACGGCGATATAGGAGCCGCGTTTGAAATCGCCGGACGCCACGGGCTCCCCATTGACCTGCACGTTGGCCGAGCTGGCCCACGAGGGCCAGCGAAGATAGACGCTGAAGTCGGAAGGGTGCTGCGGATAGACAGTCACTTTGACGTCCCCGCTCCAGGGATAGTTGGTGGCCTGTACAAGCTTGAGACCGGTGCCGTCCTCCAGATGCCAATCGAGCTCGGAGTTTTGGTAAAGATTCACGTACACGCCGTCCCGGCTCATGGCATAAAAGTAGCCGGGCAGGGATTCGAAGAGACGCTCGACATTGGGCGGACAACAGGTGGTGTCATACCAGGCGTTGCGCAGCCGTTCGCCGTTGGAGGCTAGCGGATTCCGGTAGCAGTAGAGGGTGCCGGAGAGCGACATACCGGAGTTGACGCCGTTGTAGAGAGCGCGTTCGAGAACATCGGCGTAGCGCCCATCGCCGGTTAAAGCGAGCAGGCGAAAGTTCCACATGACGTTCGCGACGGCAGCGCACGTTTCCGCATAGGCCTGCTCGCTCGGAAGCTCGTAAGGATCGCCGAAACTTTCTCCGGCCGAACGCGAGCCGACGCCACCGGTGATGTACATCTTGCGCATGGTCAGGTCGGTCCAGAGCAGGTCGAGCGTTTTCTTGAAAGCGGGATCGCCCGTTTCGGTGAAATAATCGGTGGCGCCCGAGACGGCATAGAGCGCGCGAACCGCGTGGCCTTCAAACTCGGTGTGGGAGGTGAAGGGCTTACCGCTGAACATGTAGCGGATGTCGGAATCCTTGAGCTTGAGGCGGTCGCGCTCGACACCGCTGAACAGGTAGCGGGCGAATTCCAGGTATTGTGCCTGGCCGGTGGTGCGGTAGAGCTCGACAAGAGCCATTTCGAGCTCCGGGTGGCCAGTGACAAAGGGACGCTTGGTTGGACCGAAGTTCTCGACTATGTAATCCGCGAAGCGGGTTCCGATGTTCAGAAGAGAGCGATCGCCGGTAGCGCGGTAGTAGGCGATGCCCGCTTGCAGCAGATGCCCAAGGCAGTAATCTTCGTGGGAATGGGGGAGATCGGTGAAGCGGAGGCGTACTTTGTCGCCGACGAAATAGGTGTTGAGGTAACCGGAAGGCTCCTGGGCGGCGGCGATGATGGGAATCAAGGCATCGATCTGCGTGCGGAACTTTTGCTTGTCGGCATCGGAGGTTTCATTGGAGGCAAGAGACCAGGAGGCGGCTTCGATCCACTTGTATAGATCGGAGTCGGTGTAGAGAGGACCCTTGCGTGGGAGTTCGGGGTGGCCGGCGAGGCGGCGGAAGTTATCGACTACGCCATGCTCCTCAAGGAGTTGAAGCATGGTTGGAAGACTGCGCTCGGTGGTGACACGGCGGCGCGCGGCCCAGAAGCCGTCGCCCAAATGCACGGCCTGCACGGGAACCGGATGGAGGTGCGCGTTGACGGAATGGTCAAGGAAGAGCACGCCCTCCTGACGCCAATTCTGATCGGCGGGCTGTGCGGGAAGAGCGGCGAAGCGGGCAAGAGCGGTTAAGCCGACGCAGGCGGCAAGCGCGGCCGCGAAAAACAGCTTCATAAGGCCTTCAAATAGCGATAGACGAGCGAGACCGGCAATCCGACTACGTTGTGATAACAGCCTTCGATCGAACGGACAAACTTGGAAGCGCCGCCCTGGATGGCGTAGGCCCCGGCTTTGTCTCGTGGCTCCCCGCTTCGAGTGTACTCCTGAATTTCGTCCTCTGTCAGGGGGACGAAGGAAACTTTGGTACTGGAGAGGTCTGAAATGTGCCGCTGGCCGGAGATAAGGCAAATTCCGGTGTGGACCCAATGATCGCGGCCGGAGAGCAGGCGAAGCATCCGGGCGGCGTCGGCGTCCGAGGTGGGCTTTCCCAAAGCTTCGTCATCGAAACAGACTAGCGTGTCGGCGGCGAGAACAATATCGCCCGAAGATCTAGATGCGGCGCGGGCTTTCGATTCGGCGATCCGGCGCACGAAAGTGGTGGATGGCTCGCCGGGATGCCGATGTTCGGGGATGTGAGTGGGCCGGACGATGTGGGGGATGCCTGCGGCGAGGAGAAGTTCATGGCGGCGCGGCGAAGCGGAGGCGAGGATCAGCACCTATTAACAGGGTAGAGCGGCGATCGCCGCGAGCAGGGCGGCTACCGACCGAAAATGTGCTGTCCACTCTAGACGGTAGACTGACGGCGGTACGATTGCAGCCGGGCCAGATGAGATTCGGCGCCGAGCGTTTCGAGCTCCTTATCGTGTTCGACAGTCCATTCGGAGCGGCGGCGAGCTTCGAGCTTCTCGAGCAGCTTCAGTTTGCGTTCGGCTTCGAGGAGGTGACTGCGCTGCTCGGCGATCTGGCGATGAAGCTGCAGGCCGCGTGTTGTGAGCGCAGCGGTGCGGCGCTGAACGTGGGCTTCAAAGTAAGACAGTGCGATGTAGTCTTCGCCGGCCGATGACGGAGCATGCCGGATGTGAGCGCGCGCGTCCTGGAGTTGCGCATCGAGAGAACGGATCTCCTGTTCGAGGCGCTCACGGGCGGTCAGCAAATTTCGAAGATGGGCGCGTTCCGTCTCGGCCTGCTGGCGGCGTAGGTCGAGGACGCGTTGGAGTCGGAATTCGAATCGTTTCACGGATTTTCTCGCTGGTTCGGGGGTTAGGTGGCAATGGAGGCAGCGATCTCGGTAAGGCCTTTGAGGGTTTGGTCGAGAGGCGCGGGGCTGCTCGCGTCCTGCTTCAGAAACTGCTCGATAGTGGCGCGCTGGCGGATGGCGATGTCGAGGCGGGGGTTGGATCCGGAGACATAGGCGCCAAGGTTAATAAGGTCCTGGGAGCGATCGAGGGCGGCCAGCGCTTCGCGCAGACGGCGGCCAGACTCCTGCTCTTCGCGGGTGGCGATGCGCGAGGCGAGACGGCTGATGGAGTGGATCACATCGATGGCCGGGTAATGGCCAGCAGCAGCGAGGGCGCGGGAAAGCTGGATGTGGCCGTCGAGGATGGCGCGCACCGCATCGCAGATGGGCTCGTTGAAATCGTCGCCTTCGACCAGTACGGTGAAGAAGCCGGTGATTGAACCGCGGTGAAAGCGGCCGGCCCGCTCGAAGATCTTGGGCAGCAGAGCAAAGACAGACGGAGTGTAGCCTTTCTGGCTGGGCGGCTCGCCGGCGGCGAGGCCAATTTCGCGCTGGGCCATGGCGAGGCGGGTAACCGAGTCCATGACCAGCAGAACGTCCTGAGCCTGGTCGCGGAAGTATTCGGCGATAGCGAGCGCGACGAAGGCGGCGCGAATGCGAAGCGGAGCGGGCTGATCCGAAGTGGCGACTACGACGATGGAACGGGCGAGACCCTCGGGGCTGAGTTCATTTTCGAGGAATTCGCGCACCTCCCGGTTTCGCTCACCGATCAGGGCGATGACGTTGACGGCGGCGGAGCTATGCCGGGCCATGGCGCCCAGCAGCGTACTTTTTCCCACCCCGCTGCCGCCAAATATGCCAATCCGTTGTCCCTTGCCGCACGGGAGCAGGCTGTCGAGGGCGCGAATGCCGGTGACCAGACGCTCACTGATGTTTTCTCGCTCCAGTGGTCCGGGCGGTTTGGCCATCAAGTGATACTGAGCGTTGCCGGGAACCGGGCCGAGGCCGTCGATCGGGCGCGCAAAGCCGTCCAAAACACGGCCGAGCATGGCCGGGCCGACATGGACCAGAGCCTCGGCGCTGCGGCCCACGATGGCATCGCCGAGCTGGATACCACCTGTCTCTTCGAGCGGCATTGAGAGCACTTTGCCGTTGCGGAAACCAATCACCTGTGCGCGGATGCGGCGTCCGCCGGCAGTCAGGATCTCGCAGAAATCGCCCACCGCCGTAGCGGGACCTTGCGATTCAACGAGCAGACCGACCATCTCGGTGACGCGCCCGGCGAGGAGAATCGGGTCGGCATGATCGAGGAATGCGAAGTAGGGTTCGAGGTTAAGTGCAGTCATGGCGCCGCGTCCTCAAGAGTGGTGGACGATGTCGATGAAACCGCGCTGAATTTCATTGAGCTGCGTTTCAATGGACGCATCGAGCTGCCCTCGGGTTGTCTCAAGCAGCAGGGAACCGGAGCGGAGAGACGGATCAGCGATGACTTTCATGGAGCGCGCCAGGTCGAGACCTTCGACCAGCTTGCGGACGGTGGTCAGGCTGGCGGGGTCGGTACGGAGCTGGTGGATCTCGCGCTGGTCCAACCGCTCGAAGGCAGCTTTCACGAGACCGGCGAGCGCATCGGGATCTATGGTGAGTTCGCGATGCAGGATGCGGCGGGCAATCGCGACGGAGAGACGGACCAGGTCTTCCTCAGCCTGGCGGCGCAACTTTGGCCCGCTCGCGGCGAGATCGCCGATCATGTGGCGCAATTTGGAGAGCTCGACTTCGAGCTGTTTTTCAAAGAGCTGGCGAGCCGATTCGTCGCCGTCGCGGCGGCCGGAGGCGAGCGCTTCCTGAATGCGGCGTTCGCTATCGGCGTGGGCCAACTGCAGCTCTGCTTTGAGGGAGGCGATCTCGGAGCGAAGTTGACCGGCATCCGATGGCTGATCTTCGGCCATGTGCGTTGCGGCGGGCGCATTTCCCGAACGCGCGCTTACGGTTGGCCATTCGACGGGAGTCAATGGCTCGGCAACACGACGGATGACCTTGGCCAGCATAGGGGTTGCTAACTGACGTACTGCTCAGCTCCAGAATCCTTGAGGTTGATGACGCCTTCCGATTCGAGCAGCCGCACGGCGGCGACAATTTGTTGCTGGGCAGCTTCCACCTCGCGCATCTTGATGGCGCCGAGGGCCTCCATGTCTTCGAGCAGCATTTCTGCGCCGCGTTGGGACATAACCTGCAGGAAATGGTTCTTGAGTTTTTCGCTGGTGCCTTTCAGGGCGATGGTGAGAACCTTGCGGTCGACGCGGGCAAGAAGCTCCCTCATCCCAGTAGAATCGACTTTCAAAAGATCTTCGAAGACAAACATCAAGTGGCGGATGGTTTCAACCAGCGCCGGGTTTGAGGTCTCGATATTCTCGAGGATTTCTTTACTCTCGTCCTGCTCGAGGCGATTGAATATCTCGGCTACTGCTCGGACACCACCACAGTCCTGACGGCTAAGTTCGCCGATAGACTTCAGCTTCTGCCCGATGATGGTAGAGATGCGGCTGATAACATCCGGCGAGATTTGATCAAGGTTGGCCATGCGAACGGAAACCTCCGTGCGGGTCTCCGGCGGCAAGGAGCGGAGCAGGCGCGCGGCCTGGGAACCGCCGACGTGCGAAAGAATGAGCGCCACGGTTTGCGGATGCTCGTTGTGAATGAAGGTCGCGAGCTGTTGCGGGTCAGCCCGCTGCAGCGCATCGAAATGGGCGGAGTCGGTGGAAAGAGAAAGGCTGAGGCGGTCCAGGAGGCGTTTGGCGCGATCGGCTCCGAAAGCGCTTTCCAAGACTTTCCGGGCGTACTCGAGACCGCCTTTCAGGATATAGTCCTGGGCGACGATCATCTCGTAAAACTCGGCGAGCACCTCCTCAGCGATCTCGCTGGTTATCACGGGAATGCCAGCGATCCCGCGGCCTATGTATTGGACCTCTTCTTCATCGAGTTCGCGCAACAGCGCGCCGCTGGTTTCCTCCCCGAGGATGACCATGAGGATGGCGGCCTTCTGTGCGCCTGTCAAGCGGGTAGCTACCGCCGCCGCAGCGGGTACGGGAGCCGAAGCAGAAACGGACATGCTCATGCGATGCTGTCCTGATTATGATTTCGCCGTGTCATTCAGCCAACTACGAAGAACCCTTGCGAGTGCAGCAGGATCCTTTTGCGCCTCCTCACCAACTTGTTTGGTCAGTATTTGCGACTTGGTGGTCATGATGGGAGCGAGCTTGAATACTTCCGCGCCGGGGAGTGAAACATCTGAGGATATGTTCCTTTCAGCCTCGCTCAAGGGGTGCCTACCCGATGCGCCAGCGGCAATTTGAGAAGCCATGGCCGGGGATTGAACTTTGCGCTTTCTGCGATTGCGGTAGAGCATGAAGCCGATGGCCGCCAGCAGCAGAACCGCGCCTCCGGCGCCCGCCAGCACGAGTGGAGAAAGTTTCTGGGTCGGGGAGGGATGGTTCTGGACCGGCGGCAACATGGAGGCGGGCGGCTCGGCGGTGAGAGTCGCTTCGAAGGGAAGAGTCTCGACCGTCAACTGATCGCCTCGCGCGGAGTTGAAACCGGTGGCGGCGGCAACCACGGATTGAATAGCTTTCATGCGCTCGGGCGAAGGCGCCTCGATGATCCGTTGCGCATGGGCCGCAGCTCCTTTGCCTGTCATCTGCCAACGGACGTTTTGATCGACAAGGACCGAGATGGACATGCGGCGCAGAATACCCTGGGGCAGTTTGAGCCGGCGCACAGTCCGGCTGGTTTCATAGGCCATGTTTTCGCTACGCCGGGCGACGCCGCCACTCTGTCCAGCGGGACGCGGCGCCGGCCTCGGCAGATTCGATTGCGTGCCCGGGATACCGGCTGAATTGCCCGTGAGCGAACCCTCTTCGCTTCGTTGGGAGGTGGTAATCACTGAGTGCGTAGGATCGAACAGCTCTTCGCTCTGTTCGCCGCTGGTGAGATCGCAATCCATGTCGACGCTGGCGCGGTATTTTTCCGACCCGAGGAGCGGGTCGAGGACGGAACTGATCTTGGCAAGTGTTTCGTGCTCGAGCGAAGTCTTGTATTGAAGGAGATCCTCGGATGGCTCCGACCCATCGCCCGGTTTCTTGGGACGAAGCAGCAAGTTCGCATGCATGTCCATGACGGAAACAGCCTCAGGCGCGAGACCCTCGACCGCACTCGAGACGAGCTGAGTGATGGCGACAGCGTTCGGCTGTGAAAGCTTGAATCCGGGCTTGAGCTTTACCATGACGCTGGCTTTGGCGGGCTGCCGATCGTCCGTAAAGGCGGAATCCTTCGGAAATGTGACGTGCACGCGCGCCTGCTCGACGCCGGAGATTGCCATGACTGAGCGTTCCAGCTCGCCTTCAACTGCGCGGTGATAATTGATCTGCTCAGTGAAATCAGTGATGCCTAAATTGGTTCTATCGAACAGCTCATAGCCGATACGTCCGCTCTTCGGGATTCCGGCCGTCGCCATTTGCAGGCGGAGCTCGGCGAGGCGGTCGGAGGGGACAAGAATGGTAGAGTCGGCGTCGCGAACGCGGTATTCGACGCCACTTTCGCGCAGCTTCGCGAGCACCGCGCCGGAATCTTCCGCCGAGAGATTTGAATACAGCGGCTTGAAATCGCGCTCGCGATTCCAATGCAGAAACCCGGATAGCGCGATGATAATCAGGATCGCGGACGCGATGATAGTGAGCCGTTGACGGATGGTCAGACTAGCGACGAATTTTCGTAGTTGATCCATACTTGCCGCTCGTCACTGGTTTCTAAAAGAGGATTGCCCTTTCCCAAAGCGTTTCAATTTGTGAATGCGTTTCAGAGCTGCATGCCCATAAGCGACTGGTATGCCGAGACAACTTTGTTGCGCACTTGCATAAACAATTGGAAGGACAGGTTGGCTTGCTGCGCCGCGATGATGGGCGTGTGGACGTCCTCATTGGCACCGGAGAGCAGGTCTTGAATGGCTTTGCCGGCCTGCGATTGAAAATTTTCAACCGTGTTTACGGCGTCGGTAAACATGCCCTGGAAGACAGAGCCATTTTCGGGATTGGCGGATGATGGCGCCGGGGAAATAGTCTGGATGGTGGCCGGGTTTGCGAGCTGGATCGGTGCTATGGGAGCCATTTTTTGCTTCTCTCAATTAAATTCAATTCGCGGGACTCTGGTTGTTTTGCCGAGCGAGACACTTTGCCTCTAAGTTGGTCCCGATGTGCATGAAATCCTCTCAAATGCATGCTGCTCAGCTTAGTAAGTCGATAGAACGCTGAATCATGTCTTTGACCGCAGAGATGGCAGAGACGTTTGCTTCGTAGTTTCTACTGGTATCCACCAGGTCGACCATATCTTCGGCTGGGTTAACGCGTGGAAATGACACGTAGCCATCCTTATCCGCATCCGGGTGGCCCGGCATATAGCGCTTGTCCGGATCGCGTTGGTCAATGACAATATCGGAGACGGCGACGCCAGTTGCGGTAGCGTCCATTTCGGTTTGGAACACGGCGGAGAATGGCGAATTCACCTGTTGGGAAGAGAATACGGCATCCTTGCGGCGGTACGGACCACCGTCTGGGGTACGCGTCGTCTCCGAATTGGCCATGTTTTCGACCAGGAGCTCGGCGCGAGTGCGTTCCGCGGCCATGCCGGACGCACTGACCGCGATAGACGAAAAAAGGCTCATGATTTATCTCCTCCACCATCGATGGCGCTCTTAATCTGCGCGAAATTGCCCTTCAGAAACGCCGCAGCCAGCCGGAAGCGCAGGTCGTTCTCAGCCAGCAGGCGCGATTCGCGATCGATACTGACGTCATTGCCGTCGTTCTTGACCGCAAGGCTGGGCACTTCGACGATGGTTGGCTTTTGGCCGGTTTCCAGGCTTTCGAATTCAAATTGAAAATCGATGTCGCGGGTTCGATAGCCGGGCGTATCGGCGTTCGCAATATTGGCGGCGACAAGTTTTTGCCGCTCCGCAACCAGATCCATATATCTTTCAAGCTGTTGCGAGACCGCATCGAGCATATGTCCAAGCCTGAGCAACTCAAAGGCCACAAGCGAGCATTGCGCTAAGTGCCAGAAGCAATTCATGCGATAGAGGCGCTGCGGAGTTTTCCTATGCTAGTTGGGCGTGGCAGTGCGTTTCAGATTGGCAATGATGTTTCGAAACAGAATGCAGCGCTCGTCGAGCGGCCAGCGATTTGTAGGCGCGCTGGCCTTGCTTGGAATCGTGTTTGCGTTGATTGCATATAGCTACGCTCGCCGCTATGCGCTTTCCATGGAAGCCGCGGCAGGGATTTATCTGTGCTTCATGCTTCTGCTGGGCGGGGCCCTGGCGCCGGGATTTCCGGGTACGCGCATGCAGCTCGAACAACTGCTGGCGGGGCGACGAAGAATACCGTTCCTGGTAAGCCTGTGGTGCTTTCCTTACCTCATATACGCCGCGGGAACGGGCGACTTCCGGTGGGTAGCGTTGCTGAAGTTAATGGCAATCGGCACCGGCCTCGCGGCAATCTACTCGGCATTTCGGGTGAGCGACGCACATGCTTTCACGGTGCAGGATGCGTGCGTGGCCGTGGCGCTGATCGGAGTTGTGCTGTCGGGCCAGCTCAGAGGCATTTGGAACAGGCCGGTAAACCTCGATTTCATGGGCCGGCTGTTCCTGGTGAACGTGGCTTCCTGGTGCTGGGTCTTCGTGCGCAGGGTTCCAGAGCTGGGTTACGAGTTTCGTTTTTCCACCGGCGTCATAAAGCAGGCCGCGCTCAATTTTGGATATTTCGCAGCCATCGCAATTCCAACGAGTCTGGCCCTGCATTTCACTGCGTGGAATCCGCGATGGCGCGGGTGGGGCTTATTCTGCCTGGACCACCTCGAAATCTTCTTGTTCATCGCGTTGCTCGAGGAGCTATTTTTTCGCGGATTCTTACAGACGATGCTCTCAAAGACGCTAGGCTCCTGGGTCGCAGGCCAGGCATTTGTTTCCGTGCTGTTCGGACTGTTTCACATTCTTCATCGGCCGTTTCCGAACTGGCGTTACGTAGCGCTCGCGACCGTTGCCGGATGGTTCTATGGGTCGGCGTTTCGCAAAGGCGGCAACTTGATGGCGTCCACCCTGATGCATGCGGCGGTGGACACGGTCTGGCGGACTTGGCTGACGGCCGGTAGCGGATAAAGGTAGTGGTATGAAAAAACACACGCGACTCGGTATCGGGAACCGCCTTAAGGTACTCGCCGCATTCGTCGCAAGCGCCGCCATAGCAGTCAGCGCCGAGGTTCCGTCAAAAAAACTTGCGTGTGGAAGCTGCCATGTGGCCGAGGCGAAATCCCAGCCGGAAACATCGATGGCGCGGGCGCTACAGTTGCCGGCCGAAGATCCGCTGTTTGAAAAGCGCTCAAAATTGACGGTGCGCTTGGGTGAGTATTCGTATTCGATCGAGCGACGGAACGGGGAGCCAACTTACTCGGTGATTGATGGAAATGAGACGCTTTCGACACCAATTCGGTGGGCGTTCGGAGTCGGTTCGCAAACTTTTGTGCTCGAGCGCGAGGGCAAGCTGTATGAAAGCTTCGTGAGTTACTATCCCGAGATTGATGGACTCGATACTACGATGGGTGACCAGAGAGTTCGTCCGGCGAGCCTGTCGGAGGCGATGGGGCGTGCACTCTCCGATCAGGAAGCGAAGGGCTGTTTTGGGTGTCATACAACGGGCGCCGTTACCGCTCACGAATTGCACTTCGATTCAATGCAGCCGGGTGTGAAATGCGAACGCTGCCATGTGGGCGCGAGCCAACATCTTGAAGCTATTTCACACGGCAAGCTAGATTCGGTGCCGCCGAAGTTGAAACAGCTTTCACCGGAAGATCTGTCAAATTTTTGCGGGCAGTGTCATCGAAGTTGGGAGACAGTGGTCAAAGGGCGTCTGTTCGGTCCGGTGAACGTGCGGTTTCAGCCGTACCGGCTAGCCACCAGCAAGTGCTTCGACGGCGTGGATCCTCGCATGAGTTGCGTAGCGTGCCATAACCCGCATCAGGAGATCGTCCGCGACGACAAGACGTACGATGCGAAATGCCTGGCGTGCCACAGCGCGAACGCGAAGCCGAGCGCCGGGATGCTGGCGGCAAATGCCGGCGACCATTTCGCCGAACCAGCGAGCCAGGTGAGGATGAAGACGTGTCCGGTTTCCAAAAGCAATTGCGTGAGCTGCCACATGCCGCGAGTGCCACTGCCCGGCGGACACATGACGTTTACGGATCATGACATCCGTGTAGTGCGCGCGGGCGAGCCGTACCCAAATTAGCTGGATGCGAAGGCGCTTGACAGGCCATTGGGCCGCAAGGTATATTTAACTCGACGGTTATTTAACCAAACGGTTATTAAAGTTGACTTCCGATCATCTCAGCACGACGCTTGCTGCGCTTGCCGATCCGACGCGGCGCGCAATTCTGGCGCGTCTCGCATCGGGCGAAGCATCCGTTACGGAGTTGGCGGAGCCATTCGAAATGAGCATGCCCGCGATCTCTAAACACCTGAAGGTGTTGGAACGCGCGGGGCTGATTGCGCGCGGGCGGGAAGCGCAATGGAGGCCGTGCCGGCTGGAGGCAGCGCCGCTCAAAGACGTCGCCGAGTGGGTGGAACATTATCGCGATTTCTGGGAACAGAGCCTGGATCGTCTGGACCAATATCTACGCGAGTTGAAACGTAAGGAGAAGAAACATGGCCGTGAACGACGCAGGCGCTAATGCCGCTGCAAACATCCCGGAGTGGGAGTTGGTCTTCACCCGGGTGTTTGATGCCCCGCCGGAATTGGTGTTTGAGGCATGGACGAATCCGAAGCACGTGGCGCAATGGTGGGGACCACGCGGTTTTACGAACACGATTCACGAGATGGACGTAAGGCCGGGAGGCGTTTGGCGGCTGGTGATGCACGGCCCGGATGGCGTAGATTACCATAACAAGATCGTGTTTCTTGAGGTGGTGAAGCCCGAGCGATTGGTCTACAAACATCAGCCGGAACATGGATACGAGCCGGTCGATTTCGAAGTGACTGTAACCTTTGCGAAGCGGGGAAACAAGACGGAGCTGACGATGCGGATGGTTTTCCCCTCGGCCGAGCAGCGCGACTACGTTGTCAAGAAGCATGGGGCGATCGAGGGTGCGAACCAGACCCTGGATCGTCTTGCCGGACACCTTCTGGCCATGTGATGAGGAGAATGCGATGACGTTCTTGCAGGATATGAGATTCGCGGTGCGTTCCCTGGCGCATACGAAAGGATTGGCGTTGACCGTGGTGCTGACGCTGGCGCTCGGCATTGGCGCAAATGCGGCCATCTTCAGCCTGGTGCGCGGGGTGCTGCTGAAGCCGCTGGTGAATCGCGATGAAGACCGGTTGATTTATATTCGCCAAAGCGCACGCGGGGTCGAGAACACGACCTTTTCGGTGCCGGAGATTCACGATCTGCAGGCGCGCGTGAAAACGCTGAGCGAGTTCGGCGATTTCTCAACGATTACGTTTACGATCGTAGGCCTGGGCGAACCGCGCGAGGTGAGAGCGGGCGTGGTGGGCGGCACGTATTTCGAGGTGATGGGGCTGCATCCGGTGCTGGGGCGGCTACTCGATAAACGCGACGATGGGCCAAAAGCGGCGGGCGCGGTAGTGCTGACGTATCGCTTCTGGACAACGACACTAAAGAGCGATCCGTCGGTACTGGGAAAAACGGTGCGGATGGATACCCGGACGGCGACGGTGGTGGGCGTGCTGGAGCCGTCGGTGCCGTATCCGGCTGAAACGGAAATCATTGCGAACGTGGTGACGAGCCCGCATCATTTGTCGGCGACGATGGTGACCGGACGGGTGCATCGCATGACGGAGCTGTTCGGGCGGCTCGCGCCGGGCGCGACGCTAGAGTCCGCGCGGGCGGAGCTGCGGACGGTCTACGGGGCGATGATCAAACAGCATCCCGAGGCTTATTCGCCGAGAGCGGAGTTCCGGATTAACGCGGTGCGCCTGCGTGACCAGATCACGTCGAAGGCGAAGACGGTGCTGCTGGTGCTGCTGGCCGCGTCGGCGCTGGTGTTCGTGATCGCGGTTTCGAATGTCGCTAATTTGATTTTGGCCCGGTCGGTGCGGCGCGAAGGCGAACTGGCCATTCGCGCGGCGTTGGGAGCAAGCGCCAGAGTGCTGCGCAGGACGCTATTGGCCGAAAGCCTGCTGCTATGCGGCGCAGGCTCGCTGCTCGGGCTGCTGGGAGCGCGGCCGATGGTGACGATTCTGGCGCGCTACGCCTCGAGGTTCTCAGTGCGCGCTTTGGATCTGACGGTGGATTCGAGCATGTTGTGGGTCGGAGCCGGGCTCGCAATTGTCGCGGCTGTGCTGCTGGCCTACGTGCCGCGGCTGCCGTCGGCGGAGGCGTCGCACGGATTCGGGCTGGCGAATAGCAGCCTGCGAATTGCGGGCAGCGCGAACCGCAGGCTGCGGATCTTCGCCGTTACGCAGATCGCGGCATCTTTCGTGCTGCTGGCGGGCGCGAGCATGCTGCTGAAGACGTTGCTGGCGATGCAAGCAGTGCAGACGGGCCTGGACACGCGGCACGTGCTGGCGATGAACGTGCCGGTGATGTCGTACGGGCGCTCACAGGAGCAGGTGATCAATTTCTATAAGGAGACAATTCGACGGATTAAAGAACTGCCCGGCGTGGAGGGCGTCGCGGTGGGCACGATGGTTCCGTGGCGCGACCTGGATTTCGGATTCGGGCTGGGCTTTACGGCGGAAGGGCATGCGCGCGTGAATGGCGAAGACGATCCGAAATCGGGCTATCGCGTGATTTCGCCGGGATTTTTTGCAGCGTTGGGAGTGCCGATTATCGCCGGGCGCGATTTCGATGAGAGCGACAAGCGGGGCGGCGAGCCGGTGGTGATTGTGAGCCAGAGCGTGGCGCGGCGGATGTTTCCAAATGGGGACGCCGTGAACCGGCACATCATGTGGACCGATCCAGTGATCAAATTTATCGGCATCAGCTCGGAGCCGCGGCGCATTGTGGGCGTGGTGGCGGACTTGGACGATACCCACGTGGTGCCGGGCGCGACGATGACCATCTACCATCCGTTCGACCAGCAAGAGCTGTGGGGCGGCCGCGTGTTCGTGCACACGCACGGCGACCCATACGCGCTGGTGACGCCCGTAACACGCATTATCCGAGTGATGTCGGCAGACCAGCCGGTGGAGCGAGCGGCGACGCTTGAAGATGTGCGCGCCGAGGTGCTTACGCCTGACCGGCTGAACACGTTCGTGTTCGGGGGATTCGCGCTGGTGGCGCTGGCAATTGCGGTGGTGGGTGTTGCGGGCGTGCTGGCATTTTCGGTCAGCGGGCGGACGCGGGAGTTCGGCATCCGGCTGGCGGTGGGCTCGCAGCCGCGGATTCTGCTGACCGGCGTGATCGCAGAAGGCGCCGTAATGGCGATGGCCGGAATCATCGCGGGCGCAGTGTGCGGGTTCGCATTGGCGAAACTGGCGGGCAGCTATTTCGAAGACATGCGGATGCCGGGCGCGATACCGGTGGTTGGTTCGGCGGTGGTGCTGCTGGCTGCCGCGGTGGTTGCATCAGTGCTGCCGGCGGCCCGTGCCGCGCGCGTGGACGTGATGCAGGCGTTGCGATCGGAGTAAAACAGCTCGGCCTGATTTACCCGAACGGATGCTCAATCGCTGGGCTCTGCGGTGTGAATAACTCTGCGCCGTGTTCGGTGATGTGCATGTCGTCTTCCAGCCGCACTCCGAATTCCCCGCGGATGTAGATTCCCGGTTCGTCACTGAACGTCATGCCCGGCGCAAGCGGAAGCGTGTTTCCCCGCACCAGGTAAGGCCACTCGTGTCCATCCAATCCGATGCCGTGGCCCACTCGATGAGTAAAGTAGTTGTAATCGGGCCCAAAGCCCGCATCCGCGATGATCTTGCGCGCGGCGGCATCCACATCCTGGCACGCAACACCAGGCTTCGCTGCCGCAAGTGCGGCGCTTTGCGCGCGATGGACGATCTCAAAAACGCGCCTCATCTTGTCCGTGGCTTTACCGATGACAAATGTTCGTGTAATGTCCGAGTTGTATCCTTCGACGGTGCAGCCGTCGTCGATCATCACCACCGTGCCCTCGCGAATCTCTTGCGGGGTTGCGGATCCGTGCGGCAAGGCAGAGTATTGTCCGGTTTGCACGCTCGCTTCTCCGCTGAAGCCCACGCGTTCGTACGCCGCCGCGATCAGCGCTTCCGCGTCGTTCTGCGTCATGCCCGGCTCCAGCGCCCGGTAAACCGATTCATACACTTTCAGCGTGGCCTGATTGGCGATGCTCATCAGGTCGATTTCATGCCCGCTCTTGATCATCCGGCAGCCTGCGGTTACCGGCGTGGCGCTTACCAATTTCGCGGCAGGCGCGGCCTGCGCGACGCCGTCGCTGAATACAAAAGGAGTCCGCTCTTCGATGCCAATCTTTCCCATCGAGAAGCCGCGCTCCTTCAATCCCGCCGCAACCAGGCGATAAGGATTCTCATCTTCATGCCACGTCAGCACGGCGGCATCTTCCAACGGTCCCTTGTTCAACTGCTCGCGTGCACGGTCCTCTTCGAAAGAAGGACAGACACAAAAGGCATGGCCTCTCACGGGAATTACGACCGCGAACAGCCGCTCACTGTTGTGCCAGCGCACGCCGCTGAAATAGAGCAGCGATGTGCCGCCGGTGAGCAGGATCGCGTCAATCCGATGCCCGGACATCAGCTCTTGGGCTCTCGCAACGCGAGCCCGGCGCTCATCCGTACTGATCGGCTTCACTTGGCCGCGCATCGATTGCAGAGCGGCAATTGAGACAGGAACGCTGGCAGCGGCGGCAGACTTGCGAATTGCAGTTGCGCCCACCGCGGCGCCGCCGATGATTAGAAAGCCGCGTCGCGAGAACATTGATATATGATCAGGCGCGCTGACTCTGGGCATTCTCGGGCATCATCACGGTTCTGCGGCCGCGCAGCAGGATGCCGGCTCCCAGCACAAGCAGTCCCAGCGCGATCCACTGCGTGATGGAGAATGGCCCCACTAGCGATTGTTCATGCACCCGGAAGAATTCAATAATGAAGCGAGCGGTGGAATAAAGCACCAGGTAGAGTCCGATGATGGCGCCAGGACGATGGCCGCGATTGAATTCGCGGCAGAGAATACCGAAGATGATGAGATCGGCGGCCGATTCGTAAAGCTGCACAGGGTGAAGCGTCTTATCGAGCGGCACCGGAGCCGCCGCGTCTGAGCGGAAGCGCACACCCCACGGTAAATCGCACTCTGTGCCCCAGCAACAGCCCGCGGCGAAACAGCCAAGCCGCCCGATTGCTTGTCCTAAGACCACGCCGGGCGCGAACGCATCCATTGTCGGGAAAGCAGGCAGGTGCTGCCGGCGCATATACAAAACGGCCACCAGAAACGCCGCAATAAATCCACCATGGAATACGCCCGCTGCCTGCAGCGTTTCGAGCGTGAAGATCTGGCCCGGGTCGCGGATGTAATCGCCCAGGTCGAACAGGAACATGAACAGCTTCGCGCCCACAATGCCCGCCATCGCGCAGTAGACGGCCAGATTCGTAATCTTGTCCGGAGGCAGCCCCGCGCGCCGCGCCAGTCGCAGGGTAATCCCGAGCCCGGCCAGAAAACCGAGCGCCACCAGCACGCCGTAAGTCGGAATGTAGAAGGTGCCGATGCTGATCAGTTTCGGAAACATATCTACTTATGCGCGAAGCTCGCCTCTCGCTCGGGCTTGCGCCTTCCGCGCAGCAAATCAATCATCAGCAGCGCAGCTCCCACCGTGATCGCGCTATCCGCCACGTTGAAGGCCGGGAACGACCATGCGCCATGATAGACCTCGATGAAATCGGTGACCGCGCCATACAACACGCGGTCATACAGATTTCCGATGGCGCCGCCAAGTATCAAGGCAAGTCCGAAACGGGTGAGTGGCGTGTTGAACGAACTGCCGCGACCCCACAGCGCCAGCGCCACAAATACCAGCACGGCGGCTGAGACACCTATTAAGACGGCGCTGCGCAGAAACGGGTTGCCTTCAGCCAAAACGCCGAACGCCGCGCCCGGATTTTCCGTATGGACAATGCGCAACCAGCCAGGGACAACCGAGATGGAGTCAAAGGGAGTCATAGAGTGCTGGATGGCGAGCTTCGAAATCCGGTCGCCCACGACTACCAGCAGGGACGCGATGAGCGGCATCCATCGCTTCGCGCTGATCAACTGGCTGGGCACTTAGTTCAAGAACTCCGGTATCACGGACGCGCAGGACGCACAAACGGTTGGGAAGTCCTCGTTGCTGCCGACGTCGGTTTTGTATTTCCAGCAGCGCTCGCACTTGTCGCCGCGGGCGCGGTCTATTTTGATTTCGAGTCCCGTGGGTCCGCTTCGCTCCAGCGCCACTTGAGATACGATGAACCACTCAGGTAGCTCGGGTGCGAACTGCTCGAGTAATGGAAAGAGATCGTCACTCGCCTCGAGCAACACCGCCGCTTCCAGCGACGAGCCGATGATCCGGTCTTCGCGGGCAACATCGAGCGCCTTCAACACCTGGTCGCGAATGGGTATCAGCCGATCCCATTCGGCAGCTCGCCGACGCTGCACCTCTGTGATCCCTTCGCTCAACTCTTCTGCTTTCGGAAACCAGGCCATGTGGACGCTGGCGGCGCCGGCCCCGTATCTGGTGTGCTTCCAAACCTCTTCACAGGTGAACGAAAGCATGGGCGCGAGCAGCCGCACCAGGGCCAGATTCAATCGATGCAGCGCGGTTTGCGCGCTGCGCCGCGCGTGAGCAGAAGGTCCGGTGGTATACAACCGATCCTTCGACACATCGAAGTAGATCGCGCTCAGATCGGTGATTGCGAAATCGTAGATGGCGCGATAGACCTTATGGAATGCATACTCGCCGTACCACTCTGTGCAGCGGCGCACCATATCTTCGGCGCGCAGTAGGATCCATGTGTCCAGGACTGGAAGCTCACCGCCGGGCACCGCATCGCGCTCCGGAACGAAATCGTTCAGGTTGCCCAGCAGGTACTTGAAGGTGTTGCGCAGTTTCCGGTACGCCTCTGAGAGCCGCGCCAGGATGACGTCCGATATCCGAACGTCCTCCATGAAATCGACCGATGCCACCCACAACCGCAGCAGGTCGGCGCCATACTGTTTGACGATCTTCTCAGCGCCTTCGCTGCCCTGAGACTTCGACATCGCGCGTCCATCGGCATCGAGCGTCCAACCGTTGGTGGCGCATTCTCGATAAGGCGCACGCCCTTTCAGCGCGACCCCAATGAGCAGAGAGCTCTGAAACCAGCCGCGATACTGGTCGCCGCCCTCCATATATATGTCGCTCGGCCACTCGAGCCCGTTTTGCGCCGTGAGTACCGCCAGATGGCTCGATCCGGAATCGAACCAGACGTCCAGGATGTCGCTCTCTTTGCGGAAGCTTGTGCCGCCGCATTTGTGGCAAGCGCACGCCGCACCCATCAGCTCCGCAGCCGATTTCTGATACCAGATATCCGCTGTGTGCTCCCGAAATTGCGAGACGACGTTCTCTAACACCTGCTTATCGGTGAAGGGCTCGCCACAATCTTCGCAATAGAACACCAGGATCGGAACGCCCCAGACGCGCTGCCGCGAGATGCACCAATCGGGTCTCGTCGCTACCATGTTCGCCATGCGCTGCTCGCCCCAAGCCGGATACCACTTCACGTCTGCGATCGCGTCGAGGGTTCGCGCGCGCAGGTCCGTCGCTTGGTCTCCCCGGCGGTCCATTCCGATAAACCACTGCTCAGTAGCGCGGAAAATGACGGGGTTGTGACAGCGCCAACAATGCGGATAGCTGTGCTCGAGCCTGGCTTGCCCGGCCAATGCCCCGTGCTCCTGCAGCAGCTTGATAACGATCGGGTTCGCCTCCCAGATCGTCTGTCCGATCAGCACATCGGGAAGCTCGCCGCTCGCACCATCAGCGCGAAACATACGTCCCCTCGCGTCCACGGGACAGTAAACCGGAAGGCCGTAGCGCTGGCCAATCACGAAGTCGTCTTGCCCATGACCGGGCGCGGTGTGCACGGCTCCGGTTCCTTGCTCGAGAGTGACGTGCTCGCCCAAAAGTCCGATCGAATCGCGGTCGATGAATGGATGCCGGAAGACTGCGCCTTCGAGCCTGGTTCCGGGGAACCGCGCGACCACCGTCTGATCCCAGCCGAGCACATCCGCTACCTGCGGCAGCAATCCTTCCGCGACGATCGTCAGCCCTTGCGGCGTATCGACAGCCACGTATTCAAACTTGGGATTGAAGCTGATGGCCAGGTTCGCCGGAATTGTCCAGGGCGTGGTGGTCCAGATGAGCACGTAAACATCGCGGCCGGCAAGCGCCGGATCGACCGCGGCCGGATCTGACACCAGCTTGAAACGGACATAGATCGAAGGGCTTGAATGGTTCTCGTATTCGACCTCGGCCTCGGCCAAGGCCGTCCGGTCATGAATGCACCAATGGACGGGCTTCAGTCCTTTGTAGACGTAGCCGCGTTGGAGGAAATCGACGAAGGCTTGCGCGATGACCGCCTCATAGCCGGGGCTCATCGTTAGGTACGGATCTTCCCAGCGGCCGAGAATGCCGAGGCGCTTGAATTCCGTGCGATGGATGTCTACGTATTTCGCAGCATAGGCACGGCACTCGGCGCGAATTTCCGCCGCGCTCATCGTGGCCTTGCGCTTGCCCAACTGCTGGTCTACTTTGAACTCGATCGGCAGGCCATGGCAATCCCAGCCGGGAACGTACGGCGCATCAAAACCCGCCATGCTCTTCGACTTCACGATGAAATCTTTGACGATCTTGTTGAACGCAGTACCCAGATGAATGTTCCCGTTGGCGTAAGGAGGCCCGTCGTGTAGAACGTATTGCGGACGCCCGGCGCGTGCTTCGCGAATGCGGTGATAGAGCTCCATGGCCTCCCACTGCGCGAGTATTTTCGGCTCGGCGGTGGGCAGGTTCGCCTTCATGGGGAAATCCGTTTTGGGCAGGTTGACTGTCTTTTTCAGGTCAACGGAGGAAACATTCATGGACTAATTTCATCGTAGCGGACGGGGACAGCCAGGCAAATCACGCGCAGGTCGCCAGGGGCAACCCGGCCGCGTCGGGCAACCTCTCTGAGCACCGCGCCCTCTGATATCCTCTAGACTTAGAAGAGGTTTTTAGATGTCTGGACACAGCAAATGGGCCACCATTAAGCACAAGAAAGCGGCCCTGGATGCGAAGCGCGGCAAGGCCTTCACCCGCTTGATCAAGGAAATCATGATTGCCGCGCGCAACGGCGGGGATCCCGATATGAACCCCCGCCTGCGCACCGCTATTACGGCCGCCAAAGCCGAAAGCATGCCCGCCGACAACATCAAGCGGGCCATCATGCGCGGTACCGGCGAGCTGGAAGGCGGCCAAATCGACGAAATCCTTTTCGAAGGCTATGGCCCCGGCGGCGCTGCGGTGCTCGTCAACGTCGCCACCGACAATCGCAACCGCACCGTCAGCGAAATCCGCCATGTCTTCTCTAAGAACGGCGGCAATCTCGGCGAGCAGGGCAGCGTCTCCTGGATGTTCGAACGCAAGAGCCAGATCATAGTCGACGCCGAAAATGCGACCGAAGATCAGCTCATGACCATTGCGCTCGACGCCGGAGCCGATGACATCCGCGACCAGGACGGCGCCTGGGAAATTCTTTCAGCCCCCGACCCGCACACCCACGAAGCCGTTCTGCAAGCGCTCCAGAAGGCCGGGATTCCCACTGAATCCGCCGAAATCGCCATGGTTCCCAAGAACACGATCAAGCTGGAAGGCAAGAACGCTCAAAATATGCTGAAGCTCTACGACGCCCTCGAAGAGCATGACGATGTGCAGAACGTTTACGGCAACTACGAAGTCGACGAGGCCGAAGTGGAAGCCCTGGCTTAAAACCCTCCCTTTTCCCACTTCATGCGAATCGTCGGCATAGATTGCGGCACCGAAAGAACTGGCTTCGGTGTCATCGAGTCCGACGGCCGCTCCCATCGCTTCCTCTCGGGCGGCGTCATCACTACCAATACGGGCGATGCGCTTGAACAGCGGCTCAAACTTATTGCCGAGCAACTCCGCGATGTGCTCGGAACGTTCGCTCCCCAAGCCATCGCGGTCGAAGAAGTTTTTTATGCCGTGAACGCCAAGTCCGCACTCAAGCTGGCCCACGTTCGGGGCGTTGCGCTGCTTCTCGCGGCTGAAGCGGGTCTCGCGGTGAGCGAATACTCCGCGCTCGAAGTGAAGATCAGCGTGGTCGGCTATGGCCGCGCCGAAAAGCAACAGGTCCGCATGATGGTCTGTTCGCTTCTCGGCATAACGCGCGATTTCGAATCCCACGATGCGACCGACGCGCTCGCCGTCGCCATCTGTCACGCTACCCGCTCCACCGTTTCCGCCCTGGCCGGAGTTCGGCCATGAAACTCCTGCTCCTTGCCGCCCTGCTCTCCACATCTCTTGTGGCTGCCACTCCCGCGCTTACCTACACGCGCAGTTTCCCTGGCAGCGATCCCGATTACATCTACATCCACATCGATCGCACTGGCGCGCTCGAATATAAAGAATCGCCGAAGGACGACCAGCCGCTCAAAGCGCAGCTACAGGATGCCGAGACCGCCCCGCTGTTCGACATGGCCGGGAAACTCGGCTACTTCAAGTCGCCGCTGGAATCCGGCCTGAAAGTCGCCAACACCGGCAAGAAAACGTTCCGCTACGACAATGAAAGCGGCGCTTCGACCGAGGTGACCTTCAACTACTCCACGAACGAAACCGCCCAGGCTCTTCTCGCGCGCTTTGAAGAAATCGCCGCGACCGAGCGCGCATATATCGATCTCGATCGTACCGTCCACTTCGACAAGCTCGGTGTCAACGACGCGCTTGCTGAAATCGAATCGCTCTGGCTGCATAAGCAGCTCGTCGCGCCTCGGCAATTCTTGCCTCTGTTTACGCGTATCACTTCGCACGAGTCATTTATGCATCTCGTCAGAGACCGCGCAGCCAGGTTAAACGACGAATTCACCGCTCCGCCACCTGCCGGTGCTTCTGCGAGCCAACCGCCCCAGTGAGTGACTTGCCTCATTTCGACCGTGTGATCTGGATTGTGCTCGATAGCGTCGGCATCGGCGTCATGCCCGATGCGGCCGCATACGGCGATGAGGGAAGCGACACGCTGGGCAACATCGCGAAGCAGCGCAGTCTCGATCTTCCGAATCTCCGCCGCCTCGGTTTGGCCAATATCAAGCCGCTCGCAGGCGTTGCGGCGGTCGATCGTCCCGCGGGAGCCTTTGGAAAATGCGCGCTTGCTTCGCCCGGCAAAGATACTACCACCGGCCACTGGGAAATGGCGGGTATCATTCTTGAGAAGCCGTTCCCGATTTACCCATACGGCTTCCCGGCCGAAATCATCAGCGCTTTCGAAGAAAGAGTCGGCCGCAAGACTCTCGGCAACAAAGCCGCATCCGGCACTGAGATCATCAAAGAACTCGGCGTAGAACATCTCCGCACCGGCTATCCCATCGTCTACACCTCTGCTGACAGCGTCTTCCAGATCGCGGCGCATGAGGATGTCATCCCGCTCGAAGATCTCTATCGCATGTGCGAAATCGCGCGCGACATCCTCCGCGGTCCCCATGAGGTTGGCCGTGTGATCGCCCGCCCCTTCGAAGGCGAGCCGGGCCATTTTGTTCGCACACCCAACCGCAAAGACTATGCAGTTCCGCCGCCCGAAGGCATGCTGCTCGATCAGCTCGCCGCGAAGCACGTCCCCGTCTGCGCCATCGGCAAGATCTCCGACATTTTTCTTCACCGTGGCATCACCCAGTCTGTGAAGACCAAGAACAATGCGGACGGCATGCTGAAGACCGTGGATGCAATGCGCGACACGCCGCATGGTCTCATTTTTGTCAACCTTGTAGATTTCGATCAGCAGTTCGGCCATCGCAATGACGTCGCAGGCTACGCGGCAGCGCTGGAAGCCGTGGATCGCTGGCTGCCTTCGCTCCCGTTAAAGGAGACCGATCTGCTTGTGATCACGGCAGACCACGGCTGCGATCCTACAACACCCTCTACCGATCACTCCCGTGAGTACACCCCCCTAGTTGTCTATGGAAACAACGCCCAGCATGGCGTCAATCTCGGCACGCGCGCTACGCTCGCTGACATTGGCCAAACGGTTGCGGAGAATTTTGGCGCTGCGATCTCTGCCGGCGTCAGCTTCCTCCCCGATATTCAGAAAGGACAATGAGATCTCTCGAATCTTATGAGACGGCGCGTCATGGCGGCCAATTGGAAGATGTACAAGAATGCGCAGGAAACCTCCGCGTTCTTCGAACAGTTCACGCCCTTGCTCAATAATTCCCTTCACTGCGAGGTGGTGATCTTCCCCGTCGCCATTAGCATTCCGGCCGCTGTCCAGGCAGCCGAAGAAACCGCGATTCGCATTGGTGGGCAGAACATTTTCTGGGCCCGCGAAGGAGCCTATACAGGGGAAATCTCGGGTGAGATGTTGGCCGCCGCGGGAGCCACCTGGGTACTGGTTGGACACAGCGAGCGCCGCCAGTATTTTCATGAGACCGATTTCGATGTGCTCAAGAAAACGCAAGCTGCTCTTGATGCCGGCCTCACTCCCCTAGTTTGCTTGGGTGAGCGTCTAGAGGAACACAAAGCTGGCCGCGCCGAAGAGATCCTCATTCGGGAGTTCGCAGGTGGTATCGCCGGACTCACCGAAGAGCAGTTCGCGCGTATCGTAATCGCGTACGAGCCGATTTGGGCCATCGGCACCGGCCAGACGGCCACGCCGGAAATCGCCGCCAAAGCCCATCGCTGCATCCGCTCGGAGACGCAGAAACGGTTCGGCCGCGAAGCCGCTGAACACGTTCGCATCCTGTACGGCGGTAGCGTCAAGCCCGACAATATCGCCGGCCTCATGCGTGAATCCGAAATCGATGGCACGCTCGTCGGCGGCGCTAGCCTCGATCCACACTCTTTCTTCAAGATCGTCAAAGCCGCCTAGCGCGCATGGCTACCAGGCGCTTCCACCTCGCGCAGCCCGGCGCGGCCTATTTCGAGCGCCGCTTGTTGCGACGGCATGCACGCGCTTTCCACCTTTGGGCGCTCGGTGTCGGCGCAGTCATTTCAGGCGATTTCTTCGGCTGGAACTTCGGTCTGGCCGAAGGCTTCGGCGGAATGCTCATTGCGCTGGCGATCATGACCGTCCTCTTTGGCGGCCTTTGCTTCAGCATTGCCGAAATGTGCCCTGCACTTCCTCACGCCGGCGGCGCTTATTCATTTGCGCGGACCGCTATCGGCCCGTGGGGCGGTTACATCACCGGCCTTGCCGAAAACATGGAGTACATTCTCACTCCCGCTGTCATCGTTGTCGGAATCGGCTCGTATTTGGGAGCCGTCTTTTCCACACCATCTGCCTGGGCCCCGCTCTGGTGGCTCGCCTGCTACATCGTTTTCGTAGCGTTCAACATCGCTGGCGTCGAACTCTCGTTCCGCCTCTCTCTCATCGTCACTATCTGCGCCCTCACCATCCTGGCCATCTTCTTCGTGGGCGCGATCCCGAAATTCAATCTGCACAAGTGGGCCTTGCAGGATTTAGGCTGGCTGCCGCACGGCCCCGCCGGAATTTTTCGAGCGTTGCCCTTCGCCCTCTGGGTCTATCTCGGTATCGAGCAGCTTCCGCTGGCTGCCGAAGAATCGCACGACCCCATTCGCGACATGCCCAAAGGAATTCTCCTCGGCCTCGCCACTCTCATACTGTTCGCCTTTCTCACCGTCATCCTGAACGCTGGCATCGCACCCGGAGTTCGCGAAGTCGACCGTTCGAACGAGCCTCTCTTCCTCGCCTTTCGTACCATCTTCGGCAACGGCGCCACCGCTCGCCTGCTCGCGCTCCTCGGCTGTGCCGGCCTCATCGCCAGCTTCCACGCCATCATCTTCGCCTACGGCCGACAAATCTATTCGCTCTCACGCGCTGGTTATTTCCCCACCTGGCTTTCCCTCACTCACGGTACGCGCCAAACACCCGCCCGCGCGCTGATTACCGGCTCTATCGTCGGTTATCTCGCCGCCTGCGTTATCTATTTCGCTGGCCAAAGTAGTCCTATTGGTGCGATCCTCCTCAACATGGCCGTGTTCGGAGCCGTCCTCGCCTATGTCTTACAAATGGTTTCCTTCATCCGTCTGCGCCTCCTGTTTCCTAACATCGTTCGCCCCTATCGCAGCTCCCTCGGTATCCCAGGCGCAGCCCTTGCGATTGCCATTTCCATCGCCACTCTTGCTACTTTGTTTCTGAATCACGATTACCGCCCCGGCGTTGTGGGGGCAGTTACCTGGTTCCTGCTGGGAATCGCATACTTCGGCTTGCATGGCCGCAATCAGCTTGTGCTGGCCCCAGAAGAGCAATTCGCCGAAGAGGCTCGCGCCATCGAATGGGCTCCTACCACAAAGCCATAGGTCAAACCGTCTACCGGTTCGACGGCCTGAAAACCCTCCTCGCCAAAGCGACTCCCTTGCGTTCCGGTGACCAACTGGCCGGAATTGCCGCCGATACCGCCGAAGAGCGGGTAGCCGCACAAATGGCGTTGGCAGATCTCCCGCTGCGCGCCTTTTTCTCAGACCTGCTCATTCCCTACGAGCAGGACGAAGTGTCGCGTGTGATCATGGATGACCTTGATCGCGCCGCATTCGCCCCGGTCGCGCATCTTACCGTGGGCGATTTTCGCGACTGGCTTCTCAGTGACCACGCCGATACCCGTTCTCTCGCCGCTCTCGCTTTCGGTCTCATGCCGGAAATGGCCGCCGCGGTCTCGAAAATTATGCGGCTCCAGGATCTGGTGACCGTCGCAGCGAAGATTCGCGTGGTGACTCGTTTTCGCAATACAATCGGCCTTCCCGGCCGCCTTTCCACGCGCCTCCAACCAAATCATCCGACCGACGATCCTCTCGGCATCGCGGCCAGCATCATCGATGGCCTCACCTACGGCAGCGGCGATGCGGTCATCGGAATCAACCCGGTATCGGACAATCTCCCATCGGTCGAAACGCTCCTGCATATGCTCGATCGCATTCGCGAGCGCTACGAAATTCCAACTCAAACCTGCGTGCTCGCGCATGTCACGACACAAATGGAAGCGATGCGCCGCGGCGCGCCCCTCGATCTCGTCTTCCAATCCATCGCCGGAACGGAGGCGGCAAACCGCTCCTTCGGCATCGATCTCGCGGTGCTCGCCGAAGCCCGCCAGCGAGCGCTCGAGCTAAAGCGTGGCACTCTCGGCGGTAATGTGATGTATTTTGAAACCGGGCAGGGCAGTGCTCTTTCGGCGAACGTCCACCACGGTATCGATCAGCAGACCTGCGAGGCCCGCGCCTACGCCCTAGCCCGTCATTTTCAGCCACTGCTTGTGAACACCGTCGTGGGTTTCATCGGTCCCGAGTATCTCTATGACGGCAAGCAGATCCTGCGCGCCGCACTCGAAGACCACTTCTGCGGCAAGCTGCTCGGCCTGCCCATGGGCTGCGACGTCTGTTACACAAATCATGCGGAAGCGGATCAGGACGACATGGATGCGGTCCTCACCATGCTCGGCGCAGCCGGCGTGAATTACATCATGGGAGTTCCTGGCGCCGACGATATCATGCTCAACTATCAAAGCACTTCTTTCCACGATGCGCTCTACCTTCGCCGGCTGTTGAAGCTTCGCCCCGCACCCGAATTCGAGACCTGGCTCGAGCGCCGGCGACCGGAGCTGCCGGAAATGCTGGCCCTTCTCGAAGCATGAATCAGGCCGGCGATCTTGCTCGTCTGCGCGACTTCACGCCTGCTCGTGTTGCCCTCGGCCGCGCCGGGCACAGCCTTCCCACCCGCGACCTGCTGGATTTTCAACTGGCTCACGCCCGCGCCCGAGACGCCGTGCATGCGCAGCTCGATCCGCAAGCGCTGGCTCTGGAATTACGTCGTATCATCGGCGAATGCCTTTTGGCCCACAGCGCCGCCGCCGACCGCTCAATCTATCTCCGCCGTCCCGATCTCGGTCGACGTCTTAGCGACGATTCACGCCGCTCACTCATCTCGCACGCAGGCCGGTTTGACGCCGCGTTCATCATCGCCGATGGCCTCTCTGCTCTTGCGGTCGAGCGTCATGCCGCGCCCATGCTCGAAGCGATTCTTGCCCTTCTCGACCCTAGCGATTGGAAACCGTCTCCTCCGGTAATCGTTCAACAGGCCCGCGTCGCGATCGCCGACGATATTGCGCACAGCCTCAGCGCATTTTTATCGGTCGTACTCATCGGCGAACGCCCCGGCCTCGGCTCGCCCGATAGTCTCAGCATCTATCTCACCTGGAATCCTCATCCCGGCCTCACCGATGCTGATCGCAACTGCATCTCCAACATTCGCGCCGAAGGTCTGAGTTACTCCGCCGCCGCTCAAACGCTGCTGTTTCTCATGACCGAATCCCGGCGCCGCAAAATCTCAGGGGTCGCGCTCAAGGCGGCGGCAGCCGCGATTCTCCCGCATCGGGAGAGTAGCTGACTTCGGCTTTGCTACCGGTGTCGCTGGGCCTCGACATATGCTCGCAACACAGCATTCATACGGGTCAAGTAACCCTCCCCCTGCTGTCTAAACCAAGCGAGTACATCGGGATCGATTCGCAAATGGATGGATTCCTTCCGCTGTGGCATCACCAGACGCGCCTTTGTCCAGTCAACGCTAACATCAGCATCCTTATCGGCCGCGATTGCCCGACCGAGCTCATTCTCACTCAGGGCATCTGCGCGCGCCCAGTCGGTCTTACCCTTGCGTCTGCCGCTCAACGATCTTTTCGTAATTCTCTCGCTCATAGCGCCTCGCTGCTCTGGCTGAAATCAGCCGTCTGGTTTTGCCACGCCATGTGAAGACCACCGTGATGATCCGGCCTTCACACCTTCCCACGGCGAGAAATCGCTCCTCACCGTGCTGGAGTTGAGTCGAGGCGACCTCCAGAACCGGACCTTCCCAGATGCCTATGGCATCTTCGAAATCGATTCCATGCAAGACTAAATTTGTGCGGCGCTTTGTGTCGTGCCACTCGAACTCCACGGATTAGTCTAGCACAAATGTGTACACAGCCGGGATCGGCCAAAAACTGCCGCTCGCTAAAGTTTCTCTTTCTTGGTTTTCCCCGGCAAATCGAACGGATTCTCGTGCACTCTCTCGCGAATCCTCGCGTTCAGTGTCTTCGCCAGGGACACACTCCGCTCCCCGAACCGGTCGCGAATATGGTCGACAGATCGGAACGCCTCTCGCAGCCGTGCCGTCTTGGGTTCCTCGAGCAAACTCATCTGCCCTTCGGCATGCTCCAGAGATCCCGCGTGCACTCCCAACAACCTCACCAGCGCACGGCCATCCCACGCCTGGCGAAATAATCCGACTACGGCGCCTGCCACTTCGCTGTCTAATTGGGTCGCATGATCGAGCGAATGCGCGCGCGTGATCGTCAAAAAATCCTCGAACCGCAGCTTCAATTGAATCGTGCGGGCATACAACCGATGCTCCCGCAGCCGCCTGGCTACCATCTCCGACAGCCTCAGGAGAGTCGTCTCTAATTGCTCGCGGTCGTTGGTGTCTTCGCCGAAAGTGTGTTCATGGCTAATCGACTTCGGATCCTCGTTCGCGCCAATCTCCGCATCGAACCAGCCGCCCGCGTCTTCTCCACGCGCTTTCCCGGCCAGCGCCAGTCCCCACCGCCCGAAGCGCGTCGCCAGAAAATTCTCCTCCAACCGCGCCAGATCCCCCACGCGCCGAATGCCGATTGCGTGCAGCGACGCCTCCGTCTTCTTGCCGACGCCGGGTATCTTCCTCACTTCCAATGGCGCCAGAAACCGCGCCTCCTGACCCGGCAAAACGTACAACACCCCATTCGGCTTCGCCTGATCTGAGGAAACCTTCGCCACCAGTCGCGACGATGCCAGCCCCAAGGAGCACTTCAGGTTCGTTTCCGCCCCAATCGCCGCATGCAGTGAATGCGCTGCCCGGATCGCCGGCCCATGCAGGCGTTCCGTCCCCGTCAGATCCAGATACGCTTCGTCGATCGACGCCATCTCCACTTGGGGCGAAAACCGCTGCAGAATTGCATAGACTTTCTTCGAACAGTCGCGATACCGTTCCGGATGCCCCTCCACGAAAATCGCCTGCGGGCACAAGCGCGCCGCTGTTCGCAGCGGCATCGCCGAGTGCACGCCAAATTTTCGCGCCGCATACGACGCCGCTGCCACTACCCCGCGTTGATCCGCTTTCCCACCCACCACCACCGGCTTGCCCTTCAGCAATGGATTGAACAACTCCTCCACGGACACGAAGAATGCGTCCATGTCCACGTGACAGATGAGGCGTTGCATGCAGAATTAGCTTCGCCGCGTCGCTCCAATCACGCGCGGCAATCCGGCCAAATCTGAGATTACTTCAATACCGGTCCACTCTGCCGCGAGCATCTCGCGCACGCTATCGAGCGATTGATATCCCAACTCCATCAGCAATCGTCCGCCCGGCTTCACGGCCGCGCACGCGCCGCCAATCAATCGGGTATAAATCTCCAAGCCGGTTTCGCCGGCAAACAGCGCAACGTGCGGCTCCCAATTCCGCACCTCGCTTTGCATGTTCGCGGCATCCGCGCCGGGAACATATGGCGGATTCGAAACGAGTAAGTCGATGCTATTGTTCGTTACCGCCCCGAGTAAGTCCGCCGCAAAAAACTCGACCGCTGCCCCATGCGCCCGCCGGTTCCGCTCGGCAACCGCCAAGGCGGGAAGCGATATATCCGACGCCAGGACCAGCCTCCCGCTCTCCAGCGCTACGCTGACCGCAATCGCCCCTGACCCTGTGCCTACATCCAAGGCTCGCGTCCCGGCGTGCGCCTGCAGCCATTGCAGCGCTGCCTCCACCAGGTGCTCCGTCTCAGGCCGGGGTATCAATACATCCGCGTTCACGTAGAAATTGCGCCCGTAGAATTCCTGTTTGTGCGTGATGTACTGCGTCGGTTTGCCGCTCAGCCGCTCGTTCAAGTAGCGCCCGTAGTGAATCCACGCCAAGCGAGTCAACTCGTCGTTAGAATGCGCATACAGATATGCCCGCTCGCATCGCATCGCGTGACATAAAAGTACCTCCGCGGTCAGACGCGGTACCGGCACGGCAGATTTTTGAAGAATATCAGTGCCCTGCAACAGGGCAGCTTGTACAGTTAGATACAACCGGCGTCGCGGTGCGCGCCCCTACGCCGCCCGGCCCTGTTCGGAGCGATAGTAACTTGTCAGCGCGTCCACAATCGGCTGCAGCCGCCCTTCCATCACTATGTCGAGCTGATGCAGGGTCAAGCCGATGCGATGATCCGTTACGCGGTTCTGCGGGAAGTTATAGGTCCGGATCTTCTCGCTCCGGTCGCCTGTTCCCACCATGCTCTTGCGCTCGGCGCCTATCTGCGCCAGTTGCTTTTCCAGCTCCATCTGGTAAAGCCGCGCTCGCAGCACCGACATCGCCTTCGCACGGTTCTTGATTTGCGACTTCTCATCCTGGCACGAAACCACCGTGTTAGTGGGTAAGTGAGTAATTCGAACCGCTGAATAAGTCGTATTGACTGACTGGCCGCCCGGCCCCGACGAACAGAACGTATCGATGCGAATATCCTTCGGATCGATCTGCACGTCCACTTCATCCGCCTCCGGCATCACCACCACCGTAATCGTCGAAGTATGTACGCGCCCCTGCGTCTCTGTGGCCGGCACGCGCTGCACCCGGTGTACGCCGCTTTCGTACTTCAAACGGCTGTATACTCGCTTCCCGCTCACGATCGCGGTCACTTCGCTGAACCCGCCGACCGACGATTCACTCATGGAAGTGATCTCCACCTTCCAGCCCTGTTCCTCCGCATAACGCGTATACATGCGGAAGACTTCGCTCGCAAACAGCGACGCCTCATCTCCGCCCGCGCCTTTGCGAATCTCAAGCACGACATTCTTCTCGTCGTTCGGATCTTTCGGCAACAGCAGAATCTCCAGCTCCTGTTCGATTTCCGCTACTTGCGGCTCCAGCCGCGCTACTTCCATCTCCGCCATCTGCCGCAGCTCCGGATCCGTTTCGCTGAGCATCGCGCGAGCATCGCCCAACTCCTGCTCGGCGCGCTTCCACTCCCGGTACTTCGTCACCATTTCGGTCAGCTCGCTCTGTTCCTTCGCCACCTTGCGATACTGTTCCGAATCGTTGATCACTGCCGGATCAGCCATCCGCGCCGTCAGCTCGTTATAACGCGCTTCGGCCTCGTTTAATCGATCTTGATATTGCATGGATGCCGCCCGTTGAGCCGTTTACGCGATGACCAACTCGCCGCCCTGCGCGCGCTCCAGCTCCATCGCGCGCTCCAGCGCATGAATAGCTACTTCGGTCTGCGAATTCGAAGGGGTTTGCGTCGTCACGCGCTGCAGCCACAATCCCGGCCGTGTCAGCACCGCCATCAATCCTCGCTGCCGCTTGGCCGCGAAGCGGATCACTTCGTAGCTCACGCCCACGATGACCGGAAGCAGCGCAATGCGCGCCAGGAACTTCGCCCAGAAATTGTCGAACGGCAGAAATGCGTAGCACACCATGGCGATAATCAGCACCACCACCAGAAAGCTCGTGCCGCACCGCGGGTGCCACGTGACGAACCGCTGCGCGTTGCCCACATTCACCGGCTGCCCCGATTCGAAATTGAAAACCACCCGGTGCTCCGCGCCATGATATTCGAACACGCGATGCATCTCTCTCAGCCGCGACAGCAGAAACATAAACCCGAGAAAGATGGCAATCCGCAGCGTGCCGTCCATCATATTGATAGCGAACCGGCCGCTGACCGCATGAAAATACCGGCCTAGCAGCGTCGCCAAATATAGCGGAACAAACTTATAGAGCGCAATCATGAACAGCAGCGAAAACCCTACGTTCAGCGCCATTTTCCAAGATCCAGTTTCCCTCTGGGCTTTTTCGTGTTGCCTCGTCGCTTCTCCCTCGCCCGAAAGATCGCTCATCGCGCAATCCGCCGAAAACTTCAGCGCCTTCATGCCCAGCCACATTGCATGTCCCAGCGTGCCCAAGCCGCGCAATACCGGCAGCTTGAAAATCGGATACCGGTCCGACAGCCGCGGCAACGGACTCTCTTCCGTCACAATCTGTCCATTCGCCTTCCGCACCGCCACGCAATAGCTGTGCGGCGACCGCATCATCACGCCTTCCATCACCGCCTGGCCGCCCACCAGCGTCGTCTCTTCACCGTTCTCCAAGACCGGAAGTAGCTGTATATGCGTGAAAAGACGCACCAATCCGCGCAAATTCAATTAGGGTTCTCCACCGTGATTATAACGCGGATGCGCCCGTTCGCGCGTCAACGATAGAAATAGACGCTCCCCTGCGCGTCCAACCCCCACACAGCGCCCCCGGCTGCGGCAACAATCTTTGTAAGTGAGCCGGGAACAATGCTCCAGCTTTGCGTCTGCGCGTTCCATTCCCAAATCTGACTCGCTGCATCGACGCCCCACACGGCGCCATCGAAACCCACGGCAATCTGTGACAGAATCTTCGCGGCGTAATCCCACGAACCGCTTTGAGGATCGAAGCGATACACCCCGCCCGCCGCGTTAACGCCCCAGACGTTCGCAGCCGAACCCACCGCAATCTGAACCAGGCTTCCGGGCGTGTAGGTCCAGTTTTGTGTGTTCGCGTCGAACTCGAAAATCTGCTGTGCGCCGTTGATACCCCATACCGCGCCGTCAGCTCCCACTGAAATTTTGCGTGAGAGTTCCCGGAATCCAGGTCCAGCCCTGGCTCGCCGCATCGAATCGCCAGATCTGACCCGAGCTGTTCAGCCCCCAAACATCGCCATTCGCCGCCGTCGCCACATAAGATAGGGAGCCGTCGACATAATCCCAACTGCCGCGCGACGCATCGTACCGGAAAATTTGATCGGAGCTGTTGATGCCCCACACCTTGCCGCTCGCTCCAACCCATATTTCGGCGAGCGTTCCCGGCATCCACGTCCAGCCCGTTGTCACGGGATCAAAGGCCCAGATTTGGCCTGCGCCGTTGAGACCCCATACCGTCCCATCCGTTGCGACGGAAACCTGCGCCAGTGATCCAGGAGCTTGATGGAAAATCTGCGAGGCCTCTGTGGGTGCGGCCAACTGCTGCACTTGTCCCGATCTATCGACGCCCCAAGCCGCGCCGTCTGCACTGGCCGATACCTGTGCGAGCGTGCCCGCGTGAGAACTCCAGCCGCCGCTTTGCGAATCGTATTGATACACTTGGCCGGCGCTGCCGATGCCCCACACGTTTGCGCCCGAGCCCACCGACACCTGGGCCAATGTTCCCGTGACCCGATCCCAGGCCCCGGCAACGCGATCGAAATGGTAGATTTGGCCGCCGCTGTTGATACCCCACACATCGCCGTCTGCTCCAACCGCAATCTGGGTCAACGATCCGGGCACTTGTTCAAAGCGCTGCGTACCCGGGTTAAATCGGTAGATCTCTTGTTGCGAGTTGATGCCCCACACAGCGCCATCGAAACCAACCGAGATCTGCGCCAGCTCGCCCGGAATCCAGATCCAACTCTGCGTCACAGCATCGAAATGATAAATCTCGCTGCCGCTGTTCAGGCCCCACACATCTCCGTCCGCGCCCCCCGCAATCTGCGCAAGATTGCCAGCTATCGAGTCCCAGCTTTGCGCCGCGGCGTTCCACCGGAAGATCGAGCCCGTCCCGTTCAGCCCCCAAACCGCCCCATTCGACCCGACCGCAATATGCGTTAGCGACCCGGAAATCTCGGTCCAACTTCCGGCCTGCCCGTCATATATAAAGATCTGTCCAGAACTGCTGACACCCCACAGAGTGCCGTCACCTCCAACTGAAATCTGCTGTAAGCTGATGCCGGTCTGCGGGGGGCTCAATAGCCCGAACACGGCGACACTGTTCGTCGTCCCCACGAACACCTTCCCATTCGCGATCGTTGGTGTGATGAACTTGTTCCCCGCGCCAAATTGGTCGCGGCCCGCGGGCGCCTGGTTGCTGTTGTACAGCTCATTGCCGAGATTCGTTGCATCATAGGCGTGAAGAACGGCGGGCGTGCTGTTCTCGACCGCCCATAGAATCGCGTTCGAAGTTCCATTCGCTGAAATACTCGGCGTTGCGCCCGGGTAGCCAAAAGAGGTTGGGGTAGTCGAGGCCGGCGAACCTGAAAGCCGCGCCGCATTCAAGTCAAACGCGCGAATCACGCTCCCAACCGGCCCAAAGTACACGCGCCCATCGAAGTAAGCCGGATTCGAAAAAATGCCGCCGGGCAATGCGTTCGCGAACGCCTGATAGATGGTTGCGTTGGCTTGCGAATCGTACTTGCCCATGTTGTCGCGATCCACTACCCACAGACTTTGATCCTTGCCCGCACCCACGGCCAGATGACGTACGTTGCCATCCGAATCCTCCATATCGGGGAGCAGCATGATGCCTCCCGAGCCCAAATCGATATCGCCATTCGATTCCGAATTCGAGTTGTCCATCGTCCAGTAGTCGGTCGCGGTCAGCGCATTGTTTTCGAGCGTCAGCTTTACAAACGCATTTCCATAATCGCCGCCGCTTGGCAAGCCCGACGAATTCAGAGACGTATCGAACGTGCCGTTGGCAACAGCGACGAAAATATTGCCTTCCGCATCCGCCGCTGGCCCGCCGCCGCTATTCCAAAGCGCAGCCTCGCTGCCATTCGGCGCGAAATTGAAGACGCTGGTCTGCTGAAGAGTCGTGTTGCGATATCCGATCAGCCACCCAGTGTAGGGCCGGAAATCGCAATGCGAACCCCAACTGGTGTAGACGATGCCATTCAGCAACAAAAGCCCGGGCCGGCTCTTGTATTGCTTGGCATCGAAGACGACGTTTCCGTTGCTGCTGTTATCGCCGCTTCCGGGTACCGAAGCTGCCACCGTAACCGGACCACCAAACTCCTCCGCGCCAGTAACTATATTTAACCCGTGCAACCGCTGATAGTAACTTCCAGACGAGTTCTTACTCATCGCCACAACGTAAACAGTCCCGTTGGGTCCGGCAGTAAGATCTATCACCGGCGTTCCCGTGACGCCAATCTCCGGCGTAACTTGCCCGCAGCCGCGATCGTCCGAGGTCGTTTCGCCAGCCTGCAAAAGCGATACATGCCAGTAGATAGTTCCGTTGTCGGCGTCAAATGCATAAACGCTATCGTGCTCGGTGGCCGCGAAAACCACATTGCGAAGTCCACTGCCGGGAATCGATAAGCTTGAGACATACAGCGGCTGCGCGTCAACCTTGCCGTCCAGTGCAACCGTGAAAAGCTTGCCGAAGCTTGCCGACGAGACATTTTGCGGAGTCAGCACGGTCTCCGACAAGTCTTGGCCCGTACGCGCCACATCGTTGTGATAAGTCAGCACGTTCGTTTGGGCGAACGCGTCCATCGGAAGTGCAGCCCATAACAGGGCCAAAGCAGCCAAACGCGCCGGCCCGAAGCTCAAGCGCCAAACCTCGCCCGGCCGCGCGCTTTTGCCTTCACCGCTTCCTCTTCTCTATTCTTCGGCGGCGCATTCGTCTCGAGCGATCGAAGCAGACCGGTCGAGATGCCGCTTATCTGATCGACTGCCTCTAAGAATGCGCTTTCGTTGGCTTTCGACGGCTTGCTAAATCCGCTGATCTTTCTCACGAACTGCAGCGAAGCGGCCCGAATCTCTTCCTCCGTAACCGGCGGATCGAAATTGAAAAGAGTCTTGATATTCCTGCCCATGGGCTATGCCTCAACCTATCAAAATCCGACGACAAACCCTGGCCTCCCAGGTTGCACTTCCGCCGGGATTCCACCGCAACATTTGGATAGCTCCCGGCATCTTATCGCTCTATCATCAAATCGTGAACGAAACTGTCGTAGAAACTCTCGATCAAGAATCCTGCTGGAAGGCCGTCCTGACGAAGGATCGCGATTGGAGCGGCCGATTCCTGTACGGTGTAATCACCACCGGCGTGTATTGCCGTCCCGGGTGTTCGGCGCGCACGCCAAAGCGCGAAAACATACGCTTCTATCGAACCGCCGCCGAAGCCGAAGCCGACGGTTTGCGACCCTGCCTTCGTTGCCGGCCTACAGCGCACGATGGCGACCCAAACACCGAACGCATTCGCCAGCTCTGCGAATACATTCGCGCCAACAGCGGCAACGGTGAGGCACTGAGTCTCGAGCACCTGAGCCGCCGGGCGGGCATCAGCCCGTTTCATCTGCAACGCACCTTCAAAGCCGCGGTTGGGATCAGTCCCAAGCAATTTGTCGAGCGCTGCCGCATCGAAGCGCTGAAGACCAAGCTTCGTGAATCCGATTCCGTCACCGCGGCGGTTTACGATGCCGGCTTCGGTTCCAGCAGCCGCGTCTATGAACGGTCCGATTCACGCCTCGGAATGACACCTCGCACCTATCGGGCGGGCGCTAAAGGAGTGACGATCGCCTACGCAACGGTCGAGACACGTCTCGGGCGGCTCATGCTGGGCGCAACTACTCGCGGCCTCTGCTTCCTTCAGTTCGGCGACTCAGCCGCCGAGCTATTAGAGATGCTGCGCGCCGAATATCCAGCCGCGACGCTCCAACCGATGCAGGCGCCCTACTCGCAGCAGTTCGAGCTTTGGATGGAGTCTCTCTCCCGCTATCTGCGCGGCGAGCACGTAAGTTTCGATCTGCCTCTCGATGTGCAAGCCACCGCCTTTCAGATGAAAGTCTGGATGTACCTGCAGTCGATTCCCCACGGCACGACCGAATCTTACGCTCGAGTTGCTGCGGCGACAGGCGACCCGAAAGCTGCCCGTGCCGTAGCGCGCGCCTGTGCGTCGAACCCGGTGGCTATCGCCATTCCGTGCCATCGAGTAATTCGCGGCGACGGCGATTTAGGCGAATATCGCTGGGGCATTGAGAGGAAACGCGCTTTGGTCGAAACCGAAAGCCGGCCGCCATCTCAACCGGACTCTGAGGGACAACGATCATTCGATTCTCCGATAAATCAGGCTTAACTTAGTTCGACTTACTAGCTTGTACCGCGTGAGCCACGGCCGCAGCTCAGGATACAAATTAGGAGCCAGCCCGGGATTAAGCAAACTGAGGCCGTCGACGAGGAAAATGGGATGGGACCGGGTGAGTTCGTCGCGATTCGCTGCCGCAGGTCCGCCATAGATGGCGACGCTTGCATGTAAGTGACGATCGGCAGGCACGCCCGTCAACGGCTGCGAATCCCAGAAGCGGCTATCGGAAGTCATTCGCGTGTAGACATAGATGTCGGGACGATAGCCCCACACGAACATCGTGTCGCCAGGGCGCTGAAGAGCGCGAATCTCTTTCGATGCTTGCTGGCTGTCAAGGTCCATCACAACATCGATCCACTGCGGCTCTTGCCCACGAATGTTGTCCCACGCCAGCAACGCATAGCGCGGACCAAACCGGATGAATGGCGCCAGCAGCAAGAGCGCAAGCACAGCACTAGCAAAGCGCCGGTGTCTGCTAACCGCCAGGACGATACCGCGCGAAGCAACAACGATCAGCGCCGGCAAAACCTGGAGAAAATAATGTGGCGCGAAGCGCCAGCCGATTGCGACGGCCGCAAATGAAAAAACAACCCACACGCCGAGTTTCAAGCGATCGCTCCCCGTGAGCCGGCCGAAACCGAAAATTGCGCCGGCGGCAAGCGCGGCATGGAAGCCGAGCCAATCAGCGGTGCGAACCAGCCCGTTTAGAAACGGCCGAGTCACGGGCGATTGTTCGGCGTAAATGAAACCCCAGCGCCAGACCTGTTCGCAATAGCCGGACCAAGCTCCCGTAATGAGCGCACACGTTAACGCTACTGCGGCAGGCAATGCAAAACCTAAGAACAAAAACATCAGATCCGGAAACATCCAGACCGCGCACGTGGCGAGAACAAACACAGCCTTCGTATTCACCAGGAACGCGATGCCGCACCAGACTCCCGCCGCCATCGCGAATCTTTTCCGCGCGCAATAGACGGCCGCAAGATGTGGAGCCAGCATCAGCGCATCCGCGGCGAAGGGGATCACTGCGGATGGCAGGTAGAAGGTTGTGAAGAACGCAAGCAGCAGTGCGGCCGTCCAGCCTTCAGCTTTCGTCCAGAATGCCTGTGCGAGCCGAAAGATCAGCCAGCAAGCGATATAGACGTAGGCCACATCCAGCAACCGTAGCGGCCAGCCGGAATACCCGCCGATCAGCAGATAATAGGCGGCGCTAAGCGGCGGCTTGTCGTACCAGAAATCGCGATACGGGACTCTGCCGTGTAACAGGTTAATAGCTGCGGCAATGTGATAGTCTTCGTCCGCCCACAGCAGATGGACGTGGCAAAGGCGCAAGGACGCCAGCGCCAAGACGAGGCACGCGAGTGGCCATTGTCTATCAAATCGCGAGGCGATACCTTGCATTCACCGCGTATCATAGGACATGTAAGGAATAGGGCGTGCAGTCACGAGCGGGTAGCAGAACCCTGCAAACGGTGGAGATCTCGAAATCGTACAACGGCCGACGCGTTGTCGATAACGTAACGGTTCGCGTGGAGCAGGGGGAAGTAGTCGGCCTGTTGGGACCCAACGGCGCCGGCAAGACAACTTCTTTCTACATCATTGTCGGCCTTATCAGCCCCGAATCTGGCGAGGTGCTGCTGGACGAGGAACCCATCACCGAATTGCCCATGTACTTGCGGGCGCGGCGCGGCGTTAGCTACCTCCCGCAGGAACCCTCCGTGTTCCGGAAGCTTAGCGTCGAAGACAACCTGATGGCGATTTTGCAAACGCTTCGCCTCGATGGGCGGGAGCGGCGCGAACGCCTGAACATGCTCATCGACGACCTGGGCCTCGATACTGTTCGCCACAGCAAAGGCTACATGCTGTCGGGTGGCGAGCGGCGGCGTGTGGAAATTGCGCGCTCTTTGGTTCTGCAGCCGGATTTCATCCTGCTCGACGAGCCGTTCTCCGGCATCGACCCTATTCAGGTTCTGGAATTACAGCGCATTATAGGCGATTTGAAACGCAAAGGAATCGGAATTCTGGTCACGGATCACAACGTGCGCGAGACCCTGGCCGTCACGGACCGCGCATATATCATCAGTAGCGGCCGCATCTTCCGCGCTGGATCTCCCGAATCGTTAGGCAACGACCCCGAAGTGCGCCGCATATATCTGGGCGAAAACTTCTACTTCCCGCCGGTTTACGCTAGCGAATCTGAGCGCTAGAATACGGTCCAAATCCAAGAGAAACCGGGCTTTCTTGTGTCCCGGGAGGTCGCTGTTGCGGTGCTAAACTGAAAGCCAAATGAGTTCGCTTTCGCAACGGCTGCATCTGGGAGTCCAGCAAAAGCAGATACTCACGCCGGGGCTCGTGCAGATGGTCACGGTGCTTCAGCTCAATCGTATGGAGCTGAAGGACATGATCATCAACGAAATTGCCGAAAATCCGGTATTGGAAGAAGCGGGCGAAGCCGGCGAAGATCTCACACCCGCTGAAGTACAGTCGCTGCTGGAGCGAGAACGTCAAGCCGAGCCCGCGGATCAGGCGATCCTGACGCAGGTTGAGGAGCCGGACTCGTTGCAGGTGTTCGAGCGCGCGACGGACGGAGACTTCGCGGTGGACGGCGCAGCGCCGGAAATGGCCCCCGATGCCGCGGTTCCGGCTGTCCCTGCCGAAGAGCCGCCCAAAACAGAGACCGATCCATTCGAAGAGATCGACTTCGGCAGCTTCTTCGATGACTATTTAGATCCAGGATTCAAGAGTCCCGCATCTGAGCCGGTGGACAAGCCCTCATTTGAGACCTTTTTGTCCTCTCCAGTGACCTTGAGCGACCACTTGCATAGTCAGCTCAGCGTCCTGGTGCTGCCGGAGCGCGTGCGGCGTGCGGCCAACAGCATCATCGGGAACCTCGAAGAGAGCGGATATCTCACCACCCCGCTCGAGGAAATTGCGGTTGCCGATGGATTTAGCTTGCATGATGTAGAAGAAGGGCTGCGAGCGGTGCAATCGCTGGACCCGACTGGCGTGGGAGCCCGCACTCTTCGGGAATGTTTGTTACTGCAACTGGACGCGCGCGGCTGCCGAGACAGCGTGGCCTGGAAGATTGTTCACGACCACCTGAAGTTGCTCGAGACGCGGCAACTCACGCAACTTGCGAAGGTGTTGAGCCGCCCGCCCGAGCACATCCAAATTGCGGTCAGCGTGATTCGCCACCTGGATCCCGCTCCAGGGCTGCGTTATTCGGGAGGCGGCGCGCGGCAGGTTGAGCCCGACGTCTATATCTCCAAAGAGGGTGACGACTATCTCATCATGCTGAATGATGACGATATTCCCCAGCTTCGCTTGAATGGAGAATACAAGCGCATGATCGATCGCGAGCAGGAGCCGAACAAAGACGTTCGCAATTACGTCAAAGAGCGTTATGCTTCCGCACTGCAGTTGATAAAGAATATTGAGCAGCGCAAGCAGACCATTCTCCGGGTCTGTCATTCCATCATTCGAAGGCAAACCGAGTTCCTCGAGTTCGGCATCGACCAGTTGAAGCCGATGATGATCAAGGAAGTTGCGGAAGAGATCGGTGTCCACCCCTCTACCGTGAGCCGAGCGGTCGCCAACAAGTACGCGCATACCCCACAGGGAGTGTTCGAGCTGCGCTACTTCTTCTCGGAAGCTGTTCAAGGGCCGAGCGGCAGCGCTACGCCATTGTTAATCGTGAAACGACGGGTAAAAAAGATGATTGAAGACGAGAATGCAGCTCATCCCTTGACTGACGAACAGATCACTGCTCGGCTCCAAACAGAGGGAATACAAGTGACTCGCCGGACTGTGGCCAAGTACCGGGAGGATATGAAAATTCCTTCGACACACCAGCGCCGCGTGCGCGCCTAATAATAGTCGTAGTCACGAGAGATCGAATCTCGCGAGCCGCCCCGATGTGAGAGCGGCCGCTGATTGAGGGGACCATGAAGCTCATTTATTCCGGCAAGACGAAAGAGTTCACCCCGGAGCTCGAAAAGAAAGTTACTACCAAGCTTGCGAAGCTGAGTAAGTTTATCGAGCAGCGCGGAGAGCGCGAGGCGCACCTCGCGCATCAAGTGGAGCGCCATCTTCACAAGGTAGTGATTGAGGTGAATTTCTACGATCACACGCTGATAGGGGAAGGCGTTGACGCCGACCTGGATACGGCCTTGTGCGACGCGGTCGAAAAACTAGAGACGCAGACTGTAAAGCTGCGCAACCGCTGGCGCGACACGCATCGCGACGCCAAGGGGACTCGTTTGGCAAAGGAAACTCCGGAGGGCAACTTTACTCCCGTTGAAGATGTTGGGCCACAGAAGCCCGCAAAGAATAGCAAAAGCAACGGAACCGGGACCAGGCCGAAAATCTTCCGCGTCGATTATGAAGAAGATCGCAAGCCTATGACTCTCGAAGAAGCCGTATTGGAGATGGAGAACGATCTGCCGTATGTGGTTTACCGAGATTCGGATCGCAACTGCCTCTCTGTTCTGCTGCGGCGCTCTGACGGTAATTACGATCTGATTGAGTCCTGACCGCTCCAGATTACACGCGTAGGTTTGCGGAGTGGTCGCTTACCACCCATTGCTCCCACCCACTATGGCGAAACCCAAGCAACAAGCCGTAAACGCATTAAGCTCTCGAGAGCCAATTTCGACGGCCGATCTGGTCATCATCACCGGCTTGAGCGGTTCCGGCAAGCTCACCGCCCTCAAAGCGTTCGAAGATCTCGGCTTTCATGCGGTCGATAACTTGCCCATCGCGCTAGTGCCGAAATTTGCCGATCTCACACGCGACTCGAAGAGCAGGCGCCGCGCCGCTCTGATCATCGATATCCGCGAAGGGGACGCGCTGAAGCAGTTTCCAGCCATGTACAGGGAAGTAAAGAAGCAGTTGAGCGCCACCTTATTGTTCCTCGATGCCGACGATGAAGTGCTGCAGCGCCGGTATAGCGAGACACGCCGGCCGCATCCGCTAGGCGCCGACAGCACCGTGCTGAGTAGCATACGCGATGAGCGCGAGGAACTCGCGCCGATACGCGAGCTAGCGGATTTATACATCGACACCTCAAAGCTCAACGTCCATGAACTCCGGCGGCTCATCAATGGTAAGTTCGAAGGCGCTCAGGATGCTACCAAGATCGTGGTGTATGTCAATAGCTTCGGGTTCAGAAACGGCGTACCTCCGGATAGCGACCTTGTGTTCGACGTCCGCTTCCTGCCGAATCCGAACTATATTCCTGAGTTCAAGAAGCTGAGTGGGCGCCATCCAAGTGTGGCACGGTACATCCGATCATTCCCGCAAACGATGGAGTTTATCAACCGCATCTCAGACTTACTTATCTACTTGCTGCCGCATTATATTCGCGAGGGGAAGAGTTACCTGACAATTTCGTTCGGATGTACTGGGGGCCAGCACCGCTCGGTGCTCATCGCTAATGAGATTCAGAAGCGATTGAGTAAGGCGGGATTTACCGTCAAGGAAAGTCACCGCGATGTAAGCCGCAGTTAACTTACCGCGCCGCTATTTCGGAAACACCCGGCGCGCCCACGCTTGCTTTCGTACTCAACTGGCCCGATTGGTAATCCGAGTACAGCTCCTCTTCATTGCTACGCATCGTATAAAAACCAAAGACTGTGGCGTTCACGCTTTCGCTGAAATGTCTCGGCAACCAAACGCCTCCTTCCGGCGCTTGCTCCAACTCGAAGCGCGTTCCAGGTTTCACCTTGGCGACGAATAGGCCGAATTGAACAGGGTTGATCACCTCGGCTTGCACTTTTACCCAGTGGTAGTGTTCCTTATCGATCCAAAGGCGCCCTTTCATCCCAAGCAGCACGCGCGCCTTCTCCACGGGCGGATTGTACGCTGCGTTCGGCCGTGCGTCTAGGATGTAGCAATCCACGCCGTCCACTCGCTGCTGGCCCGCCAGCGTAAAACTGAATGCGTTGACCATTTGCTGCATCAGCATGTGCTCTTCGGCGCGGTCGGCCCGATACTTCGCGATGCGGCTTTGGCGGGCGCTAGCAGATTCGTTGCGGCGCCGTGCGATCTCGTCATTTAACTTCGACTGTTCCTGCTCTTGTTCCACGGGACTAAGTGGATGGCCGTCGATTTCCACCAAACGGGAGTATGGCGAGCCTTCCAACATCGAGATCTCGTAAGTCTTCGATTGCCCAGCTTGAACGTGACCGGCGCAATCGACTTTGCTCTTGATCTGCCGCTCGCGATGCGAATATTGCGGCTGAGCATTCCAGTCCGCTGTATTGGCCGCCACGGATCTCTCGATAATTTCAGAGACTGGCAACGCGGAAGAACTTTGAAAACAGAATGCTTGCGGCGCAAACGCCAGAACGGCGATAAGACTGGTGACGGAGATTTGAACTGCGGCCACTGCAGAACCTCCAGCTTGAAGGTGCTGCACGCATATTACCAAAGAGTTAAGCGCCGAACATCAACTACTTACATGCTCCGCGTCCTGGGGAATAGCCGGTCAATCGGCGGGTGGTACTGGTGTGTTTTACCGTGTAGTCAGCAATTCTTTCCAGTAGTACGAACGAAGGCGTGCGGATCATGTTCCTCCGCCGGCCGTTCGACGCACTCCAGGTCCTTTTCAATTGCAACGTGCAGGGCGCTGTTCCCGGAGACCTGGAAGTAAAGGCCGATCGCTTCGCCGCGAGCCCAGTCTTTGATCTGCCACTCCGGCACGGATACCCGGATTACACTGTCTTGGAACGACGCCCCGGGTGTAGGTTCGGCGGTGCTCTCAAGAATGTAAGACAGGCACGCGCCGCCAGGAAATTCCACACGTTCTTCCAGCGACCCGCCGGCTGCGAGATTCTCCACTTCGGGCCGGTTCACTCGTAGCCTCAGACTGTTGCTCCGGAACCGCAGCTTCATCACCTACGAGTTTATCCGCCAATCCCCGGAGTACACGTTGAAGCGCTGCTCACGAACGAACCCGAGCAGAGTAATGCCGCAATCCCGCGCCGATTCGATCGCCAGGCTCGACGGCCCGCCCACCGTAGCCAGCACCGGCGCGCCTGCCATCGCGGTTTTTTGAACCAGCTCAAAGCTGCTGCGGCTGCTGAGGAACAGAATTTTACCGCGCATGGGCACCCCGCCGCACAGCAAGGCGTGGCCGATCAACTTGTCCAGCGCGTTGTGACGTCCGATGTCTTCGAAGATGCACTCAATTTCCCCTTGGGCGTTCACCAGCGCGGCGGCGTGCAGCCCTCCGGTTTGCGCGAAGGCCGCCTGGCGTTCGCGAAGCAGCGCGGGCAATTGCTCAATCACGGATGCGTGGATTTGAAAGTCATCTTCAGCGCCTTGGGGCAGTTGGGCCGCAATCGCTTCCCGGCTGCGCTTGCCGCAAAGCCCGCAACTCGAATTGACATAGCCCAAACGCTCCGCGCGCCAACTCTCAAAATCGACACCCTTGGACAACTCGGCTACGATCTCGTTCGACGGCTCCGGCCCGAGCGGGTGCAAGCCCGCTATCTCGCCGCGACCTCGAATAATCGCTTCCGAAACGAGAAGCCCGGCCGCCAGCTCACGATCATGCCCGGGAGTTCGCATCGTTACCGCTAGACTCTGCGAAAGCGCTGCGTCTTTGAACCAGTAATTCACGCGGATTTCGAGTGGTTCTTCGGCAGCAACGGTATCCACAATCCGCTCTGAGTGGCCGCGGTTCAGACGTTTGACGCTATAGCGGCGGACAAGACGAGGTTCGCTAACGGGCATGTATCATGCCGCGGTGGGCTCTGAGAGCGGCAACGGCGCGAGCGATTCGTCAACTACCGTAACTTCTTGCACTCGCTGCATCAGAATGGCGGCCAATAGGAAACACACTCCGCCTACAACGAGAGCCTTCATTCGATCGTTGCCTAGCAGATTCGCCATGATCCAGCCAAACACCAGCGACGAAACAATTTCGGGGATCACGATGAAGAAGTTAAAGATGCCCATAAAGGTACCCATTTTGTTGGACGGAATGGCCGCCGCGAGAATCGAATAAGGCATGGAAAGGATGCTGGCCCAAGCAATGCCGACTCCCACCATCGGCAGAAACAGCAACCATTTATCGTGGATGATTGCGACCGAAAGCAGGCCCAGCGAGCCGGCCAGCAGGCAGAGCGAATGCGTGGTTCGCTTACCGAGCCGATTCGCCATGGCGGGTAACAGCGGCGCCACCAGGAAGCACACCGTGTTATAAACGCCCGAGCAATATCCCGCCCAGATCACGCCTTCGGTGTACGCAGTTTCTGTGGTAGAGCGTGCGCCAAACACGTTGTGCGCAACCGCAACCGCAAAATATAGAAACATGCAGAAGAGGCCCAGCCAGGTCAGAAACTGCACCAGCGCCAGTTGACGCATGGTCCTCGGCATGTGTGCGACGGAGTGAGTAATCTCTGCAAAATCGAACCGCTTAGCATGCTTTAAGCGCTCCCGCTCTTGCGCGCTTGGCGGATATTCGTGCGTCGTGCTCACCGTCAGCAGCACGGCCCCGATGAATGCGGCGGCGCCGATCCAAAAAGAGACGCGCACGATCTCCGGAATGGCTCGCGCATTTGCGGCGCCCGTGGGCGGAATCATTCGAAGCAGCAGCAACGGCAGATAGGATGCCGCCACGCTGCCTACTCCGATAAAGAAGCTCTGCATGGTGAAGCCGCGCGCGCGCTGTTCGTCGGGAAGCATATCTGCAACGAATGCGCGGAACGGCTCCATGCTGATGTTGATGGAGGCGTCCAGAATCCAAAGCAGTCCCGCCGCCATCCACAACGCGCCGCTCATCGGCATCAGCACCAATGCGCAGGAACTGAGCAGTGCGCCAGCCAGGAAGAAAGGACGCCGTCTGCCCAGCGGACCCCAGGTATTGTCGCTCCAGTGGCCGATAATCGGTTGCACGAACAGCCCAGTCAACGGGGCCGCCAGCCACAGGATGGGAAGCTGGCTCGGCTGCGCGCCCAGATATTCATAGATGGCGCTCATGTTGTTCATCTGCAGCGTCCAGCCGAATTGAATGCCCAGAAATCCGAAACTCATGTTCCAGATCTGCCAGAAACTAAGTCGTGGTTTCTCCATGTGGGCTCCTTGCCGCCGCTGCGTCGCGCCGCACCGGTTCAGCCGGGGACGCGTTCGTAAATTTCAGCTAACCCTCTTAGGCGTTCCTGATACTCTCGCCTGAACGCCTCGCCTGTCATTCTCCAGCCCCAATTCCCTCTGGCCACTCCCGGCATGTTCATCCGCGATTCGCTTCCCAACCCCAGCACATCCTGCATGGGCACTATCGCCAGCCGTGCGATGGAACCAAAAAGCACCCGGATCAGTTTCCAGTTGATGGGCTCATCGCTCGGTCCAAGATATTGCTGCGCGATGGCCTTTTCCTTGCGAACATCTTCCACTGTCCGTGTGCTGTCGCCGCCCTCACTGTTCCACCAACCCATCACTGTATCGTTATCGTGAGTGCCTGTGTAAGCGAAGAGTTCCCGCTCGAAGTTATGCGGCCGGAACGTCGCGGCCTGCGGATCTGTTCCGAAGCCAAACTGCAGCACCGCCATTCCGGGAAATCCAAACTGACGCCGCATCTGTTCTACTTCAGGGCTGATGTCGCCGAGATTCTCCGCAACTACTCTCAATTCCCCGAGCTTCTCACGCGCCGTCCGGAATAACTTGGCCCCCGGAGCCTTTATCCATTGGCCGTTTACCGCTGTTTCTTCCACCGCCGGCACCGACCAATATGCTTCGAACCCACGGAAATGATCCAAGCGCACCAGGTCAAAAAGCCGGAATATGCCGCGCAATCTCTCAAGCCACCACTCAAAACCCGACCGTTCCATCTCGCTCCAGCGATAAATCGGGTTGCCCCAAAGCTGGCCGGTCTCGCTGAAGTAATCCGGCGGCACGCCTGAGATCTCGGTCGGTCTGCCGTCTTCATCCAGGCAAAACTGTTCGGGGTGTGCCCATACGTCTGCGCTTTCATGCGAGACATAAATTGGGATGTCGCCCATAATGAGGATGCCGCATTCGTTCGAGTACTTGCGCAACGCATCCCACTGCCTATAAAACTCAAACTGCTGAAATTTTTCGCATTCGATCTGGTCTTTCAGCTTGCGGCGCCACTGCTTCAACGCCGTCGCGTCGCGCTTCACCAGATTCCTGTCCCAGGCCGTCCAGCTTTGGTCGGATCCGAACTGCTGCCGCAGAGCCATGAACAATGCATAGTCTTCGAGCCACGCCTTGTGCTCTGAACAGAACGCCTGAAATTGGCGCTTCTGGTCCTCCAAAGCACGGTCGCGAAACTTCCGGTACGCCGCCGTAAGCAGCGGCACCTTCCATTGCCTTACGGACTCATAGTCCACGCGCTCTGCGGGAAAGCGCGGCGCATCGGAAAGGTCATCGCTGCTCAAATATCCTTCGCGAACCAGCAGTTCCGGGCTGATGAGTAAAGGATTCCCCGCGAAAGCGGAAAAGGACTGATAAGGGGAATCGCCGGCACTCGCAGGACCGAGCGGCAGCATTTGCCACAGACCTTGGCCCGACGCCTTCAGTCGATCTGCGAATCGGAACGCTTCTTCGCCAAAATCACCGATTCCAAACGGTGAAGGAAGCGAGGTGGGATGCAGCAGAATGCCGCATGTGCGGGGCAGCTTCACGCGACCACCTTAGCAGAGGCCTCATGCGTGCCCGCGCAGTCAGAAAGCGCAATAAATTCAGCAGAGTTCGTGCGCTATCTTGACGAACGGGAGCGCACAGGACGATTGGTGTCCGTTGTGCCCGATTCAAACTTTAGAGCGCCCCATGCAAGCGGCCGCCATCAGTCACATCGAGCTTATTCTGCTGCTGCTTCTGGTTCTGGTAGCCGCCTTGGCGCTGCTTGCAAAACGCCTCCACATCGCTTATCCGATCGTGATGGTAATCGCCGGGCTGTGCCTCAGCTTCGTTCCACACGTCCCGCATGTCACTCTTGACCCCGCGGCAGTTTTTCTGATCATCCTTCCGCCGCTGGTCTTCTCCGCTGCCTTTCATACGTCCTGGCGTGATTTCCGGCGCAATCTCGTCAGCATTCTGCTGCTCGCCTTCGGTCTCGTGGGATTTACTGTTTACGGCGTGGCGGCAACCACGCGCTGGATACTGCCCGGCTTCGATTGGAAATCGGGCCTGGTGCTTGGGTCGGTTGTCGCCGCCACCGATGCGATTGCCGCAACCGCAACCGCCAAGCGTCTGGGTCTGCCGCGCAGCATCGTGGACCTGTTGGAAGCCGAAAGCCTGACGAATGACGGTAGCGGTCTGGTCGCGCTGAAATTCACGGTCGCGATGCTAGTCGCCGGAGTCACACCCTCGTTCGTACAAGGTGTGGGCGAGCTTTTCTACCTTGTCGTTGCCGCACTCGCCATCGGCCTCGCCATCGCTGTCGTGGTCCGCGCCGTTCTCAGCCGCTTTAGCGATGCGCCTGTCGAGATCACCCTCAGCATTGTGACGCCGTACCTTGCGTACCTCGTCGCCGAAAAAGCCGGATGTTCGGGAGTGCTGGCCACCCTGGCGTGCGGTTTGTATCTCGGCCGGCGCAGTTCCGATTTCTACTCCCTGCATGCCCGAATGGAAGCCTCCGGCGTTTGGCGCACCATAGACTTTGCCTTGAATGGCATCGTCTTCCTGATGCTGGGACTCCAGTTGCCCTTGGTGCTGGCTGCCATTCACGGAATGAGCACCGCGACCCTGGCTATCGATGGCGCGCTTTTCAGCGCGATCGTGATTCTGCTTCGAATGCTGTGGGTTTTCCCGGGTGCCTGGCTCTCTTTCCGAATCCGGCGCGCAATTGGGCAGCGCGTAGAGCCCCTGTCTCCGAAGCGCATATTCGTGATTGGATGGGCCGGAATGCGCGGCGTCCTGGCGCTGGCAGCGGCCATGTCGCTGCCTTTGACCCTCAACAATGGCGCGCCATTTCCGGGACGTAATCTCATCATCTTTCTCTCCTTCTGCGCCATCTTCGCCACGTTGGTAATCCAGGGACTCAGCCTTCCGGCTTTGATCCGCCGCCTCGGGCTTTCGGTCGAGCACGGCCGCGAAGAGGAGGATCTCGCGCGTCGCGAGATGATCTCCGCGGCGCTCGAATCGCTGGAGCGTCTGCGTGAGGAGAGCGGGCGCGAACAGCCAGAGGCCTACGATCGACTGGAACATTACTACCGCTGGCGTCTGACTCTCCTCGATACTCAGAACCCGAATGGCGCCGGCGTCCCGGCAACCACGGATCCCGATTCTCTCGCCCGCCAGCTTCGATCGGTCGAACGCTCCACAGCGCTCAAATTGCGCGACGAAGACAAGATTCACGACGAAGTACTGCGAAGGTTAGTGCATGAATTAGACTTACTCGACGCGCGATTCGCCGAATCGGAGTACTAACGCTCGAATCGCACTATCATCGTAGACCGCTAAGCATCATGATGTCACTTTGGCGGGTGCCGGGTCTTGAGTAGGCGATGAGGTCATGAGCGGGTAAAACGGCAACCGAGGGTTCGCCAACATACTCCAGATTGCCGGCAAATTCCGTAACGATTTTAAGGTTGTGGTCCGCGAAGCCAACTCTCGAAAGTTGTAGCGTTCCAGGGCGATCCTCACGTTCCCGGAGCAGGTAGATGCCGTCGGAAGCCCGCGCCCACCGTCCGTTATCACCGAAGAGGACCACGCGCCGAATAGCGCCGCCATCGCCGGAGAGCGGCATCATCCAGAGACCCGGCTGGTTGCGTTTCGTGAAAAACAGATGCGCTCCGTCGGGCGATTCGAACGATTCGAATCCACCCTCGCGGGTAACCTGGATAGCCGCGCCTCCGGCTGCTGACATTTTCCATACCTGCCAATCGCCGTTCCGATCCGAACTGAAGTAGATCCATTTGGCGTCGTTTGACCAACTGGGTCGAACGGCATTGCCCGGTCCGTCCACTACCACGCTCGGGCGACTTCCCAGGGCAATACGGTAAATGGCCCAGTGGCCATGCGAGGCTCCATCAAATACCAACTCGCGGCCATTCGGGGAAACACTCGGGGAACCCGCGGATACGCCCAGTGCGGTAAGCGGTTCGGCATTGCCGGTTGCAAGATCGCAACTCCAGATCTCCCGAGAGCCGGATCTCGTCGAGGTGAAGTAGAGCATCTTGCCATCCGGTGACAATTGCGGAGCTATGTCGCGCGTCGAAGACGCACACGCTGCAGCGGACAGCGTATGCGAGCCCCTTAGTTGCACGAGCTGAATGTGGGAGCCGAGCGACCGATCGAGTTGATAGACGAGGCTAGTTGCCGAGGCGCTGGGCGATGTGGCTTCGCCGCCTCCGACGACCAGAGGTTCGATGACATGCTCCGGACCGGCGGATGTCACATTGCGGACGAGCCACAGCCCGAACGAACTGCTGTGGCGCTTCGAAGTGAGGACCAAGTTGCGGCCATCGCCCGTCCAAGCGAGGCCTTCGACGGGAGCGTGATCGAACGTGATTTGAACAGGCGGCTTTTGGGGAAGATGCCGCGCGTCCAGCTCGACGATGTATACGTCCATGTCCTTCGGATCGGTCGAATGAAAGCGGATCAGAGCCAGCCAGCGATCATCGGGAGAAAAGGCCGCACCCACATCGCCGTAGCCGGTGGTGGGGGATGTGACGGCGAAGTCCTCGCCTGTCTTCACCGAAAGCAAGTGAATCTGACCAGGCGATTGCTCGAAGGTCGTATGAGTGTAGCCAATGAAGGCGCCATCATGCGACCAGGTGAGATGGCCGGCGCTAAACGGCAGAAACATGAGCCGCCGTTCAGGCCCTCCGGAGCTGGGAATTATGACGAGATCCGCCGATGGCGACAGGTTCCTGAGAAACGCGATCCACTTGCCATCAGGCGACCAGACCGGGTGGGTTTCGCCCCGAGGATCAAAACTGAGCCGCTTGCGGTGCGTGCCGTCGGTGTCAACAACGTATAAGTTTCCAACCGAAATGCCGTCGCTTCCCCAGCAGTACGCGACCTTGCTTCCGTCGGGTGATAACGCTGGGTAAGCGGTCGGCCCCAAGAGTGCCGTCAGCGGCCCGATGTGGCTGAATTCGACCGGCCTTGCGGGGGCGGGCCTACGTCCGAGGACCGCCGCGATCGCGGTGAGAACCAGCAACGCGATCGCGCAAATGACGGCAACCGCCCTAGTCCTAAACCGGGTTGGAGCCCGTTCCAGTAACCCCATTGCCTCCGCTGCCGAGCGGGGCCGGTCCTCAGGACGAAGCTTGAGACACGAGTGGATGAGCGTGCGCCAGTTTGGGTGGCCCTGCGGGACCTCGCAAGTCGAGCCAGTCGATCGTTTGAGTGCTCGCCGCAAAGGATCGGAGTCGCTGAAAGGCTTGCGGCCGGTCGAAAGCTCAAAGAAGATCAAACCTGCCGAGTAGATGTCCGTCTGCGGAGTTACCGGATCGCCACGTATTTGCTCAGGCGCCATGTAGTCGAGCGTGCCGATCAGAAAGCGCGACTCGGTACACGTCTGGACCGCGGATCCCAAGGTGGTCGCGCGCCGAGCTACACCAAAATCGGTGATGACGACCCGTTCCTGCGTAAGCATGATGTTCGACGGCTTGAGATCGCGATGAATAACTCCAGCCTTATGAGCCGCACTGAGACCCATGAGAATCTGTCGCGCTACATCTGCCGCTTCCGCCATTGCGAATGGACCCTCGCGGGCGATTTTCTGGTCGAGCGTCTCGCCTTCGATCAGTTCCATGGTCAAGACGAGAAGTTCGCCGGATCTGCTCTGGTGATGCAGCAGGTCGAACACCCGGCAAACGTTGACATGGCTGATTCGCCGGGCGAGCTGCAACTCGCGAACCAAGCGTGCAGTGGCCGCCGAATCGTGCTGAAGAGAAGGCTGTAGAACTTTCAGCGCGACGAGCTCGTCCAATTGCCGGTCGTACGCCTCATAGACTTCGCCCATGCCACCCTGTCCGATCAAGCGCCGCGTTTCGAAGCGGCCGGCGATCAGCTCTCCTGTTGCCAGAACCGCGGTGGCATGGCCAGCGCCGCCATGCGCCGCCCGTAAGAAGTCCTGCCCCATCTCATCGTGGCAGCGAAGAAGTGTAAGAACTTCTTGGATCACTCCCGGTTCGCCTTCGGCACTACCGAGCAGGGCTTTGCGATGCTCGGGTGGGCATTCGACGCATTTCTCAAAAAGTTCGCGGACGACAGGCCATCGCTCGGCGGTCATGTCAGGACTACGCCTCTAAGGAGAAGTTAGAACTAGCTTACAGTAGTTTAGGGAATGGGTTGGTTGCGGGGGCAAGATTTGAACTTGCGACCTTTGGGTTATGAGCCCAACGAGCTACCTGACTGCTCCACCCCGCATTTGAATCGTAACAAATCCGCGGTCCGATTGGTCAATCTCCCGGCCGTGTTTGCGCCAAGGTTTTCTACCAGCACAGTGCTCCCGGTGTATGCCTGTCACGAGCGCACCTCGAACGTTTTACAGTAGAAAGAGGCAATTCCCGCTTCCGCATTTTTCTATGCCGCCCAGCACCCGGTCAGCCCGAAAACGTACCATTGCCGATCGCGGCGCAGCTCCCGCGGCCCGCCTCGATGCGCCCGATCTTTACCTCAATCCTCACCTCAGCCTGTTGGCCTTTCAGCGCCGAGTGCTCGAAGAAGCCGAGGATCCGGCTACCCCGCTGCTGGAGCGAGTCAAGTTCGTCTCCATCCTTGGCTCCAACTTCGATGAGTTCTTTATGGTGCGCGTCGCAGGGTTGTGGCAGCAAATCGAGACGCGCACGACTGAGATCAGCATGGACGGCAGATCGCCCAGCGAGCAGCTCGAATTGATCCGGCATGAGGTGACGGATATCGTTGCAGAAATTTACCGCTTGTGGCGCGAAGAGTTGATGCCGGCGCTCAGATACGCCGGCGTCTATATTCTTGAATTGGACGAGCTGAATCCGCAGCAGAAGACCGCTGTCGACGATTACTTCCGCCGCATTGTGTACCCGGTCTTGACACCTTTGGCTGTGGACCAAGGCCGGCCGTTTCCTCACATCTCGAATCTCAGTTTGAATATCGCGGCCACCGTCAGCAACGGCGATGGCCAGGAGCGTTTTGCGCGCATCAAGGTCCCCGACTCGCTGCCTCAACTGGTGTCCATCCCATCGCAGGCCGGTGAACTGGCGTTCATCTGGCTGGAGCAGGTCATCATCGCCAATTTGCGCCTGCTGTTTCCCGAAATGGACATCGTGGAAGCAGACTTGTTCCACGTGACGCGCGATGCCGAGCTTGCCATTCAAGAGCTGGAGACCGACGATCTGCTCGAGAGCGTGCAGGAAGCGGTTTGGCGGAGGCGTTTCCGCGACGCCGTCCGGCTGCAGGTAAACCGTGGGATGCCGCAGCGGCTTATCGATCTGTTGAGCACAAATCTCGAGCTGGAACCGAATGACGTATACCGCGTGGACGGGCCGCTCGATTTAAGCCGCACACGCGCGTTGCTGAACATTGAACGTCCGGCCCTGAAGGACAAACCCTTCATGGCTTCCACGCCGAAGGGCTTCGTCACCAAATCTCGCAGCGAGCTTTTCTCCACCATTCGCGAAGGCGACATCCTGTTGCATCACCCGTTCGAATCCTTTCAGCCGGTGATCGATTTTCTGCGTGCGGCCTCCGAGGATGCCGACGTGCTTGCCATCAAGATGACGCTTTATCGCGTAGGCCGCAACTCGCCCCTGGTCGAGCATCTGCTCGAAGCGAGTCAAAACGGGAAACAGGTAGCGGTGCTGGTTGAGCTGAAAGCACGCTTCGACGAGGAGAGCAATATCGAGTGGGCCCAGAAGCTGGAGCGCGAAGGCGTCCACGTCGTGTACGGGCTTCCTGGCGTCAAGGTTCACGCCAAAATGGCCATGGTAGTTCGCCGCGAAGGGGAAACCATTCGCCGCTACGTGCACCTCGGCACCGGAAATTACAATCCAACGACGGCGCGCCTTTACACGGATCTGGGCCTGTTTACTTGTAATGAGGAGATCGGCGCGGATGTCAGCGATCTTTTCAATCATCTGACGGGATATTCAGCCAAGAAGTCGTATCGCAAGCTGCTGGTTGCTCCCCATAGTCTGCGCTCGAGTCTCGAGCGATTGATCCGCATGGAGATTGAACGGCATCGGGAACATGGCGATGGGTATCTTATTTTCAAAATGAACGCCCTCGAAGATGCCGGAATGATTCGCCTGCTCTATGAGGCGTCCCACGCCGGCGTCAAAATCGACCTGATCGTCCGCGGAGTTTGCTCCCTGCGCCCCGGTGTTCCCGGCGTCAGCGAAACCATCAGCGTGAAAAGCATTCTGGGGCGGTTCCTGGAGCACAGCCGAATTTTCTATTTCCATAACGGCGGAGACGAGCTGGTCTACGTCGGAAGCGCAGATCTGATGCCCCGCAACCTAAACCGGCGCGTCGAAGTTTTGTTTCCCGTGGAGGACCGGAAACTGGTGCGGCTTCTGCGCGACAGAATACTAGCCAGGTATTTGGAAGACGAAGTTTCTGCCCGCATCATGCAGCCGGATGGCTCCTACACCCGCCCCAAACGCAATCCGGGCAAGCGAGCCTTGAGCAGTCAAAGCTGGTTCCTGAAGCGGCACGAAGTATAAAATGGAACGCGCGCAACGACGCACCAATGCGCTAAAGCGAAGACGCGCTGTGGGCTCAAGTATGAAACGCGCACAACGACGCACCAGACGCGCTGTGCGCTTGAGGCAATTCCCATCACACTAGGCAAGGCTATTGGCGCATGGTGTCTCTTGATGCTGGGTCTGCCGCTCGCGGCGCTCTGGCTCTGGCCAGACGTCATCGAAGGTAGTCACGGATTTGTGCTATTCAAGCTCGCGGCGGTGTTTGGCGCCGTTAGCGCAGGTGCGCTCGTATTCGTTTATGCAGTCTCGGCGAACTGGTCAATGCCGGCCAAGCGCCTGGAAAGCTTCGTGGCCGCCTTGCCTATCTCGGAAACCAGTCTTCCCGAGGATGGACCGGCTGAGCTGCAGCGCCTGGCGCGCGCGATGCGTGCCATGGCCGAGCGCGTCCGGCAGGTCGTCGAGCATGCAAGCCTCGAATCCTCCAGGCGAGAGATCATTCTTGCCTGTATGGCCGAGGGCGTGCTCGCCGTGGATAAAGAGCTACACGTTACCTTTTGCAATGAGGCTTTCGCTCAGGCATTCAGCACGCGGACGCCCGTTACCGAAGGGCGAACGCTGTACGAAGTAGTCCGTGAGCCCATGCTGCGCGACGTTCTCGCGCGCGTGGTACGAAGCGGAACTTCGGAAACGGACCGCTTTCAGTTGCCAAGCGCAGCCGGACGATGGTTCGAAGCGCGTGCTCTGCCCATTGGAGAGAACGCACGCCAAGGCGCCATTATCGTACTTCACGACATTACCGATATCCAGCGTCAGGAGCAGCTTCGAAAGGATTTCGTTGCAGATGTATCGCATGAGCTTAGAACGCCGCTGGCCGCCATCCGCGGCTACACTGAAACTCTGCTCGATGGAGCATTAGAGGATCAGGACAACAATCGAAAGTTTCTGGAAATCATTCTTTCGCACGCGATTCGGCTGAACAATATCGCCTCCGATCTGCTGGTGTTGTCCGAGCTCGATTCGGATGCTCCGCCGCTGGCGCCACCGGAGCGGATCCGCGTCATCGACGTGATCGATTCCGCTGTTCATACTGTGGAAGGTGGCGCGGCCCTACGGGGCATCCGTTTGAAGCGGGAGCAGTGCCAGGATTGCAGCGTGATGGGCTATCGCTTCCGGCTCGAGCAAGCCTTGGTGAATTTGCTCGATAATGCGGTGAAGTTTAATCGCCCCGATGGAGAAGTGAATATCGAATGTATACCGGCGTCCGATGCGCGGGTGCAGATTTCAGTCAGTGATACCGGAATCGGCATCCCAAGCGAGGACATGAAGCGAATTTTTGAGCGTTTCTATCGCGCCGATAAGGCCAGATCCAGGCCCGCCGGAGGCACCGGCCTGGGGCTGCCCATCGTCAAAGAAGTAGTGGAACGCATGGGCGGAACGGTTTCAGCGGAGAGTCAGTTGGGCAGCGGGTCGAAATTCACAATTTTGCTGAAGGAGGCCTGATAGCTTTCAACTTATGGCACAGGATCGTCAAAACATCTCTTCGGGAGTCAAGTGGGAGGACATCGTCGGCTATAGCCGCGCCGTTCGTGTCGGGAATCGAATCTACTTGACCGGAACAACGGCGACTGACGAGCAGGGCGCCATTGTGGGAATCGACGACGGCTACAAACAGGCCGGGCAGTGCATCCAAAACATCGAACGTGCGCTGAAACAGGCCGGCGCGACGCTCGCGAATGTGGTTCGTACCCGCATGTTTGTCACCGACATCGGCCGCTGGCAGGAATACGGACGCGCGCATCGCGAGTTCTTCGGCGATATCCGCCCATGCGCCACGATGGTCGAAGTTCGCGCGCTAATCGACCCCGCTATGCTGATCGAGATCGAAGTCGAAGCGGAGCTATAGCGATCAATTCTGGCTTAGATTCACTGGATTTGCCTTGTCCAAGCGGCGATTTGGCGGAGTTCCGGAAGGATATCGCCGATTCCTATCGGAGCGGAATTCTTGGTTCCTAATGCGTAATAAAGACGCTTGAAGACGGGAAAGAGCTGGTCGTACACTGCAACATTCTCGGGTTGCGGAGTGAACACCCGGTGCGGTGGACAGAGCGCATCCTGTGCGGCATCAATGGTCGGAAATGCCTTGGCCGCCAGAAACGCGAAGATCGCCGAACCGAGGCTGGTGACATCTCCCTGCGGCACCAGAATGGGCTTGTTCAAAACATTGGCGTAGACCTGATTGAGCACATCGTTCCTCTGCGGAATGCCGCCGCCATTAATGATCCGGCGAACCGCGGCTCCGTGCTGTTCCATGCGCTCCAAGATGACGCGCGTGTGGAAGGCGGTTCCTTCGATGGCCGCAAACAGCTCATCGGCGGCAGTGCTTGCGAGATTCCACCCCAAGGTTACGCCGCCAAGTTCCGGGTTCACGAGCACGGTTCGGTCGCCGTTGTCCCATGTCATGCGCAAGAGGCCGGTCTGGCCGGCTCGATACCCCACTAATTGTTGCGATAACACCGCTGCCGAAGATTGCGCCCGCCGCGCTATGGCTTCGAAGATATCGCCGACCGCCGAAAGTCCAGCTTCGATTCCGGTGAGGTGCGGCTCTACCGAACCCGGCACTACACCACAAACCCCAGGCACCAGGGTGGTTCTCTCGCTTAACCCGATGATGCAGGTGGACGTGCCGATAACGTTGACCGCATCGCCCAGCTTGATACCGGCTCCCACGGCATCCCAGTGAGCATCGAAAGCCCCGACCGGAATCAGCGCGCCGGGCGCGAGCGCCAGCTTGGTCGCCCATTCGTCGCAGAGCTTGCCGGCGAGAGATTCCGATGTCAAATACCGGCCGGCGAGTTTCGCCCGCACACCTGCCAGCAATGGATCGACAGACACCAGAAATTGTTCAGAAGGCAGTCCGCCCAAGGATGCATTCCACATCCACTTGTGACCCATCGCGCAGATGCTCCGCGGCGCCCGCTCGACGTGGTGAATGCCGCAGAGTACGGTTGCAATGTAATCGCAATGCTCGAACGCAGAAACGAGCTGCTGCCGCTGCTCCGGGTTATGGCGCAACCAATGCAGGAGCTTCGAAAATCCCCACTCGGATGAGTACACCCCCCCGCACCAGTTGATCGCTCCCAGACGTTGCTCGTGCGCTTTCTCTGTGATCTCGGCTGCTTCGCGCCAGGCGCGATGGTCGGCCCACAGATAGTAGTCGTCTATCGGTTCGAGGTTTTCGCCCACGGGGATGACGGTGGATCCCGTCGTGTCCAGCGCGATTGCCTTCACTTCCGAACCGCTCACCGCTGCTGTTTCCAGAGCCTTCCTGGTCGCGATGGCCAAAGCTTTCATGTGATCCGCATGGCTTTGAGTGGCGAAATTCGGATCGTTTTGCCGGCGATTCACGGGATACTCAGCCACTCCCGTGCCGCGGCGGCCCCTCTGGTCATCGAAGATTGAAACTCGCACACTGAGCGTTCCGAAATCCACTCCGGCGACGATGGTGCTCATGCTGCAGATCCCCTTACTGCACATGACGACAGAAACTGACGACGATTAAGGGGAAGCATTTGGCGCGGTTACATTATATTGTCCGCGGCTCTTGCCTCACAGGAGAGTGCGCAATTCTTGATAGTTTCGTTTGGTCACTAACTGGAATTCGATGGGCAAGCGCGTGAAGCTTTTGAGCTCATCGAATGCGTTCGGTGGTGGAACACTTGCTCCTGCTACCAGCAGGCGGCCATTTTCAACACCGAACGGCACGATACCAAAACGCTGCTCGACGTGCGCGGGCAGAGTGCGCGCGATGCGGGGCTTCACGCGGCGCGCGTCGATGCGAGCCGATGGAACTCCGGATTGCAGGCTGATCGCCTTGCAGAGATCGTCATCGGACAGTAAGCCGCTTGCCAGCAGATGATCCGCGAGATCTGTATCCGGGGGCATTTTGGACCGCACTTCCGTGAGCTGTTCTTCAGAGAGGTAGCCGGATGCGACGAGCACTTCGCCCAGTTCGCGCCGATGCATGAGGAGGGCATCGCGGCCGGGATAGGCGTGTTCGGTCTTCAACCAAACGAGTGCGCGGCGGTGCATGCGCGCGTGAAGATAGCGCCACATGGCTCCCAACGAGGCACAGCAATTCACCAGGTTTCCATGAAAACAGCGCAGCGGGACGCCAAGGGCAAACAGGGGGCCGAAGAGCCTGGCGACATAAGTGGCCCGCAGAGTGAGGCGAATTGATTGCAGCAGGAGCGTGAGCCAGCATAGCGCCAGGATTTTCGGATTTGAGACAGCGAACGCCCACGGCCGATGCAGGTAGACGCTTTGGAGCCAGTCTCCCGCGCCCATGATGAAAAGCAGATTGGTGAGCAGGCTGAGCGGGTTTGCGATCAAGCCTTTCCGGTCACGCCAGAACCAATAGCGCGTGCGCCACCCCCGGCCCCAACCGTGCCGTTCCCAGCACTGCAGAGCAATGCCCGTGACCCAGCGCGTACGCTGGCGGATCGCGGACCGCAGGGTTCGCGGAAAATATTCGCGTGTGGCAATGAAGCCCTTGCCGCCGACGGTCAGCGGAGCGAAGAGTTGCGGCTGGCCAAGCTCATGGATGTGCACGCCGATCTCGTAATCTTCAGTGAGACTGGCAGGGTCGAACACGAGATTCCCGCGATCGCTCGCGAGCCGATCGAGAATGGCCCGCGCGAAGCCGGTGCCAACGCCATTGGACGGAATGAACGAGCCGCTGTATTGGCGGGCGAGCATATCAATGAGTTGGAATTCGGCAAACTCGTCGCAATAGACCGCGTGAGTGAACTCGCTGAAGGGTGTAGGAAGCGGCAGAACCGGAATCTGCACCATGGTGTAGGTTGCTCGTTCGCGGTTGATGACCGAGAGCGCTTCCGGGTGAATCAGGTCTTCCGCATCGTGAAGTACGACTGTATCGAAGTGAACGCCCTGCGATTCTTCGAAGAGCGTCATACGCTGGAAAATCCAATTGAGACAGTCGGCTTTGGAAGTTGGGCCGTGATGCGGGCAGGCCGCTACGTGAACGTTGCGAAAGGTTTGGGCCAGATGCGCGGCAACTTCGAGTGTGGCTTGGTCGTTGGGATACACGCCCAAAAACAGGTCATAGTTGCGATAGCAGATAGCCGCCAGATTGTGGCGCACCATATTGCCGATAACGGTAGATTCTTTCCAGCAGGGAACAAAGATAGCTATGCGGCGCTCGTCTGCCAGGAAATCGCCTAAAGAGGAGACAATGGCCGGTTTTCTGTGACGGACGCGGTGGACCGCGCAAATCAAAACGGGAACCAGGTCTTCCAGCCCGCTGATAAGCAGCAGAACGGCAAGCGTTGCCAGGACGACCGGCCAGATGGAAGAAAATGACTGCAAAGACACCAATGTCCTTGATAGGAAAAGTGGCGGCCTATCGGACTGAATCGCAGAAGAGAGATAGAATTTTCTGAGGAAAACTGCACTCTTTCATTTGACGGATGCGCGATCTGGGCGTGCTGACCTGACGTCGTTCAGCCAGTTCGTCCAAGAGGTAATCGGGGGTGCTGTCCGGCGCCACACTTTCACCGAATGGGAACTCGAGTTGCTGCTCGATCTGCAAACCTGCCCCGTTCGCAAATCGGCGCGGGCGGACCTCTTGCGGCGTTATCTGAAAGCGGTGCACCGGGATTTTGCAGAAGGGGCCGCGAGCCCGCTTCGGTTTTCTTCCTTCGTGGAGCGGCGCAAGCAACGTCATCGTGTGGCCTGTACTGGACAGCCACGTGTCCGCGCGGTGCACGCGTCGCGGGCATTGTAGGTTTCATTGCCATACCGCCACTTTGGGCTATTCTCAAGAGAGAAACAGCGAGGAGATAGCGATGGCGAGCACGACGGGGCCGGCCTCCAAGACCGAACGAAAAGTTTTCTGCGTCAAGCTACAGAAAGAACTGCCCGGCTTGGATGAGACACCATTCGATAACCCTCTTGGACAGCGGATCTATGATCACGTTTCAAAAGAGGCTTGGCGGATGTGGGTTGAGCAGATGAAGATGATCATGAACGAGTACCGGCTCAATCTCGGTACGCCGGAGGCGCAAGAGTTCCTCTTAAAGCAGATGGAAGAATATTTCTTCGGTGAGGGTGCGGCGCATCCGCCCGGCTACGTCGCTCCGGGGCACTAAGCGCCCGGCATCCAGTAATCTCATGCGGCATTCAGCCTCCACGCTTAGCCACTGCGGCGCGTCGTAACCTTTTGATACCCCGCGCAATCTGTCTGGGCTTGGTTGCGGTTGGCTGCGCGCTGGCGGCTGATGCTGTGGCGGCGCGGCTGGCACGCGAGGCGCACGAAGCGCAAACCTCGAACCAGTGGGTTCGGGCGTATCTATTGTATGCCGAGGCGGCTGCGCGGGACCCGTCCAACTCTTCATATCGCGCGAATCGCGATTCTCTCGCGCCCATCGCGAAGCTGCTGACCAAGGCCGATCTCCAGACTGCTAATGTCTCGGCCGATATAAAGGCGGCGGAGAAGGAAGCGGCAGCCGAACCACCCGGGACGGAGCCGCCGGTCGAGTTTGCGACCGAGAAAGAGTGGAGCCGCGAGCCGGACCTGGCGCCAATTCCGCACATTCAAACCACAGCCTCGACCGGCACGTTCGATCTCACGGGCGACACAAAGAAGCTTTTCAGCCAAGTGACGGCAGCCTATGGCGTGAGGGTGCTTTTCGATCCCGAGCTGGAGCCGGAAAAAAGGGTTCGGTTCCAGATCGACGGCGTGGATTTTCGAACGGCGATGGAGGCGCTCACGGCGGTGACACACACGTTCGTGTTTCCGGTTTCGCCGCACGAAATTGTGGTGGCACAGGATAGCGAGAACAAACGGAACGAGCTGGAACCGGTAGTCCTGCTCAGCTTTCCGCTGCCGAACGCCGTCGACCAGAAAGATTTGATCGAAGCGGCGAATGCCGTGCGGGGAGTGCTCAGTTTGCGAACCATCGGTTGGGACAGCGAGAACCGCACAGTGCTGATTCGCGATCGCGCCACACGAGCGCGTGTCGCACGAGGCTTGTTGGAGGCGCTGCTACTGCCAAAGGGGCAGGTTTCGATCGAGGTGCAGTTCCTGACCATCGATACCGACAAGACCTACCATTACGGCGTTTCGTTTCCGACGACGTTTCAGTTGATTGACTTCGGGCACATCGGTGGGTTCCAAAACATCATTCAAAGCGCCTCCACGGCAGCGAACTTTCTGGCGTTTGGAGGCGGTGCGACGCTGTTCGGCATCGGCCTTTCGGATGCAACGATTTTCGCAACCTACTCGGATTCCTTCAGCAGCAATTTCTACGACACCACGGTGGTAGTGGGCGATGGGCAGACCGCAAATTTTCACGTCGGAGACAAATATCCGATTCCGCAAAGCCTGTATACCGGAGCTGCGTTAAGCACTCCTTCCATCTACAACCCGGTAGGGCAATTCACACAAGAAGACTTGGGACTGGTTCTCAAGATGACTCCGCGGCTGAAGGGGAACGGCGATGTCTCCATCGATGTGGAAGCAGATTCCAAATCGCTGGGCACGCAAACCATCGACACCGTTCCGGAGATCAATGAGCGCGCTTTCAAAGGAACGGTGACGGTGCGCGAAGGACAGTTGGCTGTGTTGGCGGGAATGGACTCCTCTTCATACAACCGGACGAAAAACGGGCTGGTGGGCTTAGCGCAGATATCAGGTTTGAACCAAGTGTTGGCTGAGAACACGCGCGAGAGGCAGACGAGCCGCACATTGGTGGTTATCAAGCCGACGATCACGCGGCTGCCCATGTCGCCGTACATCAGCCCGCAGTTTCTTTTGGGACCGGTGCGCGGGGAGCGGGTATTACTTTAACGCCCTAGTCAAATCACGCGTTCTCCGCTGACAGTAGTGTCATAGCCTCCGGCGCCATTTAATTCGCGGCGAAAACTGGAAAGAGAGATGGTGTTGAGAAGCGCCTGAACGGCCGGCGAATTCAACTGATGCTTGCGCATCACCAGGTCATAGCGCGCGCTCTCAAGAGGCACGAAGTCGAGACCCAGCACCCGCGCGGCAGATGCAGTGGCGAGGCAACAGTCGGCGGCTCCGGTCTTAACTTGCCAGGCTGCCGCCATATGTCCAAATGCAAGATGCTGATAGCCGCGCACGCGTTTGGCGCTGAGCTTTAATCGCGCCAGATACGTGTCCAGCAAGAGGCGGCTGCCCGACCCAGGCTCTCTGTTTACAAACAGGACATCCTTTCGCGCCAGATCATTCACCGCGTGAATGTGCTTTGGGTTGCCGTGCGCCGTAATCAGACCTTCCTGCCAAGTGGCAAACGAGATCACCGCAATCGAGGCTCGCATGAACAACCCCGTAACTGCGGGGACATTCGATTCGCCGGTTGAGGCGTCTCGAAGATGAGTGCCGGCGATGTGTACGAGGCGTTTCTTGAGCAACTGCAGCGAATCCGAACTGTTCCGGTGCACGAGCACAAGCTCAACGCCGGCAGTTCGCGCATGCCGGGCGAGCATGTCCATTGCGGGGTCGCAACCAGCGATGAGAAGACGGCTCTTAAAGTCGTTCGAATCCTGGTGTAAGCGAACGCGGACTTTATCCGCTGCCACGCCGCGATCTGCCATGACGGCATCGCTTGGCGGCAAATAAGAGCCCATTGGCATAGAGGGTGCGGCAATCAGCCGATCATCGACGCGGCATAGCTGAACAGGTTGGCCGGGCTCTAGTTTGCCGGCGGAAGAAATTAGGGTGGCGCTGACGGAGCTTGCGTCGACTTTCGGCGGGTCGTCCGGTAGGCTGAACAGTTCGTCTACACCGACCATTAATGCGCGAGCGAGCCGCAGGCCCAGAGCGGTGTTGGGCACATACGTTCCGGCCTCGATTGCATAAATCGCCTGGCGGCTCACGCCCACCATTTGGGCCAGCGCGGAGGCCGATAAGCCGCGGCGTTCGCGGACAGCGGCCAAGCTGTTCTCGATCTCGCTGTGTCTCTTAACCACTACACTATCCTTTATACAGGACAATCATGCCTTTATACAGGACAATCATGTTTCCACGCAATTTACTCGTCTTTGCCGGTCTGCTGATGCCCGCGGGCGCTTTTGCGCAGGTGTCGGGGGTCCTTTCCGGAACGGTTCAGGACGAATCGGGCGCGGTGATTGTCTCGGCCACGGTCACAGCGAAAAATATCGATCTCGGCACGTCTCGCGGCGTCCTTAGCGACTCGGCTGGGTACTACGTAATCCCCTCTTTGAATGCTGGCGATTATGAGGTTCGCGCGTCCAAAGCGGGATTTAGGGAAGCAGTTCGAACGGGAATTCATCTGGTCGTCAATCAGGACGCGACTGTCGATTTCCGGCTTATAGTGGGGCCATCAACCCAGCAGATTACCGTGCACGGCGACGCTCCTATCGTTGCCACATCCACCGAAGATGTCTCCGGGCTGGTAAGCGAGCAGCAAATCGAGAGCCTGCCTCTGAATGGCCGTAGCTATGACGAATTGCTGACCTTGAACCCCGGCGTGGTGAATTTCACCTGGGAGAAGACCGGCGGCGTCGGCGTTTCCAATTCGACCGCCGGTAATAATTTCTCAGTTTCGGGCAACCGCCCACAACAGAATCTATTCCTGCTGAACGGAATTGAATTCACCGGCGCCGCCGAGAACAATATGCAACCGGGAGGCGTGAGCCAGCAGTTGCTCGGTGTCGATTCCGTTCGCGAATTCAACGTTCTGCGTAACGACTATGGGGCTGAATACGGCAAACGCCCAGGCGCTCAAGTGCTGATCGTTACGAAATCCGGCGCGGATGACGTGCATGGCTCGCTTTACGAATTCCTGCGGAACAATGATCTGGATGCCCGAAACTTTTTCGATGGGGCATCCACGCCCGGTTTTCAGCGCAATCAGTTTGGAGGCTCGCTAGGCGGTCCAATTAAAAAGGACAAGACGTTTCTGTTCGGCAATTTCGAAGGTCTCGATCAACATCTTCATCAGACGGGCGTCGATCTGGTGCCCGATAACAATGCGCGCGCTGGTTTTCTTCCTTGCAAGCTGGTAACGCCCGCGCCCGCTCACTGTCCTGCGTCCGGCTTGGTTTTTGTGGGTGTTTCGCCGTTGATCTCCGCGTGGCCGGCACCTAGCCCAAATGCTCCCGACTATGGCGGCATCTCCGAAGCCTTCAACAATCCGATGCAAACGATTCGGGACGATTACGGCACCACGCGCCTGGACCAGATTTTCTCCAGTCACGACACGTTCAATGCCGTCTATACGATCGATGACAGCGCGGACTTCACGCCTACCAGCACGAATGACTACAGCACAGATGTCACGAGCTTGCGTGAGCAGGTTGGAAGTTTAGCCGAGACTCACGTCTTCTCTCCAACGCTGCTTAATCAAGCGACTTTTGGATATTCGGGAGCCGGATATTTTTTCACCGGCGAGCCGACTCCGGGCACGCCGGCAGCCAGCCTCTCTGGCTTCTTAGTGGGCGATCCGGTGGGCGCCATTGTGGTGGGGGGCAGCGCGGCATCGAACCCCACGGCGCAACTTAGTCTTGCGGGCAGTAACAACGGCAGCAACCTTCGCGTGGCACGCAACCTGTTCACTTATCAAGATCAGGTCTCCATCACGGAAGGCCGCCACCAGCTTACGGCCGGCGTTTGGTTTCAGCGGCTGCAATCGAATGAGACTCTGGCGCTTAGTCAGTATGGCCAGGCAACCTTCACCAGCTTACAAACACTGCTGCAAGGAAGTATAGGCAGTCTTCTTTACGATCCCGCGCCTACCGAGATGAACTGGCGCTCATGGTTGGGCGCATGGTTCGTTGAGGACGTGATCCGGCTTGCTCCCCGGCTGACTCTATCGCTTGGTTTTCGCGACGAGTGGAGCGATGGATGGAACGAGGCGAATGGCCGCGCGAGCAATTACACCTACCCGGGTGGTGTGATCTCAACGCAGCCGCGTATCGCAGATAGCGTATTCACGGTGAATAACGCCAAATTCCTGCCGCAACCGCGATTCGGGCTAGCCTGGAGCCCTTTTGGAAGCAAGACGGTGATCAATGCCGGTTTCGGCATGTTCAATGACTTGCAAGACGCGCTAGGTTACCGGACCGACCAGAATGCGCCTTTCAACCCGACTTATAGCCTTCCCAATGCCCTCGTGTCACAGCTTCCGCTGAACGGCAGCGCTCCCGCACCGAAAACCGCGAAGCTTGTTCCCGGTGGAGTGCAACCGGATCTTGAAACTCCGACGCTCATTTCATGGTCGGCGCGAATTCAGCAGGAATTGACTCCCAATACGGCCGTCTCGATCGGATACGTAGGCTCGCACGGCTATCACGAAGTCATCGGTATCGATGCCAATGAGCCGTTCCCTGTCATTTGTCCGGCGGCGCCCTGTCCCGCTACTTACCCGAGTAAGTTTCCAGCCGGCATTGCGGGCACGCCGGTTCCGGCTGGGACTTATTATGTTCCCACGGCCGTTCGTGCCAATCCAGCCTTGGCTAACACATGGACTTACTTCTCAGAAGGGGACAGCTCCTACCAGGCCCTGCAGGTGGACGTGAATCATCGCTTCAGCAACGGACTGGCTCTGCGCGGCGTCTACACCTTCTCCAAGACGATAGACGACGGCGACTCCCTGAACAGCACAACGTCGGGTGGGGAACCGGCGCTCGCATCGAATCCATTCGATTTGCGAGCCGATCGGGGACTCGCGAACTTCGACGTAAGAAATATCGCCATTATTAGTGCTGTTTACAACCTCCCATTCGGGCGCGGAGCAGTTTTGGGCGGGTGGTCTGTAAACTCCATAGTTACTTTGCAGGGCGGTTTTCCGTTTACACCTCAACTTAGTTACAATCCGTCCGATAACGGCGATACACGCAATCCAGTACGCCCTTTCGTAAATCCTGCATTCACCGGGCCGGTCATTCTTGGAAGCCCCAATAAGTGGTTCAATCCCGCAGCTTTCCTCGCGCCTCCGAATAACAGCGGATTTTATGGGAATCTGGGCAGGGATACACTCGCTGGTCCAGGTCTCGCCACTTGGGATCTGTCGGCGCTTAAGCGAATTCACCTAAGTGACAGATGGACGCTGCAGTTTCGCTCGGAGTTTTTCAATGTCCTGAACCGAGCCAACTTCAATACCCCGAACGCGATTGTCTTTACGCCCGCTGGAGTGTCGCCGACAGCCGGCGTTATTACGAGCACCTCGACAGCATCTCGTCAAATCCAATTCGGGTTGAAACTGCTTTGGTAGCGGCCTCAGGCTGCGGCCGCGGACTGCGTTTGGCGAACGTTCCCGGTTTCCGGAACCAGCAAGGTAAAGATCGCTGCAGCCGTAACGCCGAGTGCAGCAAACCCATAGAACGTGACGCGGAAGCCGGCATGCTGGATCGCAAATCCGGAGAGCAGAGGTCCAAAGACGCCGCCGATGGCGAGCGCGGTAGCAAATAGCCCCATGACGGTGTTGAAGCCACCTTTGCCGCGCGTGAGGTCGGCGCTGAACGCGACCACCGCGACTCCATAAATACCAGCGCCAATGCCATCCAGTCCTTGCAGATAGACCAGCGCCTTTGGATTGCTCACGAATGTATAGGAGAAGATGCGCAGCGGCAAAATCCAGAAGGCAACCGCCATGACGGGCTTGCGGCCCCAAGAGTCGCAGAGCCGGCCGGAGAGGAGCGCGACGGGGACCATGACCAGCTGCGCAGTCAAGACTGTGGCGGTCATGAGAGTATCGGAGCCGCCCAGCTTCTTCACGTAGAGCGCAACGGCGGGCATTATCGGCGCGTTGACCAGATGAAACAGGAACACTGAAAGGAACAGAAGAAGGAAAGTGCGATCGCGCAACAGGTGCGTCCAGTTCGCCTCCGCGGTGCGATCTTCGGTGAGACCCCTCGCGACGTTTTCATCCAAATCCTGCTCGCGGATCAGAAGGACAGCGGCTGCCGCCAGGATGGAGCACGCGCCCACGGAGTAGAAAACAGAGTTGAGACCCAGCACTTTGACTAACGCCATAGCGCCGAGAGCCGCCGCGATGTTGCCGGCGTGATTCCAGCTTTGATTGGTTCCGATGACTCGATTGAGCAGCTTGTGTCCGGCGAGGCCGAGTGCCAGGGCACCGAGTAGCGGACCGAAGAAGCTTTGGGCAGCTCCCGCGAGGAACAGGAGCGGGTCGACGAACGCCGGGGTGTGCGGCGCTAGCGGAATCGCGACGAAGCATGCTCCGGTAATGAGTGCGACAGTGAGAAACAGGAGGCGCCGGCAGGAGAGCTCATCGGTCAGCCAACCTGCGGGCGTTTGAAACAGGAGCGTTCCGAGCCCGGCGGTGGCGGTGGCGACACCGATGGCCTCATATCGCCAGTGCGCTTCGCGGAGGAATGCGTTCAGCACGGGAAGAATGACGCCCACCATTTCAGCTTGGAAGAAGTTGGCGGCGTTGAGGCTGCGGACACTGCGGGCCGGGAGCTTGGCTCGGTGTTCGACGGCTGCTGCCTTCATATCGCAACAATAAGATGCTTTGCCGAGTGAAGCTGCGCTAGAGATTCAGCAATCTCGCGAAGGGCTCGATCAGGAGGGAATCGAGATCGAACTTGCCGCGTTTGAGGTCGTGTCCGGCGCCTTCAAGAAATACGAGCTGCGTGCGTGAGGGAATTAGTTTCGTCGCCGCGGTGATCTCTTCGGGCGAGCCGAACGGGTCGGCAGTTCCGTGAATGAACAACGCGGGCACGTGCAGCGACGGGAAGTGAGCTGTGCGGAGCTGTTCCGGTTTCTTTGGAGGATGCAAGGGGTAGGAGAGCAAGAGCAATCCATGGCAGGCGCTCGGATCTTCGGCGGCGAGAAGCGTCGCCTGGCGGCCTCCGTACGAATGCCCGCCCGCGAAAATGCGGTCTGAAGCTATCGAGCGCACAGCGTCCAGCGCTGCACGAATTCCGGCACGATCCTCAGCGGCAGTGCTTGGATGCGGCGGCCCAAACGGGCGGCGCTGGCGAAACGGCAGATCGAAGCGCAATACGAAGAAGCCGGCCGAGCAGAAGGCGTCCGCGACCGCTATGAGCAAGGGCGCCGTGCAATTTCCGCCTGCGCCATGCGTGAGAACAAGGGCACCGCCGCGCGAGGCGGATGGATGATGCAGGAACCCGCGGACCGGCGGATTTTCGAATCTGGTGACGTTCTCCGGCATATTTTTGTGAAAAGCGAACTGTAGAGAGAGTGTAAAAGACGATCCTATGTATACTCATAAATTGGTTTCGCTTCGAAGCTCTTGGGTGGGTCCTCAGATCTCGTATGCCACAACTGTTTCGACCTAGCGCGAACACTCTCGCTAAGGTCTCGATCGCAGCCGTCGTTCTGCTGCTGGGTTGCACGCTGGCGGTTGCGTATATGATCGACCGCGGCAACTGGATCACCAGTGTTCACATCGCACCGGAGCAGCCGATTCCATTCAGCCATAAGCATCACGTGAAAGACGACGGGATCGATTGCCGCTATTGCCATACGAGTGTCGAGACTTCGTCATACGCCGGGCTGCCGCCCACGGAGACGTGCATGACGTGCCACTCACAGATCTGGGCGAACGCCACGCTGACGCAACCGATTCGAGACAGTTGGGCGAGCGGCAAATCCATCGAGTGGGTGCGGGTGCACGATCTGCCGGACTTCGTGTACTTCAACCACAGCATCCATATCAACAAGGGGATCGGCTGTTCCACCTGCCATGGACGCGTAGATGAGATGCCGCTCACGTATCGCGTGAACAACCTCTATATGGAGTGGTGCGTGAACTGCCACCGCGATCCGGCCAAATACATCCGGCCCAAATCCGAGGTTTTCAACATCGAGTATGTTTATCCGGCAAATCAGGCCGAGCTTGGGCCGCAGCTTGTGAAGGAGTATCACGTGCAGTCGCTGACTGATTGCGTGACATGCCACCGATGAACGGTCAATTGATTAGTTTAGAGTCGCTTCTCGATAAGCCACAGAAGCCCGCGGTGGACCTGCAGGCCTTGCGCGAGAAATTGGCTTCGGGACGCGGGCCGGCGTTTTGGCGGACGCTGGAGGAAGCGGCTGAAAGCGAAGAACTGCGTGAATATGTCGAGCAGGAATTTCCAGGACTTTCGGGGCAGATTCCGCAAGGCGTGGACCGGCGCAGCTTGCTCAAAGTCATGGGCGCGTCGCTTGCCATGGCCGGTGCAGCGGCGTGCACCAAGCAGCCGAAGGAGCTGATTGTTCCGTATGTGCGGCAGCCGGAGAATGTGATTCCGGGACTTCCGTTGTTCTACGCGACAGCGATGCCAACTGGCGGTTACGCGCGCGGGCTGCTGGTTGAGAGCCACTTGAACCGACCGACAAAGATAGAAGGCAATCCGGACCATCCGGCGAGCCTGGGATCGACGCTGATTTACGAGCAGGCTTCGATTCTGAATCTCTACGATCCAGACCGCTCGGAGACAGTTCTGCACGAGGGGCGGCTAAGCATCTGGAGCGATTTCACGGGAGCGTTCAGCACCGAAGCGCAAGGGCTTGGGATGCGCAAAGGGGAAGGACTAGCGATTCTAACGGCCCCAACCACATCGCCGACCCTTATCGATCAGATGAGCAGGCTGCTCCAGCAGTGGCCATCCGCGAAATGGTACGTGCACGATGCGTGTGTGAACCCGGCCATAGCGAGCGCCGCGAAAAAAATTGCCGGGCGGAACGCATTCATCGCCTATGACCTTTCGCAGGCGGACGTAATTGTCAGCCTGGAATGCGATTTTCTAAATACCGGGCCTGCGGCATTGCCCTATGCGCGCCAGTTCGCAGCGCGGAAGGCGATCGACAATGGCGAGACGCCGGTTCGGCTGTATGCGATCGAAGCGGGGCCCAGCGTGAGCGGCTCGTTAGCCGATCATCACTTTCCGGTGAAGAGCAGCGCGATACCGGGGATCGCGTATCAACTCGCGAAAATGTGCGGCGTTGCGGCGCCCGATGTCGCCGGAAGCGCGCCGGCCTGGCTGAATGCAGTCGCACAAGATCTGAACAATTCGAAGGGGCGCTGCGTTGTCTTTCCGGGCGAATTCCAGCCGGAAAGCGTGCACCTAGCCGCCTTTGCGATCAACACGGCACTTGGAAACGTGGGCAAGACCGTTCGCGTGCTGGAGGGAACGGAGCCGGATAACACTCATTCCCTCGAAGAGCTTGCCAACGATTTAAACAATGGGCACGTGGAGACGCTGGTCATCTTCGGCGCGAACCCGGTGTACACGGCTCCGGCGTCGCTCGCATTCCAGAACGCGATTCGGAACGCGCGGCTGGTAGTGCGGTTGGGACAGTTTTTCGACGAGACTTCACGCTGGAGCCATTGGCACATCCCGGAGGCTCATTATCTGGAGACCTGGTCGGATTCGCGCGCGTTTGATGGAACGGTGACCATACAGCAGCCGCTGATTGAGCCGCTGTACAACGGAAAATCGGCGCACGAGATTCTGTCTATTCTGCTTGGCAAGCCGGACCAGAGCTCGCACGATCTCGTGAAGGGCTACTGGCAAGGCCAGAACAAGAGTGGGGATTTCGACGCGTTTTGGAAGCGGTCGCTGCACGATGGCGTGGTAGCGGGTTCGGCGGTAGGAACCGTGAACGGCAGGCCGGCGGCTTTGCCGCCGCTTGCTAACGACGCAATCAGCGGGCTCGAAGTGGTCTTCCGGCCCGATCCGACGATTACTGACGGGACATATTCGAACAACGGCTGGATGCAAGAGCTGCCGAAACCGCAGAGCAAGATGACGTGGGACAACGTGGTTTGGATCAGTCCCAAGAATGCGGCGCAGATGAAGGTTACCATCGGCGACATGCTGCGCGTCACCGTGGAAGGGCGAAGCGTGGCGGGCCCGGCGTGGATTCTGCCCGGACATGCGGAAGATTCGATAACGGTGCACTTCGGCTATGGACGCGAAGGTTCGGGGCGCGTAGGCAACAAGATTGGCTACAACGCCTTCGCTATTCAAACCAATGCGGCGCCGTATTGCGCGGGCGGTTCGATGCAGAAAACCGGCGAGCATTACCGCCTGGCGAACATTCAGGAGACGCAGACTATGGCGGGGCGCGAGCCTGTTCGGGCGGCGGATCTGGCCGAGTTTCGTGAGCATCCGAACTTTCCCACGGAGTTTGAAAAGCCGCTGCCAAAGGGCGAGACTCTATATCCACCGCAAAATTGGCCTTACACAGGCTATAAGTGGGGCATGGCAATCGACCTGAATATCTGCACTGGCTGTAGCGCGTGCATCATTGCGTGCCAGGCGGAGAACAACATCGCCGTGGTCGGCAAAGACCAGGTGGCGCGCGGGCGGCACATGCACTGGATTCGGGTAGATCGCTATTATGCCGGGGACTTGGACAATCCGGTGATGTACAACCAGCCGATACCTTGCATGCACTGCGAGGATGCGCCGTGCGAGCTGGTTTGCCCGGTGGCCGCGACAGTGCACAGTAACGAGGGCCTGAACGAAATGGTCTACAACCGCTGTGTAGGGACGCGTTACTGCTCCAATAACTGTCCTTATAAGGTGCGCCGATTCAATTTCTATCTCTATTCGGATTGGAATACCCAGAGCCTATACGGAGTTCGGAATCCCGACGTGACGGTCCGCAGCCGCGGGGTGATGGAGAAATGTTCCTACTGCGTGCAGCGGATTCAGGAACTGAAGATCCAGACCGAGAAAGAGGGACGGCGCGTTCGGGACGGAGAGATTCTGACGGCCTGCCAGCAGGTCTGCCCGACCCAGGCGATCACCTTTGGAGACTTGAACGATAAGAACAGTAAAGTCGCGCAGTTACAAGCGCAGAAACGGATTTACGGACTGCTCGACGACCTTAATACACGTCCGCGGACTAAGTATCTAGGTTACGTTCGCAACCCTAATGAAGCGCTAAGAGGCCAGGATGGCAACCAGAGACAATCTTGATCTCGAGGAAGTACCGGTAAGCGATCCAGGGCCCAATAGCATTCTCGGCCCGGGACACACGTACGAGACGGTCACTAAGAAGATCTCGGATGTCGTGTACCTGCCCTGGAAGCGGACGCCCAAGAAGTGGATGGTGGGCGCATTCATTGCATTCTGCTTCGTAAACCTTCTCATGCTGGCGATGGGCGTGCTGTTCATGAAGGGCGTCGGCATCTGGGGCGTGAACATCCCCATCGGCTGGGGATTCGCGATTATCAACTTTGTCTGGTGGATCGGTATAGGGCACGCGGGCACACTGATTTCCGCCATTCTGTTCCTGCTGAAGCAAGACTGGCGCACATCAATCAATCGCTTTTCGGAAGCGATGACGCTGTTTGCCGTGGCTTGCGCGGGTATGTTCCCGATTCTGCACCTTGGGCGTCCGTGGCTAGCTTATTGGCTGTTCCCCTATCCGAATTCGATGTGGCTCTGGCCGCAACCGCGCAGTCCGCTCGAATGGGACGTTTTCGCGGTGTCAACCTATGGAACAGTGTCGCTGGTGTTCTGGTACATCGGCCTGATCCCCGACCTTGCAAGCATGCGAGATAACGCGCCCAGGCTCTGGACGCAGCGCATTTACGGTGTACTGTCGCTCGGGTGGCGCGGCTCGGCGATTCACTGGCATCGATATCAAAAGGCGTATCTATTACTGGCCGGGCTCTCGACGCCGCTGGTGCTCTCGGTTCATACTATCGTGAGCTTCGACTTCGCGATCAGCATCTTACCCGGCTGGCACACCACGATCTTTCCTCCTTACTTCGTTGCGGGCGCAATTTACTCGGGCTTCGCCATGGTGCTGACGCTGATCATCCCGTTGCGGGCCTGGTACAACATGCGGGATCTCATCACGATGCGGCATATCGAGGCGGCGGCGAAGGTCATGCTTGGCACGGGTTTGATTGTCGCCTACGGCTATGCGATGGAAGCTTTCTTCGCTTGGTATAGCGGGGATAAATACGAAAGTTTCATGTACTGGAATCGCATCACAGGTCCGTATGGATTTACTTACGCGCTGCTGATTCTGTGCAACATCGCGCTTCCCCAGGCGTTGTGGTCAAGGCGAGTGCGCAGAAACGTGGTCTTGGTCTGGATTATTTCCATCATTGTCAACATCGGAATGTGGCTGGAACGGTTTGTGATCGTAGTTACCAGCCTGCACAGAGATTTCTTGCCCTCTTCGTGGGGCATTTACATCCCGACTAAGTGGGACTGGGCGACTTACACCGGCACGCTCGGGTTCTTCATGTTTCTCATTTTCCTGTTCGTGCGGTTGCTGCCCTCGATTTCGATCTTCGAGGTGCGGGAGGTGGTCCATCACGAGCCCATTTCGATGGAACCGGCGGTGGAGGGCAAGATATGAGCGAAATCGCGCTCCACGGGCTTCCGGGAATCCACGGCGCCATGGCGGAATTCGACACTCCCGAGGAGCTTCTGAGTGCTTCCCGGCGCGCTTATGCGGAGGGCTACCGAAAGATGGATGCCTACGCGCCCATGCCAGTGGATGGCTTGGCCGAAGCCATTGGTTTCAGAAAGAATTATGTGGCGCTGGCGGTGCTCATCGGTGGAATCTGCGGGGCAGCGGGAGGTTACAGCCTGCTCTGCTGGATCACAATTATCGCGTATCCACATAATGTGGGGGGGAGGCCCTTGCATAGCTGGCCGTCGTATATCCCGATCACGTTCGAATGCATGATTTTGCTCGCGGCGCTTACGGCGCTGGTCAGCATGCTGGCGATGAATGGGTTGCCCAAACCTTATCATCCGGTTTTTAACGTTCCCGCTTTTGACCGAGCTTCGATAGATAAATTCTTCCTCTGCATCGAATCGTCCGATCCTAAGTTCCGCACCGACGACACGCTGGAATTTCTGCGGGAGACGGGAGCAAGAGAGGTGACGGTTGTACCGGCGTAACACAATGATTGCGGCGGTGGTCGCCAGCGCGTTCTGCGCGACGGCTTGCCGCCAGGATATGCACAATCAGCCGCGCTATAAGCCGTTTGCCGCAACCTCTTTCTTTGGCGATGGACGTTCGGAGCGGCCGACGATTGAAGATACGGTTGCGCGGGGGCAGTTACATCTGGACCAGGCTCGTTACACGGGTAAAGTGGACGGGAAGGACATTGCTTATTTCCCGATTCAGATTACTCGCGCCGATGTGGCGCGGGGACAAGAGCGATTCAATATTTTTTGCTCGCCTTGTCATGGGCGGCTCGGCGACGGGCACGGCATGATTGTCAGCCGCGGCTTGCGGCAGCCGCCGAGTTACTATGATCCGCGCCTGGTGAATGCTCCGGTGGGACACTTTTTCGACGTTATGACAAATGGCTATGGCGCGATGTACAGTTACGCATCGCGCGTTCCGGTAGATGACCGCTGGCGAATCGCGTCTTATATACGGGCGTTGCAGCTTAGTCAAAATGCGGGCGGAGTTACACAGCAGACCGGCGCGCCGGCCACTCCGGGTACGAATAGCGGTACGTCCCAGGGCGGCCGAGCGGGAGGTTTGCAATGAGCAGCCACGATCATGCAGCCGACGTTCCGGTTCCTGAAATATGGCTCGGGCCGCAAGCTGCCAGGGTGGAACGGATCTCCGCGGTGATCGCCGTAATCGCCGTTGCCCTCTGTGTCCTTGGGTTCTTTATGAATCCCGCAGTGTTCTTTCAGTCCTATTTATTCGCCTTCATCTATTGGAGCGGATTCGCGCTTGGCGGCCTGGGCGTATTGCTAATGGGGCACACGGTGGGCGGACGCTGGTGCGCAACGGCGAGACGGTTTCTCGAAGCACAGATGACCACGCTATGGATCGTCGCATTGTTCGTGATTATTCTGCTTTTCGGGCTGAACTATCTGTATCCGTGGATGCATATCAACGCCGTGCCGGGGATGGAGAATCAGGAAGTGCTCTATCATAAGCGTCCCTATCTGAATCTTCCGTTCTTTCTCGGGCGCGTGGCCATCTATTTCGCCGTGTGGTCGTTCTGGGGCCTGCGCGTTCGTGGTATGGCGGACAAGCAGGACAAGACCGGCGACCCGACACTGCGCGAACGGATGCGCGCCTTCAGCGCGCCTGGCGTCCTGATCTTTACTTTGACTGCAAGCTTCGCCTACATCGATTGGATTCTTTCAGCGGATGCGCAGTTCTTCTCCACTATCTATGGAGCGATGATCCTGATCGGCGATGTGCTGCAGTGTTTCGCGCTGACCATCCTGGTGATGATTCTTACGTCGCGCGGCGACCGATTCGGCGGCCGGGTAAATGCCGTCATTTTGCATGACCTTGGGAACTTGATGTTTGCGTTTACTATCTTCTGGACGTATCTGACGGCTTCGCAGTTGATCATCGTATGGCCAGGGAACTTGCCGCAGGAACTGGTCTGGTATCTCAATCGCGTACACGGGTTCTGGAAATATCTCGCCGCTACGGTTGCGCTTTCAATGTTTGCGATTCCGTTTCTGGCGCTGCTCTCTCAGACGCGCAAACGAGATCCGCGCCGATTAATGCGCGTGTGTATCTGGCTGCTGTGCGCGCGGGTCATCGATCTATATTGGATTGTCATCCCGACCTACCGCAACCATGGATTCTGGCTTTCATGGACAGATTTCGCCGCGTTCTTTGCAGTCGGCGGTATCTGGGTTTACGTGTTTGTGCGCCAACTCCGCAAACGCCCATTGCTGCCGTTGCGTGATCCGCGGGTGATGACGCCTCTGCAGGAGGTCGTAGCGTGAGCGCCCACGTTCCACAATCGAACGAACATGGACACGGTCCCAAGCGCTCGGAGCCGCACGCTGGACATGGCGGCACCGTTTACGAGGGCGTGGATGCCAGCGTCAAGATGGTGATCTACTCGCTCGCGATCATCGCGTTAACGCTGGTAGTTACGCTCGCGATCACCGTGCCGATTCAGAAGGCATTGCGCGATACAACACCGCTCGGAGAGCCGCCGAGCCCACTTGCACCCGCGCGAGTGGTACCGCCCAACCCGCAGTTGCAGGTACATCCATGGGAAGAACTGCCGGAATTGCGCGCACATGCGCAAGAGATTCTCAACAGCGGGGGCAAAGATGCTGACGGCCGAGTTCACATTCCCATCGGCCAAGCCATGGACAATGTAGTATCCGGGCTGCCTATCGCTCCAAATGCGCGAGTGGGTATCACGACGCCTGGCGGCCAAGGACGTGACTTCGCGGGCAGCGTGAATGCGATGCCGCCTCCGTACCGGCAGCCCCAAATTTCGGGAGAGATTCGCAAGAATGCGCAGTAAGTTTTTTGTGAGTGTATGCCTGCTGTGGGCGAGCGCCGGCTTCGTTAAGGCGCAGTTTGTCCGCCCTAACATCACGAAAGGTGTCAGCTTCGATCAGCGCTTGAATGCTCCGGTCCCGCTGGACCTCGTCTTTCGTGATGAAGCGAACGAGGCCGTTCCGCTTCGCACTTATTTCGGCGATAAGCCGGTAGTGCTGGCGCTGGTCTATTACAAATGTCCGAGCCTTTGCAACTTAACCTTGACAGAGATGGCCAGCTCGTTGAGGCGCGTGGCGTTGCAGCCGGGCAGCGACTACAACGCGGTGGTGGTTAGCATCGATCCTTCGGAAACCCCGGCGCTGGCTGCGGAAAAGAAGAGCAACTATGCCAAAGTGTTCAACCGCGCGGGGTTCGATTCGGGCTGGCATTTTCTGACAGGCTCCCAAGATTCGATTTCTCGTCTCGCGGACGCCGTTGGCTTCCACTATCGTTGGGACGAGCCGACTCACCAGTTTGTACACGCCGCCGGAATCATGATCGCTACGCCCGCAGGTAAGCTGTCGCGCTACATCTATGGCGTACAGTACGCTCCGGCTGACCTGCGTCTGGGGTTAGTCGAAGCTTCTAAGCACAAGATTGGAAGTCCCGTGGATTACGCGCTGCTCTATTGTTTTCACTACGACGCCTCGCAAGGGAAATACACGCTGGCGATAATGAACGTGCTGAAACTTGCCGGCGGCGTAACGATCCTTTGTCTGGCGGTATTGGTTTTCTTCCTGATGCGTAAAGATAAGGGCGTGAAAACGCAGGTGGGGTGGAAAGAGGCGCGGCATGTTCGCTAGCCTGTCTCCGCTACTTGCTGATCTGCCTCCGCTGTGGCCGGTGCAGGCTTCCGCGCAAGCTGGCCCCATCGACGACCTGTATATCTTCTTGACCGTCGTTTCGGCGATCATGACGATTTTGATCTTCCTTTGCATTGTTTTTTTTGCGTATAAGTTCCGGCGGCGCGCCCATCCTCACGCCACGCAGATCGAGGGCTCGACGAAACTGGAACTGACCTGGTCCATCGCTCCGTTCCTAGTGATGCTGATCATGTTTGTATGGGGAGCAAAACTCTACTACGCAGCGCAGAATCCGCCCAAAGATGCGATGGAAGTCTTCGTCACCGGGAAGCAATGGATGTGGAAGATTCAATATCCCGACGGCGGCCGCGAAATCGATGAATTGCATGTACCGGTGGGCCAGCCGGTGAAGCTGACGATGGCGTCGGAAGACGTAATTCACAGTTTTTCTATTCCGGCCTTTCGCATTCGGCACGATGTGGTCCCCGGGCATTACGACAGCGTCTGGTTTACGGCCACCAAGCCGGGGCGATATCACCTGTTCTGCACCGAATACTGCGGCAATCAACACGCCAACATGATCGGCTGGGTGGATGTGCTGGAGCCGAAGGAGTATGCGAACTGGGCGAGCGGTGGCGGCGCACAAGGGACATTGGCCGAGCAAGGTGAGAAATTGTTTCAACAGTTCGGATGTTCGACGTGTCATTTGCTGGATCAGCAGGGCCGTTGTCCCGTGCTAAGAGGCCTGTACAACAAGCCGGTGCAGCTCAATGACGGAAGAACGGTTATCGCCGATGACGCCTACATTCGAGAATCGATCCTGGATCCAAACGCTAAAATCGTGGCAGGATTCGAGCCGAATGTAATGCCGCAGTTCAAGGGCCAGGTGACCGAGGAGAACGTGATTCAGCTAATCGCTTATATCAAGTCGCTTTCGCCGAGCACCCCGGCGTCGCAGCAGGGTGTGCAGCAGAGGCCAGTGGTCCTCGCACCGGGGCCGACGGGTGCGATGCCGAACGTGAAGGCGCCCGCTACGCCACAAGGACGGCCGCGCTAGGGACGAAGGAATAGCAAGGAATTATGGCAACCATCGTACACGGAACACCGGAAGTTGTCGCGGAACCGGTCAACTACCTCAATGTGTCGCACACGTGGAAGAGCTGGCTGTTCACCACGGACCATAAGCGAATCGCGGTTCTATATCTCATCTCCATTACGCTGATGTTCTTTGTCGGCGGCGTGGCAGCGGTCGCATTCCGCATCAATCTCCTATCGCCAGAGGGCGTTTTTTCGAACGAGACCTATAATCGCTTGTTTTCGATGCACGGCATCGTGATGGTGTTTTTCTTTCTGGTCCCATCGATTCCGGCGACGTTAGCGAATTTCCTGATACCGATTATGATCGGCGCCAAAGACCTGGCGTTCCCTAGAATTAATCTTTTGAGCTGGTATATATACGTCGTGGGCGCGCTTTTTGCGCTGTATGCCATTGGACGCGGGGGCGTCGATACCGGGTGGACTTTTTATGCACCGTTCAGCAGCACTTACTCAAATTCCTACGTTTTAGCAGCGGCCTTCGGTGTATTTATCGCGGGGTTTTCGTCCATTCTTACCGGTCTTAACTTCATTGTTACTGTTCATAAGATGCGCGCGCCCGGGATGACCTGGTCGCGCCTCCCGTTATTCGTTTGGGCGAATTACGCAACCGGATTAATTCAGGTTCTCGGCACTCCGGTTTTAGCCATTACCATGCTGTTGCTGGCCTTCGAGCGTATTGCTCACGTCGGAATTTTCGATCCCAACATCGGCGGCGACCCGATCCTTTTCCAGCACCTTTTTTGGTTCTACTCCCACCCGGCCGTATATATCATGATTCTGCCGGGCATGGGCGTGATCAGCGAAATCATCTCCTGCTTTTCACGCAAGCGCATTTTCGGGTATAAGTTCATCGCCTTTTCGAGCATGGCGATCGCGGTATTGAGCTTCGTTGTGTGGGGACATCATATGTTCATCACCGGCGAGAGCATGTATTCGAGCGTGGCCTTTTCGATTTTGAGCTTTCTAGTCGCGGTCCCATCCGCCATTAAGGTCTTCAACTGGACGGCCACCATGTACAAGGGCTCGATCTCGTTTGATACACCAATGCTGTACGCTTTAGGTTTTATCGGTCTTTTTACGATTGGCGGCCTCACCGGTCTGTTCCTCGCCACACTTAGCGTGGACGTCGCTACACACGGAACTTACTTCGTGGTCGCACATTTCCATTACGTGATGGTAGGCGGAATGGTGATGGCTTACATGGGCGGCCTTCATTTTTGGTGGCCGAAGATAACCGGGCGCATGTATTCAGAGCCCTGGTCGAAATTCTCCGCGCTGCTCGTGTTTGTCGGATTTAACTTGACCTTCTTCCCGCAGTTCATTCTCGGGTATCTTGGAATGCCGCGGCGCTATCATAACTATCCACCGGAATTTCAAACGCTCAATGTGCTCTCGACAGCCGGCGCTTCGGTTTTGGGTCTCGGGTATCTTTTGCCGATGATCTATTTTTATTTTTCCCTGAAGAATGGACCAAGAGCCGGTAACAACCCGTGGGGTGCCGCGGGTCTTGAATGGACGACGCAATCGCCGCCGACCACTTTTAACTTCGACGTGACGCCGACGGTGACGGAAGAAGCCTATAACTACGGCCCACTGGAGGAAACCATTGGCTGAAACCGTTGTGCCCGTAGGGCACGAGCCCGCCGGGCATGAGCCGCCGCCTGAAGTCACCCATCTTCGGCATCACTTTGCCACTACCGAGCAGCAACTCGATGCCTCGATGCTGGGAATGTGGACGTTCCTCATCACGGAAGTCCTATTCTTCGGCGGGATGTTTACGGCGTACGCCGTCTATCGCTTCATGTATCCGGCCGCTTTCGCCAGCACCAGCGTTTACATGGACATCTGGCTGGGCGGGATCAACACGGCCGTCCTGATTTGCAGCAGCTTGACCATGGCGATGGCGGTCCGGTCGGCGATGTTGAGCCGGCGACGGTCGCTAATCTTGTTCCTTATTGGAACCATGATCTTCGGAACCATCTTCCTGGTCATTAAGTATGTTGAATGGCACTCGAAGTGGGTGGAACACTTAGTTCCCGGATTTAATTTCCGATACGATGAGTTCCCACAATACTTACATCACGCGCAGATCTTGTTTTTCCTTTACTTCTGTATGACTGGAATGCACGCACTGCACATGATCGTGGGTTTAGGATTGCTCACTTACTTACTTGTTCAGGCAGTACGGAAAGTTTTCTCGGAGTTCTATTTCACTCCAGTTGAAATGATTGGCTTGTACTGGCACTTCGTAGACATAGTCTGGATTTTCTTGTTCCCGCTGCTGTATCTCATTGGATATCACCACCCCAAATGACTTACCATATCGATTCAGTCAAAGCGTACGTCGGCGTATTTGTCGCGCTGATTATCCTGACGTTTACTACGGTTTATGTTTCGCAGCTCGAACTGGGCGAGTTCCACATTATTGTTGCGCTGCTGATCGCTTTTATCAAAGCATCGCTGGTGGCCTGGATCTTCATGGGCGTCCGTCACAGCACTCACATGACCCGGCTCTTCGTAGTTGCGGGTCTGCTCTGGCTGGGGATCATGATGCTGATCACGTTTGGCGACTACACCACCCGCATCTGGGATTACCAGCCGCAGCCTTGGTCGCAAAAGCCAACGGTCGGCGGAGTACATTAAGGGCGTTCAGAGTTCAGGATCCTCTGCCCGCCCCGCTTGCTAGCCCGTCCTGCGTCGATCAGCGCCGGGGCCTACCCGGCAGTTGCTGCGTTCGAGGCACCCGCTAGTTACGGCTGCTGGTTCTTAACGGTGTCGCCGACTTTCGGCTGCCCGGCGCCTGAAAAAGTTCCCATTGCGGAGTTCGCGTCTGCAGAGGTAATAGTGAGTGTGCCAAGAGCCGTGTCAATGGAGCGGATTGGCTTGCCCGTCACAGGATCTTTAATGACTTTGCTTACGCGAGTAATGCTGAGTTTGTCGCCGACGTGGACTCCGGCGCTTGTGCCGACATTGATGACTATGTCATTGCCCGTCGCATCCGCAACCACGCCATTGATCTGTGGGATCTCATGCGGGAGCGAAGAGGCTTTCTGATCGAGTCCGGTGGCCGTTTGGGCTACCGCGGCTTTCACTGCTTCCCCGAGAATCGTCGAATCGAAGTTGGAGCTTCCCATGCCGCCGCCGCCGCCGCCGTAGCCACCGCCGCCATAACCACCACCGAGCAAATTGGTACCTCCGCGCTTGGATTCGCCATGACCCGTAACAGAGGCCAGGATCTCGCCGGTGTTCACGTCGACGATGCGCGCCGTGATTTCCACCACTGCCTTGTCTTTATGTATGCCGAGACCGCCGAACCCACCGCCTGCCCAATGCCCGCCGCCACCGCCGCCGCCGTAGTTCTTATCATCGCGGCCGAATTGGGTGATCGACCCTGTGACGATGGCGTCCAGTCCGGCCAGCTTGCCGATCTTAGCGGCAGTGCTTGCGTCGGCGCGGTTGCTGTTTGAAAAGTTCTGTTCCTGCATGATCTTTTCGAGTTGCTGCCGCTCGAAGATGCGGAATTGGCCATCGGCCAAGAGCTGATTCACCAGCATGGTCGCAATGCCATTGCCGATATCTTCGTTGGTATGAAACACCGCTTGGACGGCGCTCATCACCGTCGCGTAATCGAAGGGCATGACGGCAATGCGCCGCTTCTCCGGCGCTGGCGTCTGCTGCCGGCCAAAGGCAGGCGCCACCACGAGCGCCATACCCAAAAACGTGAGATAAAGTTTCATCCCTGTTCTGCTCCTATCTCCCTAGAAAGGTTTCGAGTTTTGTCAATTCCTGTTCAGCGCTGTCCATGTTCTTCTGTGCGGCCTGCAAATCGCGGCCCTGGAGCGCCCTTTGCGCCATTTGCAAGTATGAATCCATCCGGCTTTGAGAGGCCACAATATCGCCACGCAATCCCAGTCCTTGTGCCGCTTGCTGCCGTTGCAGGTCGCCTATGCCCTGGTGAACAGCGTCGGCACGGGCGTGCATCTTCATCAGCGACTCGCTGGCACTATTCAATTCCGCATCACTCGGGCCAGAAGGGGGCGGAGGAGGAGGCGGGGGCGGCGCCGAAGCTTGCGCCTGGGTTGAAGTTTGCGGCGGCTGGGTGGCGGTTTGGACAGCCGATCTCTTAGTACGCTTGCCTTCACCAGCCGTGGCGTTTGGTAATCCGTTCGGTGCCGGTTGGATAGCGCCACTATCCGTTTTGCTCTCGGCCGGTGTTTCGCGCGCGATCGGGGTAAGGGTGTTATCTGAAGCGGGCGACGGTTCCCTCACCGCGCTTGCACTTTGGCCAGTCGGCGAACCCGCATAGGACGCATCGTACGTTTTGGATGCTGCCGAGGTCTTTCGGAAATGCGGTACCGCGACCAGCGCAGCCCCCAGTACGCACAGGCATGCCACCGCGCCTAGAGCCATCCATAAAGTGCGGCGATTTCGCTGCGCGCCGACTTGAGATGCAGCCGGGGATGGGATAGGAGTAGGCGGCCCCATGCTAGCGGCGGGCGGCATGGGCGTCGATGTCGCCGGCGCCGGTGTCGAAGCTTGCGGTGGGTGAGATACCGGCGGCGAATACGGTGTGGTGCTCATCACAGGAACCCCCGTGTCCGGGCGTTGCGCAATAGGAGCCGGCAGCGCAATGGAAGAGGGTGCCTGATAGGCCTCCGAATCCGACAGAACTCGCGTTTGCCCCGCCGCGTCGACGGCCGCGATGCTCTCAAGTGCTTTCCGAAACGCCTCCGCGTTCTGAAAGCGGTGAGAGGGATCCTTCTGTAGCGCAGTCAGTATGATGTCGTTCAGAGGCGCGGGAATTGAGCGATTGAATCCGATCGGCGGTGGCGGCGCAGTGTTCAGTTGCGCATCCATGAGCTGGTAGGTGCTATCGGATTCAAACGGACAACGGCCCGCGGTGAGTTCGTAAAGCACCACGCCCAACGAGTAGATATCGGATCGCCCGTCTACCGCATCGCCGCGAACCTGCTCGGGCGACATATACGCCAACGAACCCATGGTCGTGCCGGGGCGGGTCAGCAGCGGCTCTGCGTTGGATTTTGCAATGCCAAAATCCATGAGCTTCACTCCGCCTTGTCGCGCGACCATGATATTGGATGGCTTTATGTCCCGGTGCACTACGCCATGGTTGTGCGCATAGGTGAGCGCCGAAAGCACCTGTTTCACATGCTCAAGCAATTTGTAGAGAGGAATAGTGCCTTCGCGCGCCCTCTCCGCGAGGTCCGTGCCCTCCACGAATTCCATCACCATCACCAACTGGTTTTGCACTTTGAATGCTGTGTGCAGCTTCGCAATATTCGGATGGTCCAGACGCGCCAGCGTTCGAATCTCGGCGATGAAGCGCTCCCCAATACCAGGTTGCGAGCCGATGTCTTCGAGCAAAACCTTCATGGCCTCGACGCGGTCGGATATGACGTTCCGGACGCGGTAGACACTGCCCATGCCGCCTTTGCCCAAGACGTCCAGAACTTCGTAATCGCCGGCTAGCTGGCCAGGTTGGAATGGCATCTTTGTTCCTCCGTCGGAACGTACCTGCACATCATACGCCAATTCCGGCGCGCGCGCGAGGCCTTACCGGCCCATTACGAGGCGTTTGCCCGCCTATTACTATGGCGCGATCCGGATGATTGGCAAACCGGCATCAAGAAGCTGGTGATTCAGGGCTGCCAACGTGCTCTCCTTCATAACGCTCCAATCCGCGAGGCGATCTCTCAAGATTTTTGCGCTCTGTATATAGAGGGCGATGACTTGCGAGGGCGGCATCCGGTCAGCGCTTTCGAGAGCGTTGAACGCCGCAGTCAGGCCCCGCGTGGCCGCCTGCAATCCCTGCTCGGGTTCGCCAGGGCCGCCCGTGAGAATATCGCCTGCGTTCTTTGCAACTTTTTCAATCGCGTCCGCGACCGCCGGGGGTTTAGCTTCCGCATGCTTTGTGAGCTCGGCTTGCAGGGCTTCGACGCGCGTAGCGGTCGTCCTCGCCACCACAAGGTCTTTGAAAGCGCGCTGCGCCCAGTCGAACTGCTCCCTCAATTCGGCCTGAGTGGCACGCGACCGAGGATCCATAACCACCTGCAGCGGCTGTTTCCATTCATGCCCGGCCGTTGTTAGCTTCACGGTATATTGGCCAGGCAGCACAAGTGGACCTTTCCAGTGCTCGCTGCCTTCCTCGTCGTAGTCTTCAGCGCGATTGAGGCCCGTGGGACCGTAGCGGAGGTCCCAAACGAAACGATGCTGGCCTGCCTCTTTGCTCAGCCTCTCCGGTTTTTCGAGCCAGCGTGGCGCAACCGGCAGGTTCTGAGGTGATTCCTCGTCCTTCTCCCGGCTTGACAATCGCCTCACTCTTTGGCCGCGTCCGTCTAAGATTTCGAGCACGACTTCGCCGCCTGCGCGCTCCGGCAAATAGTAATCCAGATAGGCGCCGCGCGGAGGATTCGGCGCTTGCGGCTCTTCGGGCGGCAACGGAGTGCCCCAGAAGGCATCGCTGGTCATGCGAACAGCGCGCCTCGGCTTATACAGCCGCACCTGAGAGGTTGTGGAGCTTTCCGCAACCTGCCGCAGCGGCTCGATATCGTCCAAAATCCAAAATGCCCGCCCGTGGGTCGCAATCGCCAGATCGTCGTCATGGATCGCGAGATCCCTTACCGAAGTTACAGGCAGGTTCAATTGCAATGACGACCAGTTGTCGCCGCCATCGAAGGAAACATACACGCCAAACTCCGTGCCCGCGAACAGCAGACCGCGACGCTTCGGATCTTCGCGAATGGCGTTTAGAAACGCCGTCTCGCCGATGCCTTGCGTGACCAACTGCCAGCTCTTGCCGAAATCTCTAGTTCGATAAAGATACGGGCGCATATCATCCAGGCGATGGCGATCCACGGCAGCGTAGGCTTCCCCTGGATTGAAGTGCGATGCTTCGATTTGCGTAATCTTGCCCCAGGCGGGGATTTCTTTGGGCGTCACGCCCGTCCACGTTTTTCCGCCATCACGGGTCAAATGAATGAGTCCTGTATCGCTGCCTGCCCAAATCTCGGCTGCATTAAGCGGCGATGGAGCGATGGTGTACACAACGCCATATCCCCGCTGTTTTGCATTCTCAACCGTCAGCGCTCCGCTCGAGCTCGCGGAAACTTTTTCGGTTCCCGTCAAATCCGGACTGATGGTCTGCCAATGCAAGCCGCCGTCGAGCGTCTTCATGACATATTGCGTTCCCAGGTACAAGGCGTGCGGCGTCACCGGTGAAAACACCAAAACCGGCGTCCACGGATCTCGATACTTCCGCTGCGGCATCTCAGTACCGAAAGCCGAAACAGGCCAGGGCGCGATGTTCTGGCTCTGCATCAAGCGGCGGTCGAACCTTGCTACGGTCCCGAACGTCCCCGAGACATAGAAGATGTTCGGATCTTTCGGATCGGGCGCGATATATCCGCTCTCGCTGCCGCTGACCGTGAACCAGTCGCGCGCATCAATCTCGCCATGATCGGTCTGGCTGGCGGTGGCTGCCGCTCCGCTGTCCTGCTGCGAGCCGTAAACGTGATACGGAAACTGATTATCCGTAATTACGTGATAGAACTGGCCGGTCGGCTGGTTGTACCAAGTGCTCCAGGTCTTGCCGCCGTCGAGGCTAACCGTCGTACCTTGGTCGGTACCCAGCACCATGTGCAGTGAATTTGTAGGATCGATCCAGACCTGGTGATAATCGTCTCCGCCGGGCGCACCGCGGACAATAGTCAACGTCTTGCCCCCGTCGCTCAGCTTGTAAAACGCGACGTTCGGCACATAGAGCACATCCGGGTCATTGGGATCCGCGGTGATGGAGTTGAAATACCAGGCGCGGCTGGTGATTCTCGGGTCTTTATTGACAAGCGCCCAGGTTTCGCCACCGTCGTCGCTGCGATACAAGCCGGACTGCTTGGCATCGATGACGGCGTAGACTCGCTTGCCGTGCGTGCCACGAGCAACGGCGACTCCGACGCGGCCCCAATCGCCGCCGGGAAGGCCGTGCCCAGTCAGTTGCTGCCAGCTATCGCCTCCATCTGCCGATCGAAACAGCCCGCTACCAGGTCCGCCAATTGGGGCGTAGGTGCTCCACGGCGGACGGTGTGCCTCCCACGTCGCAGCAAACAGCACGTTCGGAGCATCCGCTGCAATGGCAAGATCGGCGGCGCCAATCTTGGGTCCACGATCCAGAACTTTTACCCAAGTCTCGCCGCCATCTTTTGAGCGGAACACGCCCCGCTCTTGATTCGGTGCGTAAGCGTGGCCCAAGGCCGCGACGAAAACCAGATTCGAATCGCGTGGGCTTACTACGATCCGGCTGATTTGGCGTGTGTTGCGCAGCCCCACATTTTTCCAGGTGTGCCCGCCATCCGAGCTCTTATATATGCCGTCGCCGGATGCGAGATCGGATCGAATATCTGATTCGCCTGTGCCCGCATAGATCACATTCGGATCGGATGGGGAGACTGCGAGAGCTCCGATGGATCCCACGGGCTGGCCATCAAAAACCGGCGTCCAAACCGTTCCGGCATCTTCGGTCTTCCAGACGCCACCGTCGACGCTGCCAAAGTAGAACGTCGCGCCGCCGTCGGCAACGCCGCTGACAGCCACAGCGCGGCCTCCGCGGAATGGACCGATGAGCCGCCATTGAAGACCGCTGAAGAGTGCAGAGGAAACGTCCGAGGCATGAACGGCAAGACAGCAAACACACGCGAGAGCGCACAGCAGTCGTGTCCGCATCAATTTGTCCACGATACCGCAACGCTTCGCTTGCCGTCGCATACAATGACAGCGTGAAACCCGTACTCACCTGCTCTCTTCTTGTTCTCTTCTGCTCATCGATTGCGCTCGAAGCCCAAATCGCGAATCCAATGAGTACTGAGCTGAAAGCTGCCTACAACAGCGTAAAGAACAACCTTTTGAAATCGGCCGAAAAGATGCCGGATGAAAACTACAGCTTCAAGCCAACACCTGACATTCGCAGTTTTGCCCAGGTTCTCGATCACGCGGCTTCCGCGCAACTTCACACCTGCGGCGCAGTGCTAGGCGAGCAGAAGTCCGGCAACGCCGAGGCTACAAGCAAGGCCGAGGTTCTGGCCGCCTTGAATGCCGCCTTTACCGAATGCGACAAGGCCTACGATGCGCTGACGGACGCAAATGCATCCGAAATGATCAAGACTCCCCGCGGCGGGCGGTCCCGTCTCGGCGCTCTTGCCGGCAATGTCGCGCACGACAACGAGCAATACGGAATCCTGAGCGTCTATATGCGACTGAAAGGCGTCATCCCGCCGTCGAGTGAATCGCCCGCAAGAGCGAAGTGATCGAGGAGCATGATTCATGGCTGATGCAACTGGCGCAACGAAAATCATGGTCATCCGGCATGCCGAGAAGCCGGATAAGTACAAGGGGCAGCAGTATAACGGCGTGGATCTGACGGGAGCCACGTGCGGTAGCGATGGGTCAGAAGATTTGGTTACGCTCGGGTGGCAGCGCGCTGGCGCGCTAGTGACCCTCTTCGCGCCGCCGTGGGGTCCTAAGACGCCCACCCTCGCCACGCCGCAATATCTGTACGCCGCGAACCCGGACGATAGCACAGACGCTTCTTCGCCCGCTAACAGCAGTAAGGACCCGAGCCAACGCCCTTACGAGACGCTGCTGCCGCTCTCTGCGATGCTGGGCTCGCTCAAGATCGATGCAAAGTATAAGAAGAAAGATTTCAAAGACATGGTGAAGGATGCAGTCGGCAAACCAGGAGTAGTTCTGATCTGCTGGCAGCATGAAGACATACCCCTGGAGGATTCCAGCGGCGGTCATGGGATCAGCCATTACATTCTGAAAGAGACGGGTACGACGGAGAATCTCAACGTTTGCACGACCTGGCCAAAGGATTCAAGCGGCGTGGCGCGTTACGATCTGGTTTTTGTGTTCGACCGGCCGAGCGGCAGCGGCCCGATTACGGCGTTCACGCTGTACCCGCAGAGGCTGCTTGCGGGAGATGGCGCGACGGCTCAGTGTTCGTGATAGGATGGCCCTTTCCTGATAGACTAGGGACTGAACCCGTTCGGGCGGTGCGCCGCGTTAAGTGCGGGCTCAGGCTTTTCAAACGCTTAGGGCTGGCCCAGCATCACCAAATAGCAAGGAGTTCTGTTCTTGAAATACATCTTCACGTCCGAATCGGTTACCGAAGGACATCCGGATAAAATAGCCGACCAGGTTTCCGACGCGGTTCTCGATGCAGTGCTCACGGATGATCCAAATGGCCGGGTAGCCTGCGAAACACTAGTCACCACCGGGATTTGCATCGTCGCTGGCGAGATTACAACCAGAACCTACGTCGACATACCGAAACTGGTACGCGGTGTAATTCAGCACATCGGCTACACCGACGCGGCGTTCGGATTCGATTCGAAGACATGCGCTGTAAACAACATGATTCAGGCGCAATCGCCCGATATCGCAATGGGTGTCGATACTGGAGGAGCGGGCGACCAGGGATTGATGTTCGGCTTTGCGTGCGATGAAACTCCGGAACTGATGCCGCTGCCGATCATGCTGGCTCACAAGCTTGTGCGTCGGTTAAGCGAATCGCGCCGGGCCGGCGAGCTGCCCTATCTGCGGCCAGACGGCAAAAGCCAGGTGAGTGTGGAATATGTCGACGGCAAGCCGAAGCGTATCGACGCAGTGGTCATCTCTACGCAACACGATGACGACATCACCACCGAACAGATACGCGCAGAGGTGAAGAAGTACATCGTCGATCCGGTGATTCCCTCTCACATGATCGATTCGCAGACCAGCTTCCACATCAATCCCACCGGGCGTTTTGTCATTGGCGGACCGCATGGCGATACCGGCTTGACGGGCCGCAAGATCATCGTCGATACGTATGGTGGCATGGGACGCCATGGCGGGGGCGCGTTCTCCGGCAAGGATCCCACGAAGGTGGACCGCTCGGCTTGTTATATGGCGCGCTATGTCGCGAAGAATCTTGTCGCCTCGGGCCTTGCTTCCAGAGCCGAAGTGCAGCTTGCCTACGCAATCGGCGTGGCCGAGCCGGTATCGGTGATGGTGAACACGTTCGGAACCGGCAAGGTGGACGATCAGCGCCTGGCGGAGATGGTGCGCGACAGTTTCTCGCTCACGCCCGCGGACATGATCAAGCACTTGAATCTCCGCCGGCCGATCTACCGCAAAACCGCAGCCTTTGGCCACTTCGGCCGCACCGAAGATACGTTCACCTGGGAAGCAACCGATAAAGCCGAAGCCTTGCGCGAGGCGGCGCAGCTTACAGCGGCGGCAGTATAGGCGGCACAGCAGTGGCGGTAGCAGAAGATTGCAAACGCTCGCTCGAAATTGAGGTCCCGCTCGCGGAAGTGGAGCGCGCCCGGGAGCGAGTCACCAATTCCATCAAGCAGCGGGTTCGTCTTCCCGGGTTCCGCCCCGGCAAGGCGCCGTTGAATCTTATCCAGTCACGTTTTGACAGCGAGATTCGTAGCGAGGTCCTGGACCTTCTGCTTCCTCAGGCATTTCGCGAACGGGTCCAAAAGGACGAGCTGAAAGTGGTCGGCTCGCCGAATATTTCCGACCTGCACTTCGAACCGGGCGAGCCCATCCGCTTCAAGGCGGAGTTCGAAGTGGCTCCAGAGTTCGAGCTGGGCGAATACCGCGGGCTGCCGGCGAAATATGAGGAGCCGACGGTGACTGACGAGGAGCTTTCCAAGCGGCTCGAGGCCGTGCGGGAGAACAAGGCCGAGTACGTGAACCTGGACCCGCGCCCTATCGAGAACGGCGACTATGTGCTGGTCCATCTAAAATCGCTCTCGGGTCTCGCGGAACCCATCGACCAGGATGTGCAGATTGAGGTCGGCGCTGAACAGACGCTGCCCGAGTTTAACGAAGCGCTAATCGGAGCGACCCCGGAGGAGCCGAAACAGATTGGCGTGACTTATCCGGAGGATTACGCGCAAGAGCGCCTCTCCGGTAAGACCGTCGCGTTTGAGGTCACGCCCAAGATTATTCGCAAAAAAGAATTGCCAGCTCTCGACGACGAATTCGCCCGCGATTTGGGGGACTATCAAAACCTCGAAGAGCTTCGTGAAGCAGTTAAGAAGTCGATTTTTCACGAAAAGCAGTATGTCGCTCAGCAGGAGGCCAAGGAAGAGCTGATCGATCGGCTTGTGGAAAGCAATGAATTCGCGGTTCCCGAGGCTTATGTCGACCGCCAAATCGAAAACCAGGTGCGAATGCAACTCCATGAGCTGACGGGCAAAGGAATCGACCCAAGCAATCTGAAGCTCGACTGGCAAAAGGTAAAGGAAACTCAGCGTGACAAGGCATTGCGTAGCGTCAGAGCTTCCCTGCTGCTCGAAAAGATCGCGGAACGGGAGGGGATCGCCGCGATGAAGGACGAAGTGGACCGCGAAGTGCAGCGGATTGCGCGGCAGGAACGTGAAGCCGTGCCGGTCACTCGCGCCCGATTGGAGAAGGAAGGCGGGATAGCGCGTATCGCCGGCCACATACAGACCGAGAAGACGCTGCAGCTTCTGTTTGAACAGGCGCAGAAACATGCATAGCGGCTAACCAGTACGGGTTGGTACCGGGCCTGACACAAGTTCCATCTTTATTAACGTAATTGCAGGCTAATGTTGATATACTGGACTCGGACAATACTCCGATCAGGGCAAGGGATCTCTTGATCTTTCTTTCTTTAGGAGAACCAGCTTGAAGCGCGCCGGATCTGACGATTCCCTCCGCTGTTCGTTCTGCCATAAGAGCCAAGACGTCGTCGGCAAACTTATCTCATCGCCAAGCGATTACCCGCGGGCCTATATCTGCGACGAATGCATTGCCGTTTGCAATTCCATCATTGAGGACGACCGTAACGAGCAGAGCTACGGCGCCCCTGGCAAGCTGCCACGGCCATTGGAGCTGAAAGAATATCTCGATCAGTACGTGATCGGACAGGAAGCCACGAAGAAAAAGTTAGCTGTGGCGGTGTACAACCATTACAAGCGCATCCAGATGAATAAGCAGCGGGGTAGCGAGGTGGAGTTATCCAAATCGAACATCCTGCTCATCGGACCCACCGGGACGGGTAAAACATTGCTGGCCCAGACGCTGGCGCGCATTCTCGACGTGCCCTTTGCCATTGTGGATGCGACTACCCTGACCGAAGCGGGGTACGTAGGCGAAGACGTGGAGAATATCATTCTTCGCCTGCTGCAGAATGCAGATTGGGACGTCCAACGCGCCCAGACGGGCATCATCTATATTGACGAGATCGACAAGATCGGGCGCAAGGACGAGAATCCGTCGATCACCCGGGACGTTTCGGGCGAGGGAGTACAGCAGGCGCTTCTCAAAATTCTGGAAGGCACCATCGCCAACGTTCCTCCGCAAGGTGGACGCAAGCACCCGCACCAGGAATTTACTCCGGTGGATACCACGAATATCCTGTTTATTTGCGGAGGCGCCTTCGTTGGTTTGGAAAAGGTGATTGCCCGACGGGTGGGTACCAAATCGATTGGCTTTGTGGCGCCCGAAGAGAAAGAAACCGGACGCCGCGGACCGAACCCCGCCCGCCGCGACGTGGATCTGCTCGGCCAGTGCCAGCCTGTCGATCTGATCAAGTATGGCTTCATTCCTGAGTTCATCGGCCGCATGCCGGTGACGGCGGTGCTCGAAGATCTTTCCAAGGAAGCCCTGGTTCAAATTCTGACGAAGCCCAAGAACGCCATTGTCCGTCAGTACCAGAAGCTGTTTGAGTTTGAAAATGTTAAGCTGAAGTTTAGCGAAGACGCCCTGGAAGCGGTTGCGCAGCTTGCGATGGAACGCAAGGTGGGCGCGCGCGGTCTGCGCATGATCCTCGAAGACCTCATGCTGGACCTGATGTACTATCTCCCAACATTCAAGAAGGTTCGCGAGTTTGTCGTCACCAAGGAGATGGTACTCTCGCAGAAGATCAACATGGCTGTGCTCGAGAAGGCGGGCTAGCTAGCCACCGTCGATACCTGAAGAGATTCTCCGGTTTCGCCGATTGCCGAGAGGACGCACGCTAGCGCCTTTTGGTGTGAGTCCCGCCCCCTAGAAGACGTTCCACCTAGAAAGTCACAATGGTTACGACGAGAGATAAAACCGATACGAAGCGATTGCCCATGATGCCCATTCGGGACGTGGTCATTTTCCCGTACATGATGACCCCGTTCGTGGTCGGACGGGAATCGAGCGTCCGCGCTCTGGAAGAGGCCCTGCTTGGTGACAAGAAGATTTTTCTAGCCACCCAGCATGACGCTTCCGTGGATGAGCCACGGCCGGATGAGATCTATTCCGTTGGAACGATCGCCAATATCGTTCAGAGCCTTAAGCAGCCGGACGGCAACATCAAGGTCCTGGTGGAGGGCGTCGAGCGCGGCAAGATCATCTCCGTGAGCGAGGAAGAAGGGTACTTTCGCGCGGTCGTAAAAACCACTACTTTCAAGGTAGAGCAGGGAAGCCAACTGGAGGCTCTCACCGGGCGCGTAACCAATCTATTCGAGCAGTACGTCAAGCTCAGCCAGAATTTGAATTACGAGACCATGATTGCCGCCATTCGGGTGGACGATCCCGGCAAGCTGGCCGATACCGTGGGCGCGAACCTGCAGCTCACCATTGAAGAGAAGCAGGAACTGCTCGAAATCTTCGATCCCATCGACCGCCTGACTCGTGTGGCCGATCTGCTGGACATTGAGATTGAAAAGCTGAATGTCGATCGCACTATTCAGGGCCGTGTAAAGCGGCAGATGGAGCGCGCGCAGAAAGAATACTATCTCAACGAAAAAATTAAAGCGATTCAGAAGGAACTCGGCCGCGGCGAAAAAAGTGAATTCGATGAATTGAAGAAAAAAATCGACGCGGCCGGCATGACCAAGGACGCACATGAAAAGGCGATTGCCGAGCTGAAGCGACTGGAAGGCATGCCGCCGATGTCGGCCGAATCCACTGTTTCGCGCAATTACCTCGATTGGCTGCTGGCGGTGCCGTGGAAAAAGCGGACCAAGGAGATTCGCGACCTGCGCTACGCGCGGCAAATCCTCGAGGGCGATCACTACGGACTCGAAAAGATTAAGGAGCGAATTCTCGAATTCCTGTCGGTGCGCCGGCTGGTGCAGAATCCGAAAGGATCGATTCTGTGCTTTGTCGGGCCTCCCGGCGTAGGAAAGACCTCCCTCGGCATGTCGATCGCCAAAGCGACCGGACGTAAATTCGTTCGCTTATCGCTGGGCGGTGTGCGGGACGAGGCGGAGATTCGCGGCCATCGCCGCACTTACATCGGAGCGCTTCCCGGCCAGGTGATCCAGATGATGAAGAAGGCGGGAACTAAGAATCCAGTAGTGATGCTGGACGAAGTTGACAAGATGTCGATGGATTTTCGCGGCGACCCGTCGGCGGCTCTGCTGGAAGTTCTCGATCCCGAACAGAATTACATGTTCATGGATCACTATTTGGATGTGGAATACGATCTGCGCGAGGTGTTCTTCATCGCCACGGCGAACGTGCTACATACCATTCCTCCGGCTTTGCAGGACCGCATGGAAGTAATCCGGCTTTCCGGCTACACGGAACTAGAGAAATTAGAAATTGCAAAGCGGTTCTTGGTAAGTAAGCAGAGGAAAGATACGGGTGTAACTGAGGAGCAGGTGGAGTTCACGGGCGCAGGCCTCCAGACTATGATTCAGTCCTACACTCGGGAAGCGGGTGTACGAAATCTAGAGCGCGAAATTGGAAACGTGTGCCGCAAGGTCGCGCGCAAAGTGGTTGAGGCGCAATCTGCCGGAACCGAAGAGCCGCCGGCTGAGTCGCCGGATGGGGTAGAAGTGATCGAGGAACAAGCCGTCGCGTCCGAAGAGAGCGGCAAGAAGAGTAAGAAGAAGGCCAAGAAGGAAGAACCGCCCCTGATTCCCATCGAAAAGGTGGTAATCACGCGGGACAAATTGACCGAGATGCTCGGGCCCGCAAAGTTCCGCGATCTCGATACTGAAAAACAGAACGAAATCGGGGCCACAACGGGTCTTGCCTGGACCGAAGTTGGCGGATCGATCCTGACCACTGAAGCAACGGTCATGGAAGGCCGCGGCAAAATGATGACTACCGGGAAGCTTGGCGATGTGATGCAGGAGTCGGCGCAGGCTGCCATGAGCTACGTGCGGTCGCGTGCTCAATATCTGGGGTTGCCCAAAGATTTCTACCGGCATCTGGATATTCACGTTCACGTGCCGGAAGGCGCTATCCCCAAGGATGGGCCCTCGGCCGGTATCACCATTGGCACCAGCATCTGCAGCGCCTTGACGGGCATTCCGGTACGCCACGAGATCGCCATGACGGGTGAGATTACTGTGCGTGGCCGCGTACTTCCGATAGGGGGGCTGAAGGAGAAGCTTTTGGCTGCCCACCGGCAAGGCATCTTCGAAGTGATTCTGCCGAAAGATAACGAGAAAGATCTGGTTGATATCCCGGAGAACATCCGCAAGGAAATGAAGTTGGAATTCGTTTCTTCAATGGATGAAGTACTCAAAATTGCATTGGAGCGTGAGCTTGTTGCTTTACCGCTGGCGCCCGCCGCAACTGCCGCGGAGTTGTCAGCGCGGCCGGAAGACAACCTGACCCACTGAGTTTTCCCGGACCAGGACTCCGCGTCGAGAAAATTGGATTAAACCGTGGTAGGAACCGAAGCAGCGGCAGCGACGATTGGCTTCAGACGCCGTAAGCAGGATTATGAGCTCATCATCAGCGCTGCCGAGCCTCGGCAGTTTCCGTCGGAGCCGCACGACGGCTCTGTTGAAATCGCATTTCTGGGGCGCAGCAATGTCGGGAAATCAAGTCTCCTGAATTCGCTCGTGGACCAGCCCGGATTGGCATTTACGAGTGCCCGCCCGGGATGCACGCAACTCATCAATTTCTTCCGGATCGGCGAATACATCCGTTTCGTCGATCTGCCTGGTTACGGCTATGCACGGGTCTCTCTCGAAGAACGTGCGCAGTGGAGAACGCTGATTGAAAGTTATCTTCTGAAACGGCAGAGCCTGGCTCTTTCGTTTCTGCTCATCGACGCCAGGCGTGGATGGATGGACATGGACCTGGAGCTTAAAGCATGGCTTGAGTTCCACAACCGTCGGTATCAGGTGATTGTCACCAAAATCGACAAACTGAAAAGTAACAACCAACTAATAGCCGGATTGGCTGCGATCCAGAAACAAATGCCGGATCACCAGCCAGTGCCGTTCTCGGCCATCGACGGCCGGGGAGTGAGGGAAATTTGGCAAACCATCTCGAAGATCAAGAACAAGCAGTAGCCCCCGCGGCTGCCACCGAAGGTACGCCCACCGAGAAGCCAGTAGAGACGAACGGCGAAGGCAAACCTGCTACAGATAACAATGAAACCAAGGCCGCCGAAACAGCGGGCGATAACAAGACCGTTGAATCGCGTAACGAAGGGCCGCCTTCAACTGCGAATCGGGTTCGGGCCACCGGCGACGGCAAACACGCTCTGCCCAGAGGAAACGGCCGGCCTCCTGCATCGGCAGAAGCGCCCAGACGTGCCGCCGCTGAATCGAAACCGGTAGGCGAGGCTAAAACCTCCCCGGAGAACAGCTCGGCAGCGGCCGTCTCGGGAGCCGCATCGCCGCCCGCAGCGCAGCAGGGCGCCACACAAGGTCCCGCGCAGCAAAGCAGCGCGCAGGTAGCGCAGCCGCAGCCCGCCGCTGTTCAACAGCCCGGTCCGCAGCCGCGGCGAGGCCGCCATTCCATCGGCAATACGGGCGCTCAGGGACAGAGGAACGGAGCCACTACGCTCGACCTGGTAGAGCTGAAGGACATGAGCATCCAGGCACTGAACCAGATTGCGAAAGATCTGGGCGTACCGGGCGCGGCCGGACTGCGCAAGCAGGAACTCATCTTCAAAATCCTGCAGACTCAGGCCGAAAAGAGCGGTCTCATCTTCTCGGAAGGCGTGTTGGAATGCCTGCCCGATGGCTTCGGCTTCCTGCGCGCGCCGGAATATAATTACCTGCCCGGGCCCGATGACGTGTATGTCTCGCCCTCGCAGATCCGCCGTTTCGATCTGCGCACCGGCGATACCGTCTCCGGCCAGATCCGTCCTCCCAAAGAGGGCGAGCGTTATTTCGCGCTCATCAAGGTTGACGCGATCAACTTCGAACCGCCGGAGGAAGCGCGCAACAAAATCTTCTTCGACAACCTGACGCCGCTTTATCCTGACGAGCGGCTGAAGCTCGAAACCGCGAAAGACAACTTCTCGGGCCGGGTGATGGACCTGCTTACTCCGCTCGGCAAGGGACAACGCGGGCTGATTGTCGCTCCGCCTCGCACTGGCAAGACGATGATGCTGCAAAGCATCGCCAATTCGGTTACCACGAATCATCCGGAGATCAATTTGATCGTCCTCTTGATCGATGAGCGGCCGGAAGAAGTCACGGACATGCAGCGCTCGGTGCGTGGCGAGGTGATCAGCTCGACGTTCGATGAACCGGCCTCGCGCCACGTGCAGGTTGCCGAGATGGTGATTGAAAAGGCCAAGCGTCTGGTCGAGCACAAGCGCGACGTGGTGATTCTGCTCGATTCCATCACGCGACTGGCGCGCGCCTACAATACAGTGGTCCCGCCCTCAGGCAAAGTGCTTTCGGGCGGTGTCGATTCGAACGCCCTGCAGCGGCCCAAGCGGTTCTTCGGAGCAGCCCGCAATATCGAAGAAGGCGGATCGCTTACGATTGTCGCTACCGCCCTGATTGATACCGGAAGCCGCATGGACGACGTGATCTTTGAAGAGTTCAAAGGCACCGGCAACATGGAAATTCATCTTGACCGCAAGCTGGTGGACAAGCGCGTTTTCCCGGCCATCGATATCAACAAGAGCGGCACGCGAAAAGAAGAGCTGCTGCTGCCGCGTGAAGAACTCAATCGCGTATGGGTTTTGCGCAAGGTGCTCAACCCGCTTTCGCCGGTGGAATCGATGGAGCTTCTGCTCGATAAACTCGGCAAGACACGCAGCAACGCCGAGTTTTTGGCCGCGATGAGCGGCTGAGACAGCCGAGATACAACTTCGTTTCGGTAATGGGCCGCATCCGCGTTCTCTCCGACAACGTGGCGAATAAGATCGCCGCCGGAGAGGTCGTAGAGCGGCCCGCCTCCGTTGTAAAGGAGCTGCTCGAAAATTCGCTCGATGCCGGCGCTACTGACATTCGCATCGATACCGAGAACGCTGGCCGCCGCCTGATCCGGATTCAAGACGACGGCTCCGGTATGTTGCGCGACGACGCGCTCCTAGCTTTCGAGCGGCATGCCACCAGTAAACTGAGCGACGTCAAGGACCTGCTTAGCATCGAAACGCTGGGCTTTCGGGGGGAGGCGCTGCCTTCTATCGCGTCGGTGAGCCGGCTGGTGCTTGAGACGCGAGCGGCCGAAGAGATGACCGGCACCGCGGTTGAGATTGCAGGCGGCAAGCTGCTGCGCTGCGACGAGATGGCGCGACCCGTCGGCACGACTATTTCGGTCCGCGATCTGTTCTTCAACGTGCCCGCGCGCAAGAAGTTCTTGCGTTCAGATCAAACTGAGCTGGCGCATATCGGCTCGCTTGTGACTCATTACAGCCTCGGGCACGCTAATAAGCGCTTCGAGTTGCATCACGAGAATCGAGAGCTGCTCAGTGTGACTCCGGTTTCCACATTGCGGGACCGCGCATTTCAGGTTTTCGGCTCAGAGGTGATGGAGGATCTGGTTGATCTGGGTCCACGCACATTCGAGCTGCGTTTGCCGCCGCCTTACGTACCGCCGAATTCGCGTGCCGCTCTAAGCGAAAAGCCTGAGCCCGAAGCTGCGGAATTTGTTCTGGAAGGCCTTGTGTCGGGGCCGCATGTTCAGAAGACGACGCGCAATTCGGTTTTTCTGTTTGTCAACGGCCGGCTTATCCGCGACAAGGTGCTTCTACATGCGATTTCGGCGGCCTATCACAACCTCATGCCCGCAGCCTGCTTCCCCTTCGCCCTGCTGTTCCTAAACTGCGATGCCAGTGAGGTGGACGTGAACGTTCATCCCGCGAAGACGGAAGTGCGGTTCCGGCATAGCGCCATGGTTCATGATTTTGTGCGCGACGCAATTCGCGAAATCCTGATGGAGAGCCGGCCGGTTTCGAGCATGCCGATTCCAGCGACTTCTCCGGTGATTCCTCAGCCGCGAGCTTCGCTATCTCAGCCACAGGCGCCACTGCAACGTGGCGCGGCGCTTCCATTCTCCGAATTTTCGGCCGCAATGGAGATGGTGGCAGTCGAATCTGAATCTGTACCGGCGGAAGCCATCGTGGAGGAAGCACTGCCGGAAGTAACCGTCAACGCGCCTGCGCGCCCCGCCGTCATTCAAGAAGAGCACTTACCGCCAGCTGCTGCCCCGGCGCCCATCATTCGGCGAGTTCCCGATACACACGGAGCACTCGATCAGCTTCCGGCAGATTGGGATCGCGTCGACACGCTCACCGCGCTGCCGGATCTGCGGCCTTTGGGCCAATTGCATGACAGCTTCATCATCGCTGCCGGTCGCGACGGACTGTGGATTATCGATCAGCACGTCGCTCACGAGCGAATTCTGTTCGAACAGGTGCTGCGGCAACGTGCGGCCGGTACGGTGGAGATTCAACAATTGTTGATGCCACTAGTTCTGCAACTTACCCCGGCGCAGCAGTTCGAGTATGCACGCATTGCCGATGAGCTGAATGCCCACGGCTTCGATACCGAACCATTCGGGCAGCGCACCATCGCGATCAAAGCCGCGCCCGCGGGTGTGGGGCCTGGCGAGCTCGAGCGGGTAGTCTTTGACATTCTGGAGATCGCCGAACGCGAGTTGTCTTCCGCATCTCTCGACGAAATTCGCCGCAACGTATGCGCCACCATCGCCTGCCGTGCCGCCATAAAGATCAATATGAAGCTCGAGCCGAAAAAGATTGAATGGCTCCTGCGGGCCCTCGCGGCATGCGAGTACCCCATGACCTGCCCACACGGCCGCCCGATTGCACTGCGCTATAGCACGAAGGACATCTTGAAGAGCTTCCATCGCATTTAGCGCACAGGACGTCTTCGCTTTAGCGCGTCGGTGTCCGTTGTGCGCGTTGATTTTAGCCTGCGACTTTCGGCGCGCTCCAGTAACATTACTAGCTGAGCCCTAATGACGGCGTTTTTGCTTTTGATCGTGGTTCTGCTGGCCGTTTGGATCTGGCGCAGTGCTGCAAGGACGCGCAGGAACGAGTCGCTGATTGCGCAGCTCAGCTCCCGCGTCTATGGCCTTGAGCAGGAGTTGAAGAAGACTCGCGTCTCAATTCCCCTGCCGCCGCCAATTCCAACAGGGCCCACAAAGCCACCAGTTCCCCCGCCAAAGGCGGAGCAACTCACGCCACCAGTGCCGGAAATATCTGCGATCCCGATAACTACGCATATCCCTCCGGCGCTGCCGAATCAGATACCGGCTTACTCATCCCGCAAGTTACTCAATCTGGAAGAAACCCTTGGCACCAACTGGCTGAATAAGTTGGGCATCGTCATTCTGGTGATCGGCGTCGCCTTATTTCTGGCTTATGAATTGAGTGAGTTAGGACCGCTCGGGAAAGTTGTCGTCGGCTACGCCGTAAGCGCCCTCATGCTCGGCGCAGGGCTGTTCTTCGAGCGGCAAGATCAATGGAGGATTTTGGCACGCACCGGGATCGCGGGCGGATGGGCGCTACTCTACTTCACCTCTTACGCGATCTACTACGTGCCTGCGGCGCACGTGCTTTCTTCAGAGAGTCTCGATCTTGTGCTGCTGCTGGGGTTATCGGCTGGCATCGTGGTTCATACCTTGCGTTACGATTCGCAAGTGGTGAGTGGGTTAGCCTTTCTGCTGGCCTTTACCACCCTCAACATCGGTCACGGGAATGTCTACAGCCTAATCGCCGGCGTCATTCTTGCCGTGGGATTGGTCATTGTTGTGCTGCGCCGCCACTGGTTTGAGATGGAACTCGCCGGGATCGCCGCCGCTTACTTGAATCATTACCTCTGGCTGCGGCCCGTCATCGAACCGATGGGTGGGCACGTTCACGCGTTCCCTGGTTACTTCGCAAGCGCCGCACTCCTTTACAGTTACTGGATGATCTTCCGCGCGTCGTATGTGCTTCGGAAGGTCGGCGGCGGACACGGCGAGCAGATCTCCACAATAGCCGCTGTCTTGAACGTTGCACTGTTCCTCTGGCTGATGGGCTACCAGTCGGTGCATCCCGAACTCGCCTTCCAATTCTTCCTGATGATCGGCGCGGTCGAGCTAATTCTAGGGCAATTGCCGATTACACGTCGGCGCCGCGCCGCTTTCATTGTTCTGACAACGCTGGGGTCATGTCTTCTGGTAGTAGCCATACCGTTCCACTATTCGGGTCAAAAACTCTCGGCTGGTTGGCTCGCAGAAGCCGAAACACTCTTGCTGATTGGAGTGTTTCTGCGAGAGGTTGTTTTCCGCCGGCTGGGTCTGATCGTGTTGATCGTGGCTTGGATTCAGATAATCCTAGCCTTCACCTCGGTCTTCGACACAGAGCCCGCTCGCGGAACGCAAATGAACCATGCTGGCCTCGCCGTGCTCTTCGGCATAGCTGCTCTGATGTTCTACATGAACTCACAGTACATTCCGCGGCGCTGGCCCGAGGTCGTCCGCGTGGAGCCGGACCGCTTCTCTTTTTACCTGCTGGCGCATTTGGCGGGTATTCTTGTCGGCCTATTACTCTGGTATGAACTTCAGCCCATCGCGGTGGTAATCGGTTGGGCGCTGTTCGCACTGATCTTAATGGAAACGGGCCTAAAGCTGCCTTCGCCGCACTTGCGCGGGCAGGCTTATGTCGTCTTTACAGCCAGCTTTCTGCGCCTGTTTGTTGTGAACCTGAACGCGGCAGGAACGGTGGGCGGGTTAAGTGCCCGGGTCTATACAATCGTGCCGGTAACTCTCGCTTTCTACTATGTCTATGCTCGCCTAACTTATACGTCCCACGAGATTCTTTCATTTGACGTAAGACGGAAAGTCGCGGGGTTACATTCTTTCTTCGGAACGATCGCTCTGACCGCGCTACTCAGATTTGAGATCGATGCAGATTTCGTCGCGGCCGCCTGGGCGGTTTTCGTGCTGCTATTGGCCGCCGTGGCCTGGAGAACAGGCCGCAGAATTTTTCTGGATCAGGCGATCCTGCTGGCTTTCGGCGTGTTGCTGCGCGGCGTTTTCCATAACCTGTTCGAACGCAGCTATCTCCCCGCGCCCTTCGGGCACGGTCCATTCGTATCGCTCGGCAGCGCGGTCGCACTGCTCTTCCTGGTCCTGCCATTCGCTCGGGCGCTTCGCCAGCCCGTTGGTGAAGCAAGACACTCCAACCGGTTGCTGGCCTTCGCTAGCGCGCTGGACAGGCGCCCCAGCCAAGTTTTCTTTTTCATACCGTTCATCCTGCTGACGACCCTCTTGGCTGTCGAATTGCCCAGCGGAATGGTGACCGTGGCCTGGGGCATTGAGGCATTCGCCATCTTCGCCCTTGCGCTCTGGATGAAGGAGCGAAGCTACCGGCTGTCGGCTCTCAGCTTGCTCCTGCTGTGTGTTCTGAAGATTGTAGTTCGCGACGTCTGGGGCTTGGCTCCGCGCGACCGCTATCTGACTTTCATAGTGTTGGGTTTGGCGCTGCTAGCCGTATCCTATCTCTATACGCGCTACCGCGAAATCGTAAGACAATACTTATGAAACATTGGCCGTTATTTGCAGTGATTGTGCTGTTACTAACTGCTGCGTTGATCTGGAGCGAAGTTACAAAACCGGAAGCGCATGTCGGGCCGGAATCCATTCTCAATCTGATCGCCGATAGCCAACGCGAGCTGATGCGACTGCCGGTGGCATTCGCTCCGCTCCCTGATGCCGAAGAAATCGACATCGGCAGACAGCTTGAGCAATCTTATGGCAACCTATTCGAGTTAACGTCGGATGAAGACCGTGCTATAGAAGCCTATGTTCAGAAGGTTGGCGCGTTCGAGGCCGCACACGCTTATCGCAAGCTGCCCTATCGCTTTCACTACGTTCCAAGTCTCAATTTTGTGAATGCCTTTGCTCTTCCCGGCGGTGTAGTTTCCATTGGCGGCGGTCTCCTGTCTATGCTGGAAACAGAAGACGAGCTCGCAGGCGTTCTCGGGCATGAGATCGAGCACATTGACCGCTATCACTGCGCCGAACGCATCCAGATTGAAGCCGCGTTACATCGAATGCCGGCCGGCGAATTGGTTGCGCTGCCGGTAGAGGTTTTTTTCGCGGGCTATAGCAAATCCCAGGAATTGGAAGCAGACCGCGAAGGTGTGAAATTAGCAGTCATATCCGGTTACTCTCCGCAAGGAGCTATCCAATTGTTTGAGACGTTCGAGCGCTTTAAGCCCGAAAGAAGAGTTCGCGCCGGCTCGCCTCAGGAGGAGTTATCGACTATTGCGCTCCAAGGTCTGCTTGGCTATTTCCGCTCGCACCCTTCGAATACAGAGCGAATTGATCAAATCCGAAAGATGATCGCGGATGGCCAGTTGCCCGACCGGCCAACCAAGCGGATTGAGTTTAAACCGGCAGCGCTATCAAAACGCGTTGAGCTTAACCGCTGAACTCTGCGCCGCTCTCACTCCCATTCAATGGTTCCCGGCGGCTTGTGCGTCAAGTCGTAAAACACAGCCGCAACCGACGGCAAATCGAGTAGCTTCGCTGTCAAATCATCGAGCCATGCATCCGGCATCAGCACCACATCCGCCGTCATCCCATCGACCGAGTTGACCGGGCGCAGGACAACCGATTCAGGACTAGATTCAGAGCCGATGGGCAGCAGCACCACCGGACACTGCCAGACCTGTGCTTCGAAATCAGTTGCCAGGCAGAATTCCCGAACGATGGCATCGGCATCGCGCAAAATATCTAAGCGCTGTTTGTCGATGGAAGCTTCCACGACCTGCATGGAGGCGAGCGGTGCCTTCGCGCCACAGAGCGCAACCACGCGGTTGATATCGGCGCGTCTGTTGGTCAAAGCGGGCGCGGTAGTTTGAACATGATCAGGCGTGGGCCTATCGGCGAGCGAAAGTACGGCGCGGTAACTGCGGGCGTCGCCTTGCACGCCTACTGACCGCACGGGCAGTAAGAACCCGTCCGCATCCTCGATAACCCGCGCTCGCTTGCCTGAACAGAGACAGCGGATTGCAAGACCGGGACCTGGGAAAGGATGCCGTGCCAAAAACTGCGCGGGCACGCCGAGCTCTCTGCCGATCTCACGTACTTCGTCCTTGTAAAACGACGTAAGCGGCTCGATGATCCGGCCCGCTTCTATCAACGCCTGAATCCCGGCCACGCGATTGTGATGCGTCTTGATCAAATCAGCCTTTGCCGTTCCCCCCGATTCGATGGTGTCGGGATAAATAGTCCCTTGGCCCAGAATCCACTGGCCGTCTAGAAAATGCTCGCTGGCGAGGATACGTTCCTGCACTCTCACGAATTGTTCGCCAATCGCGCAACGCTTCGCTTCCGGATCGTAGACGCCATTCAGTGCGGCGAGAAACTCGGGCTCCGCATCGTCGACCATAAAGTGCGTGGCGCCGAGTTCCCGGAAAACACCACGGACAAACTCCGTTTCGCCCTTGCGCATCAAACCGGTATCGACATAGATGCCATAGACGCGCCTCGGTCCCAATGCACGCAGGCAAAGCGTATAGGCAACAGTGGAATCCACCCCGCCGCTGACGAAGAAGAACACATTGCGGTCGCCTACGGTGCTGCGAATCTGCTCTTCCACCAGCGGCACACGTTTAGAAAGATCCCAGTCCTTGCTTGCCCCGCAGATCCCGAATACGAAGTTCTCCAGGATGCGCATCCCGGCCTCGGTATGCACGACTTCCGGATGAAATTGCAGGCCGAAAAGTTTGCGTACCGGGTCTGACATGGCCGCAATACCGCACGTCCGCGTGGAAGCGGTGATCTGAAAACCCGCCGGCACGGATGCGACAGTATCGAAGTGGCTCATCCAGATCTGCGACGGCTCGACACCTGCCCACAGCGCGTCCTCGCCCGTCAGCGTGAGATGCGCGATGCCGTATTCGCCGCGCTCTCCCTTTTGCACCGCGCCGCCAAGATGGCGAGCCATCAGTTGGTGGCCGTAGCAGATACCTAGCACTGGAACGCCGGCGTTCAGGATCTCAGGGTCGATATCCGGGCTATCTGCTTCGCGCACGCTGGCCGGGCCGCCCGAGATGATGATGCCTTTGCGAGATCGCAGCTCCCGCAGCGGAGTGTCGCTTGGTTGCACATCCGCATAAACGCCCAGTTCGCGGACGCGCCTCGCGATTAAGTGTGTATATTGGCCGCCCGTATCGAGGACCGTGATTTGCGGCGCAACCGGATCTACCTGCTGAACAGGGATAGCTTCAGACGCTGAGGACAAAATCGCTGCGGGAGCAAGCCGGGTTATCGGCTTGCCCTCTGTTTTTCGTACCGGCTCTTTGATTCGGCAAGCAGATGCGCGGCCTTGGGCATCGCGTCAATGGCCTTCAGCACTTCCGGATCCTGCTCTACCGCGATCTTCTGCGAATCCTCGTAGCTGAACGCAGTGATGTACATCTCCTGCCGCAGCTCATCCCGGATCCACGCATGATCGCGCGTCCAATCGGCTTCGCTGAAGTCCACGCCATCCTTCATCACGTAATCGTGGAAATCGTTTAGCACGTCTTCGCCGGGTGTCCACCCCTGCGCGAGCTTGGTCGGGTGAGTCGAAAAATAATGAGCTGAAAAAGTGAAAAACGCGTTCTTGCGGATGACGCCTACCTCGAAGGCGTCCAGCTTCGGCGAGTCGAACTTCTCGTCCGGAGTAATTCCACCTCCGCCGTACACCACGCGCCCAAGGTCTGTCTGTTTGACGTCGGTCGGGTTGTTCGCCTGAGTGCGTTTGCCGTAATAATAATCGAGGAACGAGATATTGGAATAATCGCGCTGAATGAGGCGTCCGCTTGGCGTGTAGTAATGCTGGGTAGTGAGGGCCAGACCCGTGTTGTCACTCAATGGATAGACGGTCTGCACCAGCCCTTTTCCGAACGTGACATCGCCTAAAATCCATGCGCGATCGTGATCCTGGAGCGCTCCAGCGACAATTTCCGCAGCCGATGCTGAATAGCGGTTGACGAGCACGACGATCGGATAATTCTCGCCATACGAGCTGCCTTTGGCCAGATAAGGCTTCTCGGAATAGGCTCGGCCTTTATGCGAAACCACAACCTGGCCGCGATCCAGCCAGTGGCCGGCAACAGCCACGCCTTCCTGCAGCAGACCGCCTGGATTTTCGCGCAGGTCCAGAATTAAGCCCTTGATGTTCTGTTCGCCTAGCGATTTCAGGTTGTCTTCTACTTCCTTGCTGGTGGTTTCCGTGAAGGATTGAATCCGCATGTAAGCCACGCCCGGCCGGATCCAAAATGCCGTATCCACACTGTTACGTGGGATCTCGCCGCGAATGAGGTCAAACGTGATCGGCTTCGCAGCGCTGTCCCGGCTAACCACTACTTGCACCTTAGTGCCCTTCGGGCCGCGTAGCAGGTCCGCTACTTCGGTGGTGCTGAGATTATCGACTCGTTTGTCGTTCACCTCCAGCAGGATGTCGCCGGGACGAAGCCCCGCTTTGTAAGCGGGTGAGCCGCCGAACGGATGAATCACCATGGGCTTGCCGGTGCGCGGCTGTGCGCCAATCAACATGCCGATGCCGAAGTACATCCCGTGCTGCTCCTCGCGGAGACCGGCAAACTCTTTGGGATCGAAGAAGTTGGAGTGCGGATCGAGCGTGCGGAGCATTCCCGGAATGGCGCCCTTATAGATCGCCTTATCCGCCGAAAGCTTGTCGGCGTAGTTTTGATCTACGATGTCGTACACCTTCGTGAACGATTCAATGCTGGCCTTCAGGTCTTCATCCGAAGTGCTGCTTGCATTGTGCTGCGGTGAAGCCGCCGCTACCCGTTGCGCGCCGGGTCCAAACAGGCCGCCCAACAACGCGCAGGCAATCAGAAAAAGGGGAACAAAAAGGAAATAACGCCGCTGGGACGACAATCCTACCTCCAGGGTTCTGTCTTCAGTATAGACGTAAGTCGCCAGATAAGTTCTTGGTATCCGAAGGAAATAACGCGGGCGGGTTGGATCGCCTCATACGCCCGCCGCAACGATACCAACGCCGCTTCGGGGGTGTTCCAGTCTGGCTGCCAATTCGTGTCGAAAGCGGACGTGACGAACACGGGTCAGTTCCACGAGCGGTTGCCAGACCGCGTGGACCAAATCATGCTTTATCAGCAGACGCCAAAACCGGTTCGAGCGTTTGTACAGGTATGACATCGCAAGATAAGGCGCCACAGCACGCCATTCCTGGGGCCTGCGCCGCCAGATGGAAGTATGCGAAAACAGCCGGCGGTACATCCACCGATAGCCGCTCTCGAGTTCTTGCGGCGTCATGTGCCTGGGCCGAAACACGGCATGTGCCGTATCGTACAGGGCCCAGTCGCGATGCAGCAGCCGCCCCTCCGCCTCCATCTGGCGAAACAGCGGCGTGGCGGGATATGGGGTCAAGATGTGAAAGGTCGCGCACTCGAGCCGGTTGTCTTCTACCCACTCCGCAGTACGCGTGAATACATCTTTGTGATCGCAATCGAAGCCCAGAACAAAGGAGCCATTCACCTGGATGCCATGGTCATGAAGCATGCGAACCCGGCGCGCATAATCGGCAGATTTGGGCGTCTTCTTATGGGAGTTCACCAGGTTCTGATCGCTCAATGACTCGAAGCCGATGAACACTCCGGTGCAGCCCGCGACCGCCATGTCCCGGACCAGCGACGGATCATCGGTGACGTCGATGGTGACGGCGGCACTCCAGATTTTTTCGAGCGGACGCAGCGCCTTGCACAACGCCCGCAGGTACTCGCGGCGCGAACCAAGATTGTTGTCGATGAAGACGGCGTAGGGTTCGCCATTGGCTTCGAATTCCGCGGCCACTTGCTCCGGATCGCGCACCCGATAGGGCATACGGAGCCCCTCGGTAGCCAGATAGCAGAAGCTGCAACGGTTATGGCATCCGCGAGTGGCGATCAAACTCGTTGTGGTAAGAAAGCTGCCCCGGGGGAGTATCGACCTTCTGGGAACCGGGTCCTGACAATAGTCAGTTTCGTAGGTTGCGTAATAGCGAGGTTGCAGATGGGCGCTTTCTATGTCAGCCAGTATGCGGGGCCAAAGCTGCACGCCATCGCCCATCGCAAGTGAATCCGCGTGCGGAGCGCATTCGTCGGGACAGGACAGCACGTGCAGTCCGCCGAGAACGACCTTGCTCCCACGCGCCCGGAACCAATGCGCCAGTTCGTATGCTCGCCTGGCAAAAGTCAGATGAACGGTAATCCCAACTACCTCAGGCATCGGGTTTGAAGGCGGAGCGCCGTGCAACAGGTTCTCGTCCCAGTACCGAACCCGCCATGTGTCCGGGGTAGTCGCGGCAAAGCTTGTCAGAGCAAGTGTCGGGGTGAGGACGTGCTTACCGAAGCTGGCATGCGGATCCTTGCCATAAAACGGGTTGATCAGCAGCGCGCAACGCGGCTCGATGGGTCCGGTCGCGATGGCCGGAAGCTGAGGCGGTTCGGCCATTTCGCGAGGCAACCATACTCCTCTTGTAGACATGAATTACTTTATACCACAGAGTGGATGTCTTGGCGTAAGTATTGCCTCGATGACACGAGTCTTTTTCTGTTTAGACCGCTGCCCGGACGCGCCGCGCAAGCGATGTTTCGCTCCGGTTTCCCTTCTTCGGCGCCTCGTCTAAGCGCTTCACCTGGTCGCTCACGCAGACCAGGAACATCGGCTGGCGGGCATTCTTCAGCAGGTCGATGATCCGGTCCTGCTGATCTTCAAGATAAATAGACTTCCCGTCCGTAAGCAGGTGCAGCTTCGAATCTGTCGACAGGACATCCGCCAGGCGGCGGCCCATTTCGCGCTGCAGAAAGCGCAGCACGCGGCGAATCTTCTGCAACGAGAAGCCCTTGCGCCGCAACTCGGCGATCACTGTGATCTCGACTACTTCCTCAGCCAGATAGATGCGCTTGTGCCCTTCGTGGCGTGGCGAAACGACCTTGCGCTCGTCCCACCACTGCAGTTGGCGAAGGCTCACTTGAGCAATTTTCGCGACATCCGTGCTCGTGTACGTCCGCTGCCCTTGGAGCAAATCAGGACGGACTTTGCGTGTTTTGAACATGGCGCCCCTTTTCCGTTTTGGATACTGGAACGACTCCCCAGATTGTACTAGACCTGCCGCTAGAGTCAAGCACCATTACGCCCAGATTCTTAGCCGCCGCCCACAAACTCGACAATTTCGAGATGCGAACCGGCCGTCACTACCGCCTGCTGCCAATCCCGTTTGCGCACGATCGATCTGTTCAACTCAACGGCTACACGATCGATAGCAACCCCCAGCCACTCGAGCAATTCCTCCACCGAAAGATTCGCCGGTACATCTTTCAACTCTCCATTGATCGTTATGGGCACGAGCTGCGGTTGGACTGCGGTTTCGGTAGACAAATTTGAATGCCTTCGTTCTTTGCGGGCCTACTGGAACGGAGCGGCAAAGGTATCTCTCTCCGCGCCTCCGCCCATTATATGAGCTTTATGGATGATACTTTGGTAGCAACACGCCATGCCCGCCAGCTACGCTGAAACCTGGTTTCCGGTTCTCATCCAAATCGTGATTGCAATCGCGGTGGCTGGCGCGATGATCGGCCTGTCAGCGCTGCTTGGCCGCCGTGTACGCGACCCCGTCAAGATGATGCCTTACGAGTCTGGGATGCAACCGGTCGGCAATGCCCGCGAGCGCTTCAGCGTAAAGTTTTACCTAGTCGCGATGGTTTTCATTCTCTTCGATATTGAGGCGATCTTCCTCTATCCGTGGGCGGTCGTTTATCGCGAGTTGAAGTTATTCGCGTTTTTCGAAATGCTGCTGTTCATCGTCCTGGTCCTATGCGGCTTCTTTTATATATGGAAGAAAGGCGTGCTGGATTGGTCTACGGACGAGCAGCGGCGCCAGCAGCCGGAAACGGAGACGCAGCGTGCTGCCTGAATCCGTCGCCCAAAACCCAAACGCGGCCGCCATTGCACAGCAGTTGCCAGAGGCCATACTCGACGCGACCATCGCCGTGGACGGACCAGTGCTCACTATCTCTCAGACGCAGATCTTGCTGGTTTGCCGGTTTCTCAAAGAATCTCTTGGATTTGAGCGCATCAGTGCGATTACGGGCGTGGATTGGTGGCCCCGCGAGCCGCGCTTCGAGGTCGTTTATTTTCTCCATTCGTTGCGCCACAACGCACGGCTGCGACTCAACCTCTGGGTGAACGAAAACGAATCGGTGGATTCAGTTTGCCCGGTCTGGCGCGGCGCGAACTGGTACGAGCGTGAAGTTTTCGACTTATTCGGCATTCATTTCCGCAATCATCCGAACCTTGAGCGCATCATGCTGCCGGCCGACTGGGAAGGTTATCCGCTGCGCAAAGATTATCCGGTGCACGGCCATAAGTACTCGTATCAGGATGAATAGTTTTTTTTTGAAATGGCCCCGGCACACGCCGGTCAAAAGGATGCAGCCATGATTGAGGGAAAGGCCCACGTCGCTTCGCTGGATGCGGAGCACGAGCTGAGCATCGAAGATCCTTCCGGGATTGAACTGCCCCCCTCGCCGCCCGCTTCCGCGCGCCACATCACTCTGAATATGGGTCCACAACACCCTTCTACGCATGGTGTGCTGCGTGTTGTGATCGAACTGAATGGCGAAATGATTCAGAAGGCGCGGCCCGAGATTGGTTATCTTCACACGGGCATAGAAAAGCAGTGTGAATCGAGGAAATACCAGCAGGTAATTCCGCTTACCGACCGCGTGGATTATCTCTCGAACCTCAACAACAATCTCTGCTACTCGCTCGCGGTGGAGAGGCTGCTCGGCCTGGAAATTCCGCCCATGGCGCAGTGGATGCGCGTGATGCTCTGCGAATTAACGCGGATCGCGAGCCACCTGATCTGGCTCGGAACCCATGCGCTGGACATCGGCGCCATGAGCGTCTATTTCTACTGCTTCCGCGAGCGCGAAGAAATCCTGAAGATCTTCGAAATGTTCTCCGGGCAGCGGATGATGACCAGTTACATTCGCATCGGTGGGCTCGCGCTGGAACCACCGCGTGGCTGGCACAAAGCGATCGCGGCGGTGCTCCCGCGGCTGCGAACGGGCATCGACGAATACCAAAACCTCCTCAGCTCGAATCCCATCTGGGTAAACCGCACCAAAGGGGTTGGCGTGTTCCCTGCGGACAAGATGATCGAGCTTGGCGTTACCGGGCCCATGCTGCGCGCCGCTGGTGTGAAGATGGACGTGCGCAAGGATTGCCCGCACTCGAGTTACGAGCTGTTCGAATTCGACGTTCCCACGCGCACGGCCAACGACGTCTACGCGCGCTTCGAAGTGCGCATGGATGAGATGCGGCAAAGCATTCGCATCGTGAAGCAAGCGTTGGATGGCATGCCATCAGGTCCGTGGCAAGCCGATGCTCCGCACATCGTGTTGCCTGACCGCGAGAAGATGAAGACCCAGATGGAGTCGCTCATCTATCATTTCAAGATCGTCACCGAAGGATTTCGCGTGCCTGGCGGCTCCGTCTACCAGGTGGTGGAATCGCCGCGTGGAGAGCTTGCCTATTACGTTGTGAGCGACGGCACCGCAAATCCCCATCGAGTGTTCATGCGCACGCCCAGCTTTGGCAACCTGCAAGCGCTGGGGGCCATGCTCGAAGGAGTTCTTATCGCGGATTCGATCGCCATCATGGGAAGCATGGATTTTGTGCTCGGAGATGTAGACCGATGACCTTCTCCCCCACGCTCGAACAACGTTTCGCCAAGCTGCTGAAAAGCTATCCGCCCGGGCGGCAGCGGTCGGCCGTCGTTCCCATGCTGCTCTATGCACAGGATGAGATCGGATCCGTGACGCAAGAGTTGGTGGAAGAAGTGGCGCGCCGTTGTGGAGTCACACCGCTACAGGTCGACGAAGTGATCGGCTATTATTCGATGCTGCACCGCAAGCCGCTCGGCAAGTATAACGTGCAGGTCTGCACGAACATCGCCTGCCAGGCAGTGGGCGGAGAAGAGCTCTACGCGCATGCCAGCCGCACGCTCGCGCTCCGCAACAAACAAACCACTCCTGACGGCTTAATTTCGCTCGAAGAAGTCGAATGCATGGGCGCTTGCTCTTGGGCGCCCGCCATCCAGATCAACTACGATTTCCATCATTTCGTCACGCCCGAACGCTTCGATCGTTTGATGCAGGCTCTGCGTGACGGAACGTATGAAAAGAAGGCTTCATAGGGTCCATGCGTTACAACGAACCCAGCCCGCTCGAAACACGCATCATCTCGCAGCGATTTGACCTTCCGAATGCGGGTTCTATCGACACGTACCTGGCCAATGAGGGATACACCGCCATCCAGAAGGCGATCGAAATGTCGCCCGACCAGATCATTGATGAGTTGAAAGCATCGGCGTTGCGCGGCCGCGGAGGCGCTGGTTTCCCGACCGGTATGAAGTGGAGCTTCGTGCCGCGGAATTCAGGCAAGCCTTCCTACATCATCTGCAATTCCGACGAGAGCGAACCGGCCACGTGCAAAGACCGGCTGCTGATGGAGAACGATCCTCATCAGCTCTTTGAGGGCATGATGATCGCCGGCTGGACTGTCAAGGCGAATAAAGGATACATTTTCGTTCGCGGCGAGTATCGCTACCTGATCGAGATTCTGGAGCGCGCGCTCGCAGAAGCTTACGAGCGCGGTTACCTCGGCAAGAACATGTTCGGCTCCGGCTGGGATTTCGATCTCTACACGCATACCGGCGCGGGCGCTTATGAATGCGGCGAAGAGACAGCGCTGCTGGAATCGCTTGAGGGCAAACGCGGAGTTCCGCGGTTGAAGCCGCCGTTTCCGGCGGTGGCGGGTGCGTTCCAATCACCCACCATTTTGAACAACTGCGAGACGTTTTCTTCGGTACCGTGGATCATCCGCAACGGCGGTCCTGCTTATGCGGAACTAGGCACACCCCGAAATGGCGGCACGCATCTGGTCTGCATCTCCGGCCACGTGAACAAACCCGGTGTTTATGAACTTCCGATGGGCTTCAACATAATGCAGCTCATTAACGATGTTGCGGGTGGCGTACGACATGGAAAAAAACTGAAAGCTGTCATCCCAGGCGGGTCGTCGGCGCCAGTGCTGAAAGCCAGCGAGTGCAACATCCCCTACGATTTCGACTCGCTCGCGAAAGCGAAATCCATGGCCGGTTCAGGAGGCTTGGTCATCCTCGACGAGGACACCGACATGGTTGCGGTCGCTCTGCGCACCATCAAGTTCTATGCACACGAAAGCTGTGGCTGGTGCATTCCCTGCCGTGAGGGCACGACCTGGCTCAAGAAGATTTTGACCCGCTTTCACGACGGTGGAGGCAAGCCGGACGACATCGATTTAATTGCTGAATTGGCGAACAACATGCTCGGACGCACGTTCTGCGCGTTGGGTGATGCCGCGGCCATGCCCACCGCCGCGTTCGTGGCGAAATTTCGAAATGAATTTGAAGCGTATCTCAAGAAGTCTCAACCGGTTCAGATTCCTGAGCTGACGGTTGTCTAAAACGGTGCTGAACTAAATGGCCGATCTTGTCAATCTGACCATCGATGGACGGCAGGTGCAGTCCGCGAAAGGAACGCTGCTCATCAACGCCGCGAAAGAAGCCGGCATTCAGATCCCGGCGTTCTGCTACTACGACGGGCTTTCTCTCCAAGCCGCCTGCCGCATGTGTCTGGTGGAAGTCGAGAAAACACCCAAGCTGCAGGTCGGTTGCACGCTTCCGGTAGCCGAAGGCATGGTGGTATTCACAGATTCCGATCTGGTGCGCAAGGCCCGCAAAGGCACGCTCGAGTTTCTGCTAACCAATCATCCGCTCGATTGCCCCGTCTGCGATAAAGGCGGCGAGTGCGAACTCCAGGACATGGTCTTCCGCTATGGCGCCGGCCAAAGCCGTTTTGTCGAGCCCAAGATCCATGTCGACGAGAAGCAGTGGTCGCCCATTGTGTTCTATGATGCTCCGCGATGCATCCTCTGTTATCGCTGCGTTCGTATCTGCGGCGAAGGTCTGGGCGTTGGCGCGCTAGGGATTGGAAACCGGGGCGCTGCCGCCGAAATCGTCCCGAACCGCGGCGATCATCTGGAGTGCGATGAATGCGGGGCCTGCATCGACATTTGTCCCGTCGGCGCGTTGACAAGCGGCACCTACCGCTATAAAACCCGGCCCTGGGAAATGGAGCACGTCGGCACCATCTGCACGCATTGCTCGAACGGCTGCAAGACCACTCTCGGCGTTCGCAACGGCGACATCATGCGCGCGAACAATCGCGACCGCTCCGGCTTGAACGGCGAGTTCCTTTGCGTCAAAGGCCGCTACGCGTTCGACTTCAATGAACACCCGGAGCGTTTGACTTCGCCTCTCGTGCGCACCGGCGGCGAGTTGAAGCCGGTCTCATGGGGCATCGCGCTTGCCACCGTGGCGAAAAACTTCTCCGAACTGCGCCGCGACGGAAAATTCGGCGTGATCGGCTCGAATCATACCTCGAACGAAGAAAATTATCTGCTGCAGGCGTTCGCGCGGCAGGCCTTGCACACTTCGAACATCGACCATCACCGTACTGGCGACGTCGCAACACTGATCGACGCCCTGCATGGCCGGACCGATGCGCTGGCCACCACCGGGGATCTGTTCACGGCCAAAGCTGCGCTCGTTATCGATAGCGATCTCGCGCAGGAACAGCCGTTCATCGCCTTCCAATTACGCGCCAATGCGCGGCTCAACCGCGCTCATATTTATGCGGTAACGCCCGGACCGGTTCGCGAGGACAATTACGCCACCACAGCGCGCGCCGAGCCGGGCCGCGAGTTCGACGCTTTGAACGCCTGGCGGGACCGCCTCGCCGCCGAGCCCAGCCTTGTGGTAATTTTCGGCGCAGCGATCAAAGGCGACGCCATTCGACAGCTCGTAGAATTCGGCGACTCGCTGGGCAAACCGGTGAAGTACGTCTGCCTGGTGGATTATTCGAACTCGCGCGGCGCTTCCGACATGGGCCTCCTGCCGGATCTGCTGCCCGGTTACCGCAGCGTGCGCGAGGCCGGATTCGAGCCCGGACTGAACTACGATCAGATCCTTGCGGCGCCGGACCTCGACGCGCTTTGGGTCGTGGGCGCGAATCCACTTGCGCGGAATGAGTTGGCATCGCGAGATGCCTTCGTCGTGGTCCATGAAATGTTCCTGACGGAGACCGCGCAGCGCGCAAACGTGGTCCTTCCGGCCGCATCCGCTTACGAGAAGAACGGCACAGTCACGAACGTCTGCGGTGACGTGCAGAAGCTCAGTCGCGGGCCTAAGACTATGGGTGCGAAATCGGATTTCGAGATCATTGCCCTGCTCGCGAAAGAAATGCGGGAAGATTTCGGCGCGCACACCCCCGAACAAGTCTTTCAGCTCATTCGCAAGTCCGTCCCCGGCTACAACGTTCCTTATGCTGTCATCGAGACCGGCGGCGCTGCGCCCACGACGCCGGTGAACGGCCGCGTCGAACTGCACGCGCAGCCCGAGTTGATTCGCCCCACAGGCAACACACTATTCACTTCCGGCACGCTGGGCCGCTATTCGAACATGCTCAGGGGGGTCATCGAATCGCCTGGCGCGCTATATCATGATCCGCACAAAGCGCCCATCATCGAAGAGGGTAGCGTTCAGTTGGAGGCTTTGCAGCGGCCCACATGAACTTCGTCCTCATAAGTCTCATCAAAATCGTCATCGTCTTCGGCATTTTTATGACCACGCTCGCCTACTTGCAGTGGGTCGAGCGCAAGGTGCTGGCGCATATTCAATCCCGCACTGGCCCGCTGCGAGTCGGGCCGCATGGATTGATGCAGCCGCTTGCCGACGTGTTCAAGCTGCTGACGAAGGAAGATCTGCTACCGCCATTCGTCAACCGCTTCTTTTATCTGCTGGCGCCTTTCATCGCGGTCTCGCTCGCCCTGATCTCCATCTCGATCATCCCGTTCGGCCCGGAGATCGCCATCGGCAACACCCACACTTACATGCAGATCAGCGATGTAAATGTGGGCATCCTGTTCATACTCGCGATCTCAGCCGTGAGCGTTTACGGCGTGGCGCTCGCGGGCTGGTCATCAAACAACAAGTACTCGCTGATCGGCGGGTTGCGCAGCAGCGCCCAGATGATCAGTTATGAGCTGCCACTCACGCTCGCGATCGTGTCGCCGTTACTACTTACGAATCATCTCGGCTTCCGCGATATCGGCAACAGCCAGGCCGGATACTACCTAGGCTTTATTCCGCGCTGGAACATTTTCCAGATGCCGTTCCCGCAGATCTTCGGCTTTATCCTTTTTATGATCGCTGCATTCGCCGAGACTAACCGTATCCCTTTCGACCTTCCGGAAGCCGAAAACGAGCTGGTAGCCGGCTTCCACACCGAATACAGCGCCATGAAATTCGCCTGCTTTTTCATGGCCGAATACGCGAACATGGTGACCATCACCTGCGTCGCCACGCTGCTTTTTCTCGGCGGCTGGCAGCCGCTGTTCCCTGCGCCGTATTCGAACTACGTTCCGGTCGGTGTCTTCCTCTTTGCAGCCATCCTGTGTTTCCTGAACGCAATCCGGCCGGCCCGCAAGCGTGATCGCTACACCTTTCCCGTCTTCGCGCTGGCAGCTCTCGTGCTCGCCCTGCTGTTCGCATTGCCCTGGTTTCAGTTTGTTCTCGCACCTGCCTTTTGGTTCGCCAGCAAAGTGGGATTCCTGCTTTTTACCTATATCTGGGTTCGCGGCACGCTGCCGCGCTTTCGATACGACCAGTTGATGCATTTCGCATGGACCTTCCTGTTCCCGTGCGCGCTCCTCAACCTGCTGCTCACCGCTCTGTTCGTCGCGGTCTTCTAAAGAGGCGTCATCTATGGATACGATTCTCTTCATCATCTTCGCCATCGTCGCGGTCGTCTGCGCGTTCAACCTGGTGCTTCAAACGCACCCCATCTCAAGCGCGCTATCGCTCATCGGCGTCATGGGTTCCCTCGCAGTCCTCTATCTCCTGCTAGGTGCGGAGTTCATCGCCATGGCGCAAGTAATTGTCTATGGCGGAGCCGTCATGGTCTTGTTTGTCATGGTGATCATGTTGCTGAATGCCGGATCTGAGAAGCGCAGCGGCAAATCGTGGTTTGCGCAGATCGCAGGCCTGCCGCTGCTGCTCGTATTCGTCGCTGTGCTTGGCGTTCTGATCCGGGGCGCGCTTCCGCAATTACGGCCGGTCGAATTCGGCAGTTGGGTCGGCGGCACCGCCCAGCACATCGGGCAGATGCTGTTCACCGAATATCTCCTTCCGTTCGAGATCGTCTCCATCCTGATTCTGATCGCCATCCTCGGCGCAGTAGTTCTTGCGCAAAGGGAGATCGACTAGCATGCCGCACATTCCGCCGGTTCCCTTGTCCTGGTACTTGATCCTGAGCGCCGTTCTGTTCGCTATCGGCGTGGCGGGCTTTCTCTATCGCAAGAGCATCATCACGGTATTCATGTCTATCGAGCTGATGCTGAATGCGGTGAACCTCAGCTTCATCGCGTTCTCCTATCAATTGCGCCGCATCGACGGTCACATTTATTCTTTCTTCGTCATGGTGGTCGCAGCCGCAGAAGCCGCCGTGGGACTTGCGATCGTCCTCACGGTCTTCAAGAACCGCGGCACTCTGCAAATCGATGAAGTCGATTCGATGAAGCTCTAGAGACACCTACATGCATCTCTGGCTCATCCCGCTCTTCCCGCTGATCGGATTTCTGCTGAACGGCCTGTTTGGCAAGCGTCTCTCGAAGCCGCTCATCAACGCTTTCGCCATCGGATCGATCACCGCTTCCTTCCTCTATGTGCTGGTTGTCCTGTCGAAGCTTTACCCGCTCGACACAGCCCACTCGGAGCATTACTTCACCTGGATCCAAAGCGGCTTCCTCAACATCGGCTTCGATCTGTTTGTAGATCGCCTCACCGCGGTCATGCTGTTGATTGTCACTGGCGTCGGCCTGCTCATCCATATCTACGCCATCGGCTACATGGAACACGAAGGCGGCTATTACCGCTTCTTTGCTTATTTCAATCTGTTCGTGTTCTTCATGCTGTTGCTGGTGATGGCTTCGAACCTGCTGCTGATGTTCGTCGGCTGGGAAGGCGTCGGCCTCTGCAGTTATCTCTTGGTCGGCTTCTACTTCCTCGAAGAGTTTGCCGGCAACGCCGCCAACAAGGCATTTATCGTGAATCGCATCGGCGATTTCGGGTTTTCGCTCGGCATCTTTCTCGCGGTTGTGGCGTTCCACACGCTCGATTTTGGCCAGATCGCCTCCGCCGTGTCCACCATGCCCGTCGAAGCGAAAGCCGGCATCATCACCGCGATCACCCTCCTGCTATTCGTCGGTGCGACCGGCAAATCGGCTCAAATTCCGCTCTACGTCTGGCTCCCGGATGCCATGGCAGGCCCCACGCCAGTTTCAGCGCTCATCCACGCCGCCACCATGGTCACGGCCGGTGTGTACATGGTCGCTCGCGTTTCGTTCCTTTACAATCACGCGCCGCTAGCAATGAACGTTGTCGCCATCATCGGTGTTCTCACCGCCATCTTCGCCGCCAGCATCGGCATCACGCAGAACGACATCAAGAAGGTCTTCGCCTATTCCACCGTTTCTCAGCTCGGCTACATGTTCTTAGGTGTCGGCCTCGGCGCGTACTCCGCCGGCATCTTCCATCTCATGACGCATGCGTTTTTCAAAGCGCTGTTATTCCTCGGCGCGGGCAGCGTCATTCACGGCTTAAGCGGCGAGCAGGATCTGCGGCACATGGGCGGGTTGCGAAAGGCCATGCCCATCACTTTTATTACGCTTGGTGTCGCCAGCCTCGCCATCTCCGGTATTCCGCCTTTCTCCGGTTTCTTTAGCAAGGACGCAATTCTCTCCGCGGCATACGCGCATGCGCCTTGGATGTTCTGGATCGGCGCCATCACCGCCGGAATGACCGCTTTCTACGTTTTCCGCGCGTGGTTTCTGGCTTTCTTCGGCGACTATCGCGGCCATCATCACCCGCATGAATCGCCGCTCGTTATGACCGTGCCGCTGATTGTTCTCGCGATTCTCGCGGCCGTAGGTGGATTTTTCAACATCCCCCACTGGCTTTCGCCCGCTTATCCGCTCGCTGAAAACGAGAGCGCTACCGCGATGATCATCTCCGTTTCCTTCGGCGTCATCGGCATCCTTCTTGCGGCCTATCTCTATGTCATCCGGCCTGCGCTTGCGGATTCTTTAAAAGCAAGTTTTGGCGGCTTCTACACGCTGGTGCTGAACAAGTATTACGTGGACGAACTCTATCAAGCGCTCTTCGTCAAACCGCTAGAGGCGATCTCAAATTTCGTGCTTTGGCGCGGAGTCGATGAAGCACTGATCGATACTTCGCTCGTCACCGGACTCGCCCGCGTTATCCGCGGCTGGGGTTCCATCTTGCGCCAATGGCAGTCGGGCAGCATCCGCAATTACGCCACCTGGGTGCTCGCCGGCTCACTACTCGTCATCTTCGTTCTCGGTTTGGCCGGAGGCTGGCGATGAGCTTGCTCTTGATCACCCTGCTGCTGCCGCTCGCCGGTTTCTTCATCGTTCTATTCACGCCCCGCGAATCGAAAGCGCCTTATGGCGTTGCCCTGGTCACATCGCTTCTGACGTTCCTCGTCTCTCTTGGCCTGATAGCGCCTTCTTTCGCCAACGGCGCACAATTCAGCTCGGTGATCGACTCCCCCTGGATCGATAGCCCGGGTCTGCATATTCATCTGCACCTCGGGGTTGACGGCATCAATCTCTGGCTCATCCTGCTGACTACGCTGCTGCTGCCGATAGCCGTCTGGATCTCGCAGAGCATGATCAAGGAGCGGCAGAAGAACTTCTTCGCGCTCTTGATGCTCTTCGAGTTCGGACTCATCGGCGTCTTCTCCGCGCTCGACCTCTTCGTCTTCTATGTGTTCTGGGAAGTTGCGCTGGTGCCCATGTACTTGATGGTTGGCGGTTGGGGCGCGGGAAAGCGCGGCGCGGCGGCCGTCAAGTTTTTCGTGTACACCATGCTCGGATCGGTGTTCATGCTAGGCTGCATCATCTATATTCATAGCCAGGCCGGCACCTTCGATTATGTCGAGATCATGAATGCACTGCAATCCGGCCGTATCATTCTCTCGCCCTCTCAGCAATTGCTTCTGTTCCTCGGTTTCTTTGCCGCTTTCGCCGTTAAAGTGCCGATCTTCCCGCTGCACACTTGGCTTCCGGACACCTATACGCTCGCGCCCACGCCCGCAACTTTCCTGCTTGCGGCTGTCATGTCGAAGATGGGCGCTTACGGACTGCTGCGATATTCGCTCACGCTCGCGCCCAGCGGTGCTCATCGATGCGCTCCCTGGATTGCAGTTCTAGCCATCATCGGAATCGTTTACGGAGCGTTGATTGCGCTCATCCAGCCGAACATCAAGCGCCTGATCGCCTATTCTTCAGTCAGTCACCTCGGCTTCATCGTGCTCGGCATCTTCACCTTCAGGCAGCAAGGCGCCGACGGCGCGGTATACCAGATGGTTGCCCACGGCCTCTCCACCGGCGCGCTCTTCCTGCTTGCCGGCTACATGGAACAGCGCCGTGGATCCACGGAAATCGCAGATTTCGGCGGCATCGCAACTCCCGCGCCAGGTTTAGCCACTGCCTTCATGATCGCCTTGCTTGCCAGCATTGGGCTGCCGGTCCTCTGCAATTTTATCGGCGAGTTCCTGGTGCTGCAAGGCGCCGCACTAACTCGCTTTTCCTGGGCGGTCTGGGCCGCCATAGGCGTGATTCTCTCGGCCGCCTACATGCTTTGGATGTATCAGCGAATTTTTTTGGGCAGGGCCACACAGCGCAACGCGTCCTTCTCCGATCTGACCCATCGCGACTGGGTTCCGCTGCTGCCGATCATTGCCCTCATGGTTTGGCTCGGCAGCTACACGCAATCCTTCATGCCTCCTATCAGCTCCGCCACGTCGCACGTTCTCGAACTGACCGGCATGAACGACACATATCGCGTGCATCTAGCCGCTCCGCATTCTCTGCCCGTTGAAAGGGCCGCATATGTTCGGTAATTTTCAGCCGCACGCCGCCGAATATCTACGCTTTCTACCTGAGATCGTCCTCTGCGTCTTTGGCATCCTGATCATGATGCTCGAGGCCGTCACTTCCGAGCGTCAAAAACTGTCGCTGGGCGTTCTCTCGCTGGTCGGAATCATCGTTGCGTTTGCGGCAAACATTTGGGCTTACACGGACCGTGGCTCGGCGTTCCAAAATATGCTGGTCGTCGACGGTTACGGCATCTTTTTTCGCGGCCTCGTGCTCGTGGTTGGTTTCTTGTGCGTACTGACGTCGTTCAGCTATTTGCAGCGCGAGCACGCGCAACGGGGCGAATACTACGCGCTCATTTTGTTCTCGCTCGTTGGGCAGTGCATTCTTGCCACCTCGAGCGATCTCATCATGGTCTTCATCGGCCTTGAGATCTCATCTATCGCGACCTACATCCTCGCTGGCTTCTTGCGCGACGACCGGCGCAATAACGAGTCGGCGCTGAAGTATTTCCTGCTCGGCTCTTTTGCAACCGCCTTCCTCTTGTACGGCATCGCTTGGGTCTACGGTTCCGTCGGCTCGACCAACCTCGACGAAATCCGCCGCGTGCTCGATCAGGCGCAGCGTCCGTCCATTATCGCGGGTCTTGCCGCCGCGCTCATTTTCGTCGGTTTGGCCTTCAAAGTTTCCGTCGCGCCGTTCCAGATGTGGGCGCCCGATGTCTACCAGGGAGCGGCAGCTCCCGTTAGCGCGTTCATGTCTGCCGGACCCAAAGCGGCAGCCTTCGCGGTATTTTTCCGGCTATTTATGACCTCATTCCGGCCCATCGATGCGCGCTGGATTCCGTTGGTCTGGGGATGCGCGCTGCTGAGCATGATCGTCGGAAACTTCGCCGCGCTGGTGCAGACCAACGTCAAGCGACTGCTGGGCTACAGCTCGATCGCGCACGCCGGCTACATACTGGTCGCGCTCACTGCCGCATCGAGCATCGGCGTGTCCGCCGCCATGTTCTATTTGGCGTCCTACGCGCTGATGAATATCGGAGCGTTCGCCGTCATCAGCCACGTCGCCTCGCGCCACGAGAGATATGTCCGCATAGAGGATCTTGCGGGTCTGGGGCGCCGCGAGCCTGCCACTGCGGCGTTGCTGGCCATCTTTGTTTTTTCTCTCATCGGCGTCCCGCTCACCGGCGGCTTCTTCGCCAAATTCTATGTCTTTCAAGCGGCGCTCGATTCGCATCTGGTTTGGCTGACAGTACTCGGGTTAATCAACAGCGCGATCGCCGCTTACTACTATCTAAAGATCATCGTCGCCATCTACATGCGCGATCCTGGTACGGCCACCGCCGAATTGCCCCCACCTGCAACCAGCTTGCGCGTCGCCATCTGGGCCAGTGCCTTGGGTACCCTGATTCTGGGTATCTTCCCGTCCGCGCTGCTCTCGTTCGCTTCGATCTCCGCCGCGCCTTTCCGTTAGTCTCAAGCTGGGGTAGTGAGTTAATTTGCCTGTCGGGGGACCACGACTTGGACAGGGGCGTCGCCTGCACGCTCCGTAGTGTGTCGCTCAAAATCCGGGACTACCGCCCATGGCACCAGCATGCCAGGGCAGTTCGGCGGGAGACGATTTCCCGTCAAAGTGAAAAAAGGTGTTGCACAAAGAAGGTAAGTTTTGAGACTGGCGCTATAACACCACAGATCGGCGTCGAGCAAGGATAAACCCTAGCAGCAGTGCAGATCCTCCTAACATCAATAGCCATGATTGCGGCTCCGGGGTGGACGTTGACATAGTCGTAAAGTTCAAGTCAATCAGAATGTTCGATGAAGTCGTAAGAGTGAGGCCCTCCTCGTTCTCCGCCACATAATTAGGTCCAAAGGTAATTGGAACCTGTGATGACGTGAATGTGCTTGCCGGGTCTAGGCTAGCTGAAACTATGGTCGCTCCGGTAAAATTAAAGACATATCCGTTGAAGGCCCCGCTCAGTGCAGTTGCGTTCTGTATAGCGGCTATATCGATTGTAGACTTCCCAATATCGATGTTTTCGCCGATGAAGTATGTCCCGGTTAGCGTATCCGTCAGCGTTCCGCTTGGAAACTCGATGCCTGAGCCAACGGTCTTTGTGACGGCATTGCTAATAATGTTTCCCAGGGTCGGATAGTCAACGGTCAAAGTCACTTGCGTTCCGTAAAGCGAGTCGGCCTTGACAACCGAGGCGGCCAGCAAGAGTGCGGATGCAATAGTCAATCCAAATCTTGTTTTCATTGACGCTCCTTCATCTCACATCGGGAGATTGCTAGGAAAACAGTATATCAGTCTTCCGAATGAGGGCGAATCGGCTACCACGATAAGTCGCCCACGTAGCGAAATGCCCCGCCCCGTGTACTACACTCACTGAGGTGCTGCTCTCTCTTCAGGGTGTTCAGAAAAGTTTTGGCGGCGTCCACGCTCTGCGCGACGGCAACCTCGAAGTCCGTGAAGGTGAAGTCCATCTGCTGATGGGCGAAAACGGAGCCGGCAAGTCCACGCTGATGAAAATCGTCGCTGGAATGTACCAGCGCGATTCAGGCCAGATGCTCTGGCGTGGTCAACCGGTATCCTTCGCCAGACCCTCGGAAGCGAGCGCTTACGGCATCGCCATGGTGCATCAGGAGTCGCTGCTCGCGCCTCACCTCACGGTAGCCGAAAACATCTTTCTCGGACACGAGAGCGCATCCAACATGGGCTGGATCGATCGGCGCGCGCTCATTACTCGAGCTGCGGAGGTTATCTCAGCAAACGGCTTCCGGCTCAGTCCTTCGACCCGCGTCGCGAGCCTCACGCCGGCCGGCAAGCAGCTTGTCGAGATCTGCCGCGCCATTGCTCAAGGCTCCAGTCTTCTCATCTTCGACGAACCCACCTCGTCTCTTTCCGAATCCGAAACGCACGAAGTCTTTCGCATCGTTCGTGAGCTCTGCGCCCGAAAAATCGCGGTCATCTACATCACCCACCGTCTCGAAGAGCTCCGAGCAGTGGGCGATCGTGTAACAATTCTGCGTGACGGCGCAACCGTCCATACCGCTCCTCTGAAACAACTCACTCGCGACGACCTGATCCAGCACATGGTCGGCCGGCCGGTGAGCGCCATCTATCAACGGGAGGCGCAACCGCCCGGCGAAACGCTGCTGAAGGTCGAAAATGTCTCGCGCGGCATTCTGCGCAACATCTCTCTCGAGCTTCACGCGGGAGAAATCGTCGGACTGGGAGGACTCATGGGCGCCGGCCGTACGGAGCTCTGCCGCGTTCTTTTCGGACTTGATCCGCCCGACCAAGGCGCCATTCAAATCGCTGGTAAGCCGGTTCATCTCAAGACTCCGGGCCAAGCGGTTGCGGCTGGTGTCGCGCTCATTCCCGAAGACCGCCAACATCACGGACTCGCGCTGAAGCTCCCCATCGCGCACAACATCACCATGCCCGATCTCGCCCGCATCAGCAGTTTCGGCGTTCTCAACAGGAGCGACGAGATGACGCTTGCGGCCGAGTTCCGGGATCGCCTTCGCATCCGCTGCAGTACGCCCCGTCAACTGGCCGGCCGGCTGAGCGGCGGAAATCAGCAAAAGATCGTAATTGCGAAGTGGGTCGCCCGCGGCGCCCGCATCTTTCTTTTCGATGAACCCACGCGCGGTATCGATGTCGCCGCCAAGCAGGAGGTTTTCGAACAAATGGATCGGCTGGCCCGCTCCGGCGCCGCCATTCTTATGGTCAGCTCGGAGCTTCCCGAACTCATCCAGGTCGCCGACCGCATTCTGGTCATGTGCTCCGGCCGCATCACAGGCGAATTGCCATGCCGCACCACGCAGGAAGAAATCATGCGCCTGGCCGCGCCCGTGGCACTGAGCCCTTTGGTCGCGCCCCAGGTGCAAAATCCGCAAAGCGACCGCCAATGACGCAACGCCTTCAGCGTCTGCTGCCGTTCCTCACTCTTATCGTCCTGTTCATCGCATTGACCATCGCCACGCCTCACTTCCTCACTACCATCAACCTGGCCAGCGTCGCGCGCCAGACGGCCGTCATTAACATCATGGCGCTCGGTATGACTCTGGTCATCATCACGGGGGGCATTGACCTGTCCGTTGGCTCGATTCTTGCTATCGCCGGCCTGTTCGGCACCATGGCTATTAAAGACGGCTATCCGATCCCGCTCGCCATCCTGATCGGCATCGTCACCGGCCTGTTCTGCGGATTTCTGAACGGCCTCATGATCACGCAGTTGCGAATCAATGCATTTATCGTCACGCTCGGCACGCTGGAAGCGTTTCGCGGTTTGGCCCTGGTCGTCTCGAAAGGCTTGCCCGTGCATGAGATTCCGGATTCATTCTCGTTTCTAGGTGACGGCAATCTACTCGGCATCCCGTTTTCGCTCTGGCTGCTAGCGCTTTGTGCCCTGCTCATGCATTTTGTGCTCGAACACACCAAACTGGGCCGCTACGCCTTCGCCATCGGCAGCAACTCAGCCGCCGCTTATTACGCCGGCGTTCCCATTAAATTCCATCTCACCGCCGTCTATGCCATTGCCGGAATGCTGGCCGGACTGGCCGGCATGATCGAAGCCTCTCGCCTGATGACCGGCCAACCCACCGCCGGACAAGGATACGAGCTGCAGGCGATCGCAGCCGTGGTGATCGGCGGCGGAAGCTTGCAGGGCGGCGAGGGCAGCGTGGTGGGAACGCTGATCGGCGCATTCATTATTGGCCTTCTCTCAAACGGCAGTGACCTGCTGGGCGTGAACCCTTACTGGCAACAGGTCATTATTGGAGCCGTCATCATCGCCGCGGTCGCTTTCGACGAGCTGCGCAAGCGCAAACTCTCCACAGCCTGATGCTAGTAGTAACCCTGGTATGAAACAACTTAGAAAGTGGCGTCTATATGACAGAGGAGAGATATTCAAAAATGTCGGCATTACAGGAGTTACTGACCGAAGAGATGCAGGACCTGCTTCATGCGGAAGGCCAGCTCGTCAAAGCGCTTCCCAAGATGGCCAAAGCGGCCAAGAATCCAAAGCTGAAGCAGGCCTTCGAAAAGCACCTGGAAGAAACCAAAGGGCACGTCGAGCGCCTAAAGCAGGCTTTCGAGCTTCTGGGCGAAAAAGCTAAAGCAAAGCCCTGCAAAGCGATGCAAGGCTTGGTCGAAGAAGGTCAAGAGCAGATCTCGGAAGGCAAGGAAAAGGACGATGCGGTTGCCGACCTGATGATTGTTGCCGCAGCTCAGAAGGTGGAACATTACGAAATGTCTGGCTATGGTACTTGCCGGGCGCTCGCTGAGCGGCTTGGTCAAACCAAAGTAGCCAA
>DATJUG010000039.1:0-223183 GCA_035502635.1 Bryobacteraceae bacterium
CTCAGCCCCTGGGCCAATGCAAGAATCAATCGCGCGCGAAAAACATCGCCAGCAGGTAGCGCTCTCGATTGCGCCCACCGTTCCAGCTCTTCTCTCTGTTCCGTGCTGACCTGCAGCAATCCCCGATTATCTGCCATTCCACTTAGACGTTTCTTCCGCGCTGTATGTATCACCGGGACGGGTCACTAGTCTGCGAGCTCCGTGACCAAGTGCTGCCTGACAGATATTCAGCGTGCCATTGACATTCGTTTCCACGTAGCTGGAGGGCGCCCGGTAGGAATAAGAAATTGGAATCAGGGCGGCGAGGTGAAAAATCGCCTCCGCGCCCTTGATTAACTCGTGACAAAAGTAAGGATCGCAAATATCCCCTGTTACCAAGTTTATGTGCCGCAAACAATCTAACTGCTCCAGCCAGCCCCAGTCATTGAATGAGTTGTACTGCGAGAGTGCCGTAACGTCGGCTCCAGTTTCCACTAGGAGTTCCACCAAGTGGGACCAAACCATCGGCGCCAGTTACTACAATTCTCTTTGATCGCAACTCCATGGCGTTCGAACAGGTAGATGCCTACGCAACATGACCGTTTATCGCACCGCTTCTTCTTGAAATGGGCCTCGCTGACCGAAGCTCTTAATATTCTAGCGAGCGGTGCATTAGAATCGTACCACGACCCTCCCAGCGCTACACGTCAACAGCGCGATAAACCCGTTAGTCGGGTTACTCGAAGATTGCGAACCACGGTCTGCTTCGGTAAGCTGGCGCGGATTTCGCCAGGTCTATCGGTCATCCATACTCGTCATAACTGCGATGTGTTGGGGCGATGCGGCAGTACCGATTCTGAACTGCGGTGGCACAGTACCGGAAGCACAGGAGTAGCGTAACCGGATATTACGGTGAACGGCTGCCAAAGTAATGGATATACAATGGCCCCATGCAACAAACGGCAACGCAGCGCGACACTCCCCTTGCTGACCGCGTTCAGGCGATCAGGTGGTGGCATCGAATCAGTCTTGGCGACGGGATCGTTACGCCAGGTCCGGATGACACGCCACTGAAAATTGCTGCTGCGCACTTGCCGGCCGACCTCACTGGGAAGACGGTGATTGATGTTGGGACCTGGGATGGAGCTTTCGCTTTCGAATGTGAGCACCGGGGGGCATCACGAGTTCTTGCGACGGACTTGTTTGTATGGGAGCGCTTCGGTCGCGCGGGATTCGATTTGGCCCACGAGATCTTGAAATCTCGCGTGGAGCCCAGGATGATCTCGGTCGAGGACTTGGCTCCCGGAACGGTTGGGATGTTTGACATTGTGCTGTTTCTAGGAGTTCTCTACCACGCTCAGGATCCTATGCGATATCTTCGGAACGTCGCCTCAATTTGCCGTGACTTAGTTGTACTTGAAACACACATCGATGCTCTAGATTATCCACGTCCGTCGGCGGTTTTCTACCCAGGTGACACGCTGAATAATGACCCGACAAACTTCTGGGGCCCGAACCCCGCGTGTGTAGAATCGATGTTGTTGGAGGTGGGTTTCAAGAGAGTGTTGAGATTCGACTCTTACTCACCGACTCGGATGGTGTTTCATGCCTGGAAGTGAAGCCGCGCACTCCGATTAATCGGAAGCCTAAACGCAGAATTATCGCGCTACCCCAAGACTAGCCGCCGACGGTCGCGTAAGATGATACATAGTATCGGACCAACGGATCGATACCAGTGCAATTTGCCCAGCGAAAACTCGCAACGAGGGCGGTTGAAGATTGGAGCGATTTATCAGCCAAGTAGCTAGTGTTCAAGCTAACAGCCCGCGTTCTGCTGCCGATTTAACCGAGAACCTCCGGTCTATGGCAGACGAGATGGACGCCCTTAGGGTGCGAATCGAAGCCGGTGAGCCTCCTGTTCCATCGCGAGGGCTGCGCGGCCGGATCGGCTACTATATCAGGCGCCGCTTGTACCGATGGTTGTGGTGGCAGACCCAGCAGATGCAGGCCCTGGCAGATCTTGCCGTTCGGCGCAGCCGCGAAGAAACGAAAGCCATAGACGAACTATCGCATAGTATCGGTCTTCTGAATCCGCGGATGGCCCAGATTTGCGATGCGATGGATGCGCTATCGCAAAGGATCGGGCGCTTGCCTCAGCAGATCCAGGAGACTCATCACATTGTCCTCGAATGCAGGCGACAGCTCCGTGAAAGCGAAAGCCGCTTTCAGCAATTAGAGGCTACGGCGCGCTACACCCAGGAACTGGAAATCGAAAGGACTTCGCTCCGCCAACAAGTGAGCGACGCAAGTGATGCGCTCAATCTGGCGGAACGGCGGATGGCGGAGCAGATCGTACGCGAAAATGCGATTTCCATGCAACTTGGGGAGCTGGCGCAACGGGTTGAAGCCGAAAACACTCAAACCGAGCAGATCGCCGCTCGCTTGTCCGAACTGGGACTGTTCACTCATCACACGAGAGCGGCGCTGAGCGTGCAGGAGCGCCGGCTTTCGCTCTTCATTGAAGAGGCGCGGAAGGGATTGCTGAGGCCGTCAAGTGACGGCGCTTTGCAGAAGACCGTCAAGAACCACACGGATCATAAGTACGACTCGCTTTACACGAGTTTCGAAGATACTTTCCGCGGGAGCCGCGAAGAGATTAAATCGAGACAGTCGGTTTATTTGCCCTTACTGAAGCAGCACGATATCGGCTCCAAACAGATGCCGATTCTTGATCTGGGGTGCGGGCGGGGCGAGTGGCTGGAGTTGCTGCGCGAGCATGATCTGCACGCCATCGGGCTCGATAGCAACGAAGCAATGATCGAACTCTGCAAGGCCATCGACTTGGAGGTGATCCAGGGCCAGGCACTCCCGTATCTGGGCACTATGCCGGATGCCAGCGTGGGGGCGGTGACCGCATTTCATATGGTTGAGCACATGCCATTCGATGCCGTCATGGCTCTGGTAGACGAGATGTTGCGCGTACTGAAATCGGGTGGCCTTCTCATTGTGGAGACACCCAATCCAGAGAACCTTTTGGTAGCCGCTCACACTTTCTATCTCGACCCAACTCACCTCAAGCCGCTGCCCAGTGCAATGCTGAGATTCTTCGTGGAGGCGCGCGGCTTCTGCGACGTGGATGTTAGGGAGTTGCATCCATATCCTGATTCAGTCCGGCTCCCGGAGGATGGCAAAGGCATAGCTAGCCGCTTGAATGGATATTTCTATGGGCCGCAAGACTACGCGGTTATTGGGCGGCGCCCCTAGCTGAATTGCTGTTTAGCCGTAGGCGTGCCCATTCGTTGCGGCAAAACCGGACATAGGGCATCGATGATGTATCGCGTGGCTTCCATGTCTCGGTTTTGAGGATCAGGCGGCAAGGAACTCGTGCACGCACCATCGAACAACTTCCTCCGTGAATGACTTCCAGGTCGAAAGTTGAGGGTTGAGGCGCGCGTCTCTTCGATTTTTTGATTGGCATAGCGGTCATCCAGGAACGCGAGTACCGGTTTAACAAGGCTTGGCGGCGTTAAGCGGCTCGACGTAGTGAACGCCCCATTACCAATTCCACTGTTAGTTTCCGAATTGCTGAATGGCGGCGATGTTTTCCGCCTCAATGTCGGTGATGACTTATTGTGGCGGAGACCTTGACATTCTACACATCGTAGCTTATATGTAGATTGACAAGGTATCGATATGGATAGCCGAAAATCAGATCTTCTGCAGGGCACGCTAGACATGCTGATTCTGAAGATCGTCGCTCTGCAACCGATTCACGGTTACGGCATCGCCCAGCGCATACGCCAAATATCCAAAGATGTGTTGCAAGTGCAACAAGGCTCGCTTTACCCTGCGCTCCACCGATTGAAAAAGCGCGGTTTGCTTCGTGCCGAATGGAGTGAAGCAGAAACGGGGCGGGAAGCCAAATTCTACACGCTGACCAAGACCGGGAGAAAACAGCTCGAAGACGAGAGCGCGAATTGGGACCGCCTGTCGGCGGCAATCAGCATGATTATGCGGGGGCCCGCAGAGGAGTAAACCAATGTGGTTCGGAAGGCGAAATCCTAATGGAGACCTTGCTCGAGAACTCCGGTATCATTTCGACGGGCTCGTTCGTGATTTTATTGCGGCGGGGATTGAGCCGGAGGAGGCCCGCCGTCGTGCTCGACTGGAGTTCGGCGGCATGGAACAGATTAGCGAAGAGTGCCGCGATGTGCGTGGTCACTGGCTCAAAGATTTCGGCAAGGATCTGAGCTACGCCACCCGCACACTGCGCCGCAGCCCCGTCTTCCTGGTTGTTTCAGTGCTCTCGTTAGCGCTCGGCATCGGCGCTAACACCGCCATATTCAGCCTGATCAATGCGCTCATGTTGCGCTCTCTGCCAGTAAAAGATGCACAGCATCTCGTGTACGTAACAAGAGTCGATCCCGATAACAAACCGTTGCACGTCTCGTGGCAACTTTTCGAGTATTTTCGCGATCATCTCAAGTCGATTTCAGACGCCACGGCCGAGCGGCAGGAACACTTTGCAATTACCATCGACGGAACCGACGAAATTGTCAGTGGGTCGCTCGTTTCCAGCGATCACTATAGAGTGCTGGGTGTTGAACCTATAGCCGGAAGGCTTCTGGAAGCTGCGGACGACACCATAGCTCCCGGCAATTCCGCCGCGGTCGTCAGTTATCGCTTTTGGGAGCGCCGCTTCGGGCTAAATCCCGCCGTAATCGGCAAGACATTTACTATTGCGGGCCACACGAATGCGTTCACCGTTGTTGGTGTGACTGCTCAGGGCTATCACGGCGCTGTTATTGGGAGCGATCCCGACATTACGCTGCCGCTCAGGACCATGCTGAGCGCGGAGGAACGGAACGAGCCCACTCTCAACAACCTCAACATGCTCGGCCGCCTGGCGCCTGGGGTCACACGTCAGCAGGCGAATGCCGAATTACAGGTGCTATGGCAGGCTTGGAAACAGCGTATCGCCGCTACCCTGCCCGAGATCGATCGCCCTAGCTTCTTGCGCGAACGTGCTGCCGTACTCAGCGGAAGAAACGGCTTCGATCCGCTTCGAGACCGGTATTCGGAAGCGCTGTTTGTGCTTATGGGAATCGTGTGCCTTGTTCTATTGCTTGCCTGCGCAAACGTATCAGGTCTTTCAGTGGCGCGGACTGCCTCTCGCGAGCGTGAGATCTCGATCCGGCTCGCGATCGGCGCGAGTCACAGTAGACTTGTGCGTCAGTCTCTTACCGAAACCCTTGTTTTGGTGGCACTCGGCGGAAGTGCCGGCTTGCTGTTAGGGCGCTGGTTCAGCGCCGTCCTGATAACGACTATGGCCGCCGGTGAGACCGTTACACTTGCGGTTGGGCCTGATTGGCGCGTACTTACTTTTACAATTACGATCTCGCTGGCTGCCTGCGCTTTGACGGGGCTTGCCCCCAGCCTGCATGGCCTTCGGTCCGGCCTGCATTTGGGATTGCGCCAGTTCAAAACGTCGGGGCACCAACGGCTCGGTAGGGCGCTGGTCATAGCTCAGCTTTCTATCTCGATGGCGCTGGTTACCGGTGCGGCCTTGTTCGGAGCAACTTTGGTGAAACTCTACACCGTCGATCGTGGTCTGCGCACGGACGGCATTCTGACGTTCAGTCTCCGAACCGACGGAAAGTGTCCAGCCGAACGTTGCCGAGCAGCGACGATTTCGTTACTTGAACGCCTGAAGACATTACCGGGCGTGGCTTCGGCAAGCGCGGTGGACGTCCTCCCGGTCAGCGGAAGTCTGTGGGACCGCGACGTCCAGGTGCAAGGCTACACATTTCGCCCGGGAGAGGACCAGACAGTTGCATTCAACGCCATCGCACCTAAGTTTTTCGCGACTGTCGAAACCCCGCTCTTAAAAGGCCGAGAGTTCGACTCGCGCGACACGCGCGCTTCGACGAAGGTCGCCATTATCAACGAAAGCTTCGCGTGTTACTTCTTCGGCCTTAAGTCGCCGCTAGGGAGAAGCGTCACCTCAGCGAATGTGACTTATGAAATTGTCGGCGTGGTCGCGAACGCGAAATACACGGATCTCAAACAGGCGCCGCTTAAAACCATGTACATTCCATGGACCCAACGTACCGAGGAAGAACCGATGGATTTCAATTTTCTGGTGCGCGCCACGCCAGGGGATCCATTGCGCCTCTCTGGGGCGATCGAAACACTCGTGCGCCAGATGGACCCAGCTCTGCGTCTAAACGCAACGGCGAGTTGGTCTACGGTCGTCGACCGAACCATTGTTACGGAACGAATGATGGCGGGACTCGGCGGCTTCTTCGGGCTGCTTGCGCTTATCATTGTGGGCATTGGCATCTTTGGCGTCATGGCATTTCGGGTGTCGCGGCGTGCAAATGAAATTGGCGTGCGCATGGCACTAGGAGCAAGCAGAGCCGGCATTTTGAACATGGTGCTTCGCGAAACGGTGGCTATCCTAATGGCGGGATGCGCCGCCGGCACATTTGTCGCGCTGAGTATGACTCGCCTCACGCGGGCGTTGCTGTTTGAGACCAGCCCGGCTGACCCAAGAATAATCGGCATGGCTGCGATCCTGCTGATATTTGCGGGGCTCCTGGCAGGATGGCTACCCGCAAGGCGGGCCGCGCGAGTCGATCCCATGATCGCCTTACGATGTGAGTGAATGATGCGCTGGGCAACTTAGCGACTAAACGGTCATGTATTCACGAAATCGCGGTCGGATGACGGGCCGTCCGGACTTGAAATGGTGGAACCGCGGTTCAAGTAGCAAACGTTTCGTACCAGTTGAGGACACGCAGCGCCCTTAGCGTGTTCCAACGGCTGGGTCGTCCGTCACCATCCTCGAGCCGAAAGTGAACTTCACCGGGATACGTGTTCTCCAGCAACCAGGATCCGTCGGGCTGCTGCCTGGAGCGGAGCAAAGCGATGGCTTCGTCGATACGCGCATCCGGCTTACCGCCAACCGAGCGGAAGTACTCGAGGGCCCGCAACACGTCGTAGTGCCAGTAGGCGGGGAACGAAAACTGCAGCCAGGCCGGGTTGACGATTTCGCCAGTGCTCTTCCGCCGGAATAAGCTGCGTTCGAGTAGATACTCCTCCCCGCGGCGGCGACTTGCGTTCGATTCTGCAGAGCCACCGGTTGCGCGCTCGTACGCCAACAGTCCTTCGAGGACGTTTATCGTAGTGGCGAAAGACGACCGGATAGAACCGCGTTCTGCTTCGCAGTTCCAACCGCCATCCTCGAGTTGCTCACTAAGCAGACGAGCGACGATCCCGTCTACATTTTGGTGAAAGTAAATGCCTAGAGTGACAGCTCTGCCATTGATACAGGGCTCGACCTCACCGCTGAAAAACGGCTGCCCGGCGTGCTCCCAACGGCATTGATCTCTGACGAGAGTAACTGCCCGGCGGACCCGTTCAAAGTTCGGATCGACTCCGAAATCATGCAGCAGTTGAAGTGTGGGTAATGTTGAGATCCAGGGCTGCCCCTGTTTCTTGTCCCATTGGTAGAGACTCCGCGCGGGGAAGCACGCGCCTCCTGCCCACTGGCCGTCTTGGCCCTGCAACGCCAACAGCCCCGCGCCCCAGCCCTCAACGGCTACGCGTGCGCGCTCCTTCATCACGACCTCAGCCGGTGCGTGAACGAGATCCCGAAGTACCTGCCAACGAATCGCAGGGTCTGAATTCAGCAGCCAGTCTACCGTAGTCATGCCGCCAGTCTACACAGAACGCAGCTGCAGATCGCCGGCAGCAACCAATCCATCCTTTGGACTAACTTCTAATTCGCAATAGCTTGGTGAATCAAAAAAGGCAAAAGCAATAACCGACTTACTTGTGCCGCATGCCGTATCAACTAAGCTTGAGTACGACCAAGGTCATGTCATCGTGCTGGGGAGCAGGTCCGGTGAATCGATCGGCGGCGACAAAGATCCGGTGAAGGATTTCTTCTGCAGTACACTCAGGCGAGGCTTCGGCGGCCAACAACATCCGTTCTTCACCCCACTCCTCGTCGTTCTCAGTCATAGCTTCGCAGATGCCATCGGTGTAGGCGAGCAACAAGTCTCCCGGTTGCAGGACGAGCGAAGCCTCTTGATAAGACACCTTCGGAAGCAAGCCGATTACCGGGCCTCCAGTATCCAAGCGAATGGGATTGCGATCGCCGTTTCCTAAGTTTCGTAGCAAGAAAGGCGGATTATGGCCGGCATTCACGTAGCGCAGCTTGCGCGTGGAGGGGTCATATATCGAGAAAAGGAAGGTAGCATAACGATTCAGAGCGGATGACTCATAAACTAACTGGTTCATTCTCTTCATAAGCTCTGCCAGATCGGTCTGTCCCGCCAGAGTCATCGTGCGAAGGCAGGCTCGCAAACTTGCCATCAGCAGCGCCGCCGAAACACCTTTGCCCGATACATCACCAATGGCGAGGCCAAGCCGCCCATCGGCGAGTTCGATGAAGTCATAATAGTCTCCACCAACGCCTCGGGCAGATCTACACGCGCCGGCCAGACTAAGTCCCGGAATTGCCGGCACCCGCTGTGGGAAGAGGCGCTCCTGAACTTCCTGCGCGATTTCGATTTCATGGGTTACCCGTGCCCGTTGCGCCGCCTCGTTCGCGAGTGAATGAGCAAGCTCGCTCACCTCGAGACCCAAGCCGGCCTGAGCGGCAACGGACTGCAACAGCCGAAGATCGGAAGGAGAATATGGCTCTTCGGATTTCTTCCGGCCGAGGGCCATAATTCCCATCAGATGCTGGCGTCCAGGGAGCGCCAGCAGGAGCTCGGCGCGCATTTCGCGGAGCGCGCGCTTCTCCTGCTCGTCCGCTTCTGCAAACCACTCTTGAGTAGGATTGCCGTATAAGAGGGTCGGCCGCTTCGTTCGCCGGATATGTTCGACGGTGGAAGACTGTTCAGGGAGCAGCAGTGTTCCGGCTGCGGCGATACCGACTGCATATCGCACTTGAAACGCCTCTCCGCTGCGCAACAGCACGACAATTTGCGGCACGTGAAGCGCCTCAGAGATGCAGCGCGATACGGTCTCAACAAGGGGACATGTCTCAGTAAAGTTCCGCACCTGCTCCGACAACTGATCCAAGATCATGTCAATTTTGTAAGCTTCGCGGAAGAACCTTCTATCAATCCAGGTGGATATGAATCCAAATACGCGAGGGCTGATGACAAACAAGGGCACGACTAATAAAGCGAGCCGCATGATCGCGGCCGAGTCAAGCTTCGGTTGACATGCAGTCTGCCAAAAAGAGACAGCGATACCGAGCATAAGTGCGCCCCGTAGAATCCAGATTGCGCCTCGGGCCAGAGCGTATTTGGTTCCCATTCGTAGCAGAACATGTAAGTCCATGGCGCGCTGGACAAGCACCACGTAGGCCAAACTCAGCGGGAAAACAAGCATCAAGACAGCGCTCAGATATCCGAGCCACTCAATGCGGCCTGGATCAGCAATCCCGAAGGACGGCAGCGCGCCCCAGATGATCAGGATGCTGCCGAGGCCCAGTATCGAGCCTGCGCAAAGTACGCGCAGACGCCGTTTTGCATCTGGAGCCCACGTTGTGTGAAGCTTGTGGAAAATCGCGATCCAATAAAAGATCACGCAAAAAGTGGTGACCCAATTCAGCACACGGTCGTTGACTTCGTCGATCGTACCAAGGTTCGGGATCAGATCAAGGTCATACCAAACGCTGTAATCGGTAACTAACGCCGCAATAATGCCTGCCGCGAGAAGAGAGGCGATTACCCATTTCAACCAAGGCAATCTAATGTCAATACGCGACCGCTCTGGAAACAACAGTCCGAACCACAATAATGCGCCAGGCGCCAAAACCTGGAGGATAATGTGCCACGCGAGCCGCAGTGGAAGCCAAACTCCGGGCCACCAATCATAAGTGGGTGTCGAGATATACGCTTCGGGAATGCTAAGCAGGATTAAAATGAACCACGCATTTGGGTTATCTGGCCGGACCAGAACGACCCAATAACCAAGGGCCAGACAGAATAGCGGCACGATAATATGGAGGAATGTAACGAAAGCCGCTTCACCAATGTGAACCTCTGTGCCCCGGTCATTTGCAAGCCGAAAGAGCACTGTTGAATGCGTGCCATCTTTCCTGCGGACGCCAACCTGCTGCAGGTCCCCCGGATGAGCGTACCAGCCAATGCGCTGCCATAATGCACGGCCGTGGTAGGGAATCCCATCGATCGATTCGACTTTGTCTCCAACCGCAAGACCCGCGCTTTTTGCCTCATCCCTAACATCCGTAATGACGGGCTCTTCAAACGCTATTGCAAATGGTTCCCGAGCCTGGCGCCGGAGGTCAAGATACGAAACGGTCAGCGACACTGACCCGACGACTTGGTAAGTAAAGCTGATCACCACATATAGAAAGAACAGAGAACGAATCGCGAATGATAGGAACACTTTCATCGAGGCCCGGTCTACCAGCGATGGTTCAGCCCCACGTTAAGCGCCCGAGGTTTCAAGCGCGGCTTTGTACACACTTAGATAATTGCGTATGTCAGAGAAACCCATCCCATATACGTCCGCCTCATGTACATAGCCCTTAAGCAGGCAGCGGTGTTTCTTGACATAATGCGAGATTTCTGAACGAAGAGATAGAACGTCGTACACCTCGGCACCAAAGGCTAGATCACACTCGAGCTTGCGCGTGCTTGCTTCGAGGCGGAATGCGCGGTTGACGGTATCGCCCAAAGCCGTATAATCGACCGTCGAGCCCCCTCCGATGTTCCCGACATAAGCAGGACCGACGTTAATCCCCGCCCCCAAACGAACCGGATTTGATAGTTCAAAGCGCGTATTAAGCCCTTCCGCAATTATATGGATATCCAAACAAACGCTCAGAGCTGTCAAAGCCATGTTGGTTACCGGCTCAGCCTTATTCAGCCATACCGCCATTACCGCATCCCCGATAAACTTTGTGCTCCAGGCGCCGGAGCGGTCAAGAAACTCGGAGGTCTGCGAGTTCAATGAGCCAATAACCTCCGCCAAAGATTCAGTCTCAATGCTTTGAGACAGTGTCGTAAACCCGCGGATATCCGCTACCAAGACCGTTACATCCGCTAAGTCAGATGCCAGAATTGTTCCTTCAGATGCGAGAAACGGCTCTACCAGCTGAGGCTCGTCAGAGGCTAAGCTTTGTGAGAATGTTAATGTAGCATCTCCAATAGCGATAACATCCCCATCCCGCAATTGAGCTGGCGTTCTAACTATCCGTTGATTTAATAATGTTCCGTTTCGACTTCCCAAGTCGAACAGACAGAATGCCCCGGTCTCATCCTCCTTGATCAACGCGTGGTGTCGCGATACCTTATCGCTCAAGAGGCAAATCGCATTTTGGCGACTTCGGCCGATGCCGTATGGCAGGCCAGGTTCGAGCGAAAACCGCCGGGCGCCGTCATTCATGCGGACGATAAGTTCAGCGGACGACAATCTTCCTCCGGTAATATCAGCATGAGAGTTACAAGCCGCGGTTCCGCGATGCCGCCGCGATAATCATTCCTCTTTCGCCATCCGACATCCAAGCTCACGCAACTGATCAAGCGCCGCGCGGTCAAACAATTGTCCGTCGGCAATAACGGCGGTGATCTTTCGCGTGTTGTTTATGTCCTCCAAGGGATTTGCATCGAGTAGCACTAAATCGGCAAGCTTATCACTTTCGATTCTGCCGAGATCATGCGCCTCGAAAAACTTTGCAGCATTACATGTAGTGGACTGCAGGACTTGTAGCAGCGGAACGCCGGCCTTCGCTAGAAGCGCAAGCTCATCATGAAGACTAAAACCGGGATAGAACACGCTGGTTGCCATGTCGGTGCCCGAGAGCAGAGCAACGCCGCTTTGGCTCATCATTTGGACCAGACGAAGAAACTCCTCGAACGGGCCGCGTTCATCGACCACGTTTTGCGGCACCATGTCGGTTCGATATTTGGCGAACAACGCCAGAGTTGTTCTTTTAGAGAAATTCGACACATACTCTGATCGGGGGTCGGTGACTCCCTTTCTCAACGCTTCCAGCCTGGTCAGATACGGGTACGCGCTAGCGGTGAGCGTCGGGGTGTATCGAGTGTGGTTCTTCGCGAATAGCGCAAAGAGAGCCGGCGCAACATCTTTTCGGAAGCGTACAATTCTGGACAAACGCTCCGCCGGAGACGCGTTCGGAGGGATCTTGCCATCGAAGAGTGTATCAACATGCTCCAGGCTACCTTGGCCGGCGTTCGAACATTCCTCGGGACTTAGGGCGCGAGGGATATGACCGGCGAAAAGGATATCCGAGGTCTTGCTCTCATCGGCAATTCCGTAATAGGCATCCCTGGAGATAGCAGCAATCACCTTTATAAAATCGACCCCTGCAATTTTTAGCGCTTTGACTGCACCACGAGCCTGTTCTGCGCCAGTTACGGCAATCTGAGTGAACGCGTATACCTTACCATTGACTTGAGGCCCGGCACGATAAATACGCGGGCCATGGATGTATTCCGTTTGCACCTCAGTTGCGAATGAGTCTAGTTCACGAAGTACACCTCCACAATCGCGTACGCTAGTCACACCACTGGCTAGGAGCGTAGGGAGAGCACTTGCCTTTGTGTAGCTTAAGTGCACGTGCATATCCCAGAACCCAGGCATTAGGTACTTTCCGTTCGCCTGCACGACGCGTGCTTGGAGTGATGGCTGAAGACGGCGGGACTCGTCTATCGCCGATATCTTGTTTCCTTTTATGAGAACAGTCTGATCGCGTTTAGTTACACCTGAAGTCGTATCGATTATGTTGACGTGGGTAACTGCAAGATCGCTCGCTTTATTCGATTGGCCCTTACCTAATAAGAGCGATCCGATAAGGGGCACCTTAAAAATCTTTCGGCGGGTGGTCCGGCCGAATGCGATCGGGTCGTTGTTCATCTTTTGACCTATGGGATCGTACAGGAAGCACGGTTATGGTGCTTCGCGCAGGCGGAAGCGTCGCAGCCCAACACCCACTCGATACCTCCGCATATGTGCCGATAGAAGGTGGGATCGGCGTAGGAGGATGGGTCGTGCCCGAGCGCCGTATAGAAACGGCGGCTCCCACATTTGCCAATTACGCACCAAGCGAGCGGAAGGCGATTTTCTTTCCGGGCTGGACTAGACGATGCTTGCACCTGATCGGCTCGCGCCCAGAGTAGCGGCTGGATTGCGGGGTTTATGTCAGCGAAGTAGTAGCATTCATCGATCCAACGAAAGGCTTGGGGTAAGTGCCGAGTTGCCGGGTGCTCGCGATTATCCACATGTATAAGTAGTTCATGGATTCTAGAGTGGCCAGCGAGTCTGCCCCCAAGGACAGACCAGAAATAGGGCCATGATCGTTCAGATCCAGCGGCCGAATGGATTCCGAGAAACCCGCCGCCGTTCTCGATGTACTGAGCAAACGCTTCGCGCTGGCAATTACTGCTAAACGCCTCATTATTACTATTTGAGAAAACGATACAAGCGTACTGCCCAAGATTGATAGGATCAAAGGCGCTTGGAAGATCGGACACATCTACAGCGAACGAGCGTTCGCGTCCCATATTCTGAATTGCATCTATGCTCGCCTGAATATTCTGATGAACGTAACCGCCGCCGCCTGAGACAAAGTTTCTTGTATAGACCAGAACTGTGGGCTCGGTACGTAGGGCGCTAGTTACCAATTTTTCCTCTCGCTCACGCGGCTATGGCTCGAGAAGATATCCCCGAGAACAGCGGGTCTGCAGCGGTAGGAGACGCCTGAGACTTATTGAACCCATAAATAGCAATCACCGCGATGATAGATATGTTGACGGCAGCTTCCCAGTTGTACCAAGCGGAAAAGCTTGAACTGATTGGAATATCGCCTGCGACATCTATAACAAAGATTGTACTGACTGCGGACAGCAGCCCAGCTCGAACAAGAAGGAAAGCGATCCCGGAGTAAAACAGAAAATAGACCGATGCGTCGATAGAAACGGTTGGGGAATGCCGGACCCCGCCTTCGATGAACGTCATGAAAGCGCCGGCAGTGAGTGCGGCGAGCCAATCAGTGTGAAGCAACGCGCGCGCTCCGCATACGACTAACAAGATCGCGGAGGCCCACAATAGTGCGGCGACGCCACGGCTCGACAGTTTGCTCAACAGCTCGCCCAAGCCGCCGAGGATTCTAGCGCTAGGGCCATCGGGTGGAGCGCCGTGAGAGACAAACCATAGGGTCCTCGCAAGGAACAGATACAGCATCAACATGCCTGTTGCGGCGCCTACTAAGATGTCTGAGGCCACGCGCGGGTCGCTAATCTGTCCGGCAAGGGCGCGATTCCACGTGATGATCGAGTGAGGCCACCGCGCACGTACTGTCGGCTCAGAGGCGAGATAGAGCAACCAAAGAATCATGCCGCGCGCTAAGCCGTCGCTGATGGTTTCGAAGGCCACGTCCGACATCTGGACGCTGGGAACAAAATGCACCATGAAACTGGCGGACGCGACCGCTAGAAAAAACGCGGCACACGCGACCCGAAAAGCTCCCCGCCGGTCCACCCGGCCTAAGCGAAGATTACGGCGCGCGAGGAAGAAAGCGACGATCAAACCGACAACACAGAACAAGTTGTAGATGTATGTAGTTGTCGATTCGAACAGGCGCTCATGTGTCGTAATGCCGGGCTTGGGTATCCACGGCCAGCGAATCCACAAGCTTGTCAATGCGCCGCGCCAAGTTGCGATTTCGACGGTTGTTTGGCCGTCCGCCACGCCGAATAGGGAGCCCATCCAGGCCCGGCGCTGATCGAACACTACTTCGGGGATATAAGTAGGGGACGTCTCTTGAAACCGAGTAAGATCAAATCCAAGTTTTTCAGAAAGGGAAGCGGAAGTGATAGGCGAAGGTGGGTTTATATCTCCGTAGGCAGGAACGGCAGCGACAAACTGAAGCAGGTGCCCCTGACTGTCGAGCAGAATCTCCACATTTCCGGGTTTATTGACAGGAGGCCGGTCAGCGGAAAGGATTCCATCCGGCAAGCTAACCAGGTAATGGTCACTCTGGCGATAGTAAAAGTTTATAGCTGAGTGCTTTTGAAAAATGGCAGACCAGGATTCTGAGTGTTTACGGGTTTGAAAGAAGTCGATGGATGGCCGGTCGTATTCAAACCAGGAGTCCCAATCGCGGGGCTTGGAATTGTAACCGAAAGAAGCCGCCAGGTCGCGAGCTTTTTGTTCCAACACAGGCGGTGAGTAATCCAGCGGGGTAATGGAAAGAATGGATAAGTGCCTACCGACAACTGGGACGAGGATAAGACACGCGATGACAGTAGCGAGACATAGGATCGCGAAGCGAAGTCTGACACCGGCCGCCTTACCTGCAGCCGCAACGATGTCGGGGCTAGGTGTTTCACCGGCAGCAAGCGCCGCAGATAAAGGGTCCCCGCCCGGTAGCGCGCTCGCGACCGCTCTAGCTGAACTGGGCCGCTGCGAGGGCTCAGGCTGAATACAAAGCATAATCGCCCGCTCTGTCTGCGGATCGATATCGGGGACGATCGCCGATATTCGCTCGGGCTCAGTCGCTTCTTCAGCGTGAAGTAACTCCGCAATAGATGCTCCCTCGAAAGCGCGCTTGCCCGTAAATAACTGGTAAGCAATGAGTCCGGCGGAGTAGAGGTCGCTCTTGGCCGAAGCAGAGGAGCCCGACAGTTGTTCAGGCGCCATGTAGGAAGGCGAGCCACTGCGCGCCTCAATTCCTTCAATTTGGCTGGCGATGGCGGCCAGACCGAAATCCATGATCACAGTGCGACCCTGCTTATTGAGCATCACATTGTGCGGCTTCAGGTCTCGATGAATTACGCCCCGGGCATGTGCGGCTGCAAGGCCGGCGAACAACTCACGAGTAATTTCCAGAGCTTTAGTAGGAGGCAGCGATCCGATTCGGTGAAGAAGCGCGGCAATGTCCTCTCCATCGACATACTCCATGGAGATGAACGGCAATCCGTCCGTTTCTCCAATGTCATAAACTCGGCAAACATTCGGATGAGTAACTTGCCGGGCTACTCGTGCCTCGTTGTGAAACAACTGAAGCAACCGTTTATCTCTGGATGCATCGCAGGGAAGAAATTTTAGGGCGACGGTCTGTTCTAGCGCGAGATCGGCGGCGCGGTAAACCTCACCCATTCCGCCGCGCCCAAGGAGTTCGATAACGCGATACCGTCCGACGATTAATGTTCCCGGAAAGAATCGACAGTCGTTGAACCCCGTGGTTAAAGACGACGAAATACTTGAAGGAGCGGGTGGGGAAGGCGGCGCGAGGACGGCTGCGGCGGCCGAAGATTGCGGCGAGGGATCCGCAGCGTTCGGAAGGCGTGTGGTCATGATCGAGAGTTCGTCAATCTTGCTCCCATCGGCATGGCTGCCATCCGATGAAAAATTTAATTTCCCGCATGTGGAGCAGTCTCCGGACTCGAGTAACTCACTTCCACAAACGACGCATTTATGCATATTGATCCAGTTCCGGCCGGCACTTCCGGCCGCGGAGGTCAGTTCATACCCGTTGCGCCAAGATCGCTACGCCTTACGCGCCGCAAGAAATCATCAAAGCGCACGCCGCCAATGGAGGCGTTATCCAACAAACTTTCATCCAACTCGTCCGCCTCCAGCTCTTGACCGGTTCCGTAGCCTAGCATTCTGGAGGTAGCACGAAGACGATTCGCAAGGTAAGTGGCAATCGCGCGATAGAATCTGGCTGCAAAGCCAGCGTCTTGGTTAAGCTTGTTTCGTACTGCCACCAGCGGGAGCTGAAGTAAGTGCGAGTTCTCGATAGCGGTTACAGAGGCAGAAGGAGGGCGAGAGTCGACGAATGAAATTTCGCCCACCACTTCACCCGGATTGAGGGTCGCGATTGGTTTGGGCGAACCTCTGACCGTAACCGATAGACAGCCTTCGAGGAGAAATGAGATGGCGTCTATCGATTCGCCCTGTGTGATTACCGACGTCCCAGCGGGAGCAAACTTTCTCTTACCGTGGGCCGCCAGCCATTCGATATCAGCATCGTTCAAAATACTGAGGAAAAAAAACGCTTTCCGCATAACACGTTCTTAGAGATCGTTAGATTCCATGGAGGCAGGCTAAGCGATCTGCCGACTCGCGAGTTCCCGGAAGAGACCCGGTTGCGACAGAAGCTCTTTGTATGTTCCGGCTTGTGTGACTTTTCCCTTTTCCAGCACTAGAATTTTGTCGGCATTAATAATTGTACTCAGGCGGTGGGCTATTACGACGCGAGTTGCCCTTAGGGCGTCTAAGCTGGCTGTTACGATCGATTGTGTTTCATTATCTAGCGCACTAGTGGCTTCGTCAAAAAGCAATATGCGAGGACGCGCAACGATGGCACGAGCAATTACGAGCCGCTGACGTTGTCCCCCGGAGAGAGTAGCACCTCCCTCTCCGATGACTGTCTGCATACCCATGGGCATGGCCTCAATGTCCTTTGCAAGGCCCGTGAGGCGCGCCGCCTCCCAGGCGTCCTCAATGGTCAGCGGAAGAGACCCGATAATTAAACTGTAGAGGGTACCAGAACCTACTCGGGCACCTTGCAGCACCACTCCCATTTGCCGCCTTACAGCTTGTAGATCCAAACCGGCGAGCTCTTGCCCATCGTAATAGACTGCCCCGGCCTCAGGTTTTTCGAAACCCAGCAGAAGCCGTAGCATGGTGGATTTCCCACATCCTGAGGCGCCGACCAGGGCGACCATCTTGCCTGCACCTATATCGAAGCTTATGTCATTGAGCACTGGTGGGCCGTCTGCCCGATACCGGAACGTCAAATGACTCACCTCGATGGAGCCGCTCAGCTCTCCTGGGGAAGTCTTGCCGGTCAAGACCTCCGGAGAGGCTTCGAGAATGGGGCGCAGCCGTTCGTAACTTGGAATAATGCCCAGGATCGGGAACAGCGACGTGCCTAATTCCAAGCCGCCTGCGACGACCTGAGTAAAGATGGCAAAAAATGCAAGAAACGACCCAGTGGATAGTGTCTGTTTTCCATGCATGAGGGCCGAAGCGGCCCCAAAGATAGCGGCCGAGCAGAAAATGGACCAGCCCGAGTTGAATGCCGTTGAAAATAACGCGGCGGCGCGGGCCTTTGCAGTAGTGATTCGACGATCCCCCACCAAGCGAGCCCAGACCGCGAATGCTCTTGCCTCGGCCGAGGCGACACGAAACTTCGCGACGCCCGCCATAAATTCTACAATGGTGCCAGATACTCGCCCGCGGATAGATCCAAGAACTCTTGCATATTGAAGATAGATATAAATACTGGTAACGGAGGCTACAATCGCTACGCCGATCAGCAATACGGCAAGAAGTGCTAACTGCCAGCTATAAAGGAACAGTAAAAGTACGCTTATGAACGAGAAAGCTTGGTTGATGATTAGCGATAGAACCGGACCTGTAAGAATTTGAGCTATCTCGTTGAAGGCGAGGCTACGGACGGCGAGATCCCCAGAGCTATAATTTCTAAAAAATGGGACTGATAATTGCAGCAAGCGGTCCCACGCCGCGGACTGGAGGCTTGCGTTCAACTTTCCTTCGAGCCGTAGCATAGCAATATTGCGTGTTACCACGAAAAGAGTGGACGAAACCAAGGCGACTGAGAGAAACGCCGCGATCGCCACCACAAGGCTCCTCTGTGCACTCGGGATCGCCGTGTCGAGCATCATACCCAGCCCGATAGGAAAGGCCAAATTAAGGATGCCCCCCACCAGACCCATGAGGACGACGACCATGATGTCTCGCCGGCAACTCGCCAGGCCGAAGTTACAAAGCTCCTTTAAACCGAATTTGCGTTGCGGGAATGGCCGGTAAAAGCAATAAGCAGTTCCACTTAAAGAAGCAGCAACCGCTTCGGTAACATCAGTCGAAGAGCGGTCAGCAGGATTATATAAACGATATCTGCTTCGCGACTTAGGCAGCAGGGCAACAGGCAGGTTATCACTATCCCGGAACGCGACAAGAGGGCCGCCATCCCGCGTCCACCATTTTCCGCTGAGAACCACCTGGCGGCACCTGACGGAGGAGGCACGGGCGATGGCGGCGACGGGATCTCTGTGCGCCACGGAGTCACGGCTCCCCACTTGTGAGACTATCTGAATCTGCTGAGCGTGTCCAACGGCCCGGCAAACGGATAACAACGCGTTTCCCGGCACCTCCTCTTCTATATGGGCCAGACGATTGTCGATAGCGCTCGCGAACCAGCAAAGCGCCCGGTGTAGAGAACTGGCAGTAGCTTCGGATTTCTGTCGAAAACGATCCCGGTCGGAGGCCTCCGCTGTGTCCCGCTTCACAACAAAACACGCGCGTACCGTCCGATGAAACACCTGTAGGCCTTCACCGGTTGCGTCAATCTTCGGCCAACGGTAAGACGAGATGACTTGCACCGAACTGCCCGGCTGAGTTTGCAACCAGCCCTTGGTCGAAACCGGGAAGAAATGGCCGTCCAACGACGGGATGTTTTGTGCACCGACAAAGCGCGACGTACCTGTCAGGTGCTTGGCCCATAGAACGCCATCGACCGGAGCAAGCACGGCCGAAGTCTCAAACTCCAGAAGGTCATCGGGTTTTAAGGAAACGAACTTCTTCGGAACTGCTGAATTGCAAGCAGCTTCGGAGAGGGCGATGATCCAATTGTCTAGAAGCCGCTCGGCGGTGCTATGCTTCGATTCGTCCGAAAGCCAAGCGTGTAATAGTTGGTACGATGTGTTGACAATCTTGGTTCCCTGCGCAGGACAGGCAACGAAGACAAAGCGGTCGTCATCCGCGTCAGCGCCAAAAACGGCGTTTCCGGCCTCAACGCGCAGGGCATGATAACGCGGTCCGACGCACTGATTTTCTGAAGTTTTCTGAAGAAATAAATCTAATGAACCTTCAATCACAACCCAGACGGAGTTACGGTCCGACGTGAGGAAAGATTGATTTGCGAATAGCTCCGTTACCTCGCCGAGTAACGCAAGGTCGTTTTCTATCGCAGTCTGCATGCTAGTAAGCGCCGATAAGACGGGAATACGGTCCGCGGGCGGCCGCCATTTCAGCATGCACCCCGCGCTCTACTACGATTCCACGCTCAAGAACAACGATCTCATCGCAATCGCGGATCGTACTAAGCCTGTGAGCAATAATCAGACACGTGCAGCCTCGGCGGCGGACGGCATCATCTACTAAGGTTTCGACTTTGGGATCTAGCGCGCTGGTGGCCTCGTCGAGCACTAAAATGCGCGGATCGGAGACCAGAGCCCGTGCGATCTCAAGACGTTGCCGCTGCCCACCGCTGAAATTTCTGCCACCTTCATCAACAATGTAGTCATAAGCGCCGGGAAGTTCCGAGATAGCTTCGTGGATTTGAGCGTCTTTGGCCGCCTGTAGAACGGCCGTTTCGGGGAGTGTTGTGTCCCAAAGCGTAATGTTGTCCCTAAGGCTGCCGTTAAATAGGAAAATATCCTGGTCCACCATCGCAAGGGAGTTACTTAGCACTTCGCGAGCAATTGATTCTCTCGGTTTGCCGTCCAATAAGATTTCGCCTGTCCAGGGTTTATAGAGACCACAAACAAGCTTCGCGACCGTGGACTTGCCACTGCCCGACGCGCCCACGAGGGCGATTCTTTGCCCGGGTTTTACCGTCAAGTTGAAATTGCTAATCAGCGGTGCTTCGAGGCGGTTATAGCCAAAGGTTAGGTCGACAAACTCTATATAGCCTTGCAACCTCCCGCAGTCCACCGAAGCGCCGGGATGGGATGGAAGTAGCAGGGGAGTCTCAGACTGGTACTGCAGGACATCGTCGACGCGTTTGACCTGTGCCTCTAGTTCTTGCATCTTGCCGCCCAAATCCACGACGCGATTGACCGGGTCAGCAAAGGTCGCCATGAGGCTCTGAAAAGCGATCAACATGCCAATCGTAAGGAGGCCGTCGATGACGCGCACTGCCCCGATGCACAGAATTACTATGAGGTTCAGCGACTGAAGGAGCGGCGGAACGGCGATCAGGATTTGGGAAGATAGGCCAAGTTCCTGCTGCGAGTTGATTACACTAGCCTGGTTTCCACCCCATTCGGCGAAGAAGTCCGACTCGGTACCGGTAGCCTTCAGGGTCTCTATCATCTGAAGCCCAGCGGTCGCCGTGGCGAGTAACTTTCCCTGTTGCTGCTGTAGCCGGCTGCTGGCATCGCGACGCCGACGAGACACCCACCGCAACGTAACAATGTTCAGCGAGGCGATCGCAACGCCAAGACCTGTCAATACGGCGTCGTATTGAAACATTAACACCGCGTAAGCGCCGATCATCAGGATACTTACGGCGTTGGGCGTTAATTGACCCGCGAGTAGCAGGGCTATGTTGTCATTAAGCTCAACGCGCATTCCAACTTCATTAGGTCTGCGCTGTGAAAAGAACTCCATGGGCAAACGTAGTACATGGGAGAAAAACCGGCCGGAAGAACGCAGCGCGAGGCGAGTGTCGAGACGAAATAGACAGCGTTGTTGCAGAACCGTTAAAGCGCACTTGACTATGCAGGCCAAAAGAAGAGCGAAGATCAGGGGCCGCAACCACTCCGTCGATCCTCCGACCAAGATGTTGTCAACGTACACTCTATAAAGAACCGGCACTACCAAACCAGGTACTACCAAGCCGAGGGTCGCGAACACCACAAACGAGAGCATGGAATTCGAGCCAGCTAACCGAGGCCGGAGCGACCGAAGCAGCGACTCTTTAACGCCGCCTTTCCGAAACGCGGGCGATTTCTCAAACGTAAGAACAACGCCCATATACCGCTTTACAAATTCTTCGGTTCTTATTGCACGAGGGCCCGTGGCGGGATCGTTAACGTACAGCGTTCTATTATTCCAACCTTCAATAATTACGTAATTGTTGAAATTCCAGAAGGCGACAAACGGGACCTTGATTGTTTTCAGCTCGTCGGCCGGCTTCTCGAAGGCTCTGGCGATAAGTCCGTGCAGCTTGGCGGCGCTCACAATTGCGCTGGCCTTTGTGCCGTTGCGGGAAACTCCGCAGTCCTCGCGAAGTTTTGCTAACGGGACGAAGCGTCCATGGTACGCGAGAATGATACCGAGGGCCGCGGCACCACCCTCTACCGCATCCATTTGAAGCACGGTGGGAGTGCGCACCCGTTGAAGCTTCGACATAGCACCAATCATGTGAACGCGCCGCAATTAGCTGTTTCGGATTAGTTCAGGAAATCACTTTTGCCCGGCATACGGGAACAGAAGAACTATTGGGCGTTGCCGCTTTGTGATAATTTTGACGTCACACAAAGTACCGCTGGAGATGTGGACCATCTTAGGCCGCGCGAGTAGCCAAGCGAGCCAGTGCTTACTTCTCCTATCAGGTAGGAGTTCAATTTTTACTTCGTTTACTGGCCCGGCTGCTGTTAGCGCTTTTACGATCTCTTCATTCCCGAAGGTAGTTATCAAGGCAGAAGGAGTTGCGGGATAATCGGCAACATAGGATACTTTGCCGCGTAAGAGGCGGCGTTCCCGCGGGTCTACATCGGCGGCCAGCACTTCCGCATCCATTGCCGTTCGAACCGTCTTTGCTGTTGCCGAAGGCACACAGGCAGTTACGTCCACCGTCGTTATGTCCGGCTCGATTGCGGCAATCGGAGCTCGGGAGTTAACCAGCGCCCCAGCATCCGCCTTCAACTCCAGCACTACGCCGGGAAAAGGAGCTACCACGTTTTCGATGAGCGTCAATTGTTTCTGCAGCGTCTCAACATCCATCTCCGCGCGGCGGAGGCGAGCGTCCCATTCGGCTGCGGTCTGCTTGGGAGCGGTCTCGATTGCGAAGGCGTCCGATTCATCTTGCCGAATGAGGGCACGCCGGTTTGCAATCTCCTGGTTGATCGCCGTCACCGCTTGCTGATTGGCATAGTCCTGTTGGTGAGTAATTAGCCCGCTCTCTAGAAGTTGCTTACCGAGGAGCACCTGCTTCTTCGCCAACTCTGCCTGGGCTTGCAGGTCAGAAATTTCTCGCTCGGCGTTTGCCTTCCGGAGTTTTGCAAGGTCTGACCGGAGGCCGACATTTTTGTCGATGACGTGAAGAGCCTGCTCCCGGTCTCGCTTCGTTAGCTCCAGCTCAATTTGGGCGATTTTGAGTTTTTCGGAGGTCTCCGGTTGCGCGACGCGCGCAATAATCTGGCCCGTCGAAATGTGATCGCCCGAACGAACAGGCACGGAGATGACGAGCCCCCCTTGCACGCTGACTACATCCACGATTGGGCGGGTTTTGACAATCACGCCGCGTCCACTCGCCTTTACCGGCAGGACGCCGACTATAGACCAAACCACAACCCCGCCGAGAATTGCAAATACGATCAAGAGCGAGGTCCATTCCACATATGAGAAAACCTTTAGGATCGGGTCAAGATCTTCCGGCTGCGATAGGGCGCCTGTTACATGGCTGCCGTTAGAAGAGCCGAGGTTCTTACGTGATAGTCGCATTGATACCAGTTGCCCTTACAATTACTAATTTCGGTTCTAGTGGGCGTCTTTGGGCTCTGTAAGTTGCTGGGGCAACTCACGGAAGACACGCTCGTCGATCGTGTGAACGCTCTTGTCGGGCGCAACGATAGCGCCCATCGCAAATCGTAACTGCGCAAGCGCCGCTGGGTACGCCAACTGTGCTGAAACAAACTCGGTCAGAGCCGTTGTAAGCCGATCCTCTACCGTGAGGGCTGAGATGATCGACCCGGCTCCCAGCCGAAGCTTTTTCTGTTCGCCTGCCAGAGCTTGGCGGAACTGAATGACAGATTCGGCCGCATTACGGAGGCGGAGCAAGCTGTTGTGGATTGCAAACAGGGCGTCGATAACGGAACCACTAACCGAGCGTTCGACGTCGAGCGTCTGGAGCTGGCTTGAGCTTACTTGCGCCTGGGCTTGCATGATTTTTCCTCGCGCGAGGACCTTATTGGCGTTCGTAAATGTTAAGGTACCTACAAGATCGGGCCCCCGGCCACCTAACAGGAACGAAGTAAGGTATTTGTCAGGCCAGGTTCCTTCGCGCAGTCCTTCGTAGCCAGCGCCAATGCTTAGGTCCAGGCGAGGCCGCGACGTGTCTTTGGCCGCTCTAAGCAGGATACGGGCCGAGTCCTGGCGTTTGCGGGCTGCCAACACATCCGCCCGGTTCTGTAAGGCCGCGTTTATGCATAGCTGTTCCACCTGGTTACTAATTTCCACGGTATTCAGCTCTGGTTCTTCGGGAAAATCGTCCGCGGCGTCGGGAAGCTCCGTCATTTCCTGCGGCTTCAGCCCCATGTTCAGCGCCAATTGCCAACGCGCGTCAATCACGGCTTGTTCAGCAGCGATTTGATTGGACTTCCGGTCTGCCAAGTTAGCGCTTGCGTCGTGAATGTCATAACGAGGCTCCTGATCAGCCTCTATCAATGCTCGCGTGTCCTCAACCAATTCCGCTCCTCGTTCGACGGACTCTCCCGCGACCTTGAGGAATTTCTTTGCAGCCACCAAATTCCAATAGCTCTGCGCGGTATTGACCATTAACTGAGAGATCGTTTGGTTTAGATCCAGCAACGCAGCGTTCACTTCGACGGCAGCGGCTCTATCAGCAGCTTCAACGACATCGCGCCCCCGACCTGCCAGTAACGGAAGGACGATTCGGAACTGACTTATGGAACGGTTTGCTCCGAAGTTATCTAATAAATTGTCCTCGGAGCGATTTGCGTCTGTGCTCAAGATCACCTGAATGCCATTTGGCTCCAGCTTGGTGTAGCTGCTGTTCAGGTCGGTATATGTCAACACTTGGGCCGACGCCCGCGGGTACCCGTCGGCCAAATAAGTGAGCTGATCGAGTGCAGTGAGCGGAATATATGACCGCTGCTGAGTTAAGGACGTTACCCAAACAGGATAAAAGATCGACGCGGCCTGCAACTCAAGGCCGCGGTCCGCAACGACCTGCTGTTCTTGGATACTTATTCCCGGATGATTGGATAAAGTGCTGCGCAAGGCCTCGAGGAGGGTGACGGAGCGTTGCGCACTGGATACTGAAGAACAAACGCATTCGAGAGTTAAAAGACCAATGATGCGTATCGTCGACAAAGTCATGAGGCCGGGCCTGCAGGGCAGGCTATTGGTGTCAGGGCCGGACTGATCGCAAGGCAGGTAGCCGTTCTGCGATATCTGAAACAACAGGATGCCAATCGCCTGGCCGTGGCTGCCGAAAGACCGAAGTGGCGGGATACCAAGCCGACGCACTGCCGTTAAAGAAATCGTTGGTCTCCGTCATCCAGCGGAATTCTGGATAATACGGCAGCATCAAGAAGCAGGTTTTTCCCAGTGCGCCGGCGAGATGGGCCATCGCGGAGTCAACGGTTACAATGGCGTCCATCGCCATGATGATGGCAGTAGTACGGGAGAAGTCAGCTTCGAAGTTCTGGGTCATCCAGGCGCGTGTGGAACTCCGAATTTCCTCGGTCCCCGGGCCAACTTGAAGTCCATAGACGGTGGCGCTCTCCGACAGGGGTTGCAGCAATTCCAGGGGAATAGAGCGAAAGGCGAAATGATTCCGTGTTTGCTTGTGAGCAGGAACGGTGGGCCCGGTGGAAAGCGATTGGGAGCGCCAGACGATACCCACTCGCGGTAGGTTGTCCGGAGCTATCAGAGGGAACACGGTTTGGCCGTTGGACGGCACGATATATGGTGTGTCTCGCTTTATCCAGTCCCATGTCCATGGCGAAAGAAACATAGCGATATCGGCGCGGCACTGATAATCGATAGGAGCGCACTCGTCGTACGGTGTAATAACCTCGTCGACGGACTGCATGCTCCGAAGTATGTCTTGCAAGGGAGGCAGGCACTGTAAGACGACCTTCGCCCCACTTACTTTCATGAGAGAAGCGAAGCGCGCGAACTGTATGTTATCCCCAAAAGCACCTGCACATTCAACTAGAACGGTCTTCCCGGCGATGTTTTCAGCACCCGTCCAGATAGGCGCGGCCGCCGGCTGCGATGCGAGCCAGTGCGGCTTTAAAACGGATCGCACCAGCGCATGCCGGATGATCTCACATGCATCGTCCAAGCAGCCTGTGCGGAAGGCGAAATGCGCGGTCGCGAGCGCAACGGCACTGCTTTCCGGTGCAGCGGCGCTAGCCAGGCGAAAGAGCCGAGAGGCCGAATCGAAGCGTCGAAGCGCCACCTCCGCATTTGCAGCTTCCATCAGCGCTGTGCTATCCGACGGATCGCTCAACAACACTTTCGACCACTGACCGAGAGCTTGTTCATAGCGCCCTCGCGACTGTAAGGCTGCGGCAAGGGCTTTCAGGACGGGAACGGCGTCACTGCTCATGGTGAGGGCAGCCGCGGTCCGAGTCTGGGCTTCCGCTTCGCCGTACTCTTCGAGGTAGGTGGCGCAAAGCCCTTCGCACGCCTCTCGGCTCATTGGAGCCGCATTGAGCGCTTTGTCGAAATACTTTCTAGCCTGCTTCAGATCTCCACGTTCGCTCGCCTTAGCCGCGAGGCGCATGCAGGCGTCAACACAACATGGGTCCAGCGCGAGTGCCGACTGCAGGGCGTCCAATTCCAGTTCACTGTCACCGAGCCACGAAAAGCTGGTAGCCAGATCGCACCAATATTTCGGGTTTTGCCGATCCAGGCTAATGGCCTTCTGAAGAAACTCACATGCTGGTTCAAATTCGCGCCGCTGCCCGTAAGCAGCAGCCATGCGGTGATACGTGTGCGAGTCTTGCGGATTCCGCCGTATTTCTTCGCCCAGAGATTTCAAAGTGGCTCGCGGCGAATTACCTGCAACGGAATTTGCACTTTCATGCGGCACTGGTTACCGCCATCCTAGATAAGACGCAGCTAGCGATGTGATGAAGAAGTTCGGGCTGCCACGCACGAAAAAAGAAATGATCGCCCGGAAGTATTGTGCAATGGAAATTGCTCGTGGTGTGGTGAAGCCATGCTTGAACGTCTTCGATACTTACGTGAGGATCGCAGTCGCCGCCGAAGGCACAGATAGGTATTGGCAGGGGATCGCCCGAATGAAACTCGTAAGATTGAGCGATGCCGAGATCTGCGCGGAGATAAGGAAGAACCACCTCCATCAATTCTGGGTTTTCCAGCATCTCAGGAGGACACCCGGCGTAAGATCGTAAGTGGCCGACAAACTCAGGTAGGGCTGAATTGTACCAACGTGAAGCTGGTGGGATATACGCGAGATGGGGAGCTTTTGAACCGGAGATGAACAAACAGACGGGCAGCGTCGCGCCTGACTGGCGCATAAAGCGGCACAGTTCAAACACCAAAAGGGCCCCCATGCTGTGTCCGAAGAATGCGAAGAGCCCGTCGGTTGCGGTTTGAATCTCACGCGCCAGAGCCGGCACCAGTGTCTTGAGCGAGCGATGCGATTCCTCACCAAAGCGGCGGCCGCGACCGGGAATCTCAACCGGAACGAGTTCCAGGTGTTCCGAGCGGTATTTAGTCCACGGTGAAAACTCCTGCGCGCTTCCGCCGGCGTAGGGAAAGCAGAATACCTTCACTTTTTTCGATCTGTTCGGTTCAGCTTTGGAGAGCATGCGAGGGGCGCCCTTGGGTTCGATAGCCCGCTAGTTACTTAGACACCGCCAAGCCGCTCAACACTGTTCAAGTTAGCCCCGATTTGATGTGCGGTCAGAAATGGCTCACGCCATTGGCCGGTATTGTAAAGTTCGACTTGATCAATGGAGTGAGGAGACTCCGGCTCAGTTGCATTTCCGAATGGAAGAAGCGTTCTCGCTCGCATGGACGAACCGTCGAACTCCACCGCAAACATGAATGCATCGCCTCCCTTAGCCGAATACTTGTTATCACCACAAGGATTGAACTCCAGAACACGAAAGCCACCAAGCAGGTCAGGTCCACCCAGTGCAGGTAAATCGACCGAACCGCGGCGCAAACGATACACCTCTCCCCAACTCACCGCCAGGCTTCCGTAGCGTTCATACGTGTCAACAGCGACACCTACTAATTTGTCAACGACGCGCTGCTCGTATCTCAATCCACAAGGAGTGGATAGGGGTTCGTTAACGCGCCACGGTTCTGCATATTCGATGAATCCCGGCGACTGGTGAAGCATAGCTTCAAGAAACGCCAAGAACAACACAGCTCCTCGACTCTCTGGCCGGGTGCAGTGATCCCAGCGGTCGAGTACGACGGCGGTTTCCAAGGCGAGCCGAGAGTTAGTTTCTCGTAACGCCTGAACCAATTGACACAAAATACGATCCGCAATCTCACTATGTGTACAGTGTTTCAGCGAAAGTATTTCTTCGAAGCTGATGGACGTGCGCCCAGACAGCATGCGCAACGATCGTTGGGCGCGTGCGATCGGGGGGCCGTGTTGAAAATAACGCGGAAAAGTTTCACTGGCGATGGCTGGCGGAAGTGTACTGGTTAGCGGCGGGTCATTGGCGTTCTGGAGCCATCCTGAAGCGGGATTCACTACACGCGGAAGCTGATCATAACCGTGAGTCGTGTTCCAGAAGGTCTCAGACGTATCCCCTGGAACTAGGCCTGCCCAATTCCAGGCTCCTTCCCTTCTAACGGGAATTCGCCCACCGAACATGTACATGATGCGCCCGTCACGATCCGCGTAAAGAACGTTGAACATCGGAATTTGCAAGCGTCTCAGAGCCGCTTCAAAAGCCGCAAGGTTGCTCGCGCAGGCCATCGACCACCATTGCTCACAAATTCCACTTACATCCAAGCCAGCCACACGAAGCGCAGTTGCGCGGGCGCCGTTCCGGGAAACGATCGGGCCGTGAATGGAATGCCGGATCTCAAGGGTCTTAACTCGAACACGGCCGTCATTCAATCGGATGCGCAACTGGCGCCGGTGCGTCCGGAAGTGTCTGGCGCGCCTGTCATATCGATACGCGCCACCTCTCACGGACAGCTCATACGTGGTGAAAGCCTGCGCTCGATTTGCGGTGTGAGTCCACGTGATGAACGGACTAAAACCCATCATCGGCACGGGAAATCCAACCAGGCATGCGCCGTAGAAATTCACATCGTCACTTCTAAATTGCGCCTCGAAAAAGGTATTGCACTCCTCCCACGGCAGATGGGGATTGCCGAGCAGCATCGTTCTGCCACGGCCGAATGAAGGGGCGATCGCCCATGCATTGGAGGCGACTGCGGTCTCGGAAGGCTGATAGTTGCCGCCGATCATGGCTGGATTCACGATGAAATAGTAATGAACTACAGCCTGGACGTGCGCCAAAACATCTGCTGAAGTGACCGGCAGAACCCGAAGAAGTTCAGGGGGTATGGTTTTTCGCTTCTTAGCGGCGTAATCGTTTATGCCTGCCGCAAACGCGTCGAGGAACCGCCCGAAAGACGGAGTCTGTTGTTTCCTCCAGACGCGGGCGCGTTGCGGAACGCTCATGAGGTGAATCCAGATATCGGAATCGAGATACTGCTCCCCCCAGTACTCCGCAGCCCGGCCGCGCGCTTTACCATACAGACGAAGCAATGTACTCCGATGGTTTTGCATCTGGGCCCAGCCGAACGCGTAAAATAGCGCTTCAGCCGAGCGCGCATAGAGATGCGGCACGCCCCAGCGATCCCATTCGATGTGAGTACTTTGATCTGATACTTTCACGAGCGTCAGGCGCTGGCCTTTAACCGCTGACTTTGAAGCTAGTAAGTGCCTGCTGTTTGCATAACTATAGCATCGATTTGGGTATACGTTTGCAGTTTCTGCGCAACTATCTGAACATAGGGCTCTTTGAGCATTGTTGAATGATAGCCAGTGATTGGCTCTACTTGTACCGGCTGTGTAGAGAGCGAATCCCAGCCGCGCATTTCATCGTTGGCGTCTATTCCGGCCGCCATCCACGCTTTTGTACTTTCGGGTTCCCTTTCAGTGGAACGGAACAGAGTTAGCGTGCCCGGATAAATACCCGGACTGTAGTTCTCGACTGTAGAAATTCGGGCACGAGTACCTTCGAGGAACCGGGCGACCCACGACGGACCAACTTCGGGGGGGAGAATATTCGAGCGCTTTAAGCGATCCAGGATAACTTGGATAGCTTGCTCGGGTGATAGGCACGCGATTTCGCCATGTGTTAGTGAAAAGCTGACGCCGGATTCTCGCGCTAAGTCACGTGCTACACCCGCAAGAATGATTGCGTCGCTACGTCCTTTCGTTCGTTGCGCAATGCTGGGAGAGCCCCCGTCCAGGAGAGCTACGAGACCGATTCGATGTCCTTGCCTTTCAAGTTGGCAAGCCATTTCGAACGCCACGACGCTTCCGAACGAATACCCGCCTATGAAATACGGCCCCTCGGGTTGGATGCGCTGAAGTTCCGCAATGTACTCTGCTGCTCTCTCGTCTACGGGAACATCGGGGCCGTTGAGTTCCACCGGGTGCGGCGCTTCGAAAGCATAGAGCGGCTGATCAGGTGACAAGTATTTTGCCAGGGGTTCAAAGCAAGCAGCACTCCCGTTGCCGGGGTGAACTAAGAATAAAGGCGCACTTGACCCCGTAGGCTTGATCGCTACGAGTGATGCACGGCTCGTACCGGAGAGCTTGTCCCTGAGGACGTCGGCCAAATGCGCGACGGTACTACCTCGAAATATATCAGATAACGCGACATTCTGGCCAAAGCGTCTCTGTATCACGGCTGTAAGTCGGATTGCAAGCAAGGAGTGGCCGCCTAGTTCGAAGAAGTTATCGGCGCGCGATATAGGCCGGACGTTCAGGAGGTCTTCCCAAATTTGAATTAGCTGCAGTTCCAGTACATCTTCCGAGCGAGGCGACGAATTCGCCTGCCGCGGGGCTTCGCCCGGAGCGGGAAGGCTCCGTTTATCGACTTTTCCGTTCCACGTAAGCGGAAATTTTGGAAGAAAGACAAATGCTCCTGGCACCATGTAAGCCGGAACGCGCGCTTTCAAGAAGTCAGCGAGCTCGGCGCTAGTTAGCTCGCATCCGGTCTCCAGAACTGAGTAGGCGATTAAGCGCTTCTCTCCAGGCACGTCCTCCCGAGCGATAACAACCGCCTGCTCCACACCGGGATATTGGCTGAGTTGAATCTCAAGCTCGCCCAATTCGATGCGGTGACCGCGTACTTTTATTTGATCGTCGCGCCTGCCGAGGAATTCGATGTTCCCATCGGCGCGATATTTTGCGCTGTCGCCGGTGCGGTAAAGTCTCTCCGTACCGCCCGAACCGAAAGGATTGGGAACAAACTTTTCCGCGGTAAGAGCAGGCCGATTTACATAACAGCGAGCCAGTCCGGCACCCCCGATATAGATCTCCCCTACAATTCCAACCGGCACTGGATTCATGTCAGCGTCGAGAATATAAATGGATGTATTTGCGAGCGGTTTGCCGATGGGTACCGGACCAGAATGTGGGTCGTCGGGCAGTACCTCATACACGGAGCTGCCAACCACCGTCTCAGTCGGACCATATTCGTTTACAAGACGCACTTCCGGCGCGTTTCGACGCCAGAAAGCAAGGCGCTCGTATAGTAGCGCCTCGCCTCCGATTACGAAGAATTTAGCGTGTGATGCGGCATTGTTCGGCGGGGTTTTCTGCTCTAGCGCCTCCAGGTGTGCTGGCGTGATCTTTACCAGCGTCGAGTCGTTTGCGTTGGTGAACCATTGGCAGAAGGCCTCCAATGAATCTTCCTCAGGAAGAATATCCAGCGTCTTGCCCGCGAGCAGGCCTGGAAGCAGAGCCGTTACGGTCAGATCAAAGGCGATGGAAGTGTGGAGGGCTATACCCGTTCCATCCTCGGTGCAGTAGCGACTGGCACACCAGCCGAGATAGTTTTCCAGACCTCGATGCGTAATAACTACACCCTTCGGACGGCCTGTTGAACCGGAGGTGTAAATGACGTAAGCGGCATTGTCCGGATGAATTTTTATTTCACAATTGTGCTCCGCTTCGTGGGCGGAGGCGGGATCGTCCGAGTTATAGCTCAACATGTTTGCCGAGCCACTAAACCGGCTGGATAACTCCGGGTCGACAAGGAGAAAGGCGGCCGCTGAATCCTCTATCATGTAGCGAAGCCGCTCTACGGGATACACTGGATCCAGAGGAAGATAGGCTGCGCCTGCTTTGACAACGGCCAGAATTGCTACCAACATGCTAAAGGAGCGGCGCATGCATATCCCAACCACTCGCTCCGGGCCGATGCCTTCCGCTACAAGGTAGCGAGCGAGTTGGTTAGCTTTTCGATTTAACTCCGCGTATGTCATCTGCCTTGGGCCGAACCGCATAGCCGGCGCCTCCGGGCTTCGCTCTACCTGATCCTCGAACCGTTTGGCGATGCTCTGATGCAGAGGGGAACGGATAGCCGTGTTGTTCCAGGTTCGAAGGACCTGTATCGTTTCGCTGTCTGTAAGCATCGGCGAAGTGGAAATGGGACGATCTGGATTGGCCACCAGGTTCCCGGCTAAGGTACGCAAGTGTCCGATGAGCCGCTGTATAGTACTAGCTTCGAAAAGTTCGGTGCTGTATTCAACCGTCCCAGCAAACGTGCCCTTGTCAGCGTGCATGAGCACTGAGAGATCGAATTTCGAGGTTCTGTTTGGCAGTTGGATGGTAGTTACTTTCACTCCCGCCAACTCGGCTTCCCGTTTGGTCTGAGCGCCTAATAGCGCAAACGCCACCTGTACGAGTGGAGTCCGGTTCAGATGACGCTCCGGCTGAAGCTCCTCGACAACCTTATCGAATGGAAGGTCCTGATGAGCATACGCTTCGAGCGACGTATCGCGGACGCGACGCAATAGGCTCCGGAAACTTGGATCGCCAGATGTATCATTCCGCAGCACGAGTATGTTCAGCAGTGGACCAATGAGAAACTCAGTCTCGGCCCGGCTTCTGTTAGCGATCGAGGTAGCTACGACGACGTCGTTTTTGCCCGTGTACCGTTGAAGGAGCACATTAAAAATGGCGAGCATCGTGATGAACGGTGTGGCCCCTTCTTGTTGTCCGAGCCGCCGGATTATGTCCGCAGCTGGCGGCTGTAACTGGAAATATTGTTTTGCTCCGGAAAACGCAGCTTCGACTGGGCGCGGGTGATCGTAGGGCAGTTCGGTGATCGAGCTGATGCCTTCCAGCCGGCCTCTCCAATACTCCAACTCCGCTGCGAGAACCGGTCCCTGGAGCCACCGGCGCTGCCAGAGCGCATAATCGACATACTGAATGGGAAGTTCCGGGAGATGCGGTGATTGCCCCGAAGAAAATCCCTGATAATACATCCCAAGTTCCCGGATTAGCAGGTCCATCGACCACCCGTCAAAGACGATGTGATGGAGGGCCATGGAAAGTATATGTTCATCGTCGGCCAAACGAATCAGCAGAGCACGAATTGGGAATTCATTGGCTAGTTTGAATGGCCGCTCGCCGTGCGTCTTGATAATCGAGTTATATTTGGTCTCCTTCTCCGCGTCCGGCACTGAGGTCAGATCCAGCATCTCCAAATTGAACCGCTGTGCAGGCTGCACGGCCTGCATCGGCTGCTGATCCACAACTGGAAAAAGAGTACGGAGCACATCGTGACGATTAAATACTTCTGAAAAAGCACGCTGTAGCGAAGATACATCCAGGAGGCCCGATAAAGAAACGGCATTGCGGATATTGTAAATCGGCGTAAGCGGTTCAAGGTTCTGCATGAACCAGATACGTTGCTGCGAGAAGGAGAGAGGAAAGACAGTCGTGGACCGGCTCTGGCGCGTAATGGGCGCTTGCGCTGACACGCTACTTGCGTGCTTTTGTGAGAGGCGAAGCTCTAGAAGCGCGCGGCGCTCCGGAGAAAGTGTTGAAATATCAACTGTTGCTTTACTCATCGTCAGCTCCTTGGCACAGCCTTAAGGTATGGAAACTCTGAGGTTGTTAACTTGACTCGTGCTTCGTGTAGTGCTGCCGGGGTGGTGGGGAGCTGCAGCTTATGAAAAATCTCGTGCAGAGTCACACCCGGGCGAATTTCGTCCATGATTGCACAAAAGGCGCCTTCAGGAGGGCTGCAAGGATGCGGCAGCATTCGGGCCGACGGCCTGTAAACGTTGTCCGAACCGAGTAGGTAAGTACGTTTTTGCGTTCTGCAGGGCTCGAACTCTCGGTCCAAGAATTCGTGATTAATTTCCTGCTCTATAATTCGCGGGCGGTCCTTATGCTGCAAGTAAAACCACAGCAGTGGCGATTTTTCATGCAGCAGGAGATTTGTTATCTGCCATCTCTGCCAGTCTGAAAGAGATTCGTACCGCGACTGCAACTCGGCATCGCCGAAGGTCAGTTCCCAAAGGATCGATGGCGAACAGAATCGCCCATATGAAGTTACGGCGGGCATGACATAATCGAGCTCGCACGAAGCAATGAGTTCATATAGAGACTCGACTGTATAGCTGTGCTCCAGCGGATGAATCAGCAGATCCGCGAAATCCGACTCCGATCCTTCGCTAAAGTCCGAGAGCATTTCCGATATTTGATTCTTAACTGGAAAGTTCCGTACCAGGCTTCGAGCCATTGAAAGATCCGCTTCAAAATCGAGGCCATCGGTATAGTTTCCTAGAAGCCGGATGGCCTTCTGAAAAGAGCTGGTTAGTGTTCGGTGGAAGCGATTATAAACCATCAGTTCCAAGATGCCGGTAGGATTAAGCGCGGAGGCTAACTTAGCTAGCGTGTACTGCGGATCCGCATTGTGATGAATCACACCTGTGCAAAGTATGTAGTCAAACTCCTGCTTATACGCTGTATCATTGATACTCTCCTGCCGCAGCTCTAAATTCCCTATGGCGAGATCACGGGCGTTTCGCTCGCAAATGGCTAGCGACGTCGACGAAACGTCCGAGCCAATAACAGAGGCGTCCGGAAAACGTAAAGCGGTTTGCAGTGCCTGGTTTACACCGCAGCCTGCGACCCAGATTCTAGGGAATACCGGAATCTTACTGTGCGTCCAGTCGCCGAGATTCTGGTTAAGCATGATGCGCTCGAAATCTCTGTCTTCAACGCATTCCACTTTGATCGGGGCCCAAGGCCAGGGGAAACGGCCATAAAAGTCTCCCAACAATTCCTCGCTAGGTTTCTTCCCGGCTAGGACAACATTCTCGTCGTCTTGATAGTCGGCACAAGTGATCACGCCATGCGCGCTCATTCCGTATTCCTTTCGTTAAATTGTGTTCGCGAGCCTAACCTTTAGCATGTCTTGGAGACGCGCCGGTAGACGACGGCTCCAGTTTTCATCTCACGAATAATCTTTGGCGGCGCCAGCGAGTAATCCCGCCAGAGTGCTTTCTGGAACCCTCGATATTTCCTCCAGTAATGCCGCTATGTCGCCCTCACTCTCCTCGAGTAATTGCGCATTTGTAATAGCCAATGCTTGATCCGCGATCGTGGGAATGGCGGAAACTGGCGGAAGCGGAGACGTGAGTCCAAATACGTCCCGCAATTGCGCCAAAAGCGATGCCTCTTGAGCGGCCGTGCCGCCGACGTCTTGAAAAGAGTCATGTACGCCGAGCCCCGAGGTGCCTAGCATTCTTTCCCACAGTTCCATGACCGTTTCTTCGTTTGGGGTTCGCGGTCCTACGGCCGATGTTTTCATAGGCCGCGGCATATGATCGACCTCCGGAAGCGCTTCGCGATTTGGCGTTCCATCCAACTTCAACGGCAGCTTGTGCAAGTGAATGAAGGCATCAGGGAGTTCTTTCGCATCCACGTGCCCAGCCAAAACACTGCTCAGAGTTGCAGGCTCGATGGGAGTTCGAGATGAGTAATAGGCAACGCGTCGAATTGCCGAGGAGGTATGCCGGTCGATTATCAAGCTATTCGTAACATCTGGATGACGGTTAAGAACACGGCGAATGGTCTCAAGCGGGCGACCATCCTTTAACGCGGTCGTCCCGGCGCCGTTCGACGCAGCATCGATCGACACAAGCGGCTCCTCGCAGATTGACGGTGTACTGTCTAACGCACCATCGTTGAACGTCAGATCTATCCGGATTGGAGATATGACCACCGGCCCGACTGATGCACCGTCGTTGGTTTCGTATGACCAACCGGCGGCTTCTTGCAGCAAATTGCTATAGATCTGTTGCTGAAGTGTCCGCTTTTCCTCTTTTCTAATTTCGGCGATTTCAAGCGAGAGCAGCCGGTTTGCATGGCCCATGAAGACCGCCAGCTGCCGCTCTGACATTCCCTTACCAAATAAATACGGGATTATCCAGAAATCGAAGGACCATTGCGGCAACCACTGGGACTCTTTAATGGAGAGCATCATCCGATCGATATGATCCATTGCCCTGAGGCTATCCATCGTTGAGTGGTGCCATACAAAGCCGCTACCCGTCGTGTTGTATTTCGCTCGCTGGACGTCGATTGGCGTTCCTGGCTCGCAGTACCATAACTGCGCCCGGAAGTAAGTAGGTTTGTTTTCACGAATGAAACGAATACTTTCTTCAACGGTCTCGTCCGTCTCACCCGGGAAACCCACAATAAACGAGCCGAACGTCAGTATTTGATACTTGTGGAGAAGCCGGATGCCTTCTGCGTACTTCTCTATCGTCGCGGCCTTGTTCATGTTCTTGAGGATGGCTGGCGACCCTGACTCAATCCCGAGGAAGACGCCCTTGCACCCGCTCTCTGCCATCAATGCGATCGTCTCTTCATCGGAGTTGCTGCACCGGAAGTAAGAAAACCACTTGAAACCAAAGTTACGACGGATCATCATCCGGCATAATTGCTTGAACCTGGGCAAGGGCACGTTGAAGGTGTCATCAATGAAGACGACGTTGCGCACATATGCAAGCGCCCGCATCGTTTCCAGCTCTTTGTCGACCGTGTCTACGCTGGCCAGGCTTAGCTTCCCAGCGCGGGTTGGATAGTTGCAAAATGCACAATTAAAGGCGCAGCTTCTTGCTGTGCGGGTTTGAAGCGTGGGACCAAGATCGCGCTCGCCAAAACCCGTCCAATCGATGAAGTTTTCATCTAGCGGCGTATTCTCGCGGACCTCGGCGGTCCGGAGCAGCTTACCATCCTCGAAGTATGCAAGATTTGGCACTGAGGCAAGATCTTTTCCGCCGCGTAGGCAGTTGACAATTTCTGATAGCGTAGCTTCGCCTTGGCCTTCAATGACGTATATGTCGGCTCCGATATCAGATAGAGCCGCTGAAAAACCCTCTGCATCGTAATTCCGAGCGTGGTTAGCGATGAGAGGGCCTCCGACTACAATCTTGACGTCGGGGTTCTGTTGCCGGATAAATTGGACCATCTCGTACAAAGGATGATTAATCACATAGAACGTTGTCGTAATCGCAACGGCTGCAGGTTCTTGCGCAAGATACGCTGCCAATCTATCCTTTTCGCTTTGAAACAGATTGACGATTTCGGCATGTATGCCGCGCCGCCTCAAGTAAGTAGTCAGGTACGCGGCCGCCAAATTGAGAATATCGCCAGATTCAAAATGGCTAGTAGCGAACGGATGGCTTGGGTTCTTGGAGGCAGCTTGCTGCAGGATGTTATTCAGAAGCCCAACATAGTTCAGCGGATGCCCGTCCAAGTTAACAAAATTGAATTTGAGGTCACGATAGGCTTCTGAGTACACGCCGTAGCTACGAAGAAGGAGCTCGTATTCTTCAAAAGGAGTTTCGTTGTAGCCGATTACTATGCAATCGAGCTTATCCTTACCAAGCATGACTGTTATCCTTTCGCAACATCGGATCGGCAATCGACCTGCGCTTCTGGACGGCACTCCCGGCCCGGACCACAATTATTGACATGATGTGGCGCAGATTGCTTCGTCGATGATTTTGGCAAGAGCCGCGATCGTTGGTTTCTGAAATAACTGCGCGAACGGAACATCTATCGAAAAGTGCTTACGAACTCTAGCAACCACCTGCATCGCTGAAAGTGAATGGCCGCCCAGTTGAAAAAAATTATCACAGACGCCAACGTTTTCTACGTTCAATACCGAAGCCCAGGTCTGAGTAAGCCAACTCTCCGTTGGCGTTGACGGCGGAGAATTGTGCTGACTCGAAAGAGTATAGCTGGGCGTGAGTTCTTCCAGCAGGAGGTGATCGATCTTGCCGCTCGTATTTACAGGTAGTTCGTCGAGAAAGATAATCACGTTCGGAAGCATGTACTCGGGTATGCGGTCTGAGAGCGACGCTCGAAGTTGATCTGGTCTCAATCCAGATTTGAGGCGCGGTACGACATATGCGATCAATTGCGGATGCTCCAGATCTCCGTGGTGCAAAAGCACCGTGGCATCTACAACGTTTTCGTCCTTGTACAGGGCGGCAGTGATCTCGCCTGGTTCGATGCGGAACCCTCGTAACTTCATCTGGTTGTCTTCGCGGCCGAGATACTCCAGCTTCCGGTTGGGCAACATCCTAACCAGGTCGCCCGTGCAGTAAAGCCTCTCGCCGGTCTCGTCGAAAGGGCTTGGGACAAAACGCTCAGCCGTCAAGGCTGGTTGGCCGTAGTAACCCCGCGCAACTCCTCGCCCCCCAATATAGAGGATTCCAGGGATGCCGACGGGTTGTAGTTCCATGTCTTCGTCGAGCACATAGGTATTCACGTTGTCAAGCGGAGCGCCGATCGACGGGCACTCGGACATTGGGGCGATTCGCTCAATTGTGGCATCCACGGTACACTCCGTGGGACCGTAAACGTTGTAACAATGCATGCGGCTTTGGCCGAGCCGCCACCAAAGGACCGGATCGATCGTCTCGCCACCTATTAGCGCAATACGAGGGGAGTAATCGGGGCACTCAAGCAAATCTGCCTCCAGCAAGCGCCGAATATAAGAAGGTGTGCAATCCAGCACATTAATGTCGTTTTCACGCAGGTAACTTACAAAGGCGTGAGGATCAACTCGGAGCTCCTCTGGAATGATGTGCAGCGTATGACCGCCGAGCAGGAGCAAGATTTGCTTGACCGAGGAGTCAAATGAAATCGGCGCATTTAGCGTTGCTCGCAACGGTTCTGGCGAAGGGTCCCGATAGATCTCTCGCTTGAGGGCCGCCCAGAGATTCATCAGTGCAAGGTGACGAATCATCACACCTTTCGGGAAGCCGCTTGAGCCGGAGGTGTAAAGCACGTAAGCCAAGTTTCCGGCGCGCGCTAAGTCGGCGGGATTCTCGTCTGAGCACGAGTGAAGCGAAGGATCGTCGTCAATGAAAATGACTTGGAGCTGCCGATCGAGGTCATAGGCGGCTGCTCTTCGGGTCACTATGATGCGCGTATTTGTTTCTGCCAGGATATGACCCAAGCGTTCCTTGGCGCCCGAGGTGCTGTCAAGCGCAACATAGGCGGCGCCTGCTTTTAGAATTCCGAGAATCGCTACGGGTAAGTGAATGCAGCGGCCAAGTAGGATTCCAATCGTCATTTCCGGCTTGACCCCCATCGTCCTGAGCCGATGTGCAAGCCGGTTAGCTCTCTGGTTGAGTTCGCGATAAGTCAGTGTCGTTGACGAATAAACCGCTGCAACTCTGTCCGGCGTAAGTTCCGCTTGCTTTTCAAAGCTGCGATGTATACCGCCTGGCTGTGCCTCGTCGAGCCGGCGATGATCACAATTTCCTCTGAGCAGCAGGAAGCGGCGATCAGCGGGTGTAATTACGGGCAGCCTACCAATTGGTGTGGACCACGATTCCGGCGCAGCCGAGCAGAGAAGTTCAAAGCGCCGGACAAACCCAGTGGCCTGCTCCGCACTGAAGATCTGAGGGTCATAGACCAGTTGCGCAATGACACCCGAAACGGTTTGCAAGAATTGCAATTGGAGCGTAAAGCGGTCGGTAACCGCGTTTTCAGCAACGATCCGCAGTCGAATGGAATCGAAGCAAACGGATCGCGTCTCACTATCGAAAGCAAAACCGAAGGCGCAAAAGGGGGAAGCGTCCTCAATTTTTGCCGGCCAGCAGAAGTAATTCTGCCAGACGCTCGCGAGACCAGAATTGTTACTGTAACTTTGCGCTAGCCTTGAGAGCTGCCAGGACGAATTAACGTGCTGCCATAGCGGGACAACTTGTGCGTAGGGTCCCATGGACCCCGCTAATTCAGGCCCGATACGTCCGCTTGTCGTTATGCCGATTGGAATCTCAGATAAGGCTGTATAACGATGCAACATTGCCGCCCAGCACGCCGTCAGCAGACTGGAAACCTCAACGCCTTCCGATTCAGCCCGCTGGCATAACCGGCGCCATACGTCATCCGAAAGGTGCACCGGGGCGGCCATTGGCCAGTACTCGGCATTCCGAGGCATTCGATCATATGCCGTCAATCTCGCACTTGCCAAGTCGCGGTTGACATTTTCGTTCCAAAAGGCGCGAGCTTCGCAAGACAAGTCGTTTTCGTCAGTCTCAAGGTCGTTCCGCCACTCGGAGTAGTCCCCATACTGAATGATCGGGGCAGTTCGTGCGTCGTACCCGTTGTATTCCGAGGCAGCTTCATAAACAATGTTTCTCAGTGTCTGGGCATCGGCGATGAACGGGGAAGCTCTTAGAGCCACCAAGTGCCGGGACTGCGAATAGGGATGGAATGTGATCTCTAACAGCGATTGCCTTTCGCGAGCGTTCACGATAGTTCGAAACAACGACTCGGTGTCCATCTCGTTCTCAACACGTGCGCCGTGCCGGAAAACGAGATCCGTGTGTAAGTCTGACATCTCTTGGACCGGAATCCTGAATCCTGGAATAGTCTGGAGACGAGTGCGAAAAATCTCATGGCTTTCAATAACTTGTCTAATCGCGTCCTGGAACTTCGCTATGTTCACTTCGCCTTCCAGCAAACATACTAAGGAGCAAGTCAGCGCGTCTTGTTCTCTTCCGCATAGACTCCATAGCCGCCGTTGTTGTGGCGAAGGCCGAAATTGCGAGATGGTCGTCTCAGTCAAGCGAGACCGCTCCGGCTGCGAGATAAACGGCGTTATGCAGAGACGGCAGCATGGTTCATTTTGCTTGAACAGTCAGCCAAGACGACCAGTATTTTCCGTGGTCCCACGAACGGTTCTCGACCGTGTGCAATGGCCATGTTGTCAACCAGCAAAACATCATTTTTTTGCCATTCGAAGCAGACGGCGGCCTGATCGTAACATTCGCGAATATGGTTTAACATGCCTTCGTCTATACTCGTTCCGTCTCCAAAGAAGGCATTTCTTGGCAGATCCCATTCCTGGAACTCGCCGGTCAAGGACTCGCGTAATTCCGGCTGTAGGTTGGATATATGAAATAAATGTGCGTGATTGAACCAGAGATCTTTGCCGCTGCGGGGATCAGATATGATTGCTGGGCTCACTCGCCTGGTCCGCAGCCTATTCCCACTTAGCCACTCACAAGACATTCCGGCGCTATCACAGTATTCAGTAACGTCGGCCTGCACTTCGGTCTGAAATACCTCTTGCCACGGCATGTCTATGCCTATCCCGTAGTTCCGCACGTACATTACACCTTTTTGACGAAATTCCTCGCGAACATGCGCATCGAGCAGCCGAAAAAAGACCTGATCGTCGGCTATAGGTGTCTTGCCACCCTGAGAGGCAGGCGTATCGCAGTAGAAAAGCACTTTCATCGGCCAACGGTAAGCAAATGCGTTCTCGTGATGAAGGGGGATTGGATATTCGGGCGGATACTCTGTTGAAGTATAGACGCGCGGGGAGATCTCAACGCGAGGAGCGGCTCGTTCCGAAGATTCCAATATCTCCTCAGTTACGGCCATGCAGAATGACCGGAATGCCGCCGCGTTTGGAATGTCAAATCCGCGGAACAGTACAGCGCCATATTGTGACAAACACGACTCAATTTTCTCGCGGCTATCTGCTACCCAGGAAAGCGGGTCGACATCGCGCGATTGCGCTGTAAGCACCACGGGCAGGCTATTCGGCCGGTCTGTCAAAAATCCGGTGTGCACTAAACCGGTTTTAGTTAACATCTGCCTGGGCCTGGATATAAGGCCGGGCAGCGAGCCGCTACCTTCGGAACATCTTGGAGCATCGATTGGCTTAGGAGAGTATCCTTCAATGGGCGATGAGTTGCTGGGCATCACGTGACCTTTAACTGGCGGTAAGTGACCGGAACGCCTGTGGACCTAAAGCAATGGGGCGTTATCCAAGTCGATGATGAAACTGGTTGAAGTGGCTTTTACCCGCGCTCGCAACACTGTTTCGTAGATTCGCCGTGTGCTCGCTGCGCGCCGCGCTTACCTTTCTCTGTATTTCATTTAGCTGTAACTGTTTTTCCTCTGAAAAGATAGTCAGCACCGAAGCCAAGCATGTTAAAAGCTGAGATGCCGCGAGTGCTCCCACACGATCTTTCATGAAGGAGAGAGTTACCGCTAGCTCCGCTAGATCCTCTACATCGAGGGACAGCGCATAATTCGTCCATCCGCCTCGAAACGAGTGATCCTTGAGTGGTAATGCAAAGCCCCGGCGATGGTTTTGATTAGAGTAGAGAAGACTCGCGTTCTGGAACACCACAATCGTTTCAAACAGCGGTGTGCCGCGAGGAATCGCGCTCCATGACTGGATCTTGATCAGGTCAGCATAATCGAAAGCTCTGGCCGCTACTTGCTGTTCGTGCAGTTCGCGCAGCCACTGCACTAGCGTTGCAGATCGGGGGAATCGCACGCGAACGGGCAATGTGTTCAGAAAAGGACCAATCGTTGAATCCGCACCTATCAATTCTGGTGGGCGGCCCGCTACCGTGGCACCGAAGAGAATATCGTCCGAGCCGCTATACTCGGCGAGCAGCAGCGCCCATGCGCCTTGTATCAGATCGTTAAGGGTAATTCGCTTTTCTGAACTTAGCGCGCGAAGTTTATCGGTAATTCCCGCCGTTATGGTGATCCGCTCGGAACGCCAGGTGGATTCGCGCTTAAGGAGTTCGGGCTGCCGGATAAGTCCTGGTACTCGCGTCGGCTCATGGCAGTTTTGCAAATAAGTTGTCCAGAAGGATTTGGCTTCTGACCAGTCCTTTTTCTGCAGCCATTGGACGTAAGCGTGGTACGGCAGCGGCAGAGGAATCGAAAGATGGCGGCCAGAGGCGTACGCCTCGTACCATGCCGACAGCTCCTCATTTAGGATTCGTTCTGACCATGCATCCATCAACAAATGCGAGTAGATCCAAATGAATTCATATCCCTCGTCTACGCGCATTAACGCCATTCGCATTGCCGGGGCCCGCGCAAGGTCCAGAGTGCCTGCGCAATATTCGTGGCGCAGCAACTCGCGATCAGATGCACTCCTGTTTCGCCAATCCTTTTGGTCGATTTCCAGCGATAGCTCCGGATGTACGACCTGAACAGGGTCGCTGTCCAGGTCCCAAATGAAGCTTGTACGAAAAATGCTATGGCGCTTTACGACTTCCTGCCATGCGCGAGTGAAGGCGGCGGGATCAAGATCTTCACCGAATGTACATACCAGCGTTGAGACGTAAAGGTCCGGGCTCGAGCCATTCAATGCATGAAACAACATACCCTGCTGCATCGGCGAGAGCGGATACTGTTGTTTCCCGGAAGTGGACTCCTCGGTTAGCGCCGGGTGGACAGCCTGACTAGCTTCTGGCGTTAACGCGGCCGCCAAGCTTCTGATCGTGGTGTGCTGGAACAGTTGTAATGGCGTCATGAAAACGCCCGCGTTGCGCAGTTTGGCTGTGATCTGAATAGCGGAGATTGAATCTCCCCCAATCTGAAAGAAGTCGTCATCTGATCCGGTCTCCGGCCGCTGGAGAACTTTGTTCCAAACATCCGCGATCTTTTGCTCAAGCTCGTTTAACGGGTCCTTGGAAGTCGCTACATTACTCTGAAGATGTTTTTTTGCGTGAAGCCTCAAAGCGTGTTTGTCGAGCTTGCCGTTCGCATTCAGAGGAAGCGCATCAATCCAGATGAAATGAGCTGGCACGAGGGCTGCGGGTAAATCATGCGCCAGCCGGGTCTTCATATCTTCGATCTTCGGCTCACCGGGCCTCGGCACCAAGAAAGCGACTAACTGCTGGCCTGACTCACTGGCGACTGCTATAACTGCAGCAGCACTGACAACTGGACTTTCCAGCAACACACATTCGATCTCGCCTGGTTCGACTCGATGTCCGCGTATTTTGATCTGATCATCTTCTCTGCCTAGAATTTCGATCGTCCCGTCTGAGGTTCGGCGTGCTGTGTCTCCCGTGCGGTAAAGCCTGGTGCCGGGTGTGGATGAGAAGGGATCAGGAATGAATGCCTCTGCCGTTTGGCCGGGGCGGCAGTAATACCCACGCGCCAAGCCGTCGCCACCCACATACAACGCTCCGGTGACGTTGGCCGCTACCGGCCGGAGTTCTGAATCGAGAATATAAGTCTCGGTGCGCCCCAGGGGAAACCCGACGGGGATCGTTGCAGAGTTGGAAGGCGCCGAGCCGGAACCAATTAAATTCATCACGCATCCGATGGTCGCTTCTGTAGGCCCATAATGATTCACAATCGTGCACCGCGGGCCCGCTTGTTGGATCCTCCTGAACAGCTCCGATGTGAGCCGCTCGCCACCCAGAATCAGCCATTTCTTCGGGAACACACTCCTGCCGGCAGCGAGGAGCGCGGCGAAATGTGAGGGTACGATCTTAAGCACATCAATCGCATGAGTTTCGAGGTAATCGGCGAACGCATGGCCATCCCGGCAGATAGCGGGATCTATCAAGTGAAGACACCCGCCAGTCGTTAGTGCCGAGAATAGGCACGTGTAACCAAGATCAGCTGCCAATGTACTCACCATGGCGAAGTGGAGAGGTGTTTTCTCTGGCCGCCCTGAAAATGATAAACGCCGGGATAACGCGTTCGTGTAATGGCTGAGACTCGCGTGAGACACCGCCACTGCCTTCGGTGAGCCGGTTGATCCGGAGGTGCTAATTACGTACGCCAGATTGTTGGGTTGGATGCGACACTCAGGATGCGGAAGCCCGGCAGCATTTTCTTCAATCAAGTTTTCGACGGTGAGAACCGGGCGCTCGCAGTGCGACAGCAAGTCCTGATATTTCCGGGCCGTTAAGACAACGGCAGCGTTGCTCGCTTCGATCTGCTTCGCAACATAAGCGGCTGGCGTTTCCGGATCCACCGGGACATAGGCTCCGCCGGCGAGCAAAGTACCCCAGAGCGCCGCCATTGTGTGCACTGATCGTTCACCCACTAAGCCGACGGGAACTTCCGGCCTTACCCCCCGGTCCCGGAGAACACCAGCAATACGAAGTCCTTGTTCTAGAAGATCCGCGTATGTGAGCGCTCCGTCACGCGCAAGAACCGCCACATGGTCCGGGGTTTGTTCCACCTGACGCAGAAACAGGTTAGTGATTATGGGATTGCTATCACTTAAAGGTGGAGAGAACAGTGCGGCTTCTCCAACCCGCATCACTTTGATTTCAGTAGTACCCATTCCCCGTCCTCAATGGCTAGCAATCACTGACCCGTGCCGTAGGGTCGCCATTTCGCCCATGGCAACGAGAATCTTCCGAGCGCCCGAATAGGGATTGCGTCCGTGCGCAGCGAGCATGTTGTCGAGTAATAGAAAATCTCCGGCTTCCCACGCAAACTGCACCTGTAACTCCGCGTAAATGTCGCGCAGAAGAGCCGTTGTATGTTCGTCAATAGTTTCTCCATCGCCGTAAAATACATTCCGAGGCTCATCACCAGGGGCGAAAAGGCTAGCCAGGGATGTTCGCAAGCCATCATCCAGGAAGAACGGGTGGTGAAGCTGTATTTGGTTGAAGAACACATCCTCGCCCGTTTGCGGATGTTGCAGCACGGCAGCGCACTCTTGTGTCATCTGCAACCCACCGTCTGGGCGCCACTTACAGCTTGCGCCTTCTTTCCCGCAGCGCTCCTCAACCACGGTCTTGTCAGAGGTTTTAAAGAACTGACTCCAACTTACATCGAATCCCGGTATGAAATTACGCACGTATCGGAGACCGGAGGACCGAAAGCGATCGCGGATGGCAGCAGGAAGACGATCAAGAACCAAGCGGCAATCGACAATCGGAGTCTCGCCGCCGCTCTGTGCAGGCTGTACACAGAAGAAGAATTGCTTTAAAGGCCACGTGCTCTGGTGTGATGACTCGTTGTGAAATAAGATCGCCCGATTCGGCGGATACGGAGTTGATCGATAAACAGCGTTTCCTCCGTCTTCTTTCGGCAGATCGCCATATTCACCGTGTAAGTTTGGGCAGACAACCCGTGCAGCCGCTTCGAACTCACTAGCGGAGCGTAGCGAGAATCCACGAAACAAAACAGCTCCAGAGCGCAATAGCTCGGGGATCGTGTCTTTCGCACTCCGCAGCCACTCGACGAGATCATTGCCCGAACTATCTGGTTCGATTATTGCCGGAAATGTGCTTTCCGATCGAACGGGATCTTGGGCCGCAGGCGCTGCCACGGTCTGACGAGCTGCACGAGCCGAAACTTCTTGAGCGTCGGTGTTAAGCATCGGTTTAGGCGTCAAAAAGGAATTTGGTTAAATACTTAGGGCTGGTGCGGGCGCTTCAGCACTCTCGTGGTCTGTAACACCAAGGCGAGATCTCGCCGCCGTATAATCGTCAAGACTTGACCGCTGATCAACTATTTCAGCAATAAGGGAGGTCAAGTAATCGAGATACTCGCGAGCCCAACGAACGATGGTTGACTCATTGAAAAGGGCGCAACTATAGGTGCAATTGAGGGACAATTGATCACCGCTGTCCAAAACATTCCACAACATATCGAACCGGGAATAGCTTACGGGACTTTCGAGCGTCTCAATTTCAAGTCCATGGAAAAGACCTTTTCCCCGGCCCCGACTTGCTGGAATGCGATCCAGGTTAACGATGAAGTTCACGAGGGGCGGCCGGGACGGATCTCTAACCAGACGCAGGGTCTTAACTAAGCGGCCTAACGGATAATGCTGATGAAGTAGAGCTTCTGAAAGGTCCTGTTTAACACGGGATAAATGAGCCGGGAACGCCGGATTGCCGGCGAAACGCGCCCGTATAGGGAGCAAATGCACGCAAAAACCGACGAGATCCTGTTGCAGACTGCCGGCTTGCCCAGCCGAATGGGTTCCGACAACGATGTCATCGAGCGAAGTAAGACGGTGCAGAAAGCTCTGGACGCTTGCGAGGAGCACGACGAAGAGGCTGCAGTTATTGCTCGCCGCGAGCAGTTTGAGACTCCTTCGCACTTGGTCATCGAACACTATCTTGTGGCGCTTCCCTGTGAAGTCCTGCAATGCGGGCCGGGGACGATCATACGGTAGGTCGAGCGGTTTTATAGGCGCTGCAAACTTAGTCAGCCAGTAGCGCTCGTCTTCTCGAAAGCCTGGCTGCTGCTGGCGTTCTTCCAAGGTTTGCACGAAGTCAGTCATTCGCGCCGCGGGCGTCAGCACCAATGGCTCGCCTCTTGCCGCTAAGCTATAAAGATGCCCCAATTCACTGAGCAAAATGCCAAATGACCAGCCATCTACCACGAGATGATGGGCTGTAAAGCACAGAATGTGCTCACTAGAAGTTAATGCGATAAGCTTCGTCCGGACCAGTGGTGCCATCCCTATATCGAAAATTGCTCGGGCTTCAACCTCAAGAGCCCGCTGGAGAGCTTGCTGGCGTTCGAGTTCGGGGAGATCGGTCAAGTCCAGACTCGGGAGTTCGACCGTAACCGCTGGCGCAATCGACTGCGTCATGTCCTCGACCGAAAAGCTTGCGCGTAGTGCCTCGTGCCTGTTCGTTACACTGTCCAAGGCCCGGCGTAGCGCATCCGTATCTAGCGGCCCCTGAAGTTTAAGAACCATAGACTCGTTGTATGCCTGATTGAACTGCGGTCCCAAGGTTGTAAGCACCAAGAGTCCGGCTTGTGCAGGCGTTAAGGGAACGGTTCTTGGCTGTCCGGTTTGCTTAAAAGTAGAGGACGCCGCGCCGGGGATCGACAGAGTTCCTTCGGGCAACAGGCCGGCAGCCTTCATCTCGCGTATTGTTTCTGTACAAGCTTGGAGGAGGGTATCGAGATCGCTCTGGGTGTGAGCCGTGGATAGAAAACACGTCCGCGTTTCACAGATGTAAATGCCGCGTTCCAGCAGACCATAATAGAACAGATCCCAATAGCGCAAGCTAGGAGACGGGATAAATCGGAATAAAGAGCCGAATGAGACTGCGCGAACGGGTATGCGAACCTCTTCCAAGAGTGCGTTCAGACGGGTCACCAGTTGGCTTGTCAGATGCGAAAGGCGCTCCTGCAGCTCCGGTCCTTCCCTCTTCAGATGCGACAGCGTCGCGTGCACAGCTGCGGCAGTAAGTGGGTGTTTGAAATAGGTTCCAGCAAAGAAAGTCGTTTCGGCGAGCGGTAACGAATCGTCGCCAAATGTCCAGTGGCCGCCGTCGATAGCATCCATATAAGTGGCTTTGCCTGCCACGATGCCGATCGGTATTCCTCCACCTACTGCCTTACCGTACGCGACTAAGTCAGCCTGAACATCGAAAAGCGCTTGTGCGCCACCCTGATGGGCACGGAATCCCGTCACAACCTCATCAAAGATCAGTACGGCTTTTGCTTCCGTGGCAATACGTCGCAAATCTTTCAGGAACCGCTTGGGCTGCAGATCCGGACGACGGCTTTGCGCAGGCTCAACCAATATCGCGGCGCACTCGCTAGCTACGCGGCTCAGTTCCTCCAGCGCTTTCGGACTTCCGTATTCAAGCACGGTGACATTCTCTATCATGTGCTGCGGAATACCATGCGTAAGGGGAACCGTGCGTAGCGTACTCCCAGCTTTTTCTCCCTTCACGAGAACGCCGTCGAAACTCCCGTGGTAAGCCCCGGCAAAAGTGACGATCTTATTGCGGGCGGTGGCTCTTCGGGCAAGCCGAAGAGCGGCCATAATCGCTTCTGTTCCTGAATTGCAATACGCCACGCGCTCGACACCGGTCATCTCGCAAATTATCTCGGCAGCCTCGCCAGCCAAGTTCGATTGCAAACCAAGCTGAATCCCGTTTTGTATCTGCCGCTGGAGCGCCTCTGAAAGAAACGCCGGTGAGTGGCCGAACAGTAAGGCGCCGAAGCCCATGGTGAAATCGACGTACTGGTTACCATCAATGTCCCAAACGTGTGCTTCTTGGCCGCGGCTCGCGACTAGCGGATAGCACATTTCTTTCCACGTTGTTTGAAAGCCCGCCGTCTGCCGGCTGTCAGCTAATGCTCGGCGATGCTCCGCGGCGAGACGTTTGGACCCCGCGGTCTTTCGGCTTACGCGGCATGCCAGCGTGTCTATGAACTCCCTTTGGGCACCGGTCAGAGGCCGGTCGCGCGGTTCGAGACCCGGCGTTTGTCCCGCCCGGTGTGGAACAAATGGCTCTGGATCAATCTGCTGGCTGATTGTTCTTGTCTCATCCCAGTCATCGGCTGACCTATTTAGGGCGTTGCGGGTTTCATGATGCTTCTCCGCGAAGTTAGGGAAACTTCGTGGTGACTCTGGGATGGGCGTTTCAACGTTAGCGGGTAATCCGTGCGCACGCAGAACACCTAACTGCTGATCCATTATTTGCAACTGTAAGGCAAGAATGCGCTCGATCGAATTCTTGTCTAGGCTACCGTTGGGAGGCAGAGACTCGACACGGGTATGCTCGCTATCTTCGGCCGACAATGCCGTCTGCTGCTTAGCGACCGGTGAGCCCGGGGCTTTCTCTGGGTGTTCTTTGCGGATATGCTCGCAGAGCGCCTGGAGTGTAGAAACGGCATCAAACATCAAGCGAAAGGGAACGCGTACGCCAATGTCGTCATAAATGGCCTGGCTCAACTGCAGCATGGTCAGCGAATCGGCTCCAAGCGACGCAAAGCTGGCAGATGGATCCAGGGAATTTACTTCTAAACCGAGGACGCGGCAGGTCAGTTCGGCAACTTGCTTCTCGAAGCCATTTACTTGCGGCAAGCTGGTGTCTGCGGGCATTTCCTTTCCTTCATCTCAGGAGGCATGCTGTGTCGCGGTGTAGAGCGCGGACAGCGAGGCTAAGTAGTTAAATAAGTGCAGGTTCTCTTAGGCGTTCTTCTAACCGGGCCGATATCATATTCGCGAGTCGCTTGATGGAATCACGGCTGTGTAAGGCCGTGCTAAAGATGACTTCTAAGCGGCAGCCGACATTCGTAATATGCGCACGACAGTGCAATACATGTGGACGCTGAAGCCGGGGATCCGCATCATCTCCCGTCAACTGCCGAGAATGGCGGAGCAGTTTAGAACAGCAAAACGGGGTGCGCCTTTCCGTCAGAGTGTCAAACGCGATCTCGGCGGGCGGACACACCGCCATCGCGGCACGGATCGAAGGTTTACGGCTTAAGCAGCGCAACGCGCCGTGTCCAATCCCGCCGTGAACGACGGATCGAAGTTGTTTCTGGATCGCGAAAAGCGCCTGGCCGGGATCTAATTCATTACGCGTAAACAGAACAGGATGAAACGTGGTGAAGCAGCCGATACTCCCCAGGATGTCGGCTTCGGTTGTAATTTGCTCACGACCTAATCTTTCTACATCAACCAGAAGCGAGTCTCGACCGGACCATTCCACCAGCGCCGCCCCTAGAATGCTCAAGACGAGCTCGCTTGTCGCCTTCTGCCCTAATCGATCCGCGCTATCCGGCGTCTCAATATCAATCGAGTCAGCAGATCCGAACGTATTATCGAGATCGGAGCCTGAAAAGTCGAGCGGTAGATTCTGTGCGGCTCGTCGTTCCGAGCTTGACCAGTAAGCAAGCTCTGCCTCTGCCTCCGGACTTTGGGTCCAACATGCCAAGCTATGCGCAAACTTCAGGAACGATCCGCCCGGTTTCGCAAATGGCCTGCCGTTGATTTGTCGGTAAGCACGCTCAACGTCGTCGATGAACACTTGCCAGGAATGCCGATCACAAACCAGGTGATGGGCGGTCGCGAACAAGTATTTCTCGCGAGACGATTGCATCCGGATGAGGCCACACTTAATAACCGGGCCACCCTCAATGTTCAGACTGCGCTTCAACTCCGCACAGAAACGTGTCAAATCGTGGTTGTTCTGCAGTGTTACCGAAAACGGAAGCTCGGCCCTTGAACCGGACGCGTATTGAAGCCAAGCATTATTCCGGCTTTCAAAACGGAGGCTGAACGCGTCATGCTGCCTAAGTACGTTGCTGGTCGCGTGGATAAGCCGGTCAACATCGGCATCTTCCTGCGCTTCCAGCAAAACCGATTGTGTCCAATGATTGATGTTACCGGTAGATGAACGCAGCAGCGTCATCTGCACGGGCGTTAGCGGCGTCGTTACCCGTTCACGGCCATTTTGATTCAACTGTGAAAGGTGCTTTGCCATGGTCTCTAACTGGCACCGGATCAATCCCGGCACTGAAATTTCATCGGCTCCGGCTTCCGCAACTTGGCTAGGCCGCTGCGAAGTTATGCCTTTCTGCTTAGTCCACGGAAATGCAGCAAAGTAACGGGTGCGCTCAAAGGGATAGGTAGGTAGACTGACGCGACGGCCATGCCTCTCGAAGAGACGGCTGGTGTCAAACTTGGCTCCTGTCACCCAAAGATTCGCCAAACCAGTGTAGAATTGCTCCGCCTCGTCCATTCGGGAGTTCTGAGTAAGCGGGCTAATCACATTGGCTCGCCGGCCGTTCTCCTGGCTAACTATATTGCTGAGCGTCCGGCCCGGTCCAACTTCTAGAAACACCCAGGGACGACTTTTCAGCACAGCCGAATCACGGCCGGGAATGCGGACCGCGCGGCACATTTGTGTTGCCCAGTAGTCGGGATCCGTCGCTTGCTCTTCCCGAATCCATTCTCCGGTCACGTTCGATAAGAATGGAATGCGAGGCTTCCCGAGTTGCGCCCGGCTGACAGTTTCACGGAGCGCTTCCTTAACCGGAAGCATGGCCGGGCAATGAAAGCCATGCGAGGTCTTCAGCGGCATGCAGGGCGTGCGCGTCCGCTTTAACTCTTCCATTAGCGCTGTCACCGCTGGAACGCTACCGCTCACGACCGTCGTCTTAGAGCCGCCCACGCCCGAAATGAAAAGATCGCCGTTCAACATCGATCGCACACGAGCTTCTTCTAGCGGAATCGCCACCATTTTGCCGGGTGCCGTCGACTGCATCAGTTTTCCCCGTTGTGCGACGATCCTCAACGAATCCTTGAGAGAGAAGACGCCGGACACGCAAGCGGCCACATATTCGCCGATGCTGTGACCGAGCAGAGCTTCAGGCTCAACGCCCCGGGAGATGTAGAGCCGCGCCAGGGCGAATTCGACAGCAAACAGCACCGGCTGCGTAAACTCAGTTTGCTGGATTCGGTCACTTGAGCACGCCAGATTGTTGGATTCCGGGAACAGTAGCGGCCGGATATCGCAATCGAGATAAGCCTGAAGCAATTCAGCACAGCGAGTAAGTTCCTCGCGATAGATAGGCTCTGTCTCAAACAACGTGCTCGTCATTTGCACATATTGCGCACCTTGACCCGGAAACATGAAGCAGATGGGCCGGCCCGCTTCTGGCGCGCAGCAAGAGCCAGTTCCAACTGAACGCTTCAACCGGACTGCGGCTTCCTCCATGTTTGAGGCGACCACCGAGCGACGGTGACTGAGGGTTCGGCGTCCCGCGAGCAGGGTGAAAGATACGTCCTCCAAATACAGATCACGGTGCAAGGACAGGTAATCGGCCAATGCCATTGTCATGCGATCGAGAGCCGCGCCAGTCTTAGCAGACAGCGTCAGCAAGCGATATGCATTTTTCTCCGGAGCTGGGCCGACAATCTCCGGCGCTTCCTCAAGAACTGCATGAGCATTCGTACCGCCGATACCGAAAGAACTTACGCCCACTCGCCGGCGCTCGCCCAAAAGGGGTAGAGACTGTAGCCGATGAACTATATAAAATGGGCTGTCCTCGATCCCGAGGGCTGGATTTGCGCGGTGAAAGTGTAGGCTCGGCGGGACCTCGCGATATTTGAGGACCAATACGGACTTGACCAGCCCGGTAATGCCCGCCGCGGCATCCAGATGCCCCACGTTGGTTTTTACTGAACCGATGCCGCAGAGACGCCGTCCCGTAACCTGCCGGAATGCTTCTTTCAACGCTGCTACTTCGATCGGATCGCCGAGTGAAGTGCCGGTTCCATGCGCCTCGATATAGGCAACCGTATCTGCAGCCACCCCCGCCACCGTCTGGGCCTCCGCGACCACAGCCGCTTGTCCCTGTATCGACGGAGCGGTGAAACCGACCTTTTCAGAGCCATCATTATTAATAGCGGTGCCACGGATTACGGCATAGATGTGGTCCTGGTCCGCAATCGCGTCAGAAAGACGCTTCAGCACGACGACGGCTACGCCATCTCCGCTTACCATGCCGCGAGCATCGGCATCAAAAGCCCGGCAGTGACCATCAGGTGAGCCGATACCACCCTGCTTATACACATAAGCAGGTTTCTGAAGAAATTTCACCGACGATCCACCTACCAGATAGGCATCGCATTCCCCGCCAAGCAAGCTCTGGCACGCGATATGGATCGCGACCAACGAACTCGAACACGCGGTTTGTACAACCAGACTTGGTCCTCGTAAGTTGAGTTTGTAAGACGTTCTAGTTGCCAACAGATCCTTATCGTTATCGACAAGCACCTGGAACATAGTTAAGGGCGCAATCACTTCCTGGTGTGCGGCAATTTCGAGAAAGTACTTGCTCGCGCTTACTGAAGCGACCACTCCGATACGGCCGGGATAGCGCGCGCTATCATAGCCGGCGTCCTCGAGCGCGCTCCACGCACATTCCAGAAATACACGTTGTTGCGGGTCCATGATTTCTGCTTCTTTGGGCGTGAAGCCGAAGAATTCAGCGTCGAAGCAGTCAAACTCCTCAAGCACGCCGCCGGCAAAAACAGCGTCCGGATGTTCTGCGACTTCCGGCGGCACTCCATCCTCGACTGCTTCACGGCGTGAAGAGAATGATATCGATTCCACTCCATTGCGCAGATTCTGCCAAAACTGGTGGATGTTTTTCGCACCGGGAAACCGACCGCTCATCCCTACAACCGCAATCGTTGCATCCGAATCCATGGCACTCATCGCCGAAAGCCTACATCTCCGCCGTTTCGCAAGTTAGTGTGCCGTCCGCCGGTTCTCCAGATTTTTTCGCACGATCTCACGCCGCGCGAGACGACGGCTGCCCGGTTCCGAGTTGGCCCCACCGCTCGGAGGTTTACCGTTTGAATGTTCACCACCCAAATACGCGCCCAGAGTAAGTACGGTCGGGTTGCGGAACATCTCTATAATCGGTATCTTTTTCCCAAAAATCTCTTCAAGGCGATGCTGTGCCCGGATAATTAGGAGCGAATTGCCTCCGAGATCGAAGAAATTCGCATCCAGGCTAACTTGATCGATATCAAATAACTCGCCCCAGACGCGGCTAACGGTTTCTTCAAATCTAGACTGTGGGCGAACGTAGCTTTCCGAGGTTACTGCTCGCTTGACTTCTAACGACGCAAGCCGTTGGCGATCGAGTTTCCCGGTGCCCGTTCGAGGAAAGTCCTCGATTACACAAAACACCGCGGGCACGAGATAATCTGGCAGTTGATCCCGCAACACAGACCGCAACTCATGTATGTCCGGGCCGCCATCTCTGCCTGGCCGGATATAAGCGACCAGTTCTTTGCTCCCGTCGCGGCTAGGGCGCCCGATGACGGCGCACTCCGCAACATTCCTATTGGTAGCAATCACGGCCTCAATCTCAGCGGGTTCCACTCGATGGCCGCGTATCTTCAGTTGCTGGTCATTACGCCCTGCATGTTCAATCCGCCCGTCGGCGAGCCAGCGTCCAAGATCGCCGGTGCGATACAAGCGTTGTCCAGGTTTCCTGCCGAATGGATCAGGAACAAAACGCTCCGCAGTGAGGATTGAGCTATTAAGATACCCACGCGCGAGGCCCTCGCCGCCAATCAGGATCTCTCCCGTAACGCCAATCGGCGCCAATTGGAAATTTTCATCTACGATGTAGGCTTCTGTGTAGGCAAGCGGCCGCCCAATCGTCAGTCGATCGAATTTAGGCGGTAGCTCAGCTAGCGTTCCATACACTGTAATTTCGGTCGGGCCGTATGCGTTGAAGAAGGAGACGTGATTCGCCCAAGCTCTCGCCAGTTCTTCAGGACACGCCTCTGCCCCCGCAATGAGGTGTCTTAGATTGTATTTGGCCGGTTGGATCGTTGCCAGCGCGCTCGGAGTCAGTAGCGCGAGGGTTATTTGCGGCTGGCTGAGTATCTCCTTTAGTGGATCTCCCGCCAGAAGCTTGTCGCGACGATATACATGCAGTGTAGCACCGTGACCCAAAGCCAGAACAATCTCCGATACAGACGCATCGAAACTCGGCGACGCGAACTGCAGCACGCCGTCTCCCGGTTCGGGCGCGAAGAATTTCTCTTGGTGCTCCGTGAAATGAGCAAGACCCCTGTGGGTGATCAATACGCCCTTCGGAGTTCCGGTGGAACCCGAGGTATAGATCACATATGCCAGGCTGTCGGGATGCAGCGTCACTGTCGTGAGTGCAGCCAGAATTTCCGCATCGTCGGGACCGTCAACAAGTACAGTAGGTGCAACATCATTCAATCTTAGATCGCGCGATACATTGCCGAGGATCAACTTAGCACCGGCATCTTCTAACATTCGCCGGAGCCGCCGGTCCGGCAGGCCGGCGTCGAGCGGCAAAAACGCCGCCCCCGAATACAGCACACTTACCGTCGCGACAATCCGTGCGATCGGATCATCAATGCAGATTCCTACAATGCTGTCCGTGGTCGCACCGTGCGACCGAATGCGTTGCGCAAGACGACTTGCCTTCGCATTCAATTTTGAATAAGACATCGCACTTATCCCGTCTGTTACTGCGATCTGATCGGGGCGTAACTTGGCCCAGGCTTGAATACGCGCAGGCAAAAGCATCGGGGGATTCACTTTTTTTGCCGCTCCGTATTGCGCGGTGGGACAATCCTTAGCATCCATCAGCACAAGGTCGCAAATGCGCATGTCGGGGTTCGATACAAGCGTCGAAATAGTGCGCGCACACGCTCGCGACATTCCTTGGATCGTCTCGGGCAGGAAAATGTCGCGCCTGTATTTGATCCAACCGTCTAGCAACTTTCCTTGCTGCCTGATCCACAGAACCAGATCGAAAGTTGTCATGCCGCCGTCGAATTCCAGCGATTCCATCTCAAGGCCTGCCACCTGCGTCAGCCCTGGGTCGCCGTGCTGGAAGGAAAACATCACCTGTGCGAGGGGCTGAAAAGCAGCATCGCGCTCAACGCTGATCTCAGAAATAATTTCCTCAAATGGCAGCTCGGCGTGACCGAATGCCGCCATGCAATTTCGGTGATGGGCACGAAGAAAGCCGCGAAAAGTCATGGCGCCGGAGATATTTGCCCGCAGTGGTATTAAATTGGATACATAGCCGAACATGCCAGCCAGATCTGCTGATAGTCGATTGGCAATGGGCGTCGCAACAATCACGTCGTGTGCCCCGGTATAGCGATACAACAATACCTGCCAAAGAGCCGACAGAGTGACGAATAGCGTTGTTTTCTCATGTCGAGCCAACTGCTGCAGACGCGCACATTCCCCTTCATCGAATGTGACATGTTCTCTAGCCCCCTCTGGACCGATCTCTCGCGGCCGGACAAAATCAAGAGGCAAATTTAGAATCCCGGTCGTACCCTCAAGCTCGCGTTTCCAGAAAGCGGCTTGCGGATCTCGCCATGGACCACTTAGTCGTGCTTGTTCCCACCGCGCATAATCAACGTATTGAACCGGTGCGGCCTCCCCAGTAAATGGCTCCTGTCGCGACTTGATTGCCGCGTATGCTGCGAACAAATCGCGCAGGAAGATACCTTTCGACCATTCATCACCGAGGATGTGGTGCAGAACTGTTACGAACGCACAATGATCTTTCCCTGATTGGATGAGATAGGGTCTAAAGAGCGGTCCGCGTTCGAGATCGAAGGGCTGGTGAATTTGTTCGCGCACAAAATCTTCGATGCTTTCCCCAACTTCCTCCGCGCTGACATACTGCAAACTGCTGTTTGCGGCCGCAGCGACTAACTGACATGGGCCGCCGCCTGGCTGCCGGAACGTTGTCCGGAGTGATCCGTGGCGCATCGTGACCGCTTGCAAAGCTCGGTTCAGCGCGGATGGATCAACAGAACCGCGAACAAGTACACCCGCTGCGGTATTGTATACACAACTTTCGGGATTCATCTCGTGTAACAGCCACATGCGCCTCTGCGCCGATGAGAGCACATGACACCTGTCAGCTTGTTCCGATATGGCTTTCTCAACCGTGCCCATATCCGAACCAGCAGGTATTCCGGCAAAGGTTTCGTGCTTCATCAGTTGAGCCTGTTTGTGCCGCTAATACTACCCGGTTTAAACGCCATTGCGCCCCGCATTAGTTCCGGCCATAGCTGGACCATTCTGCCGAACTTTTCTAGAATTCTCTGCGTGACATCTGTCGCTTCGCTGCTGCTGCGTCCGTAATGAACGTCAAGGGGAAGGCCAGCCCCCGCGCTGTTATTCGATTTATCCAGCAGCGCAAGAAAACGCCGGCCGTCCTGCTGCCATAGCTCATTACCGGCTCCGAACCGGGATAGACGATCGGTCACAATCCCTCCCAGATGCTCGGCACGCCGCTTGCCTATATCTTTGAGGAAATGCGAAAACTCTTGAGCCGGGAATGCAGCAACCGCTCGAAGCCTATTTCCGATTTCTGTCAGCCGATGTTCGGGTGAGCCTTGAAGACTACCTTCGAAAGAATTTAAAGTCCACGCCACCAGTTCCGCTAGCGTTATTCCCGATGCACTGCGAGTGATCTCACCCGCCGAGAAGGTGCGGGCTTTTTCCGGAATATGAGGAAGGAGCCAAGGTAGATAGGCAACTAATGCCTGGCCTCCATACATCAGGCGAAGCATCGTTCCGAAAACCGCGTCTTGACCTCGTGCCACCGGCAAAAAAGGCGGTAGTAGATTCGAACCGTCGAGACCCAGGAACATGCTCATCATGTAATCAGATGGCTCGCCCAGCGTAAGTTGCGAGACGGCCTGAATCATCTCGCGGCTTCGGCATCCGGCTTGATAGTCCTTTGCGGTTTCGACAAGCTTCGAAAATGAATCATCGTTTATGAACAGATAATTCGACGGGCTGCCCCAGCCGCAATCACCGGCGGATCCAAAGCACGCCGCCATAACAAGACCCGCACTGGCAACACCCAACTCGTGTCCGCTCTTCCCCAGTACGTCGTCTAGTAGCTCCAACGGGTTCGCCCGAACCCACTGAAGTTTCTTCCACATTGCGTCCCGACTGGGCATTGGATAGATCGATGGTGGATAGTTACTTCCCGAGTACTTTGCTTCGTTCTGTTTGCAAGGTGCAGCCGCAATTCGTTGAATTGTGTCATCATCGACGCTCAAGAACCTTCGGCCCGACAGTTGTAACAAAATGTTGTTCCGATTTGCACCCGTTCGTACAAGGCCTAACTCATCTCCCAACAGTGCAAAGCTGATGAGATTAGATTCTACGCTCGTTTGTGCCGCAAGGCGTTCAACAAAGGCCGCTGTTTCTGCACATCCACGGTACTCGATTTCAACTCCCGTCTTTCTAGTAATCCGGGCGAAGTGTGTTGTAATCTCCTCTCGATGATCAGCCGTTCTTGAATCATCCACAATGACAATGCATGATCCGGGAGCCGATAGCCGCTCGTTATCTATCCAGCTTTCAACACAGCGAAGAAGTTGTTGAGACCGGCCTGCAGTAGGTACGGAAACGATTACCGTGCGTTGAGTCTTCTCCTGTTTGGACAGGCATGTCAACGCGCAGGAGCGTGTCTGAACAGACGGACTCCCGGTAGCACTGACGTCCGGTGTGTACAAGGTAAATCGAAAGTCCGCAATATCCGGCTCTTTCTCGTGGCCACGAAGGCCTTCGATCTCAGCGGCGAGTTCCGCAACCGTAAGCGCTTCGAAGAACGTCGTCATTGGAAGCTCTATTTGAAATTGTTCTCGAATGCGAATAGCCACTTCGGTAATGTGCAGTGAATGACCGCCTAGTTCGAAGAAGTTATCAGTACGTCCAATACTACTTACTCCGAGCGCCTCCTTCCAAACATTAACAAGCCACTTCTCCGTATCTGAGACTGCTTCAGCAACATTCTCTTGTGCTGTGTCGGGGGACCAGAGCGGCAGCCCAGCGCGATCTATTTTTCCATTAGGTAGCCGTGGAAGCGCCGCAACAAATACGATTCCATTTGGAAGCATATAAGTAGGAAGATGCCTCCGCAGGTGTTCGAGGATGACGCGTGCGTCGATCCGACGGTCTGACGCCACAATATAGAGCACCAGGACCGCCCCGTCCTGAACCCAACCTGCGTTCGCCGCGCATTCCGTAACACCCGGCACCGCACTGCATACGGCTTCCAATTCACTAAGCTCTACCCGGCAGCCGCGCACCTTGACTTGATGGTCGATGCGCCCCAGATATTCCACGGCTCCATCTTCCCGGTATCGTGCCAAGTCACCGGTACGGTACATGCGATATCCGGGCCAGCGGGTTGGTACCGGGCACGGCACAAATCGCTCAGCGGTCAAGTCAGGCCTGCCAATATAGCCCCGCGCAACACCTAGACCTGCGATGTACAGTTCGCCGACAACTCCAACAGGAACCATGTTCATTTCTCGATCCAAGATATGGATTTCTATATTTGCGATCGCTTTCCCGATCGGAATCGAGATAGGTTCTGTTTCACGAAGGCATTTCCAGCTTGTAACGTCCACAGCAGCTTCGGTAGGCCCGTATAGATTGTGGAGTTCCGCGCCGGTATTTTCAAGAACTTTCGGCGGTATGTCGGCACTTAGCACTTCACCGCTCGCAGTGAGCAATCGAAGCGTAGGTGGCAATTTGTTCCGGTCGAGAAAGCGACGCAGCATCGAGGGGACGAAGTGCATGACTGTAACGTTCTGGCGAGATGCGTATTGCTCTAAGTAGTCTAAGTCCTGATGGCCCCCAGGCCTGGCGAGAACGATCGCGGCGCCATTCATCAAAGGCCAAAAGAATTCCCACACAGATACATCGAATCCTATTGGCGTCTTCTGCAGAATCCTATCGTTTGTTGTTAGGCGATAGGATTCTTGCATCCAGAGAAGCCGGTTAACTATTCCTTTATGTGTATTGACGACGCCCTTTGGCTTCCCAGTCGATCCGGAAGTAAAGATAACGTATGCGGCATTGCCGGGAATGGCTGGCGGCGATGGCTTATTCGCAACCATGCCGTTGTTCGACCAATCGCCGCCGACAACTAATTGACTTATGCTTACTGCCCTCAACCGATCTTGCTGCCTTTGATCCACGATTATGAGCAGCGGCCGAGCGGCGGCGATCATCTCCGCCAAACGCTCCCCTGGAACGTCAGGATCAAGCGCAACGTATGCGCCGCCCGCCTTTAGAACCGCGAGCAGCGAGATGACTAATTCAAATGAGCGCTCAATGCACACTCCCACCAGTACTTCCGGTCCGACTCCGCGGTCATGGAGCATGTGGGCAAGCAAGTCCGCGCGTTTCAGAAGCTGCCGATAGCTGATCTGGCCATGGTCGTCCACAACAGCAACCGCATCCGGCGTTTTGCGAGCCTGTTCGTCTATAAAGACATGTAACGGCTGCAGGGCGTCCGGGATCCGACCGGATGAGTCCCAGCCCCGCAGTTTCGCCTCGTGCTCCTGAAGATCTACGATCGGAATGCGTGCAATCCGCTGCTTAGGATTTGTCACTGCCGAATCCAGAAACAGTGTCAAAGAATTACAGAACCGATCAATCCTTTCCCGGCAGAATAGCATCGGATTGTAGATAGTTCGGACCGCAAGTTCGGGGCCGATATAAGCCACGTTTAGGGTCAGTTCGAACTGCGACGTTCTGACAGGGAAATCGAAGGTCCGAATGTCCAGCCCCGGCACATCGATCGGGATGCTTGCGGCACCGGCGGATGCGGCCGACAAAGCTGGCCCGAGCCGGTTGGGCGCTTGCTGGAATGTATAGAAAGCTTGAAAAATGGGCGGTCGGTTTGGGTCACGCGTCTCAAGTTTATTGACCATTGACGCAAACGGGTATCGCTGATTTTCCCAAGCGCCATAAACCTGAGATCGTACCTGGGTGACAAATTGCTCGAACGTCGTTGAACTCTGATATGCGCCTCGGATCGGGACCGTGTTAACGAAATAGCCACCGAGATGTTCCGTGTCGACGCGGTCGCGCCCCGCCGCCGTGGTGCCCACGACTACTTCTTCCTGATCGCTATACCGGCACAGCACAGCTTGATATGCCGCGAGGAGAATTATAGGTACTGTCGAACGCGTTTGAAGTGCCAGCTTTTGAATGGCCTGGGTTAGTTCGGCCGAAATTCGGAAATCAATTACCTCGCCTGCGAAGCTCAAGCGGGCCGGACGTTTCTTATCCGTAGGAAAGTTCAGCAGCGGTAAGGGCCCTCGCAATTCGCGATTCCAATACGCGGCCGGGCCCTCGAGTTCTGTGTTTTTCAGCACCTCGTCGCAATGGCGCGCCCAAGCCCCGAAACCGTCAGGGCCCGCCTGTAAGCTCGCCGAATTTCCACGATAGTGATCGAAGAGTTCCTCAACCCAGATGCTCATCGACCAAAGATCGGATACAAGGTGATGAACAGTGAAGAGAAGGATATCATCGTTCAGGCCGCGCGAGAAAACCATTACCCGGCTTAGAGGGCCCTCAAGTAACGAAAAGCTTCTATAAGATTCGTCCGCCACTTTAGCCCGGAGTTGCTCTTCGGTGAATCCTTCTGCACTTATAATGTGAAACCCGATTTCGCTTTCTCCGTTCACCTCCAATTTAGGACTTTCAAGCGAAGTCAATCGCGCAGTGAGAATACGATGCCGCTTAGCTAGACCGTGCACTGCTTCCATAAGCTTTCGTGCATCAAGCGATCCTTTAACCTGCAAGGCGCAAGAGATGTTGTACACGCCCGCTACATCGGCTTGTTGCTCTAAATGCAGGAGACCACGCTGGGCTGGCGTTAGCTCACATGTTGTTCGGAGCTCCACTGAGCTTGCGTTCGAAGCAAATGCGTCAGTCGGAACACGCTTGCTTTCCTTAAGTTTAAGCGCAATATCTTCCAGCGTGCCATCGCCTAGAAACAAGAAAGGTGGAATATGAAGGGTCGTGAGTTTTTCAATAGAGTGGCAAAGACGTAACGCGCTGAGCGAACTAACACCATGGGCCGAGAGCGGTTCGGTCGTCGGTATGTTTTCTTCCGGTACTCCGAGGGTCCCTGCCGTCAATGATCGCAACCAGGATACTGACGGCACAAAGTCCCCGCCAAGACAAATTGCGTCGCGTTTCTCCTGCGGCTTCCAGCTGACAATCGTTTCCAGCGTTCCCGCTAAGAAACGCTTTCGTGTTTCATTCCTTTGGATCTTTCCACTCGACGTTTTCGGGAGCGAGCGCGGCTCGATGAAGACGATTGCGTCAAGATCGATATCATGCTCTCGTGCAACTGCGCTTCGGATCGACTCGATGAGATCCTCTATATCGCTGCCCGTACTAATAGATTGCTGACTAAGTTCCTGGACAAGAACGATCTGTTCGCCCTCTTCCCGCGGGGCGGAAAATGCTGCGCCGCCACCTGCTCGGAACGCCGGATGCAGGTTTTGAACAGTTACTTCGATATCTGTCGGATAGCAGTTCCTTCCCCGCACGACGATAAGGTCTTTAATACGGCCAGTGATAAATAGCTCGCCGCGCTCCAAAAATCCAAGATCACCCGTGCGAAGGAATGGCCCCTCGTTTGTATCCTCCAGCATCGCGCCGAATACAATGTCCGTTTCTTCTGGCTCGTTCCAATAACCTCCGGCCACGCTTCCGCCGCGAATCCAGATCTCGCCTATCTCGCCGCCCGCGCGTTCTGTCCTGAGCAGTGGGTTAACGATCCGGATTTCGGTATCCCAAGGCGCTTTGCCACACCCCACCACGCTTGTACTATTCGGAGCGTCATAAGGAACCGTCACCGCGAGATCGCGTTCCAGCTCATGCTTGTCAAGCCAGAGCGTTCGGTATGTCTCGCCGCTGTTGACGGACGATACTTTCAGCGTATTCTCAGCAAGGCCGTAACCGGGACAGAAGCTATTTGCTCGAAAACCATACGGTTCGAACTTATCTGCGAATCGAGCTAGTGTCGAGCTTCGAACTGTCTCCGCCCCGTTCACCGCCACCTTCCACGAATGAAGGTTCAAGTTCTCAATTTGAGACGGCTCAACCTTCTGGTTGCAAATCTCGTACGCGAAATTTGGGCCAATAGCATGAGTAATGCCGACTTGCGATATGATTTCGAGCCACGAAGCGGGGCGCTGAAGAAATGTGCCGGGACTCATGAGATAACACTGAAAGCCGCCATATATGGGTGTCAAAAGGCCATAAATTAGCCCCATATCGTGGAACGGCGGAAGCCAGCTAAGCAACTTGCTTTCCGGATCGTGGTCCCATCCGCTATAAAGCGACTCCATATTATGGAGCAGGTTGGCGTGCGTGACCATTACGCCTCTCGGTATCCTTGTGGATCCCGACGTGTACTGGAGGTACGCAAGTGGGTTAAACCTTCTGCCGCCCTGGATCTGTCCTGCGGATTCGGCCTTCACATCGGGCGAGAGCCACGCCGCGCGGGACAGGCTGGCGGCGCTCAAAGACGAACTTCGAACCGCCTCCATTTGAGCTTCCGGTACTAGGACTGCAGCCGGTTCGGCACTTGACGCAACGCTCTCGATTCGCGAGTTATCCCTGCCGGGCTTCGGTGGAAATAACGGAACGGCAACCGCGCCCGCATACAGGCATGCGAAAAAGGAGACGATGTAGTCGAACCCGGGTGGGAGCATCAACAGAATGCGATCCCCTGGTACGCACGTTTCGATCAGCGCATTGCCGAGCGCCCGGCTTTTTGTTTCGAGTTCGCTATAAGTGACGCTCGACTCGCCGGTGCGCCCGTTTGACAGGAACCTGAAAGCCGTATTTTCCGGACGGGCGCGGACCTGTTTGAGCAGAATGTTCCAGACATCCGCCGTACCGGGGTGGCTTCTTACGAAAGGCTTCCGCTGTGTCGCTACGGACATAGTGCCGAAATCGTGTGCAGACTTTTCCGCGGTCTATTCACTCAATTCGACGCTTGCTCCATCGCCTTACGCAGACTCAGGGGGCGCATGTCGGTCCATACAGTCTTGATGTGTTCCAGGCATTCCTGCTTGTTACCTCGCTTTTCGGTTCGCCGCCACCCGTTTGGAACATCCCGTTCGGCTGGCCAAATCGAATACTGCTCTTCGTGATTGACCACTACGTCGTACACAATAGTCACTTCTGAATCCTCAAACACACTTACCCCCAATGTCAAAATAGAATGTGGAAATACCTTGTCTAATTCACACCACTCACCGCAGAAATGTATTCTTTGAGAACATCCACTGGCCTACGTTCGCTTGTCACTATCGTGACTTGGCTGATCGTTCCGCCTGAAATTTTAAGTGGAGGACCTTTCGATGAGGACCATTGAAACCCGCTGATCGCCTCACGGTCGCGCATAAGTTCAACCCGCACTTCAGTAACCGGCCCTTCCGCGGTTAGCGAGCGCACCAAAGACTGGTTCTGAAACTCTCGCATCAGCGCGGCTGAGCTTGAGGGATACTCTCCGATCCACTTCACCTTGCCTCGAATAAACCCGAACTCCTCGCGCTTAACTGTGGAGGGTGAAACCTCGGCGCCCATACCGGGCACCACGTCCTTGGCCGTCTCCGCGGGTATGAAGGCCAAGGCTTCCAAGTTGTCCTCGGTCGGCTGTATCGTCAATAGTGCCGTGTTGGGCGGGACAACGGTGGAGCCGGCTACCTTCACTTCGAGAACCTCGCCCCGGCGTGGGCTAGTGATATCTTGCGATAACTCCACCTGTTTCTTGATTGCGGCCAACATCAACTCAGCATGTCGAAGCTCAGCGACCCGTTGGATGTCGGCCTCCGCCGGGCTTGCCGCCTCCTGAAATTCCTGGGCCTCATACTGCTTGAGAAGGGCGCGATTGGATGCAATCTGTTGATCAAACACGGCAACCTTTTGTCGTGTTGCGACAACTTGCTGCTCTGTAATCAAATTTTTCGCTAAGAGTTTTTCGAGAACTGGAATTCGCTCGGCCGCATGCCGCCGTTCGTCCGCGAGGACGTCCAGCTCCTGTAAGGCATTGCGATACTCAACTCCTATGACTACGGATTGTAAATTCGCTTTCTGCGTATCTGCTTTGAACGCCAGGTCCCGGCTAAATTGTGCAAGATCGCGTTCCAGGCGCTGCTCTTTGATTCTTTGCTCCATCAACGGCTGTGCGATCCGCGCCACAACTTGATTAGCCTCCACCAGTTGGCCCGGGCTAACAGTCATTGAAGTAATTAGCCCTCCGGTTGGAGTAACCACCGTCAGAATACCTCCCGAACGAACAATCACGCCTTGGCCTGCTGTTCGTGTCGGAATCCTTCCTTTAAATACCCAGAAAAGAAGTGCGACGAACAAGAGCGCGCCTGCCACCTTGGCGTATGATTCCTTCGAGGACGCAATGTGGAGGATTTCGTCATTTCCATCTGACGACGCTACACGATCTGCTCCCGTGTTACGGGCTGTTCCTTGCTTGCGCACGGCGAGTTCGCAATCTCAGTCAGCTATGTATGGGCTCTTAGCAGGGCCGAACCACATCATAGTCCAACTCGACGCTCACAGCCCGATTTAGGAGGGTAACCGAGACTATCAGCTTGCAGTGGTTCTTGCACTGAATAACAGTACCCGATAGGCCGGACAGCGGGCCGGCTTGCACAGTCACCTCGATTCCGGAGCGCAATCCCGCCCAGGGTTCGGCGACCAGACGCGATTGGACGATTCTTTTCACTGCGCTGATCTCCACTTCCGGGATTACGGCTATCTCTCCGGCAAACTCAACGACACGGATCACACCGGGAGTCTTCTCAATCCACCGCCTGTCTTTGCGTTCTAATCGGCAAAATACGTAGGTGGGGAACAGCGGGAGATCTATTTCCTTTATACGATCGGACCATCTTCTGCGGCTCCGAAACAAAGGCAGGAACTCTTCGTATCCTTGGTGCGCCAAAAGTTCCGCCACGCCACGCTCGTGCCTCGGCCGAACAAAGAGCGCGGACCACGGTGCGGGAGCATGGCCAGTTTCAATAACTTCGTTGGAACAACGCCCCCCGGCAAGTACTGGCGCTGCGTAATTGTTACTGATGTCCACGGATGCTCCGCAACAGGGCTTGCATTGATTTTCCCTCATCTTAGCCGCAACCAAGTTATCGGATGCGTACTAGCAGCAGTTAGATATAGCTCGCGCTAACCAAGTCCCATTCCGTTTCGCTCAGCTGACGCCGGTTGCCAGAAGGCAGACGCATCCAATTCTACTGCCTGTACCCATGTCTGCAAAAACTTTCGCAATAATGATCACAATCTTGACCGCCTTGGGACTTGGGCCGATCGACTTCGCTATGCGCTGCCGCCTGAGCGCACGCGCTTCAAATCATCTAGCTTGGCCACCGGCAGCTTCTCGATCTCGGGCTGCCAATGCTGAAGAATCGCCTCTAATGTCGTGTTCGCCGCATCTTCGATCTCCTCGGAAACAGCAAATTGTTCGGGGTTGCTCAGGATGGCCAGGCAAGCCGGGTCACATTCCAACGCGGCTCGCAATTGCGGGCACAGCCGAAGGCCTCGCCGATACGCATCCAGCGCGTCGGAGAGGCGGCCTTTCCTGTGCATCTTCACTCCCTGCACGAACTCCCTGGTTGCCCGCCAGTTGCTGTTCCACGTCCTCATCTCGGCGCAGTGAGACTCAAAATCATCTCCGTCAAAAAAAATAAAATATTGTGCCAAGCGATCAACCACTCTGTCATAGGTATAGCTGTAGGTCGGCTCCTGTATGGCGAGTATCGGAATCGTGTAAAGCCGAATCAGGTCGTTATATAGGAAGCCGTCGAAAGTCCCTACGGAAGCAGCTAGGGTGCGTCTAATACAGTCCAGTGTCCGTGGTATCGCTTCCCGGTGTATTGCATACGCGTGCGTGTGATTTCCGCGCTTGACACCCCCCAGATGCTCCGAGACCGGCTCCGACGCTTCATGAAGATGAAGTCCAAGGTATAAGAGCTCCCACTTCTGCGCTCTAATTTCGGGTGACAGGCGCGACATCCACCGGCGAGTGTCGTCGCGAAAGACGACATCATCCTCCAGGATAAGTACAGTTTCACAGTTACTCAGGAATACTTCGTTCAAAATCGCTACGTGCGAATACACGCTTGGGTCATACAAGCTTTCTGATCGAAATGGAGGAAGTGCAGAGAATCGCCTGAATGGAACTTCTAAACTGCGGAGTCGAGCACTCACCCGTTCGAATCGATCAATGTCGCCATCACGGTTGATAACGTAGGCACAATCGAAGCAATCCAATACGGGCGGCATAGACAAAAGTAGTTATTTGCAGCACCGCACATCCTCTTCTAGGCGCGTTGATAGCTGCGTTTTTCGTGGCTTGTTCGACCCATGAGCAGTAGGTTTTCTTCAGCAATATGATTGTCCGTTATGTTACGACTCGCTTGTACCCTGCTGAAGTGCTTCTCGTACCAGGCCACGGATCGTGCTATCTGATCGACGATATGTTTGGACTCGCGAATCGCATGGCCCTCACGCGGGTATCGAACCATAATTGTTTCCACTCCGATGTCGTGGAGTGCAATGTAGAATTGCTCGGCTTCAGCAATCGGCACGTCGCTATCGTTTTCTCCATGGATCAGCATTGTGGGCGTCGCGATCTTTCCAACATGTTTTAACGGCGATCGCTCCCACAAGACATCCATCATGCCGCCTTGGTGAGGGCTTACGCCCCATTCCATTTGTTCATACTGGTTGTAGTACGCCATGTAATTGCAGCTTATGAGGTTCACAGGCGCCGCGATAGCGATTGCGGCTTTGAAGATTCTCGTCTGTGTAATGAGCCATGCCGTCAGCTGCCCGCCATAACTACACCCTTCAATTCCCAGCCGGTTAGAATCTATCCACCTGTTGCGTCTCAATGCCGCGCCGAGCGCATATAAGACATCCTGGGCCTCATCTCCATTTTGATCGCGAAAAATGGCATCGCAGAACCCCTGACCGTAGCCGGTAGAACCACGATAGTTCACCATCAGCGTAGCCCATCCTCGCGCCGCGTAGACCTGGTTTTGAAAATAAAACATAGGCCCTTGCAGGTTGTGCGGCCCCCCGTGAACGATTGTGATGAGGGGACAACGTTGACCCTCTCTCAAATCCGGAGGTTTCGTCAGGAAAGCTTCGATATTGAATTTATGATCGTTACTTATGCAGGTAAATGCTTCCGGTTTGGCGCTCTCCCGCGTCGCTAAAAAGTCTCGGTTCAGATTGGTAATCTGGCCGGCTTCTTCACCCGATTTCGTGAGGAATAATTGCGCCGTATCACGGTCGCTCCAAATGCTACAGGCGATAGCGCCTTTTGCGGACACCGACCAACTGATGACAAAGCCGCCGTCTCCAGCCACGATTTCGGGAGGGCCACCTCCTGCCGGCACCCGATAGAGGCGATTCGTGCCACGCTCAAGGACCGTAAAATAAATCCACTTACCATCTTGGGACCATGCTGCCGGCCCGTGGCGATTATCGATCGCAGGGGCCAATTCTTTGCTGCTTCCGGTCGCGCGATCTAGTATGTAGACATGCGCGTCTTCCATGTTAGTTTCGAGATTGGTCAAGCCTCGCCGTGTTCCCAGATAGGCAATGCTTTTTCCGTCCCGAGACCAGCGTGGGCGGTAGGCTACTCCCTCGCCTGCTGTTAATCTTTCGAGCTTGCCGCTACCAACTCCGATCGCGAAAAGATCGTACTTGAAAAACCGATCGGAATCCGGCTCCCGGTTTGAAGCAAATACAATCTCATCTCCTATAGGAGACCATTCGATTGAGTGTTCAGACGATTCTCCGTCTGTAACAGCACGCCGCTCTCCTGTTTGTATATCCGTGACAAAGATGTGGAACCGCCTGTTATCGTTGAAGTGACTTAGGCCTTCGCCGTGATTCGGCTTGTAAAGATATCGACTAATTACAACCGGATCTTCTCCTAGTGCTGTATGTTGTGGCCCCCCGACGGCCGAAACGAAAGCGATCCAACCGGAATCGGGTGACCACGTGACGCGTTTACCCGTGCCCGGCATAGGGGCGTTGGTACCTTGCAATTCCCCGAGAAATCTCGCCTCGGCCCCGGCCGGCTGCCGGATCCACAGACCGGAGCGCTCTCCCGTTCCCCCGCAATACGCGATCCAATTGCTATCCGGAGACCATTCGGGACTCGAACTCGCGCTGCCTTCGAACTCTGCGCCACTCTCTAGCGGAGTATCGGCGCCAGTTTCTAAATCGAAAATTCTTATCTGAGAACAAGGTCTCGGAACTCCGCGGTTATCTTCTACCGTATATGCGATCTTCTGGCCATCCGGCGAAAAACTCACGTCGGTAACAGATCGGAGTTCATGAAAGTCGCTGCTTTCGAATTTGTCTCTGTTTTTCACTTCCAAGCACCCCGAGCGCTTAACATCCGGACGCCCAAATTGTGGATCCGTCCAAGCCGGCGATTGAGGGGCGACCGAGGAGGGCCATGGCACTCTCCAACTCCTGACGCAAAATTTGGAAAAGGGTCCGAACTCCTGGCGTTCCCGCAACCGCAAGAGCATACGCATACGGCCGCCCTAGCATCACCGCCGACGCCCCGAGTGCCAAGAACTTCACCACGTCGGTCCCGCGCCGTACACCGCCATCGGCAATAATCGGGATGCGTCCGGCTAGGGCGCGCGCAATGGATGGCAGGCAAACGGCGGTCGCGGGTAGAGTGTCGAGATTGCGCCCACCGTGGTTCGAGACTACAACCGCGTCCGCGCCTTCGGAGCACGCTCGGAGAGCGTCTTCGGGAGTTAGAACACCCTTAATCAAGAGTGGAACAGCAACAGTCCTGCGCAATTCCGCAAAATCCTTCCACGTCCACGCCGCCATCAAAATTTGACGTCCGCGTAAGTTCGGATAACTCATTGCGCTCACGTCAACTCCGGCCCTTTGATGACAATTGCGCGTTCCAAGAACCGGACTATCGACCGTTATGCAAATTGCCTCGCACCGGGCCGACACAGCGCGCTGGACCAGCTCATAATTGAGCGCACGATCTGCCTGAGGATAAAGCTGAAACCAAAGCGGTCCTCGCGCCTCCCGTGCAATCTCCTCCAAAGTGCTCGAAGAGGCGGTGCTAATTACGAATACTGTTTCCGGAACAGCGCGCACGGCTGCAATCTCTCCCTCACAATGCAACGTCCGTTGGCAGCCGATGGGGGCCAGAAGTATGGGGCAGCTTAGCTCGCGGCCAAATAAGCTGATCCTTGTGTCGATACGAGAGACATCAACCAATATTCTCGGTCGAAGTGTAATCCTATTCAGTGCCTGACGATTGCTTTGAACTGTGATTTCGTCGGCGGCCCCCCCGCGAATGTAGGCGTACGCTTCTGGGGAGAGAACTTCACGTGCGATGCTCTCGGCATCGTCCGGGCATATGAAAGGTAAGTCGCACGTTTGCTTGAGCGTTGTCATTTACTCAATCTGCGCCGTACTGTCTCGGGCCCAGATGCCTGTCGCACAGCGCTTAGGCATGAACACATAAACTCTTTTCGGTTTCGGGTATCTCACCTTCTTTGAATATCCGCGACAGACGCAATACGCCTTCCTTGATTTTGCCTTCAGGAGAATTGGAAAAGTTCAGACGAAGACAATTTGAGAACCGGCCCTTCCTGTCAACTGCGAAAGAATCGCCCGGAATATAGGCGACATGTTGTTGCTGAACGGCAATTGGCAACAGTGCCGCCGTATCGAATTCCTCCGGTAGTTCAACCCAGATGAAGAGGCCGCCTGAAGGGCAACTCCAGCGAGCAGTGCTTGGGAAGTAAGCCGCGAGAGAATTCAACATGATATCGCGCCGGCGCCGGTATTCATCACAGAGGTACTGCACATGATCCCAGATCCGTCCTTCGTCCAGAAAAGCTGAAATAAGATGCTGCGTAAGGGTATAACTATCCAGATCGCTTCCAAACTTCGCAATTGAAAAAGGCCCGATCAGTTCCTCCGGTATGACTACCCAGCCAACGCGAAGCGAAGGAGCAACTATTTTTGAAAAGGACCCTACGTAGGATACCCACTGCGAGTCGAAGGCCCTAAGTGGCCTGTCTGGACGGCCATCGTATTTCAGCAATCCATAGGCATCGTCTTCGACGATCATAAAGCCGTACCGTTGGGCCAACGCCACCAGCCTCTCCCGATTTTCATTGCTGATGCTGACGCCCATTGGATTATGAGCTTCTGTCATCACATACAGAAGCGCGGGACTAATACCTTCTTCTAACAAGCTTTGAACCGCGTCAACATCAATACCCGTCAGCAGATTGGTCGGAACCGGACAGAGGCGCGGCCGGCATGGCCGCAAAGCCTCCATAAATCCCGGATAATTCGCTCCTTCGAGCATGACTATATCGCCCGGATTGAGCAGAATGCTAGATAAAAGGCTCAAGCCCTGCTGGGCGCCCGCAGTGAGATAGATTTGTTCCTCGGTTGCGTCTACGCCACGCCGATGCATCAACTCGACTATCTGCGACTTCAGCGATGAACATGGCGGTCCGTACTGCAATGCCATGCGATTTGATCGAAGAACTGCGTGCGCAACTTCGGTGAATGCGTTCTGGGGAAACAATTCGACGGCTGGCAAACCAAGAGCGAACGAAATAAGATCAGGCGCCGCCTCTGTCATCAGGCGCGCCTGCAATGCTGAGCGATGGACGCCATTGGCCCAAGATGCCGTTCGGATCATGGGCCTTTCTGCGTCCCTACTTACCGGGTTCGCTGCCATATCTTTCGAACCGCTACTCGGTTTTCGCCTCCAGCAAACATTCAGGCGTGGCCTCGCAGCAACTGTTCCCGCTCTATTGCCTCAAACAGAGCTTTGATGTTTCCCGAGCCAAATCCCTTAGCTGCTTTTCGTTCAATAATTTCGATCGAGAAGGTCGGCCGGGCCTGCAACGGCAGTGTAAATATTTGCAGCAGATATCCCCCGCCATCCCGATCCACAAGCACGCCGCTGTCGCTCAGTGCTTCCAAACTTTCATCTACAGTTCCAACCCGCGGCGAAAGCATCTCGTAATATGTCTTAGGCGTTTTCATGAATCGCACACCGCTGCTGCGCATGGTTCGGATATTGTCAATAATGTTGTCGCAGGCTAATGCCAAGTGATGAACTCCCGCACCTCTATTGAACGTTAGAAACTCTTGTATCGGCGACTTCCGCCTGCCTTGTACCGGTTCGACGAAGACGACTTTTATCGAGCCTGATTTGTTCTCGACAACTTTGGAGTTCATTCCGCTCGAATCGGTCGATGTTACTTCTTCGTATGACTGTTTAAACCCAAAGACGTCCTGGTAAAAACTTACCCAACGATCTATCTGTCCGCTTCCTACACTGACAGCGATGTGATCGATGGTATTTACAGTGGTCGGCGCTACCGGCGCGCTCCACTCGATGGCTTCGTAATCAGGAAACAGTGCTTCGCCCGTTGGTCGTTGTTCCACCAAAGAATGAATCGTGTTTCCAAACGTAGCGATTTTCGCTCTTAGGCAGGTTGCGTCACCCCGGGTGATAGCAAGTGGTTCCGAAACAGGCTTCGCGCCTCGGGCGATGGCTCGATTGAACGCCTCTTCGACGTCTTTCACCGCAAATGCGACATCGCGCACACCCTCGCCGTGCTCCGCAAGTGCTTCCGCTATGCCGCTCCCGTTTTGGATGGGGCTTGTCAGCACGAGGTTAATGCGGCCGCGTCGCACGACGTACGAAGCACGGTCAGCCGCCCCGGTTTCCGGTCCCGCGTACAAGACGGGCTTCAATCCGAATGTAGTTGAATAAAAGTGAGCTGCCTGGAAAGCGTTACCGACGTATAATTCAATGTGATCGATTCCGAGAGCTTCCGGTTCTGCGGCATTATTAACACTGCGATCACTTGTAATCTGTTGCTGGAGTATTACGCTCATATCGGAGCTTATTCCTTTCCCGTCTTTTGAAAGATATGACTGCCTACGATTTCCCGAATTGCTCTCAATAGGGTTCTAACAATGCGCTCAAAATCTTCTGGCCCATATACCTCTAAAGCGTCTTCTGTTCCTTTAGGTTCCCACCTGGGCTGAGTACCGGTTACCCTAAGAAGACGGACCCGTTCCATCCATCCCACTTCCGACTCCAGAAGATCATCGAAATACCGGGTCAATTCGCCAGTGGCCGGCTTATCCAGCGCCCGATGCGAGCGCCTTAATATCAGGCATACAATAAACCAGGCATTCAAGCATTGAGCAAGAAACCCTAGCTTGCTCACGAAGTCTTCACCTCTCCGGCGCACGAAAAGTTCTGTTAAGGGGTCGGCGCCATCAACGGAGCCGTTGCTCCAATCCTCAAGCCGCACTAAAAGAACGTTGATCCCGCCTGCGTTTTGGAAGATCGGGGTCTTGGCGTCGCTTAGCTGGTGCACGACATCCACGCTCCAGCAGTTCTCCACTGTTGCTGGAAGGTGCTCGGCTCGGAGGTTCTGCGAGAGTAAATGACAGATCATGCCGGGTGGGAACGTCGCAGCAACGACGATATGACACGGCTCGTTAAGGCTCTTCATGAAACCCGAGCTAGACAGCTTCGATAATGCGTTCGGCTGCCCTGGTTCGCTCAACTTGTGAAAGAACGAGAGCCCAGATAGGGCTTACGCTATCTAAGTCCCATCTACTTAGTGTTTCGGGCGGTCAGTAGCAGTCTCACAATACATCGAAAGATTCGTATGTGCCTTGCGGTTTAGCTTTTGGTTACTCTGCTGACCACAATCGAAAGCTTAAATAACGATGCTGTAACTGATTCTTTGACCGTCAGCTTCAATACGGTAAGCATCGACAAATCCATACCGTGTAGGCTCATTGACGCCCATGCGCATGGGTTCTCGATTTCCGTTCGCTGCGCGTACTACCGGTGCATCGATTCCCGGCTCGCGGAGGAATGGAACGATAGCGGCAATCTTATCCGCGCCTGGCACGAAATCCTCTATCTCGAGGCGGCCTTCTGAAATAATCAGCCTTTCCATCAGTCCGTTCGGCCATGCGATGTGGACGGACGTCGATTGAGGTGACTCGTCCAGGATTGAAACCGACCCGGCAGGATCACGCAAGTCCGCTAGTCGCTGCCAGCGCCCTGCGATGTTCCATTCCGGCCCGATTGCGAGATTCTGCGTCGGCCGGTGTTCATCGACACCGTACAGAGCTTCACAACTCACTGAATCTTGCACAGCATGGCTGCCATTGTGCCGCGCCGCGTGTACTCGTACGATGCCGGTAGATTGGAAGTGAGGATTCGCTTGCAGGTCCGCTTCGAGGTAAAGCCCGGAGCAGTTCATGAACAGCTTGTGGAAGGCTTGCTTTAGAAAAAAGGCGAAGCCGCCGGCCTCGGAAGGCGGGGTCCACTCCAATATGGAGTCGTCGGCACTTATAAAAGCGAGACTGAGCAAGGCTGCCGTGAGAAGGTTGTATTGCGAATGAAAAGAATAACTCTCGAACCCGAATCGCCTGCCGGGGTCGAAGCGGTTTTTGACTATCCAAAGATCACCCTCCGGCCGAATCCAGCGCTTTATCGACTGAAATGCCAAATGAGCCGAACGCTTGCATGCGCCGGCAGAGGTCAAATCCCCGGACTGTTTGTGAGAACAGGCCATCATTTCGAACAAAGCCACAAGCTGCGCCTCATTCCATTGATGCCCACCACTGCGGCCCCCGGCCGGAAACTCGCCGGTAGGCGATTGCATGAACATGGATGTCCAAGCACCGCGATCCAGGTAGTCGAGCAGGTGATTGCGGCATGGCCCGTCATATCCGTTAAACAACATGTCCCCGATCCATACCCTTGCGAAGGCATCATAGGCTAGCGGATCGTTGGGGTCGCGGTACATGCCATAGCAAGTGAAGTACTGAAGATGGCGCGGAAGATATTCGGCGATGAACTGGCGCGCGATGTTGCCGCCCACGCCGGCTAAGATCCTCAGATACTCGCCAGCGATGGCGACAACGTTCCAGTTATGCGGATCGGGCCGCAAGTCCCGGTAGCATCGCTGCGGATCTAGTAAGCTTAGCTGCTCTCGCCAGACCCCGCTCACTTCGCTAGGGACTATGGAGGCTAACCGGAGATACGCATGCATCATGAGAACCGTGAAGAAATCGCCGTGGCGATCTGCCGGTTGCCCCGCTATCATCTGTCGAAGTGAAGCCTCCAAAGCCTGAATCGCGGCCGCGAGCAGCAGCGGGCGTCCATTGGTCGCCAGTACGGCAGCAGCACACGCGAAAGCGGGAGTCGAATATTGTTTCTCAGCACCTTCGTAGGGATCCAGGATACGGCCGTCTTCCGTTTGAAACTTCGCAAAGTGATGTATGATCCCACCCGCCAGGCTGAGATAGTCTGCTCGCGATACGGCAGGCGTGCCGGACACCACGCGCGAGCGCTGCCGCCAACTCTGAATCTGCGCGCGCAACGGGTGATCCTGCATCGACGCAAAGTATAGCTCGAAATCGGTCTTCTGCAGCTTCTTCGCATTGCGGGTTTATTTGATGACCGCTGATAACGTTTCGTGTTAAAACCTCTCGATATGGTCGAATGGCATCATCGATGACACATCTAATGGATAAGATTGGAGTCGCATTACTCGGCTGCGGTGGCGTAGCTGCTCGATACCGGTCCGTTTACAAGAACCTTGGAAATAGCCGGGTTGTGATAGCCATCGACACATCGGAGGAACAAGCGCGCACTGCCGCCCTCGACTGCTCCGCCGACCGTTGGTCAACCCGCGTGGAAGATGCTTTCGATGACCCAGTTGAGGCGGTTGTAATCAGCACGCCCAACTATCTGCATCGGGACCATGCTATCGCCGCGATCGCTGCGGGTAAGCACGTCCTCCTGCAGAAACCGATGGCTCGAAGTGTATCCGAAGCCGAAGAGATCCTTCGAGCTTATGAGCACTCGCAGCGTAGCCGGTCTTTCGCCATCTATATGAACATGCTCGATAATCCTGTGTATTGGGATCTTCGTGACCTGGTGGCAAGCGGGCGCCTCGGGAAGATTGTGATCGTGAGCGCGCGTCTGGCACACCGGGGCGGCTTGGCTGCCGAAGCGCAGACCGTTAGCTGGCGAGCATCCACCAACCTGTGCGGCGGTGGGTCGTTTCTAATGCTTGGGCTGCACTACATACACCTGCTGCAATGGATTCTGAACGATCGGATTACAAGAATCTCCGCGATGTCCAGAAACTTAGTCTGCAAGCAACTGGAGGGCGATGACGTCACGATCGCACACCTGGAGTTCTCAAACGGCACTTTGGGAGACGTACAAAGCTCCTGGTGCGCTCGCGAAGAGCATCTGTCGTTACTTGGCACGCATGGCGGCGTTCACTATCAGTCGAACCGGAATTTAGAAGTCTGGTCAGAATACGGACCGTTCCGGGGACATCGCTTGAACATTGTCGGAGACGGCAAGACTGAAAGCTTCACAGATGTGTTCCCCCCGCGTTGGGACGACGCACTCAATCCGTTCAATCAACATCGGCAGTTCATTGAGTCGATCCAAAACCAAAGCAACCCTGCGGTAACGGCGACCGAGGGTTTGCAAAACCTGCGCGTCGTAGCCGCCGGCTATGATGCAAGTGGTTACGAATCCACCAAGCACGTAGATTTAACAGTAACGCCTAAATAAAACTCGGACTAACTGCAAGGGCGCCCTTCATGGTCAAGTAACCGCGTCGCAACCGCTGTCACGCGGCCGACGACCTCAGCCTCGCCCGGGTAGTTGAATTCCCGGACGCGAACCGGCGAAAGCGGATGCGGCACTGATAGGAGCTTATTCTTCCAGATCTCGCACCAGGAGCAGAAGAACCCGGACCGTGTCTCTATAAAATAAATGGGCCGTTCTAACTCGTTCGTGTAGACGGCGGGTGCGCTTAGTTTATGTTGCTCTTCGATCTGAACGATTGAGCCGGGCCCGATGAGCGGATGCATCGTATAATCCTGCATTCCGATCAGCCCGTACCGAACACTCGATCGTTGATTTAGATGGTGGATCACACCGGTTGGCAGATCAGCCCAAATCTCTGAAACCGGGACGCAAGCAGCGCCGTTCTCCTTGTTAGCGCCCGTTCTAAAATGCACCTGGAATTTCGATTCTTTCAGTCGCTCGCCCTCAAGCGAGACGGGATGCGTCATCTGATGTTGTAGTTTCAGGTGATAGTATTCCGGTTGCTCAAGGTTCAGGTAAAGCGAGATAATCTCCTTCAAACTACAGCCGTAGACGACGCTCAGCGTAAACAGCTTGTAGATGCTCGGAGTTGACTGGTCATTCTCAATTTGCACGAGACGTGAGTGAGAGATCACGTATTCTGCGTTGTTAAGTTCAGCCGCGATTATTCGGCTTGTATCTGCCACTTCACGAGTTGTTAGTCCGAATTGAACCCTCAAGGATCGAAGCCGCTGGCCGGGTCCATGAGTCTCGAGTGATGCCGAAGGGGACGCCATATTCTTCGTCAGTTCAGCAACACGTTATATACTCAATCACAAATCACCGCCAAAGTAAATAATTCTGTGCATATTCACTGATCCTCCCGCAGAAGCGCATCTAATCGGCCAAGTGCAGGGCTGTCAGCCGCGAACTTTCGCGCAAAATGCGCGCCTGATTTGACAATGAGGGGAATATCGCCGGGGCCTAAAAGTTTCGGATGAAGCCCGCCCGCGGTCCAATCGGCGTACCGTTTGTTGTCTGCGCACAGTTTCAGCCCCGGCACATTGCAGATGATCGACTGGTAAATTCCTTCCTCGGGGATCGGTCGCGAGCGGAAGTGCGCCAGCATCTGCTTCGTCAAAGGAGTATCGCTCAAAAGATGGCGAGCCACCTTCCGGTTGCCCGAAAACCAGTGATCCCCTGCATAGATGTTTCGGCAAAACTTGAACCGGGAAGCCAGACGAACGACAACCAGATGGCGAACAAGATAACGTCGGCTTTGATTTCTTCCCCGCGGCTCGTATCGTAGCCGGATCGCTACGTAGCGATCAAATGCGATGCGTTTCCATTCGGGGCGATCGAAGCCGCCGTCCCCTCCAAGATCGAGGCCGGTTAAGAATCTCTGCTCGCTCCTATTCGCGAATGATATCTTACGAAAGTCAACGTACGCATCGTAACCGCCTTGGGAAAGCTCTGCCGACACCACACTTGCCCGCTGCACCGGGTAGTCGGCGCCGCTGAGCATGACGAACCAATCGGGATCGTACTTGTCGTACAGCAACTGGAGGGCTCTTAACTCAGCTTCGACAACGCTGAAACGCCCCCAGGACGTATTCACGGCATTTTTCACAAGAGTGCAAAACGCTGGGAGACGCTTTGCATCGATGGCAGACTTGTTCGTGTCGTGATGGCAGGCAATGGCGGCGGGGGCGAACGTGTCAGCCAAACGCTTCGCTAGACGGAGCACTTGATCGGGGTTTGCGTGGGAAAGGATCACGAAACCGAGTCTCATAATCTTCGCCGCCGAATCTGCAGATCGGTCACACTCCCGCTACTGTTGGCCGCCGTTTCAGGCCACGACGCGCTGCTGCGATAACAGGCTGTTAAATAGCCAGGCCGCTAAGGGTCTGTCCGATTACATTCTCGCCGTAACCGGCATCCCGTTGAGAATCGTACTTTAGCTTGTTTACTTTCTTGACCGCAAAGTTGAATTCAGAACGACTCAGCCGCTCTCATCGCATAGTGAATGTGGTCGCTGCTATGCAATCATGCTATCGAAGAGCGCCGCTGCGCGCATGAGTTCAAAAGTACTTGCATTGGCCAGAATACAACCCGAGAAGAATTACAACGTCCGGCGTTCACAAGACCTGACGTATTCGCATTTTTGCAGAGCTGACCTGGAAGTGGTGGTGTAAGACGAATGGCACTGAGTTCGTTGGTCCTCAACAAGCCGTTAGGCGACGCGCAGTTTCAAGCGCTGCCTCCAACCTTCCAGCGCCGGCTCGCGCTTGAGAAATTTGCTGGTTCCGAATTTGCCGTCGTCCAGGATTGGTTCGCCACTTGGGCCTTTGATAGTATCCGCGCCTATCAGCATTTCTTTCCCGAGGTAAACGTTCCTTGGTGGGATTACTTCAACACCGGGCTTACACTGCTTTCCGCTCCCATTTGAAGATTACAGAGGCTCTGACCACGTTTGCTCTGGCACATAGCGCCGAATTAAGCCGTGTTTCCAGTCCCTGGGGATTCGGCGACGACCAGACATTGCTTAACTTCATCGTGAGGAGCGAGAAGCTCCCCATGCTCTTCCTCGAACCTACTTACAACGTTCTTCAGCGTGTTCCGGTACTGCCCGAAATTGTTAGGCTCGAAAGGTTGGCGAAGGTTCCCGATGAAGGGGACCTGAAGACCAGGCTTTTCGATGGCCCGCCTTCTTTTGTTGAAATGGGTTATGTCTGGCATTTCAACAATGTTGTCTGGGCGCGAACAGTCGCTATGGAACAGACATGGAGACAAATCAGCCACCACTATCCTGGTGCAAATTGATCGTAATACCATCAATATCTTCTAACCTTAGATATTTTGGCCGCCTTCGTGGAGTGGCGATAACCTCCATTTACCTCTATTTAGTCTTCATTCCTGCTGCTTCGAGACCGGCGCAGAGCGCCGTTCCTACCAAGACTGCCGATCAGCAATTCGAGTCTTTGCTGGCCGGCGAATGGCAGTACGAACTGCGCCACGACCCGCAGCTTGCAACGATTGTGGGCGATGACCGCTACAACAGCAAGTGGAAAGACTATTCGCTGGCTGCCGTTACGAGAGAAAAGCAAGAACGGCTCGATTGGCTGGAGCGGTTTCGAAAATTCGAAGAAAAGAGGCTGGACGAAGACAATCGCCTCAATCGGACACTCATGCTCAGGAAGCTCCAGGAGCAACTAACGAGCATCAATTTCAAGAATTACGAAATGCCTATTAATCCGCATTCAGGCCTTCACCTCGAATTAGTTGAACTTGTCGGCGTAACGCCTTTTCGCAATTCTAGAGATTACCAGGCTTATATTGACCGCCTACATCGATTACCCACGGTCATCGATCAGATTATTCAAGTACTCAAGCAGGGGCTGCGCGATCACCTGGTTTCCCCTCGATATCTTTCAGTGAAGGCCGCCGCCCAGTGCCGCCAGATAGCTGATCGACCGGCGACGCAAAACCCGTTCGGAGTTCCTGCGTCCCAGATGTCCTCCCGGATGTCTGAAGCCGATCGTGAGCATTTCAGTCGAGCTATTCTCGACGCAGTCGACGCGAATGTAAGACCCGGGTATTTGAAGTTAGCCGATTTCCTCGCCCGCGAGTACGCTCCCCAAGGCCGTGAGCAGCCTGGACTTTGGGCCCTGCCGGACGGTGACAAGCGCTACCGCTTCGCCATTCGAGAGATGACCACCACTGATCTCGATCCGGAGACAATACATGAGCTTGGGCTTTCTGAAGTAAGTCGAATAGAACACGAAGAGGTTGCGATAGCTCAGAAGCTCGGCTTCACTCAATTGAGCACGTTTCGCGCCGCCGTGAAGCACGATCCCAAGCTGATCCCGCAGTCCGAAGCGGAGCTTTTCAGCCTTTATCGAAAGTACATCTCCGGAATGGAGCCGCTAATACCACAACTAACGCACCTGGGCCGCGTAACACCGCTTGAGATTCGCTCAATGGGCGCTTACAACCAAAGCTCAGCAGCTTCAGCAAAGTACCTTCAGGGGACTGATGATGGCTCCCGGCCAGGCATTTTGCTCGTCAACACCAGCGACCTTCACGATCGGACCATCGTCGGCATCGAAGCGACTGCCTATCACGAGGGCATTCCAGGTCATCACCTGCAGATATCCATCGCCCAACATCTCCCGTTACCTGCATTTCGCAAAGAGAACAGCTACACTGCGTATACTGAGGGCTGGGCTCTCTACGCCGAACTGCTCGGAAAGGAACTTGGCTTCTATCGTGATCCATATTCCGACTACGGACGCTTATCTAACGAGCTGCTCCGCGCCGTTCGCCTAGTGGTTGATACCGGCCTCCATTATCGCCACTGGAAGCGCCAGGATGTGGTCGATTTTTTCCACGAACACACCTCCGAAGATGAACCGACCGTGCAATCCGAAACCGACCGTTATGTTGCTCAGCCGGCGCAGGCCCTTGCCTACAAAATCGGCGAGCAGCAGATTTTAGAAATGCGGGCGCAGGCGAAGGCGGCATTGGGCAATCAGTTCGACATCCGCGCCTTTCACGATCAATTGCTCGGCGCCGGTTCGCTCCCGCTCGACGTGTTGCAGGAGCGCATGAATTCCTGGATCAAACGCTACGCCTCCAGCCGTTAAGGGAGCAAGCCCGAGCTTCGGCTTGTTTACGTCCCAACTCTCCTGAAGTTTGGTCGCATTGACGTGACCTTAATTTCCGTCACTAAGTTATACGACATCTCGCAGCATAGTTATCCGCATCGCCTTCTTGATGGCAGGTTTGACCACGCAGCCGGGACTGGGTCAAGGCAGCGCAGGCGCTCGACGGGCTTGGCCTTGAACCGCTTCCGGCCGCTTGCGGTTACATCGCTGGCAAAATCACTCCTGGTTAGGCGCCGAGAGTGTGGTCGCCGTGTATAACTGCGCGTTAGTTGCTTCCGCCAATGCGCAGCACACATAGTCCGGCCAGGCGCGAAATGAACCGGGCCTGGAAATTTGGGAAGTTCGTCGAGCACGTCTATTTCCCCCATTACAGCCGGAAACGGAAGAACTCGACGCGGGGAGCAACGTGAACAGAATTTCAGTACATGTCGTGACCCCTTACAGCGACCGGAAGCTTTCCGGCTTTTGTCGCGATGAGCTTCAGGATCTGCTCGACATGAAGGCGAAGCGGGATGGGCTATCCTTCTCGGTCGTCGATCATCTGCGGGGGGATCTGAAGCAGATTTTCGATATGGCCGTCGCGGAAGGCCCAGGTCGAACGCAACCCGGCGCTTCTGCTGTTCACGCCGAGGGAAGCGAAAAAGCCCGCTCGCCGGGCGATGACACTCAAGGAGGTCCAGATATGTTTTGGCGCTCTGGGTCAGCGGGGCGTTTGATCGCGAAACTCGTAATACTGGCCGGGATGCGTCCCGGTGAGATTTTCGCCCTCACGTGGGGGCGATTGACCGCAACTCATGCGGAGATCCGGCAACGCGTTTATCGGCGGAAGATCGATATGCCCAAAACCGACAATTCGAACGCAGTCCCCGATCGAAAGTCGGCGGCCGATTGTTAACCAGATCGAGAAAGCCTGCTAGTAAGCTGTCCCGGTGATTTCGATACCCGCGCTGAACTCCAGTCGCTTCGCTCATGGCTTCGATAGCGCTGTCAGAGCGGGAGCGGAGCGCCCGAAGCACTAACCATATGGCAGGGACAGATTACTAGACCTTGAGGAGCTATAAATTTGAGCGATAGAACGGATGCAAAGAGCCGGCCCAACCGGCGGGAGTCGACTGACAACATCACGATTCCAGCTTGGCTACATGGACGGAGTCGTTCTACAAGAAACTGAATCGCGTCGCGAAGGAGTGTGGCCTTACGAGGTACGACGCGCTCAGCAGGGGGCTGGATGCGTTGCTCCGCGAAGCGGAGATTCGCAATTCTGCCCTGAACCGGAACATCAAGAGCGCTTCACAATCGGAAGTGTTTCGCCGTACGATGGGTCAGGTCTCACGAAACTATTGGGCAACCGTCAGTCCGGAAGAGAAACGCAGGCGCGCACAAAATAGTGCTCGTGCAGCATGGCAGAGATCGATAGATTTCTAAACTACATTTTTCAGCAGTCGCAGCTGGTGTCATCTGTCGAGCTGCGGCGCCCCAATTTGCGCGATCCCGATGACGAGCTTATCCTGGAACTAGCGGTCGAAAGCCGGGCAATCATCGTGACGCACAACAAGGCCGACTTCGCCGGTGCCGCGAAATTTGGCATTGTAGTGAAAACTCCTTCGGAATTCTGAGCGTTCTTCGAGAAGAACTATGAGCGTGAACGTAAGCGTACCTGAAGACCTTTACGAGAAGGCTGCGGCCATTGCCAAGATACAAAATATCTCTGTCGACCAAGTGTTCGCATCAGCATTCGCGAACATTGGACCGCCCGGGAGCGTCTGAAGCGGCGTGCTGCGCTCGGGAATCGGGAAGAGTTTCTCGCGATGCTGGATAAAGTGCCGGATATTGAGCCAGCCCCGGAAGATCGCATTGTAGATTGAATTCGGCAGTGTTGACTGATTCGACTCGCGAGATCCAGTGCAACTTTAACCGCAACTGGCGACGTAGCCCTCAAAACCACATTGACCCTCCCAGGTAACGCGTCATCTTGTTACTCGATTGTCGATGCAAACAAAAAATGAGCTGAAGACGAGACCCCCTAAAGGGGGACATCGTCGTCGCTGGCTTCTGTTACCTCGCTCGCAGCGGAGTTGCTCGTGCGATCGAGAAGGCGAATAATGTCGGCCTTCAGTTCGACGGTGAGCTGCTGAATCACATGCTCGATAGTCTTCTTACCGCTGGGCACCTGAATCGTCCGATCGTATTCGCGGGTAGTGAGTTCGCCCTGCACGAAGACGTGTGCGCCTTTGCTGAGGCGGGACGCAAGCTGCGCAAAGCCGCTTCCGTATGCGACGACAGTGTGCCACTGGGTTTTGTCTTTCCACTCGCCTTTGTCGTCTTTCCAGGAGCGCGTGGTCGCGACCGAGAACTTAGTGACGGCAGTTCCGTTCGGTAGTTGCTTGGTTTCGGCGTTGTTGCCGATGAATCCGATAATAGTGAGCTGATTGAAGTTCATTGAGTGTTTTCCTTTTCTGCCCGTTTGCATGGGCACCCGAGAAGCGAGTGGCGGCTGCTCCCAAACCGAGCGAGTGCTTTCCAGGGGGGACCGCAAGAATTCAAGAATTTCAACCGCAGATCTTTTTGCGAGCTGGCGAGCGTGAAAGACGAAATTGTTGCGGTGGTGCCGTTGAAAGCAGAAGGAGCGCCGGTGCCGGGCGCAGGGTTTTCGCCCGATGCTGTGCCAGGCAACTCGGCTGAAATGCAGGACACAAGAACGAGTCAGCTACTTTCGAGAGAGTCGACGCGAATGTCGTCGATAGCACTGGAACCGTTCGGAAATCCGACGAAGCGATTGAGGAAAGTGGGCGATGCTTAAGAAGGGACGTAGCGGGCGAGCATCGGAAACGCCATCTGGGTTGCATCATGCCCAAGGAAGATACTGTTTAACGTTCTACATCAGGGGCGGGCAAACTACCAGGTGTGCCGACCGCAATATCACTTTCCAGAAAGCCGGTCTCTCAACCACAGAGCGCAGGGTCCGTAACCACATCGTGACTACACCGGATCTCTTGACCGCAAAACACGTTCTGTCTCGACGAATGATCCCAAACGGCATTACAGCGCACTGGATTGGGCGACATTGACACCGTACCCGGATCGGTTGAGTGATGGAAGGTCCACGAGAGAACGGCCTGTGGTCACGCGTGAGATTGCATCGAGGGATGCCAACTTGTACAGCTCTCCTAGAGTCGGCATATTGAAGCACATTTCGGAGAACAACTCGGCTGCGGAATTAGTGAGCATTGCGAGGAGTCCGATGTGAACCAACTCGGTAGCTCGCTCGCCCATGGCATGCACTCCAAGGAGCTTCATATCCTCTCGTTGGAATAGTAGTTTCAGAAAACCACTGTCATCGCCGACAATTCGGCCCCGCGCATTGGCCCGGTAGGGTCCCAGCCCCACGATATAACTTATGCCTTTCTGTTTGAGTGACTCCTCCGTGGCACCGACCATCCCGACTTCGGGAATCGTGTAAATCCCCGTCGGTAACAGACGGAAAGCGGCTGCGGACACATCAGATCCGAACGCATGCTTCATCGCAAGGCGGCCTTGCTGCATGCTGGTAGAGGCGAGTGCGGGAAATCCGACGACGTCTCCTGCGGCATAAATGTGCGAAACGTCCGTCCGGAAATGCTCGTCGACACGAATGAGACCACGCTCATTTGCCGTTACGCCCGCGGCCGCGAGGTTGAGATCTTCGGTATTGCTCTTTCTACCGGCGGCGACGAGAACCGCATCGACGTTCAGTGATTTGCCCGATGAGAACGTCAAGGTAAGGCTGTCCCGTGTATCTGCCGTGCAGCCCACCACCCGCTGGTTCCAGTGAAACGTTATACCTGTACGTTCCATCGCAGCTGTCAGCGCGCGGGACACTTCGGCATCGAGAAAAGGCAGGAGAATGCCGCGGCCATCGATAAGGTTTACGCGCGTGCCTAAGGCGGCGAAGGTCGAAGCATATTCACTCCCGATTACGCCTCCACCGACAACTGCCAAGGTCTGCGGCAACTTACTCAGTTGCAAAATGCTGTCGGAATCGTATAGTGCCCCACTGCCAAAGGGAAACACGGCCGGGCGAACGGGTGCGGAGCCGGTGGCGATAAGAATTTTTTGCGCGCGCAGCGAGACTTCCTCATTGCCTTGCGCCGACCGTACTGGAACTGTGTGGGCATCCGCGAAGTAACCGGTTCCACGATAGACAACGGCGCCGGACGCTGCGAGCCGCTCAGAAAGCATTGTGTTGAGACCGGCCTTCACGTTCAACTCGTGGCGTAAAAAGTCAGACACGGTAGCGTCGCGCCGAAGCGAGAGATCGACGCCATGCAAGTTACGCGAGCGCATTCCCGAGAGCGCCAGCGCTGTTTCGCGCAACGTCTTGCTCGGGACAGTGCCTGTGTTGACACCGGCACCGCCGATCTCGGTGTGGCTGTCCACGATGGCAACGGTGTGGCCGAGGTTCGCAGCCGTAACCGCACCAAAGATCCCCGCGGGCCCACCGCCGATGATGACTGCGTCGTAAGATGTTTCGCTTTTGAACATCGCAATCAGTGGTGCAGCGACTCACCTTCACGCTCAAACTGTCCGACACACTCAACAAGCATCGTCGCCGTACAAGCGTCCCCCATTTCCGTATTGAACATCGCGTGATACAGGTCCGTTTCCGGCCATTTCAGCCCGAGATACTGCCGGACAAACGCAGCTCGCGCTTCATCCGTGGTGTCGACCTGTTCGATCGCCTTGCCCTGCGTTGTACCCTTTGAGATCAGCCTTCGGATTTTGTAATCGCGAGAGGCGTAGAGAAATACACGGAACACGTCCTTCCGGTCGCGCAGAAAATATTGCGAACCTCGGCCGACAATCACCGAGGGGCCGCTCAAAAGGGCTGTGTTGATGGCGACTTTCGAGACATCGGCGATGCGGCGTGCGTCGAGCAAGTGGAGCCGGTGGGTGGGCGGTAAGCCTCCTTCAAACGCCCCACGAAGAAAGTCTTTGAAAATCCTATACACGGCGGGATCGGTTCGCCATTCTCGCTTCTCGACGGCCTCTGGCGTACTCTCGGTCAGTCGCGCGATTTCCTGCGTCAATCGCTCGTCCCACAGACTCCATCCAAGGCGGATCGCGACCAGGCCGGCAATGTCGGATGCTCCGCAACCGAACTCGCGCTCAATTGTGACGGCGTGAACCATTGTGTGTATCCTCAGCCCACCGCGACCTGTCCGCCTTCTCCTGGATCATTCTTCTTTAAGAAAAATGCCAGAACGAACATGATGGAGCAGAGCGCGCCCAAGACCCAAAAGATATCCATATAGGACAGTGCGCCGCCTTGTCGATGCACCAATTCGTAAAACCGAGCAATCGCCTGCTGGTGCGCGTCGCCGGCCCGGAGCCCAGAGTGCGCGATTTTTGAGCTGAGTCCGTGGACAGAGGAACGATATGCCGGGGAATCGGGAGTGATGTGGCCGACGAGGATCTGTTGGTGGTATTGAGCCCGTCGAGCGATCATCGTGGTCACGACGGAAGTTCCGATACTGCCTCCGATGTTGCGCATGAAATTGATCATGCCGGAGACGCTATCGCCTTTTTCAGGAGGAACTCCGATGTAACCCGCCGCCGTGATGGGAACAAACAGAAATCCGATTCCTATCACTTGGGCAACACGTAACCACATGGCGAACTTGAAGCTGACAAACAAGTCAATCTGGTGTGCGCAATAGAACAGCCCGATAGCAAGGCACAGCCATCCCGTCGCGATTAGCCGTTTGGCTTGAATCTTTGCGCTGAGCCGGCCGACAATGGGCATCATTACCAGCAGGACAAGTCCACCGCCAGACAGGACGAGACCCGCAAGCTCCGCTGTGTAACCCATTAGCGTCTGCAGAAATTCTGGAATCAAGACCAGAGTGCTGAAGAGCATGAATCCCATCATGAACATCATCAGGTTTGCTGCCGCGAAGTTGAAGCTCTTGAACATGCGGACGTCGATGATCGGCTCTTTGCGGAACCATTCCCAGATGACCAGTGAGGTAAGGCAAACGGCTGCGGTTATAGCCAAGGTCGCGATGAAATGTGAGCCGAACCAGTCGTCTTCCTGACCCTTGTCCAGAACTATCTGCAGGGAACCCACTCCCAGCGCCAACATGGATATTCCGATGTAGTCCACCTTGATACCGCCCCTCTTTAAGCGACGGAGGAACGGCGGGTCTTCGACCAAGGTGTGCGTCAAGTAAAGAGCGAGAAGGACCGCCGGCAACGTAATGAAGAATATCCAGCGCCAGGAATAGTTGTCAGTGATCCAGCCTCCCAGCATCGGCCCAACTGTCGGAGCGAGAACTGCAGTAATGCCATAGACCGCAAACGCCTGGCCGCGCTGTTCTGGAGGAAACGTATCGTTGAGAATGGCTTGTGCCATCGGTTGCAGGCCACCGCCGCCGACGCCTTGCACCGCTCGAAAGAACAGCAGCAGAGGCAGGCTGGGCGCCAAGCCGCAAAGGAGTGAACTTATCGTGAAAGTAGCAAGCGACATCATGAAATATCGCTTGCGCCCGATGATCTCCGCAAGCCATCCACTGATGGGTAGGACGATAGCGTTCGCAGCCAGGTAGGAGGTGAGTACCCAGGTACTGTCGTCATAGCTGGCGCCCAGGTCTCCCGCAATGTAGGGCAATGCGACGTTGGCGACACTAGTATCCAGGACTTCGACAAACGCGGCCATCGACACGGTGGCCGCAATCGCCCAGGGATTTACCTTCGGACGCCAAACGGCTTGCGCCAAAGGAAGCGTCAGTGCCGTCGCGCTCATCGCAAATAGACCTTCACGTCCGCATTCATACCCGGCCGAAGTTGGCGGTCACGATTTTCGCCCGGCTCGAGAACGATCTTTACGGGTACGCGCTGAACGATTTTCACGTAGTTGCCCGTTGCGTTTTCGGGTGGCAGCAAGCTGAAGATGGGTCCCGTTCCTCCCGCAATGCTGTCCACATGACCGAGGTAGGTGCGGCCGTTCGCGTCGAGGACAACCCTGGCTTTCTGGCCCACGCGCATGTGTTTGAGTTGGGTCTCTTTGAAATTCGCGGTGATCCACACCTGATCCAGCGGAACCACCGTGAGCAGTTGCTCCCCAGGGTCCACGTTCAGCCCGACGACGACCTTTTTGCTAACCTCGCCGGCGACAGGCGCAAATATTTTGGCGTATCCCAGATTCAACTGCGCTTGTTCAACGGCCGCTCTTTTCTGGTGCACATCCGCCATGGCCGAAAGCGCTTTGGCACGCCATGAGGCAACGCGTTGCGGCCCGGCTTGCGCATTTTCGTAGTGTGCCTCGGCCTCAGTAAGGCGGCTGCGCGCTTCTTGAACGGCTTGTTGAGCTGCGGCCTCGTCTGCCTCTGCCGCAGCTATGGCGGCGACATCGGTCGCTGCGGCGGCATAAGCATGGTCGTAGATTTGCTTCGATACCTCCTCCTTCACGAGCAGCAAGTGATATCGGGCGACGTCATCTTGAGCCTTTACATTTTGCGCTTGCGCTTCCAAAACGAGGGCGTGGGCAGCGGCGGCTCGCTTTTCCGCTGCCGTGATCGCTGCTTCCGCACTCGTAATATCCGAGGAGGTGAATTTTAATTGGCTTGAACTTTCGACGGAAGATACAGGCACGTCGATATTCGAACTCTTAGCGGCAGCCTCTGAAGTTTCCAGGGTTGCCCGGGCTTTTGCCAATGCCACTTCGTAGTCTTTCGGATCGATTTCCACGAGTGCGAAACCTTCATCCACCCATTGGTTGTCCTCGACGTTGACCTTCTTGATATATCCGGAGATCCGAGAGCTGACAGGATAAAGATGGACGTCCACCTGCGCATCGTCCGTAGATTCGAAGCCGGAAAGATAATGCCAGAGGAAAGCGCCGGCAACGGCCAGAACAATGAGCAAGCCAAGAAATATCCAGCGCTTGTAGGAGCGCCTTCTCGGATAAGTGGAAACCGGTGGGTCGGCTGCGCGGGCTTTATCTGCTGGTGGCGGAGTTGCCCGAGGTTCATTCGTTGCTTGATCTTGTTCAGGCATAGTTATTTGCCCTCCAAGTAGTCGGCAAAACGCGATTCCGCGACGCCGGTCGATTTTGCCAGCGATATCTTTGCCAGGTTGTAGCCGTAAAGACTAGCAATGTAGGCGTCACTAGCGATTGCCAGCGCATCTTGCGCTTGAACCACCTCAATGTTGTCTGTAACTCCCGAAGCGAATCGATCGCGAGATTGCTCCAGGTTCCGAGTGGCAAGCGTAACCGCGCTTTTCTCGACAGCCACTTCTTGCGCAGCCGATTCCAAATCGAGGTAAGCGTCCCGAACCTCCTGATCGATCCTGGCGCGCAAATCTTCTAGCCGCTGTTTTTCTCTTGCTAGTAAAGCGTCAGCCCGAAGAATATCCCCGTGTACTCTTCCACCCTGAAAAACAGGAATGCGCAGCGTGGCAGCGGCGTCGACGGTCCCGTGTGACGAGCCCGGGTTGACTCCCGAGAGACCATAATCGACTTCCACGCCTAACGACGGATAACGCTCGGCAGAAGCCGCTCTTCTCTCGAGCTCAGCCGACTGGACCTGGTTCATCTGGCTCTGAAAATCGGGACGAGCCTTGTAGGCGCTCTGAATTGCCTCATCAAGACCCGAGGGCGTCAGCTCTTGGTAAGGGACGTTGCTGGTTATCTCGAACGTTTGGCCCGAAGGGAGACCGATAGCTCGCGCCAAGACCAACTTCTCCTTCGCCAGGTCATTTCGCGCGACAATCACTTTCTGTTCCCGCGATTGCAGTTCCACCTGGGAGCGCAGAACGTCCACGGCGGAGGCGAGACCTGCTGTCTTCTGGTCAGACGTCTGCTGCAAGAGTGCCTTGGCAGTGTCCCGCTGCGATGTGGCAGACTCAACTTCCGATCGATCTGCGATGACCAGTAAATAGTTGGAGACAGTGACAAGAACGATCAGTTCCCGAGCATCTTTGGAGCTGAACTCTGCCGACTTAAGCTGCGCGCGTGAAGCTCGCAACCGCTGGATGGATGACCAATCAAAAGCGGATTCCGTGAGATAAGCCCGCGAGTCAAAATAGCCAAATGGACCAATGATCGGAGGTTCTCCGTGAATGGATATCCCGAAGGCCGCCTTTACATTGATTTGATGAACTCCGAAACCCGTATCAGTGATTAGATTGGGAAGCAACTCGCTCAGCACTTGCCAATGCTGCCCCTGCGCATCGGCAACGACGTCCGTGGCCAAAACTCCGCCTAGATTCTGCTTGAGCCCGAGGGCAACGGCGTCTCTGAGAGAGAGCGCCACCGGTGTTGCGCTGAGTTTCCCCGTAGGAACTCCGCCCAGATACGGATTCTGCGCTAGGGTTTGATACTTATTCTGCCCCGCTTGAACCGCTGCGCGCGGTGCTCCCGTTACTTCGGCCAGAGCAATCGGATTGTACGGCGCCGGCGTAGCTGGCGGGTTGTATTGTGCAAATGCCGTTACGCCGAGAATGGCAGGGCTAAGTAGGACTAGCTTATTCCAAGCTCTGGGCCGCACAGATCCTCCACTAAAACGGTCAGCAATTTGGACCAAGCCCTCAGGTTTTGAGCGCCACTCGAACAGCGTCAAGTAGAGTCTCGCTGTCAAAAGGTTTCGAAAGAAACTCCACTGCACCGCCTCGCATCGCCTGCAGTCGCATCTTTTCGTCGCCATGTGCGGTGATGAAGATGGTTGGGATGGGACAATGATCAGAGTTCAGCTTGGACTGGAGCTCTAGTCCTGACATCCCCGGCATCTTGATGTCGGCGATCAGGCACCCAGTTTCTTGTTGCTGGCCAGAGTTCAAGAAGAGTTCGGCCGAGCCAAAGGATTCCACTGAAAGACCTGCCGATCTCAGCAACCGTTGCACGGCGACTCGATACGATTCATCGTCTTCGATAACGACAACAATTTTTTCCTGCTTCTCCCTAGTCGTCATCCAGGTACAGGATCGATCCGCTCGCCGCAAAGCGCAATTGTCGATTGTGATAGGGCCGCTGACGTATATGTATAAGGACCCTTAAGGGCCATAGGCGGCTTGCGTCGGCGATTAGCGGTTTAGGTTAGTCGATTGCTGACAGCTTAAGCTTTTCGGCCAGTCTTCCCAATTCGGCGGGAGAGTTGACCTGCATCTTGCGCATCACGTGCCCGCGATGAACCGTCACGGTGACTTCGGTGGTGCCAAGTGTCGATGCAATCTGCTTCGTGAGCATGCCAGAAACAACAAGTTGCATCACCTCGCGCTCTCGTGCAGTCAAGCTCGCGTAGCGTCCCTTCAATCCTGCAATCTCATTCTGCTGGCATCTCGTTTCGTTGTCACGCTTCAGGGCTTGCTGAATCGCATCGATGAGATCCTGATCGCGGAAAGGCTTTGTCAGAAATTCCACGGCGCCATACTTCATCGCCTTGACACTCATGGGAATGTCTCCATGGCTGGTGATGAAAATGACGGGGATCCGCGCTCCTGCGCCAATTAATTTGTGTTGGACCTCCAAACCACTCATTCCAGGAAGTCGCACGTCTAGCACAAGGCAACTGGGACCATCTGGAAGCTTGTGCCGCAAGAAATCCTGTGGCGTAGCAAACGACTCCGAATGCAAACCTACTGTCCTTAACAAACGCTGCACGGCAGCACGCATCCGGGCATCATCATCAACAATGAACACGGTAGGAGCATCGGGAGAGCCCATTTAGCTACTCCACGATTGGGGGGAGTGTAAAGTGAAACGTTGCCCCCGCTCCGGAGTTTGCGGTGGCCCAAATACGGCCACCATGTGACTCGACAATAGAACGGGTAATGGACAGTCCCAGGCCTGTGCCGTGAAGCTTCGTCGTGAAGAACGCGTTAAACATTTTGTCTAGATCCTCGATCGGTAGTCCCACCCCGGCATCTCTAACCGAGATCAGCACTTGACCATCGGGGGTCAATTGCGACTTGATGCTGAGCTCACCGCTTATGTTCCGCATCGCATCAATGCCGTTCACCATGAGATTCATCAATGCCTGCTGCAACTGTACTCGATCCGCCGTCACCGTGGGGAGCCCTACGGCGAGATCGGTAAACATCGTAACCGAATGGCGATTCGCCTCATTGTGCAGCAGACGAACCATTTCTTTGATGAGTTCGTTTACGTCAACTATGCCCAGGTGCGGTGAACCTTTCTGGTACAGCGAGCGGACACGGTCAATAATATCGGCCGCACGCCTCGCATCGCTGGCCATTTCCAAGGCAGCTTCTCGCGCCTCCGGCATATCGGGCTGATCGCGATTAAGCAGTCGCAAGCACGCTTCCGCGTTGGTGACCGCCGCCCCAATTGGCTGCTTAATTTCGTGCGCCAGCGAAGCCGTCAGCTCGCCCATGGTGCTCACCCGAATTACGTGTGCAAGATCGGCCTGTACTCGACGTAATCTTTCGCGCTCCTCCTCCGCCTGCTTATTCTCCGTAACGTCCATCGACACTCCCACGAATTCCAATAAATCCCCAGATGAACTCAAAATTGGGCGGCCCACGGCACGAATGTATTTGCCTCGCGAACTCGGGTGCAGGATTCGGAACTCCACGTCGTATCCTGATTTGTCAGCGATTGCTCGGTTGATTGCTGCTTGGTACCGGGACCGGTCCTCAGGATGGATTCGCTGCAATCGTTGTTCCCAAGTGGGTATTCCGCATTGAGGATCCAAGCCGTGTATCCGATACCATTCCTCTGACGCATACGACCCGTTCAGGCTGGGAATCTCCCACGCCCAACTCCCTATGTGGGCCATTTGCTGCGCCTGGGCAAGATAACTCTCGCTGCGTCGCAAAGCTGTCTCGGCTCGCTTTCGTTCGCTCAAGTCAAGCACGAAAGAGACACCTTCGTTCCCGCTTCTTTCGAAGAGTGCGCCGCCGAGAAGTACAGACACCCGGCTACCATCTTTCCGTAGGTACTCCTTTTCGAAGGGCTGAAAGATGCCGGTCGTCTTTAGCTCGGCTATTGCCTGTTCGTCACGATCGCGCCATTCCGCGGGGTTGAGATCCGTCCAGCACACGCGTCGAGTGGCGAGATCTTCACGCTCGTATTGCACCAGGTGGAGAAATGCTTCGTTGGCCCCTGTAATTCCACCTTCGAGATTCCACATGAAAATTCCGACAACGTTCGCTTCGACCAAGCGCCGGATTTTGGCTTCCAAGCCACTTGCCATTTTACGGACTTCTGCTTCCGCCTTTTCTCGCTCGGCAACTTGGATTTTGAGGTTATCAATGTGCACCAGTGCTTGATACGCGGATGAGGCAACTTTCCCCAGAGAGGCCATAACTCGGTGATCTTCTGCATCGAACTTGCGACGATCGCTGTGCTTAATCGCCCAAATGCTGCCGACCGCGTTGCCAGCAACGTAAAACGGTACGAGCAGGCACTCTTCGGCTGCAGGAGTGATCAGCAGCAAATAGGGGGAGTGCCGCTCGAAATGTCTGAACAACAGGGTACGGTTATGGTCGAGCAGATCTCCGCAGCCGCCGAAACTGAGCGGGAGCCCATAAAATCTGGTGCCATCAACGTGCGGCGTTTTGCCATTCTTTGTTGGCAGGCTGAGGCCAGCGGAGTCACATTGGGTAATATCTTGAATCGTGGCCGCAAATGTGTGAAACATCGTACTCGGCGAGTCAGCCAACGCACTCACGAGCTTCACAAGCGCCCTGTTCTCCCGTTCATAATCGGCCGGGCGCGACGGACGACGCTGCAACTCTTCCGTGCAGAGGATCGACTTAAAGGGAACTGCGGCCTGCGGAATTGAAACGTTAAGTGAAAAATCTTTCTGCGGACTGCCGGACTGGGTCAAGTTACACCTCTCGTTTTATCGGCGAAAGGAATCCATCAAGAGTTTCCGTGCGCGCCGGGATTTTAAAGTTACAGGCGTCATCTGCGCGCGCCGCTCTGAAAGCTGCCCATTCAGAGTTCTATAGAATACCGGAATGAAAGTTCTGATCGCTGGAGGTACTGGCGCGATTGGCAAGCCATTGCTGCGTTATTTAGAGGACGCAGGACACGAGCCTTTTGCACTGGTTCGATCACCCACCGTCGGCACGATCGAGGCGAAAAGCGCGCATGAGCTGGTCGCCGACGCGCTTGATGCCGCATCTGTGTCGGAGGTGGTCCAGCATATCAAGCCTGATGTGATTATTAACGAACTCACATCCCTCCCGAAACATTACACGCCGGAGGAGATGAAGGCTTCTGCTGCGCGGGATAAAGAAGTGCGCGTTAAGGGAAATGCAAACCTGCTTGCGGCCGGGCGCGCCGCGAATTGCCGCCGTTACATTCTGCAATCTTCCGCCTTCTGGTATGCGCCCGGATCGGGACCGGCCGATGAAACCGCCTCGTTTGCATTTGAGGCTTCGCCCGGCATCGCCGCCGGATGCAGGACCTATGCTGATTTGGAGGCGGCGGCACAGGAATCCGGGCTACAGGCGGTGTTGTTACGGTATGGATTTTTCTACGGACCCGGAACTTGGTTCAGCCGAGAGGGGGACGTTGGCGAACAGGTTCGTCAACGCAAGGTGCCGCTGATCGGCAAGGGTGAGGGCATCTGGAATTGGGTGCATATTGACGATGCCGCAGCCGCCACTGTTGCGGCGCTCACTGCAGACCCGGGCGTCTATAACGTGGTTGAGGATCGGCCGGTTGCACAATCGGTCTGGCTTCCCGCGTTTTCAAAATTCCTCGGCGCCCCGGACCCGCCAGCCGCCTCGGAAGAGGAGGCACTACAGAATTCCGGGCCGGATACCGTTTACTACGCCACCAAGCTTCGCGGAGCGTCGAACCAGAAAGCAAAAAGGCAGCTGGCATTCCGACCGCGACCGCTCGAATGGCTCGGCGTGCAAGCAAGCGCAGCCGTGTAAATATGAAGAGCACAGTCTGCTAAGCGAGCGCCGCGCTCGCGACGGTCTGCCCGGCTCAGCTCCTCCCCAGGACTAACGAAGCTGCTTTCCAGTCTTGTTCCATCCGTGAAAGGCCGACAGGTCGCCTGCGTTCCATGCGTCGCGGAGTCCTGGCTTGCTCAGATCCCAGTCGGGGCGAATTTCTCTGGTCACGGCCCGCAGGTCGCGCCAAAGGTCGTTGACGGAAGGCCGATCCCAGAACCAATAACCGTTATAGATGCTATGGACAACGAGTCCCGGCTTCAGTTCGATCGTGTGCGGAACCATGGGATTGTGCTCGGGGTCGGTGTACTCCTGGATGTCGAGGTCCTTCTGAACCGTTCTGCCGGGGTCGGATAGAAAGGTCCACGCGGCGCCAACCGACGCACGGAACTCCTGGAGTGTATGGTGATCATCGGTAGAGATCGTCGCAATCCGGGTGTATGCAACAGCGATCTTCGGGTAGAACGCGGCAAGTTCCAGATGCTGCTGGTGTTCTTTCGGGCAGTAGTGGCCACGGGCAAGCGTCAGGATGAGCGGATCATCGCCCTGCAGTTCGCTGATCTTGCGCAGTGTGCTCGTGTGATCGGGCAACTGAAAGTCAGAAAAAACAGACCCCGGTACGAGCCTCACAGTTGTTCTCCATCCTTTTGAGCTTAATGCGCGATTTTCAACCTCGCGATGATCTCGGTTAGCTCTCGACGTGGACAGCGATAATCAGCATCATGGCTCGGCTACTGTCGGTAAATGTCGGTCTCCCGCGCGACATCGAGTGGAGGGGTCGCACCGTGCACACGGGGATCTGGAAGAGCTCAATTGCCGGCTGTTGCCGCGTTCGTCGGCTGAATCTTGAGGGAGACGGTCAAGGCGATCTGGGCGGGCACGGAGGCGAACAGCGAGCCGTCTTTGTGTACCAGATTGAGTCGTATCGTCATTGGCAGGAGCAACTGAAAAGGCCGGAATTGGGCGACGTGAAGTCCTCAGGACAGTTCGGCGAGAATTTCACAATCGAAGGATTGCCCGATGATGCCGTATGCATTGGCGATCGTTATCGGATAGGAAGCGCTCTCTTCGAAGTCACGCAACCTCGCGTTACTTGCTATCGGGTCGGCATTCGGATGAACGAACCTCGAATGCCCGCGCTGCTGACCTCCAGCGGACGTCCTGGATTCTACTTTCGCGTTCTCGAGGAAGGCGAAGTGGGCGCGGGCGACGAGATCGTGAAGGTGGGCGAGTCGAAAGAGCGAATGACGGTTGCTGAGATCAATGCGCTGCTCTATTCCCCAAAGCATCCGCGTGATCTGTTGGAACGCGCATTGCGAATCGAGGCTCTCTCGCCGGGATGGCGCGGATCATTCGAAGCATTGCTGCGGAACCCGACGAGTGGAAACGCGGGGCTCATGCCGGAAGCAGCGGCGCACCCCGCCGCACCAGGATTTCACCGGCTCGTCGTGATGTCGATCCTTTGGGAGTCTGCGGATGTTCTTTCGGTGACGATGCAAAATCCAGGCGGTCAGCCGCTCCCAGCAGCTCTGGCAGGCCAGTATGTCATTATTCGCCTTCAGCCGGCCCATGGAGGTGCCATGCTTTTTCGCAGCTACTCGCTCTCTGGGCCTCCGTCGGCCGAGCGGTATCGAATCAGCGTAAAGATCGCGCCGAACGGTGCGGCGGGGACGTGGCTGCGCGCCTATCTGCGGCTTGGCGATACGCTCGATGTCAGTTCACCTCGCGGAAGCTTCATTCTGCAAATCGGCGAGCGGCCGATTGTTCTACTGAGTGCAGGAATCGGCGCGACACCGGTGCTGGCGATGTTGCACGCGCTCGTTTCGGCCGGGTCAACTCAGCAAGTTTTGTGGCTGCATGCGGCTCGCGATCGCGAACATCATGCCTTTGCCGGCGAAGTGCGCCGCCTGATTGCCAAGCTCCCGCACGGCCGAAGTTACGTCTGTTACAGCAAGCCGACGGCGTCGGACAGGATGATCGAAGATTTCGATAGGGCCGGTCATTTGTCACGATCGGTATTCGAGGAGGCCGGCATGCGGCGAGAGGCGGACGTTTACCTATGCGGGCCCGTCGGCTTCATGGCAGAAATGCGTGCGGCCCTAGCATCCTTTGACATCGCGCCGGAGCGGATTCTCGTTGAGATCTTCAACGGCGGCGAATCGATGACGCCAGGTATCGTCAGTGCACCAACGCGAATTCCGCATGTGCCAGAGAACGACGCCAAGACGGGGCCGCTGGTGTCTTTCGCGCGTAGCGGGATCGCCGCGCATTGGAAGACACCGGCATATCAAAGCATTTTGGAATTAGCTGAAGCGTGCCACGTTCCCGTCCGTTGGGCTTGCCGAACCGGTGTGTGCCATAGCTGTGAGAGTGGTTTGGTCTCGGGAGCCGTCATTTACGGATCAGAGCCGCTCGACAAACCCGCCGAGGGCAACATTCTCGTTTGCTGCTCACAACCGGCAGCCGATGTTGTCATTGATCTGTGAAGCCACCGCCGCTCAGGCGCCTCTCACGATGAACCCGGGAATGCCGGTTCCAGTCACCAGATTCAACCTTTGTCGCGTCTGGATAGCGTTGATCTGCTCTATTGCGTCGTCGGGAAGGGCGGAGACGTCGAAATTTTCCTTCGCGCGAGGAAGAGTCTTCGGTGTTGTCAGGACCGCAGTCCCACGCTGTATCGCCCACGCAAGCAATACTTGGGCGGGAGTCTTGCTGACTTGCTGCGCAACCGCTAGGATGACTGGATCTTCCAGGACCCCCGGCGTCATCCCGTGACCCAGCGGCGCAAAGGCGAGCATCACAACTCCATTGATTCTGCAGAACTCCAGGATCTCGGTTTCTGGCAGGTAGGGATGGGATTCGATCTGGACCACCGCGGGTTTGATACTGGCCTTCTCGAACACCTCCCGCAGTTGCTGGAGACTCACGTCGGACAAGCCGATCGCCTTGCATTCGCCGCGATCCATGAGATTTTCCATTGCCTTCCAGGTATCCATCAGAGTGATGCCCTTATCGTAAATAACATTGCCATTTTGGTCCCTTGGATCCTGGTCGTCCCCCGGCTGAAAGGCGTAAGGGGTATGCACCAGATACAGATCGATGTACTCTACTTGCAGCCTCTTGCGGCTAGCTTCGATCGCAGGCTGGACTCGCTCCGGGCGATGATTGTTGTTCCAAAGCTTTGTCGTGAGGAACAATTCATTGCGGTTCAGCCAGCCGGAGTCGACGGCTTCTCGAATTGCCTGGCCAACCTGTTCCTCGTTCCGGTATCGCTCGGAGCAATCGAGGTGGCGGAACCCAGTTTCAAGCGCTGTCCTGGTTGCGTTTCCTGTCTCGGTTGGATCGGGAATCAACGTGCCAAATCCCAAAGCAGGCATTGTGCCTGCCCCTCCGCGAAGCGGTAGTTTCTTATCTCTGAGATTTTCGGATTGTTGCATGTGCTCCTCTCTCATCGAACTCAGGCTCTCCGATGTCCCCTACTGATGGATTGCACCAACAAGCTGCGGCTCAGTCTCAGTACGATTGATCCGTTGAAGTTTACCAACGACGAGCGGGAGCTGCGCCATCCACATGGAGAATCTCTCCGCTCACATGACCCGCCTGCACCAGGTAAATCACGGCGTCGGTAATGTCTTCCACCGTCGCCTTTTTCATGGTTGGCTGCGGCGACGATTCGTTGGGATCATCCGGGTGCATCGGCGTATTCACAACGCCGGGAGCTACGGCATTGAAACGAATCCCAGCCTTGGCATACTCAGTTGCGAGATTCATAGTCGCCGAATTTAGACCTCCCTTCGTAATCATCGAAATCGAACCGTTCGTGCCGGCAATTGGCCGGTCGGCGAGCGCAGCGGTAATACTCACAACGCAACCCGATTTCTGCTTAAGCATCTCTTTCACAGCGCGCTGAGTCATGTAGAAGAATCCAAGTAAATTCGTGGAGACCAGCGCGTTGAAGTCTTCGACAGTAAAGTCAGTGAAAGGCTTGGTTAGGAAGATACCAGCGGTATTGACCAAAACGTCGACAGCTCCGAAGTTCTTGATGGCCGCACCCACAGCATCGTCGGCCGTTTGTTGCTTGCCGATATCGCCCACGAGCACAGCCAGGCTGCGGGAGTCAACTAACTTTGCATTCGCGTTATGCGAGGTCGCGACGACGTTATAACCTTCTTCCAGAAATCTGGTGACTAAGCCCGAGCCAATGCCTCCCGAAGCTCCGGTTATGATTGCTGTTTTCTTGCCCGGCATGGATGACCTCTCGTTTTAGGGCTCCGAACGGAATACACGGCCGTGTACGACTACCTCGGATTTTTCATCCCACCCAGCGCGCCTTGGGCCTTCGCGAGAAAAGCCGAGGAATCCTCCCACCAATGCGGCGATTTGATCTGCTGCCGTGTCCAATGCAAAATGACCGCCGTCCACAATATGAACTTCAGCATTCGGCACATCTTTGCGATAACGTTCCGGCTCGCCCGGGTCGAAGGAGAGCTCATACTTGCCCCATATCACCAGCAGTCGCGGTTGGTTCTCGCGCATCCACGCTTGCCACGCCGGGTAGGCGTCCACGTTGGTTCGATAATCGTAGAACAAATCGCTTTGAATCTCACCCTGGCTGGGCTGACTTAGAAAACAGAATTCGTCAGTCCAGAGATCGGGGTTGTACCGTTCCAAATTCGGATCGTTTCCAACGTGACGAGTGCGTGCGGCGTCCAACGAGAGCAAATTTGCGCGCAGGGCCCTCTCGTTCGACGCGCGGTCCGCCCAAAACGCCCGCCGGGTTTTCCAATTCGCACCGAGGCCTTCATTGTGTGCGACCGCGTCTTGAACAATGAGAGCGTCCACACGTTCGGCGTGCGCCAGCAGCATGCGAAAACCTACCGGGCCGCCATAATCTTGCATGTACAGCGCATAGCGCCGGAGGCCAAGCGCTTCGGTGAATGCATTCATGATCTCGGCGTAGTGATCGAATGTGTACGCGAACGCCTTCGGGTCCGGCCAATCGCTGTGTCCGAAGCCGGGGTAGTCGGGCGCGATCATGTGATAGCGATCGGAAAGCCTGTCGAAGAGCGGCTCGAACATGCGCGAGGATGACGGAAGTCCGTGAAGCAGAAGCAATGTCGGCGCGTCTTTCTGGCCGGTCTCGCGGTAGAAAATGGAGAGCCCGTCGATCTTTGTGGTGCGATAGAGCGTCGGACGTTCCATGGAAAGTTCCTTCCCGTTAACTCCGGCGAACAATTTTCCGTTAGACGATTTGCAAAGCGAGCCGAGCCGACATCGTGAAGATGGATCAGCCCCCAACTGCCGACGTGCTTCTTTGGCCCTTGAGTGCCGGCAGAAGAAGTTTCAAGAGCGCTTCATCGGAGAACGGATTCTGACCCGAGATCAGCTCGCGATCTTGAAGGACGTAGCTTTGCCATGGAGCGACAACGCTTACGTCACCGCCCGCCGTACGCAAGGCGAAGTCCGGGTAGAAGAGAACCTTACCACCAATCTCCAGCGGCTCCCGCTGCTGCTCTTCCGCTGTCGAAAAGATTGTCATCCTATATCCGGAATAGATCCAACCTTGAGCCTTTGCCTGCGCTCCGGCTATATCGCCCGCCGCCAGCGCGCCGACAAACTCAGTCGAATTCGGAAGAGCCGAGAGTAGTGAAATCGGTCCATGGCAGAGCACTGCCGTGGGCTTGGATGTTTCATGAAAGTGTCTCATCACGGTGCCGGCGTCGGGATCATCGAGGAGGTCGATCATCGGGCCATGACCGCCGGGGACGAAAACAGCGTCATATTGATCGAGGCGGGATGCGATGACATCCGAGATGCGAGTTGGATTCTTGAGCCCAGTGAGGGTGTCGCGAAATTTCAGATAGTCCTGAAGCTTAGCCTCGTCTCCACCGAAGAAGTCGGGTACAGCTGAATGGACATCCATTTGGGGCGTGTTGCCTTTCGGGTTGGCGAAAGTGATTTCGTAGCCTTCCTTCATCAGGGCGCGTACGGGAACTGTCAGCTCGTTGAGGTAATAGCCAGCGCCGGCATAAACTTTGCCATCTTTCAACGGCAAGCCATGACCGCTCGAGACCAGCACCAAGATTTTTCCATTTGTTGTCATTTCGTTTCCTCTCTGAAATCGAATCTGTTCCGCGGGATCTCGCCGGGCGCTAACCGTACTTCATCCCAGTGCTCTGTCCGACCTCGATAATGTAACCGTCGGGATCGCGGATATAGCAGCGCGTCTCGCCGTACTTGGGGATGGGCTCCGTGATGAACTCTGCTCCTCGACTTTGCCAAAGTTCATAGCACGCTTGAATATCCGCCACGCGGAAATTCATAAAGCTGTTGATGTGGTTCGGATCAGGGACGCTGAGCGTTACTGTCGGCTTGTCCGGCGTCGGCCCGCCTCCAACGTTCAGAATCATCCAGATATTCGCAAGCTGAAGGTACCCAGGCGCGTTGCCGTCACCCAGGCTCAGAACGCGAGCGCCGAAGACCCTTTCGTAGTAGCGAGCCGATCGCTCGATGTCGGTGACGGTAAGAAAATGCGCGATGCTCATCCCCTCTCGCGGAGGCATCTCGTAGCTCTTCTGTTCGACTTGTACGCTGCTCAACATCGTCATAATTGCTCCTATCAGAAATTTGATTAAGCCAGAAACCGGACGACGAATCTATTGGACTAACGTATCGATCAGTATCGGAGCATGGTGGTCTGCTCGGATTCGATATCGGGAGGATCTAACGCGGTAAGTGCTTTCTCTCTGCGACGGTAAGGTCGGCGACATAGCGCCAGGACATTGTGGAAACCTCAATCACGGCTGGGCAGTTGCTCTCTTTAGCTGTGACTGTCACAGCAGAGCAGCATGTCGATTCTGTGTTGCGAAAAATTGTCGAAGGGCTGGCCTCCCAGCCAGACGTGGCCTTGGTTCGCATTTGGTTACTGCCGTCCGTCCACATTCCTAATGCTTGGCAGGAAGGTGCACATTCTCAAGATGGGATAGCGCATCTTCGCCTCGTTGCAAGCGCCGGAAAACCCATCGGGTCTCCAGGAGAGGACTGGTCATTTCTGCAGGGACGGTTTTCCAGATTCCCGCTGCATATCGGAAAGGTTGGTCAGGTGGCAGCCGATGGGCATCCGATTTTCATAAAGGACCTCGCTCCTCAGGACACTTGGGTCGTTCGACCGGAATGGGCAGAGCGTGAGAAGATTCGGAGTTTTGCAGGTCATCCTTTGATTTTTCAGGAAAAATTGCTAGGTGTCATCGGTCTCTTTAGCCGTAGACCGCTGGGCGAGCAAGAGTTCACCTGGCTAGGGTTGTTTGCAAATCACGCCGCTGTCTCGATCGCCAATGCACGCGCATTTGAGGAGGTGGCCGAGCGGCAAAAGGGAGAAGCAGAAGTCCGTGAACTGGCAAGTGGGTTGGAAGCCAAGATTCGACGGCTCGTCGAAGCCAATGTTGTCGGGATCGTCATGTTTACTCTCGAAGGCGCAATCACCGGGGCCAATGACGCATTTCTCCAAATGGTGCAATACAGCCGTGAAGATCTCTCCGCCGGTCGCGTGGTTTGGACGGACCTTACGCCCGCGGAATGGCGCACTCGTGACGAAGACGCGATAAACGAGTTACGATCGACCGCCGTCTTTCAGCCATTCGAGAAAGAGTACGTTCGGAAAGATGGCAGCCGGGTGCCCGTATTGCTGGGCGGCGCGCTCTTCGAAGAGGGTGGGAACGAAGGTGTAGCGTTCAGTGTCGATTTGAGCGAGCAAAAGCAAGCGGAGAGAGCTTTACGACGTAGCGAGGCATTCCTCGCCGAAGGCCAGCGTCTCGGCCAAATCGGCAGCTATTCCTGGCGGGTCACGACAGGCGAAATCACGTGGTCAGAGCAGCTCTATCGCATCTACGAATTTGAAATTGGTGTGCCGCTGACTCTCGATCTTATCCGTACTCGAGTTCATCCGGAAGATCTCACGTTGTACGAAAAAATGGTCGAACAGGCGCGAAACGGCGCAAACGACTTTGAATGGCACTACCGCTTGCTGATGCCAAACCACTCGATCAAGTACCTGCATGCATTCGCGCGTGCAACCAGGGACCAGCACAGCGAACTGGAGTACATCGCCGCGATTCAGGATGTCACGCTGCGCCACCTCTCGGAAGAGGCGCGCGACAGGGCCGCATCGGAACTTGCACACGTTGCCAGGGTGATGAGCCTCGGAAAACTGGCAGCATCAATCGCCCACGAAATCAACCAGCCGCTGTCCGGCATTGTCACCAACGCCAGCACCTGTCAGCGGATGCTGGCCGCCGCACCTCCCAATGTTGACGGCGCTCTCGAAACTGCGCGTCGAACGATTCGCGACGCTAACCGCGCTTCTGAAGTGATCACGCGCTTGCGCGCACTCTTCAGCAGGAAAGAAACTGCGGCTGAATCGGTCGACTTGAACGAGGCCACACGAGAGGTGATTGCGTTGTCTTTAAGTGGGCTTCAGAGAAATCAAGTGGTTGTGCGGTCGGAGTTGGCCGAAGACCTTCCACTCGTCATGGGCGATCGCGTCCAGCTTCAACAAGTCATCCTGAACTTGCTGCGAAACGCCGCCGATGCAATGAGCACCGTCGATCATCGCCCACGAGAGTTGCTGGTTAGAACTGTACGAACTGAAGGGGACCAGGTCCAGCTAAGCGTCAAAGATGCGGGAGTCGGTTTCCCGCCTGAAGCCGCGGACAAGATCTTCGAAGCCTTCTACACGACCAAAGCCGACGGTATGGGAATCGGGCTTTCCATCAGCCGCTCCATCATTGAGACTCACGACGGACGTCTCTGGGCGACACGGAACGATGGCCCGGGATCGACCTTTTCGTTTGCCATTCCCTGTGCACGGGAGCATGTGGCTGATTCCCGGAAGTTGCCTCCATCGGTCTGATGCATCGACAGACGCGGCATAATTTAATCCACTGCCCACAATCGGGAAAGGGATAATACCAAAGCACAATGGCAGTCCCCGTTGCAATGGGGGATTCTTTTGCCATGGGGCGCCCTCAGGGCAGGGGTAGGAACGAACGCCCGCTTCTATCGGTAGTCGACGATGATCAGTCGGTGCGCGAGTCGCTGCCTGACCTGATTAGGGAATTCGGCTTTGCGGCTCGAGTCTTTTCGTCAGCGGAAGGCTTCCTCTCATCCGGCTCGATCGATGAGACTAGCTGTCTCATCCTCGACATTGCTATGCCGGGTATGACGGGACCGGAACTGCAACAGGAGCTAAAGCGTCGCGGGCAAAAGATCCCGATCGTATTCATCACCGGCCACAAAGACGAGACTACTCGCGCTCTAATGCTCGAACAAGGCGCCGCTGGGTTTCTGTTCAAGCCATTCATTGACGCAGACCTGCTTGAGGCCATCAAAAGGGCTCTCGCGGCGGTTTGAGGTCCCACCCCGTTAATCTCTGGGGTACAGTGAATTTGGCGCACACGTGGCTGTGAGGTGAGGGAGTTTGCCAATGTCGACCGCCCTGCCTGTCGTATATATTGTTGATGACGATGTTTCCGTGCGCGAATCGCTGGAACTTTTAGTCCGAAATGAGGGCTGGAAGCCGGAAACATTCGCATCCGCACAGGAATTCCTCAACCACCCAAGAACACTGGTCCCGAGCTGCCTTGTCCTTGACCTTTCACTCCCGGACCTGAACGGCCTCGAATTGCAGAAGCACCTCGCCGTGGAACACGTCGACGTGCCGATCATTTTCATTACGGGTTGTGGAGATGTGCCCAAGTCGGTGCAAGCCATGAAAGCCGGTGCTCTTGAATTTTTGACCAAGCCACTCAATACCGACGCCCTCTTGAGCGCCATCCGAAACGCCCTGCAACGAAGCCGTCTCGCCCTTGCTCAGGACGTCGAGATGCAGGAACTTCGGAACTGTTACGCCTCACTTACTCACCGGGAACAGCAGGTGATGGCGTTAGTAGTCTCGGGACTACTAAATAAACAAGTTGGCGGCGAGCTCGGGATCAGCGAAATTACGGTTAAAGCACATCGTGGGCAGGTCATGCGAAAGTTGAAGGCCAATTCCCTCGCTGAGCTGGTTAAGATCGCCGCCAAGCTCGGAACTTTCCGAGCGACCGCATCTGAGATGATCGACGCCAGCTAATTTAGCTGCGATTCCCAATTGGCTGGAACTCTTCCTGCCGGTCCAGGTACTGGTTGATCCTCCGGATGCGAATGCGGTGGAAGCAACTCCACGCCCTTGATCATCCTCCGCGTCTCGTAATCGAAGAACCAATCCTCGCCCCGCTCGAAGCTGGCAATAATCGGATGACCTGTTGCCGCCGCATGTTTGGACGCATGCTGGCCCGGAGAACTGTCGCAGCAACCGATGTGCCCACACTCCGCACACCGGCGCAGATGAAACCACCAACCTCTAGGTGATGACAGGCATTCGACACACCGATCACCACTCGGCTTCGAGGCGGGGTTGATTCCGCGCCGGTCTTTTTTCATTTCCGATTTTCCTTTGCTGTCTTCTGTTCGCAAAATGATGTCAGGGCACCCGCAAGATCTTCCCGGCGCCGCCCTTTTCTGCTGCTGCTTGCGCCACGGCCGCTTCACGAAGCGGCAGTTTCAGGCGAATCGGGATTACTAGCTTGCCATCTCGCACCGCTTCGGCCATGAACTCGAGCGTTTTCCTGTCGGATTTCGAGAACACTGGTACCACCTTTACAGATGGGTGCTCCGCGGCGTTCCGCGGTGCCCCAACAAGGGATGCATACACGCCTCCTGACTTGACCTTTGCGATCAGTTTCTCGGCGGCCCTTCCGCCGACCGTATCCGCTACCGCATCGACCTGGGGAAGATTCGCAATCGCGGTGTCGTCGTCCGTCGCGACGACCTGATCCTCTGGTGTGCTCCCCTTCACAAAAAGGTTTTCTAAACCTGATCAACTTGCGTGTCGGACAGTTGCAATTAAGCCACCGATGCGGAATAAAACAATTGGACGATGGTATCGCCCGTAGCCGGAAGTACTGCAGTCCATACAAAGGTATCGGCGATACTATCGTCCAATTGCTGGGTCAAGTTTGTTCTGGCTTAATCGTGACGGCCCCGGCCTCAAATGGTATTTAGAAAAGGATTCGCATATGAAAACGATCCGAATTGTGACCGCGGCACTGCTGATGACCGCAAGCGCGTGGGCGCTGCACGTCGTGTTGGCGGGGCAACCGGTCAACACGACCTCCAATAAAAAAAAGGAGAGGAGCCGTTCGATATGACAAACGAAAAGGTGATCATGCTGATCGAAGCGAAAATTCAGCCGCAGCACCGCGCGGAGCTTGTCGAGGCCGCACATGAATACCTGCCATTGGTGCGGGCGGAGGCGGGTGTGGAAGCGTTTTACATAGCGGCCCGAAAAGACGATCCCAATACGTTCGTTTTCTACGAGGTTTACAGGTCGCAAGCAGCGCAGGATTTCCATCTGCAGCAAGACTTCACGAAGAAATTCCTGGCGACGTTAAAGAGCGCGCAGGTGGGAGACCGAGCGCGGACAAATCTTGTCGAGTTGGGCCTGGAAGAACAGACACATTCCAATTAGCGAGATTTTCAGCACCTGGGAGCCTTGAGTGTAAAGCCGGTGGCGCCGTTTCCGGATCGTTCCTTAGTATTTAGAAACTGTAAGTCAGCTACGTCCCAACAAGTAGTCTCGAAGGGTAGAGTTTGAGCCACCCAAGCGAAACGCACCGTGGCGAACTGAAGGCCTAATGAGTTGCTTAATCCAGCCCTCAACCGATCTTTTGCATTTACGCCGCTTCAGATTCGTGCCAGTCGCCGTCGATCTCGCCGGCCCTGCATATGTTTGGATATATAAGGATGCCAGCCTGCACGGCTGGCACTCACGCGAGAAAACACCAATAAATTCGGGCCTTTCCTACGTAGGGCGGTACGCTTAGTTCATTAAAGAAGGGCGCGCGAGTCAGCCCGCTGGCCGTAAGTTACTGAAACATGGAGCGGGAGACGGGGATCGAACCCGCGACGTCCAGCTTGGGAAACTAGTCGTGGATTGTCAATAAAGAACTTATGCGTCCATGGCGGTAAATACTGAACATAGAAAACGGTGCCGTTTCAGCGTATTTTGCTTTTGCCCCTCTTAACGCATTAATCGCAGTAACGAGAAGGGGCCTGCTTTAGCTTCCGATTTGCCCACCTGAGAGCCTCGCCTTGAGGACTCGCCGGACTGTTCGGCGATGTCGCCGCGAGGTGAGCATTTGAACAATAGACTGCAACCGGTAGCCGCCCAACAAACGGCGGTCCACCGACATCACGGGTTTGAATCTGCTGGGTCGATCCTCCGAGGTCTCCCCGGTGATCTGGTCGTCTCAAAACAAAAACTTCGGCGAGCTGACGCCATCGCCTGCGTCCGGCTGAAACGTCAGGAGGCGAATCAGAACCTCGGGTTCGCGTCGCGGCCATTCGTGCTCTGCGGACTGCCCATCAAGAAGCCCGCAGCCGGCCAGTTGCTCCACGAAAGGCGCAACGGCCAGTTCTCACTTCAGGTGACCGGCCATCCGTCATATGGTCTTCCCTGGGGCCAGGATCGGCTGATTCCGATCTTCCTGGCGACCTTGGCAATCCGCCAACAGCGCCAAACCATCCAGTTTCGAAGCGCGGCGGAGATGCTTGAGTCTTTCGGGATGCAGCAGGGCGGGACACAGTACAGGAGATTGGTCGCCGCATTTCAGCGCATATTCGGCGCGACTATTTTCTTCGGGACCGACACACAACGGGAGCGGGCGGCCGTGGTTCATCAGGCGCGGTTCAATTTCATGAGCGAAGCGCGAATCTGGTATTCGCGTGACGCGGATCAGGCAACTCTACCCGGCGGCGGTTTTCAAAATGAAATCGTCCTCAGCCACGAGTTTTTCAAAGAGATCATGAGCCACCCGATTCCGACCGACATGGAGGCGGCGAAAGCACTCTCATGTTCACCCGCCGCTCTCGACCTATTCATGTGGCTGTCCTATCGCTGCTTCGTGGCAAAGGGCCGCGAGCGTGTTCCGCTTTTTGGGGACTTCGGATTGGTGAACCAGCTCGGCAGTTCCGAATACGCCAGACCGAGGAAGTTTCGGGAACGGCTCGAAGGTTGGCTGGACCTGGTCAGGGCGATGTGGCCGGAGTGTCCGGCCGTAATGGACACGGCCGGCACTGGACTTTGGGTGGACCGAGCCGCTGCCGTTATGCCGGCGGGAGGTAAATGATGCAGGCTTCAGAAGTCGGAATCGGCATCTGGCGACCTTCGTTGGAGCAAATCGAAGCCACAGTTGCCGATCATCTCGGAAGTGGACGCGTCCCTGGGAATCAGGCTGGCCCTTGTTTGAGTCGGCAGGTCTCCATGTATCTGGCCAAGAACGTGGGAGGATGGAGCACCACCAGGATCGGACGGTTCTACAATGGTCGACATCACACCACGGTTCTTCACGCGATCGAAAAAATCGGCCGACTTCGGCGGACCGATGAGTCCCTAGATTCATTGATCGAAGTGCTTACCGACGAACTCAGTCCCCACATTGAAAGCCGCCGGCTGGAATGCTCGGGGTCTCATTGGACCAATACGTTGATTGAAGTCGTGACCAGTCGGGTACTTAGGGAGATTGGTCTTAGCACAAGTAAATGACGCTCTACACGAGATCGGACTCAGATGAGGTCGCGAAATGACGCCAGCGCAATCCGAAAGCGGTGGTGTTCAAGGATGGCTTTTGCGGCGTCGGCCTCTTCCACGCTCAGAAGTCCGGCGCGGATGAACAACACGTAAACACCGGGTGTGTTGATAATTCGTGCGTCCCCCAGGCGCTGCTTGGCCTCCCTTAGAAAAATTCGCTTCTCGTCGCATGCCACGTGCCAACCTCGCGTCTGCGCGATCGCAAGGCAGGCAGATTCTCCAAGCCCGAGCCGGTTGGATAAGTCGGCGAAAACGCCCAATTCGCTCGCATCGGCAAGTGAGACCCTCTCCAGAATGCCGTCAGCCACAAGTCGATTCAGCAGTTCGGCCTGAACCGGCTCCGTGATCTCTGCGATGACCTCTTCCGGGACCACAAAGCAAAATCCGGACAGTCGAGCCAGCAATTGTAAGTGCGATGTGTGATGAAGATTGATCACAACACTGGAATCGGTCACCACAATACGGATGATCTGGTCGGTGCTCAATCTTAGACCGCCGGAACAAAAACCTCGGCAGGCTCGTCTTGCCCGAGGCCCAGGTTATCAATTACGATCTCAAGCTCTCCAGATTCAACGCCGAGCTTGCCGGCGATCTCCAGCAACTTCCGCCGACTGATCTTATCGCGCCTATAGGCCTCAAGGGCGAGAAACAAATAGCGGCGGTGAAATGCGGTGATGTTCTCTTCTGCCGAAGGCTGAATCAAGCCGAAGAGACTAGCAAGTTGTTGGCTCATGCCGCCTTGATCCAGTTGTCGCATGCTTTCGAATTGCTTGTCAGTAATGAGACGCAGATTGAGTAGCCTGTAGAGCGCCGACAAAACGCTAACGCCAAAATGATATGCGAGTTTCACGGCGTCGTAAATTTGCAAATCCTGGCTTCCACCCGCCGTCCGGGTATCCACCGGAACAACGCCGCTTTCGTCGAATATGTCGGCGTGCATCCTGCTCGCGCCACCTTTGCCGAGAGTGCTAACGAACTGGCGAACTCCCTCTTCTGGCATTAGGAAATTGGCGGCGAACACATTGGCTCGAACTTCAAGCAGATCCGCCCTCTCGGACTCCCTACTAACGTGTCCGGTTTGCGCGCGGTCGAGGAGAAGATGTGCGTACTCGTGACACCAGGAAAATCTCTGCCGAACTGCCGGATGTTCACGATTGACCACCAAGAAAAGGCCCACGTCCGGGTGACTAATCATCAACCCGGAGATGCCTGATGGCATCGCGATCAATCCCGTTCGGATGCCTTGAGCCTCCAGGAGCGAAGGCATATCCGAAACTGGTGCGGAACCAAGCCCAAGCCGCCGCCGCTCTTCCTGTGCTGCCTGGGTCCCGCTCTGAATGGCGTCCCACTTCGAGTTGAGCGTGACGGATGGGTAAGCGGCAACACTCGCGGTGCTGCGGCTGATACTTAGAAGAGCCTCCAAATCCCGCAGACTGTGCCCGAGGGCGATGCAGTCGCGGAGTGCCGTTCTGACGCCATCTCCGGCATCATCCTCTGCCCGCAACAGCACGGACGCCAAGCTGTTCTCATCGAAGCTTTCAGAAACGAATTCACGAATATCACGAGCATATAAATATGCGAGTCGAGAAAGCTCCAAACCCGATACCGACCGATTCCCGAGTTCGATCTGAGCAACAGTTGCGCGAGCCATCGCCATTTCTCGGGCGGCGTCATCCTGCGTCAGACCACTAGATTCACGGGCTTGCTTTAACCTTCTGCCGAGCTCACATTGATCGATTGCCATATGAATTCTCCACCTAGCATACAAACGGAAGGCAACGCGGGGTTGCGAAGTCGAGGGCCACGTGCGACAGGTAGCCCGCGAAAAATCCTGCAAGAAAGCCTGCCAGTAAACGACAAGCCGTCTCCATCAATGAATGCCAAGCCACTAAGATCGGATCCTGGCACTGAGTTGCCTGCCAGCGATGACCATCTGCCTTCTGGCGGAGGTCCTCCTGCATAGAATCGAGGCGATGCTGCCACACGACAGAACCCATCGCCACCGGACAAAACCCGTGTCCGAGCGAACGATGTCCTGGCCATGTCGGCGGATCTATCAGATCGGGCAGAAGGCCGCCGATGAGACCCCCAATTAACCCGCCGCAGCCCTCTACAAAACGTGATAAGTCGCTTTGGAACTGGGACTTATGAGCGGCGTAGAACACTCCGGCAGGGGTGGAGACGGCGATGTGAACAGAGCGATTCGGCATGGCACCTCGCTAAAAATATAACACAACCTGGCAGAATTTGGAATATGTGATATATTTATTGTGAGGACCACCACCTTGCTACTTGTCGAACCGCAACGAAAAATCGTCTCTCCCCGATCCAGCTGGGTGGACCGGCAACTCAATCGCGTATGCGTGCAACTCGAATTGACCGCCACGCAATACAAGGATGCTGAAAAAAAATATCGAGCAGTCGGCGGGTGGCTTTCGGACCTCGGCAGCCCGCTGGCGGTATATGAACCTGAGATTTATCCGCAGGGTTCAATGCTCCTGGGAACAACCGTACGTCCTCAAGGGCGGATCGAATACGATTTGGATTTGGTGTGCCAACTCCACTGGTGCGCAAACCAGCCTCCCATGACCATTTATGACTGGGTGCATGATCGAATCGCGGACCATGAGACATACGCCGCGATGCTCGAAAAGCTGAAGCGTTGCCTGCGCCTCAATTATGCGGGCGATTTCCACATGGATATTCTTCCGGCGTGTCCGAATGATCAGATTGGCAATGGCTCAATTGTCGTGCCGGATTGCAAGCTGGTGTGCTGGATGCACACTAACCCAAAAGGTTTTGCCGCATGGTTTTTCGAACAGTGCCGTCGTCAAGAGTCGGATGAGCGCAGGGTGATGTTGAAGGACTCCGTGGCGCCGATCCCCTCCCCAGTACCTTCCGAATTCAAGTATTCCTTGCAACGGATTGTGCAGCTCATGAAGCGGCACAGAGATCTTTATTTCCACGGCGGAAGAGACATCGCCCGTTCGGTAATCCTGACCACGCTGGCAGGCATGTTCTATCGAGGAGACCGGTCGCTGAGTTCAGCTCTCGATGGCGTGCTAGACGGAATTTCCGCGGCACTGGCCGTTCACACACAGGTTCCCCGGATCGAGAACCCAGTTCATCCCAGCGAAAACTTTGCGGATACCTGGGACCACGAGAAGTACCAGAAATTTAAGGCGTATATTGGAAACTTCAGGCGCGGCCTGAAGGCCGTGCTGTACCCCACTGCTCAGGATGAACAGCGCGGCCTGGAGAAGTCGGCCGGCCCGCTCTCGGAACTGTTTGGTGAGACTGAAGTGAAAGAAGCGATTCGTATCGAGGCAAGCGAAATGAACCGGAATCGCGACCTTGGAAAACTCAGCGTCGGTGCAACCGGGCTGATCGGAACCGTTCGACCGGCCGCAGCTTCTGTACCGCCCAACAAGTTTTTTGGCCGATGATCAGAATAAAGACCCTTGGTGTCCGCGACCAAGCTGCCTGGGTACGATCCTGCTTCCCAACTTTTCAATGCACCATTGATGGAGGTCTCCTTATTTGTCGCGGTACTCTTCAACCCGGTCCTGTCAATCGCGTATACGCTGTGGAGATTCACTATCGCGCAGGGCAGTGGCCGAAGGCTTTCGTGCCGGGAAATCAGCTTGAGCCGCTGGTGCCCGGAGGAAAAATCCCGCATACATATGGGCCAACTGAGCCATGTCTCTTCTATCCGAGTCGTTCCTCCTGGCGATCGGACATGAAACTCGCACATACCGTTATTCCGTGGCTGGCACTCTGGCTGGCATTCTACGAAATGTGGCGGGCAACCGGTGAATGGTACGGCGGCGGAATCACCCACGGGAAATCCCACGAGATTGAACCGGCAGCCTAGCTTCGCTGCTGAATTTCCAGTGCGCGTACAAAACCACCCAAGGCGCGATTCTGATCATAAAGAATCATCTTGAGGTCGGCCTTGGGCATGATTACCCTGCCAAAATCGACCGCAAGTGCCACTGGCATGGCGGGAAAAACGTGGAGTGTCGAATGCTCGCCATGCTCCGCCTTGATCCGGTCCAGTAACGAACGCATGGTCACACGAAAGAGGGAAGCCTGGCGCCAGCTCTTCAAAAAGTCGTTGTTCGGACTTGGAACAGTCACTCTCCAGATGCTCGCCTTAGGAATGACGGCCTGGATTCGTTCGTCGTTTATGGTTGCACTGAGAGAGAAAACTAAAGCCGGAACCCCAGACGTATCGGCCGGCGCGACGACCTCGTATGCAAACCCCTCGGGATCGTCCTGCCACTTCCAATTGGGCGGTTCGCGGTGAAGCTGGTATACCTCCGCTGCGGGGATGTCGCTAAGCAGGTAGCCGAGCATCGTTAGCAGGGGTTGAGGGGCGAGGGCCAAGATCGAAAAATGATGCACCTCACCCTGTCCAAGTCGCGGTCTAACTTGCTGTTCAATTAGCCTACTCAATTGTTGCGACTCTGTTTTCCAATACGCATCGTCACGGTCCGTGATGCCACTGTTGACCAACCCGAGAGCTATCGGCCTGGCCTCCGCGGGGTAGCGGTCCGGCAGCATTGCCTCGGCAGCCTTTGCCATCGAGAGGGGTGCGTTTTGCTGCCCGATATTCGCGCCATAGAGAACGACGTGACTACGCTTTTGGGGTCCAAGAGCCGTTACCAGTTCAATCCGCTTCTCATGTAGTTCCTTCATTCCTAAGAGGCGATCTACAGGGTGGCCGGGCACGTCGGCTTTGTCAACCAATCGATGGTGCTCGTCGCAGAGGAGCATCAGATTCGAGATGTCACTCTTCAATTCCTTCGACAGCACCGCGTCGCCGCGCGGACCGCCCGGCTCGTCGGCAATGATGTGCGCAATGTACGAGGTATTGAATTCCGCTTTTGTAAGAGTGTCGAGCCACAGTGGTTTGTTGCAGCCATCGTACTGACATCGGCCGCCGGCCTTTCCCCACAATCTGGTCCGCACGTCCGAACGGACGCTTGTCACTGACATTCAGAAATCCTCCGATCACGTCCAGAACGCATCATCCCACTGCACATTAGGGTTGGGACCACCCGCGGAACTCTAAGATTGGCGGTAATCCCGGTTTGCGGTGAACGCGCCAAGGAATTCGACCATGGATGAATGCATGGAAGAACGTGACATTTCGATGCCGTCTCCTTCGTTTCCGAAGAGAGTTCAGATCCCCTTAGTCCGAAATCTCTCAAGGCCACCGGGTGCCGGCGCGCCTCCTTGCCATTCGTTCAGCATGTCTTTTTCGCTGATTATTGGCAGGGCGCCGCCGATGGCGACCGCCAGCTGAGGATATTCCCGCTGGAAATCGGCATCGAAGGTTTCCGCGACAAATTCTGGGATTTCCCGCGCAGGTTTGAACACTAATTTGCCTCCGCCGATCTCCCACGGCTTCTTTTGCAGATCCTTGATCATCGGCAGATTGGCCCCACCGCCGGTCAGCACAATCAACGGACGCTCTGTGGCGGCTTGCCAAGTCGGATTGACTGAACTGAAGAATCTTGTAATCGCCTTTTCGATTTGAGCACCTAGACCTTTGACTTGCTCAAGCTGCAGAAACTCTGCGGCCTCGATGGAAACGCTCTGGTCGTTGACCAGAGTCAGCTCCAATCGCCCGTTGATAAACATCTGCTCTTTTAGGCGGCGCAGCCCACGGAGGCGAAGATCGACTTCGATATTCCCCCGCATCGAACTCGTCAATCCGCCATGGACCTTGGAAAGAAGTTCGTGGAGCAAGATTTCGTCCAGATTATCGCCCGCCATTCGGATGGCTTCGCCGCCTGGAAGAATGGGAAACGCAGTTCGCCTTTCGATGCGAGCGTCCTGTGTAACCCAAAACAGGCTATAGTCGGTTGTTCCTGCGCCGACGTCCACGACGAATACAAGATTTCTCGCGGCTCGGTCTGTCCACACCCGGCCGGAACCAGCGGCCAGCGGTTCCAGCAATCCTGGGGGATATGGAGCTTCCTGTTCTGATCCATCTAAAAGGAACTTCAGGGCGTCATCATGCTTCGTTGCTTCAACACTTATTCGCTTCAGTTCGTCGGCCGGAATGCCCTGTTTCCACTGGCCCCTAAACGTGTCTGCCAACATTTGTGCTCTTGCCACATAGCGGCCGAGTGCTGGCCCGGCCCAAGCGCGCTGACTGTGGGACCACGCGGGAATCGTGAATCTGCGCTTTACATTCCGACTCCAGGGAATTGAGATGTCGGGCGACGCGAGATCCGTCAGGTAGGCAAGATAGAACGTGATGACGTCTTCGTAAGTAAGATCGACACCGGTCGGGTTCGCATTCGCATCCAATTTGCGAAGGCCAAGCTTTTGCTCGGTTCCTGTATGGCTAAAGTGCTGCTTCAGAGAATCCAGCCGCTTACGTTTGCCGTCCGCATGGAAAGAATCCATACTTCGACGAAGCGCCTCAGAACCCGCAAAAATGAGACCCTCATCCGAAATCCATACTGAAGATGCGACGGTGTAACCTGATCCGTCGATGTCGTTGTCCTTTCGGCCTAACCCGATTTCATGCAAGTCCGGCTCATCATCACCTCCAGCCAGAGTGGCGGCGAAAGCCTTCGACTTTGCAGTGCCGAAATCTATGCAGAGCACGCTTCCGTTGGCGGGTGGTCCGGAGAGTACACTGTCGTCGAGCTTAAACCGTTGGCCTCGCGGACCCATGAGAGCTGCGGGCGGCAGTGGTTGCAGCGGCACAGCGTCCGTGCCCGTAGGTTCCGTTTCGGCCACGGAGTGATCAACCGGCGATGCTTCCGCCGCCTCCCCGGACTGCTTGCCGTCGAGTGCAGCCAGCACGGCGGCAAGCGCCCCTCGTTCAAGACCGGACACGACTCCTTCGTATTGCGGAGCTTCCCGCCTCGCATCCGCTTTGAGGCGGGATAGAAGGCTTTCAAGTAATGACCGTGCTACTTTCTCGTCCATGTGACTGTCTCCTGATCAGCTTAAGGGTTCTACGATTGCCTTCCGTACCACCCGCCGCCCGCCTGACTCGCTCGGTGCATCAACGCCCGGCTTGAATATTCTTACCTTCCTGACTCCGGGTTTCATACCGCCGGCCATCTCGTGCTCCAGCGGCGAATAATCTACTGTGTCCCCTGACCTTCCTACGATGGCCAGCCCTCGAACCTTGATTAGCGCGGCAAGGGCGTTGTTGGTGCTTCGTACCAGCCGCATCAAGCTCTCGACCAGTTCACCAGAGGCCGGAACCATTACACTAATTTCCGGGAGCGCCTCACGTTCGACGCGATACCGCATCTCCTCCAGGCGAGAGGCATCGATCATGAGGTCTGCGATAGCCTCATCGAAACTCAACATCTGACTCTCGGCCGCCAAGGAACTTCTCCGTTTCGCGACAGACCCAGACAGCCACCGAGCGAGCTCATCGGGAAGGCCCGGAGCACGTTCGAGGATCTGTTTGGCGCGGCTGCGAGCGCGCGTTCCGGCACCTGAAGCCGTGACCAAGTGATTGTAAAGGTTATCGTCGGCTATGCCAGCGCGCACGAGGAGTTCAATGGCCTCACTGATGTCCCGCGCCAGAAGTTGGGCAGATTTCGACGTTTCCGTGAAGTCCTCCCATCGGTGTTCTCTATACCATCCACGCACGATGCTTAGCGCCGCATATGTTTCCGGGAGTGTTGCCGATGAGAATCGCGCCCGCACGATTGCGTGAACCAATCCGAGTGCCTCTTCCGAGACTTCATCGAGCACGGCTTCAGCGGTGGGAGTACCTGTTCGCTCGAAGCTTTCCACAAGCAAATTGCGCAGGTTTTGGCCAGCAACCACACCGGCGTCTTTCATCGAAGACTCGTAGGCAACTCGCAAGGCTTCGACAATTCGACGGACCCGTTTGCCCTTACTGTCGGCAGGCTTTTCGGTACGAAACTCGAGCCGCCGCAAAGGCGTTAGAAGCAATTGGAGCGTGGTCGCCAGGTCCGGAGTCATCGCAATGATGCCTTCCATGCATTCGCTCCGAACTTTCTCTGACCCTTCCTCCTCAATCGCTGCCACAGCGAGGAACGTTGGAATCCAGGCATGCTCCACATGCCGCCAAATATTAGCTAGATAGAAACGATCATCGGGATCGGCGATGTCCTGAAGCGGCGGGAGCGGGTCAACAATTCTTGACAGTTCTTTGACTACACGCGGCTTGAGTGTCTTGACGAGTGAACCAATCCGGATCAAACTTGCCATGCTTTTGAGCCGTCTATCCGGGTGAGGGGTATCCTCGGCAGCTCGAAGCAATGCCTGGAATCCTTTTTCGAACAGAGGATCTTTTGCCGCCTGGTGAAGTTGCTTCACCTTCATCAGTTCCGAAAGCGCCTCCGCTTGCAGGTGCACGTCTTCAGTCGAACTGAAGCGTTCAACCTGATCGCGCATTATTGTGTTTGAGTCTTTCATTGCTCCCGCTCGGTCTTTCTTATTCGACGAGGGCCTTGAAAACCGCGTCGGTTGCATCTTTGTAGAACTCGATGCTGATCCGAGTCCACAGTTCATCCGGTAGATCATTGAGCTGCCGACGTGCTGCGACCGGCATCAGCAGAGTCTGCGCCTGCTTATCTATGGCGAGTTCGGCAATCCGGACCGCGTTCGGGATCATCTCGATCGAGCCACCGAGATTTAGCGAGCCGACGATGATGGTGCCGCCACGGGTGTTCTTGCCAAGCAATGAACCGCACAGCGCTACCAACGCCGGGAGCCCAAGCCCCGAGCCCGTCTTGTCGGCATCCATCGCGCGCATTTGAATAGAGAACTCATGTTCCCGAGGGTCACGATCACCCACGAGTTCCTTAGCCCGCGTGTATAAATTCTGTTCACCGACCCGAACACTTTCCCTGAACGCGGCAGGCGGCGGCTGATTCAAGATCTTCACTCCGCTTCCCGGCCCTGACGTCACCTCCAGGCGGTACAATCCTTCTCCCGTTTCGGGCGACCCGGTGCTTGCCGCCCAAACTTGGCCAGGCGGCAGGGGGTCCGACTCAATGGCTTCGTCGCTGTGCAACTCGGGCGTCGATACGAACTGCTCCACCCCATCCAAACCCAGCGTGTAGCTAAAGTGCGTATTCCTGAATTCGCTCTTGAAACAACGTTTCTGTTGTTCCTTGATGCGGCGACGCGATTCCAACGCAAGCCGAACCACCCATTCCAAATCCTCATCCGGAACCGCCATCTCCGGCTGTGGGAACAGCAATTTCAGCAGTCCGCTCACCGTTTTATTCACCGCTTCGATATCGCGCCCGCTGAGCGCGCCGCCGAGGAAAATGCGGCCCTGCATGGTATTGACTCGACTACCGGACCGGAGCTTGCTCCAGCATTCCGAAAGAAAATCGCTTACCAAACCAAAGTGATCGGTCAGGTGTTCTGCAGGGCTCAATTTCGGGAAGTCCCATCCGGGCGCAAAAGCGTGTAGGCGGTCCATAAACGCGGTGTCGTTGCGCATCTCAGGCGGCAGCGGGCTTAAGAGATGCCCGATTCGCTGCTGTTGCTGCACGTCAACATCGAAGTTGCCGACCATTACAATGCCTCCTTCACCGCGAATGTTTTCTTTTCCGCGGCTGAACTGGCCGGAAGCCATGTAGCCCTTCATGATGTTGACCCCATCCTTCTGATCGAAGGAGATTCCTGAGACCTCATCGAAGCAGACCACGTCGTACTGGCAGACCAATCCTCTCTGGCCTGTCGCGTTATTCACGAACATCTTGGCGACCGTCGCCTTGCCGCCAGATATCAGATGAGAGTAGGGCGAAATCTGCTGGAACAGATGGCTCTTGCCGGTGCCTCGCGGTCCGAGTTCCACGAGGTTGTAGTTCCGCTCGACGAATGCAACCATGCGCAGCAGCACGACCCGCTTCGCTCGCTCATCCAAACTTGCGGGTTCGAGCCCGATTGAGCGGATGAGCAGGTCAGTCCACTCCTGCGTATTAAACTTCTCCCGGCCGCGCGACAGGATATCCAACACGTCAGACTTCGACATCTGGATCGGCCTGAGACTTTCAATGCTGAACGGTCTGCCACCGTTTTCCTGCGCAACGACTCCGTCATAAGCGACGGTAACTTCCGCGTAAAAGCCATCCGTCAACATGCGCTCGTTTTCGCGCACCAGATCGTCCGCGATCCGAACATCCCGAACCGCGAGGCTCGGCAGCTCGGCGACATAGCAATCGTTCTTGGTGTCCAGCCGTGCACGAACAATGTCAATCAGCTTGACGGAACCGTGCTCCTTGGCTCGCGCCTTAAACAGCTCTTCCTCACCGGTTCTTACGGTGCGGTCTCGGAGTTGCTTCTCGACGATTTGAAGCCCTTCGGCAATCTCCTGTTCGTCCGTGCTGGCGCAATATCGGCCGAGCAGAAATTCCACTACATAGGTCGGCACCGGATATTGCCGAGCATACTTACGCACGAGATCTTTGCGGACGAGATACCCGTCGAAAGCGGAAGCCCCCAATCGATCCAGTTGATCCATCGTTACGCTCATGCTGTTTCTCCCACGCATGTGGTCTGATACACGACCACTTTCCCGCCCGGTCCCAGCACCACCACGGAAGCCGCCGCTCCCTCGTATTTGTCATCGACCACAGCCAGGCTAACCTCTCCAGTTGCGCCTACAGGCTTGGCTGCCGCGACGATGCTAGTCGATGCCTGCTTCCAACTCGTCCGGAGATCGACCTGTAGGCTCGGGTCATTGCCCTCGACACGAACTTTGCATCTCATTCCCCGCCACTGAACCGATTGGATGGAGGCAAAGCTTTCCTCCGCGCCCCGTTCAACCAGGAGATCCGGAACGACACACTCTTGCGGACTCACACCACCATGCGTATAGCGTTCTCCGGCTCGAAAACAAGCTATACCCGGAGGCGACACGATGCGCACGTTCTCATTCCAATACCAGGGCAGTGTCGGCACGGACACTTCCGATAAACCTTTAACCACAGCGCATCGAGCCCACTTCGTGGCCGTCAGGTAAACCGGCAGGTCCACTTTAGGAAAACCGTCCGGCAGCAGGAGCCATCCATGATCCGTGACCACTCGAACGCACCGCCAGCCGGAATCGAGAAGGTTCACAACGCGATCAGCGATCTTTTCAACCTCGGTCGAAAGCTGATAGACCAATTCCGACTGGAGGCTATGTCCGATGCTGTCGATCATTCCGCACTCGGTCCATCCGCCGGCTTCGGTGCCGGCTGGAATTCGCGTCTCGTCGAAATCCAGCGTCTCAACGCCGTTTGTGGCCATTCGCTCTCTGAGGAGGGGCGCGGTAGCCGACTTCAATCCGGTGGCTGTCTCGACGAGAGGTGTGAAATCCTCACCATTCGAGGCCTTAATTTCCATAGCGATTGTCGTCGCTGCTGGTTTTGCCGTGGCGGTCACCGTAGGCAGGGGCGCGAGCCGGTGCCGGAGCTTTGTTGAGAACGACCGCGACTCCAGCACTTCAGCCAATCGACCGCACAGGTCAAATCGCAGTCCATCAACGAACAGAAGGCACGTGTCCTTTTCTCCCTTGACCGAGCCAACGGCCTTCCGTGCCTCGGCGGGCTGCTTGTAAAGCAGATCCTGAAAATGCCTGCTGGACGCGTCCAACCACGGCGCATAGATTGTCGACACAACTCTCGCGACAACTCCCGCATCGGCCGTGTTCCGGAAGTGGGCCAAGGCTTCCATCGCTGCCCAGTCACAGCGCCAGCCTCCGTCTGCATAGGCTGACGCGACCGAGCCAATTGTTGCCCCGCCCAGCACTGATTGCGACAGCTTAGACAATCGCGTCAGCGGCAAAAGGGCGAAGGCCCAAGGACTACTGCCCATGCGCGCCCACACCCACTCCCGCCGAGCCCCGTGCTTTTGTTCCAATTCGACGACGCGTTTACTGGCGCTCGATTGTGGAAGTTTTGCTGCAGATTCCAGTTGCTTCCGAAGCTCAGTCTCATCATCCTCGTTAACGCGGGGGTTCCGCGAGGGATCGAGGCTGAGCAAACCCTGCGCCCCGGAAGAAGGCTCACTGAGGAGCCTTGCAATTCCGGGATAGAGTTGAGGTGCCTCGCAGAACCGCCTCCAAACAGGTTCTAAGAGAGCTTCTCCGCGGAGCAATCCGGCGGCAATGCCAGATGCGCCTACTGATTCGGGGTCAATCTTGAACTCAGATCTGCAGAGATTACGAAACGACTCCCAACGACCAGCCTGCGCGGCCGCTTCAAACAATTCAGGTCCATTCAGCCAGCGCAGCAGGTCGCGTACTGGGTCACTGACGGACAATTTGTCGAAATCATCTGCATCGAGCCGTCGCCCCCGCAGCATGGTCGCGTCCATCTCGGCAAGAATCGGCAGAACACGCAGAAATGCCTCCTCGGTTCGGCGGTCTCTGGCAACGTCGAGGCCGAGCCCTTCGTCGGAGACGAGAAACGCCTGTACTGTCCAATCGTGCCCATTGGATTGATGCCACACCCGGCCCCTGTACTGCAGCTCGATCAGCGGTTGGGTCCGCGAGGGACAATCTCCAGCGGCTCTCAACTCTTGCCTGCCGATGTGGGGCAGATAGAGGATTGGCGTCTCTCCTGCGGGCGGAGCCTCTGGCAGCGCCCGATCGACAATGCATTTCAGCCAAATCGCAGGCCCTGTTCGGGCGGGAGGATCGTAGGCGCCCAGCGTGAAAAACGTCGGCACGACTGCGCGCAACTGCGGCATCAACGGGAGCCACTGTCCGTCGGCATCGGTCCAGAGCACTGCCGCAGGTGCGGAGGAGCCCTCCGGTACCTTTAGCGCATTCGCGAGTGAGGCCAGAAGGCGTTCCAGGAGCCTCACTTCTTTCTCCTCTCACGCGCAGCTCGCTTCTCATCAAGGCTTAGGTGGATGTCGTTATTTCGGTCGGCGGATTCAGAGAACCACGGGAAGTCCGCCTTCTCGCGCGTTGGTTCCTTCCCGCGATCTTTGCCGTAGGCGATCTTTGGCGTAACGCGGAGAATGCATGAGCCACGTTTGAGTTTTGTATGTTGCGCCAAGGTAGCAGTCAGCCACGGTCGGATGTTGACACGAACCCCATCATCCAAATCCGGCTCCCAACCGATGGGTTGTTCGTGAATGGGCTTCCAGCGCGCGAAGATATCGTAGGGACTTTCGCCGGAAAGGATGTTTTCTAGCTCGGACTGTAGGTGTTTGGCAGCCGACAGGCGCGCATCCGCGCCATCAATGCCAGCCGCTACTTCAGAAGTTTGACGAGTAATCCAGTCGCCAATGGCGGTGTAAATCAGCTTTTCAAGCGTTTGACGCCCGTGTCCGTTCGGCGCGGCTAGCTTATGGTAATTGACAAAGGCATGAAATCCATCTTTGCGTCCATCCCAGACATGCCAAACAAACGGACGATTCTGAAAAGCCACACAGTGTTCCTCAAAGAATTCATCCCTCAACCAAGCTTCCAACGAGGTTCCTCCACCGAGTAATGTTGCCAACTTTGTTGCCGACCACTCTGCGCCATAAGAGTGTGCTAGAAGCGAACGCAATCGTTCGGCAGCAGGAGACGCGCCGCCAATGGAGTTGAGACAGACGATTCCGTCGATCGCGGAATGAGGCTCAAGTTCATCTGGCCCAAGTGCCGCGCAGCTCAAAAAAGTCGAGCCTGTTTGTCGCGGCCAGTGATACCCAACCAATCGCGCAACGGCTACTTGCAACGGGTAAGAAGCTCCATTCGGATGGCCACTGAATAGCCATTGGGTCGGGTCATCAGAGTGTGGTTCGGGAAGGCCGGCGCCGAGATCTTCACGCGCGCGCTCCTGCCAAAATGCGAGATCAAACGGCACCTTGACTAAGGTACGACTCGTAACCTTGACCGAGCTGTCGATCTGTCGAATGAGCTTGTTGAACTCCGGCGAGGAACAAAAACACCAAATCGCTGCCAGATCGGAAGATTCACTGGGTACGATTATCGACGCATTGTCGTCGAACGCGCAGCCCATGTAAAGCGAACAGGGCAGATCGTGCATCTGACCTACAATTACGCCACGTCGACCCCAATCTGACACACCGGCCTTCCATACCCCGCTTGAGTACCCTGCTCGCTCCTTCAACTCCATCAACTCGGCGAGGCCGCCGCGTCCGTCTTCCCAGCGTAGGAGGTAGTGACATCCACCGTAAAGCATGGTCGATTCTGGGGTTGACTGCTGCGCAACCCAACCATTCTGAATTGCCGGCATTTCCCAGAAGCAAACGTTGAATCGAGGCGAATCGAAGGTTGTCTGACCGTGAGACGTCTTTGCTATTGCTCCAAGCAAAGGTTGAGCGCCATGAAGAGAGAGCACAATTCTGAAATCCGGATTCTTTAGCTGTTCGTTCTGGGAAGTCCGGCTGACTGCTATTGATCGGAGCCCTTCGGACTTCTCACTCGGAGATTTCGAATCGGCGAGGTCGACGCCGGCGAACGTGTTGTCTGGGGGCGGAGCTAGATTGGTAATGGCCAGGAGCGCTACATGGACCACCTCGCCAGAAATGGTTTCGAAGGCTCGCGGTCCAAGACGTGCAACAATGTCCCACATAGACGTCTTGATCAAGCGCCGCCGCAATTCCTTATAACTTGTCAGAAAGAGCCAGCTCTGTGGGGTTACGACGGCTGCGGTGCCTCCTCTATCGCAGAAGCGTAGACATCGATCAAGGAAGCAGGTAGCCAAGTCCGCCGCAGCGTCCGAATGAAATTCAGCACAAAACTCCGCCAATTCGCTGGCTTGCTTTCTCCTGGCAATGTAGGGAACATTAGTCGCCACAAGCGAGAAGCTGCCCGCCAAAATGCGGGTGGCGGCGAGCACTCCCTGCGCCGCTATCGCCAGCTCTCGAGAGTCGTCTGAAGTTTGTTCCGCTGCCAACGCTTTTTCGAGAAGTGGCCATACCTCATCGAACTTCGCGACGAGCAGAGGTCTGCCGACTCGGGTCGGATTGATTAGGCTTCCCAGCGTTGGCGCTTTCTGAAACATGGCATATAGTTCGGCTAACGTGTCGCGGAGCAGTCCATTATCACCGGCCAGACTGATCCACGATTCCTTCGATGCATTGATCCCCAATCCAGAACACGCGAGGTTCATTGTCGGCAAACGCATATGGCCGCCCACCAAGCGCCATGCCGTAAAAGCTAGGTTGAAGGCTGCGATTTGACTACAGCGTGCATCTAATTCCAATCCGAACAGATTGTCCTTCAGGACAGCGGTTACCGCCTCTCGGAGCGTCAGCCCTTCCTCGTCCACACGCATGTGCACAAGGATGGGCAATGCGAACGTCAAAAAGTGTCCGCTACCCATGCAGGGATCGAGCAGACGAATATCGCGAGAGACCTGCGGCCAGGTGTCATAGCTTCCGCCAGACGGGGTGCCATCTTCATTGAGTCGGAGGTATTTCCAGTTATAGCCGGTTAGCGATGGATCTTTGCCTTCGTTACGACGTCTTGCTGACCACCAAGCGCCTAGAGTGTTTTCTAGCAGGAAGAGAACCATGTAGTCCTCCGTGAACAGCTGCGTAACCGCGGCCAGTTCATCTGCGCCGATCTTTACTTCGGACTTGTTAACCGCATCCTTCTGGTCGCGCTGCCAGAACTGATACACCCAACCCAGGCTGTCGTCGGCCGTGAAGATTCCCGACGGCAAACTTGCCAGCTTCTCTTCGAGTTCCTGGCGCGTCTCGGGAGGGAGGACCACCTGGAGAACAGGATCGTCGGCCCGGAAGACCTCCAGCAACATCCGCTGCGCGAACGAAGCCGCGATCGACAACCAGTCCTCATTCCTCTCCCGAGCCAGCTCTCTGACTTCATCCAGCGAAAGTGGCTCACCGTAATCCGGGTGGATTAGAAGGTCGTTCTCTGCAAGGAATCGCGCGAAAAGCATCCGATGCCAGTGCTCATACGCGCATGCCTGCCTCAGCCGTGCGATCTCCTGTGTTCTGTTCGATCCCCGTTTATCCCCAAGCTGTTTGCCGTGGGCCCGCAACTTCTCACGAAGGGCTTTCTCTTCGGAGGTCATCGCCGGCCAGGATTCAGAATCGTGGACGGCAAGTTGCTTCAGAGCCTGTTCCGCGCCTGCCTCCGCGAGTCGGCGTGCGTCGGCCACTACGTTTTCCAGTGTTCTGCGAAGTTCCTTTGATAGTGTCGGCATGCGCTCTCCTACTGGATCTGGACCGGGCCGATTTTCAAGGCGTCAAGCAGCTTGGTACGTTGACCGGCGAGCCAGTTGTCGAGTTCGCCCTCATTTCGGAGAACGATCTTCTCAACAGGAACGAACTGAACCTTCGGCTCCAGAAGCTGGGCTGCCTTGTTCAAAGCGTTGGTGACGCGGTTAGGTACGGCCTCCGCTTCTGTTCTTCGGGCGTCCAAGTTCTTAAGGTCGAGCGCAGCCACCAGCGTATTGTCGCTACCGACCTCGGGTTTCGAAGGAGCAACCAACGCGACTTCGCCACGGATGCGCGTCTGATCGCCGGGGGGCAGTCTCTGCCATGTCGGACTGGCGTTCAAGATTCCTGTGGCGTCGCGATATGCCTCCTCATGGTTCTCCTGCGCCTTGTTCAGAGCGTTACGGAGAATATCGGCCAGTGCCGTACGGATGGGCGCAACGGGATCGGAAGCTTCCAGGAGCAAGCGGTTCGTGCGAACGGCCTCGGCTTGGGCGAGGCACTGACCCGCTTCGGCCAGACCTTTCGCATGCTTTGCCATCTGCTCCAACGTTTGCCAGGCGGGGCGTCGTTTGGCGATCAGATCCCGGATCTTCTTCCACTCGGCGATCTTTGCCTTGAGGTCTGCCTCCTTACTCTTGATCGCCACCAATTGCTCGTTGCCGACCAGCTTGCGCATGTCCTCAACGTCGGTAGTGGCCGGTGGCGAGGGCAGAGGCGCTGTGCCCCCAGCTTCACCGCCTAGCGCAATAAGCGCCTTGAGGAAATCCGGAGCCTTCGCGGTCTCCTCCGCGCTCTTACAGTCGATATCGAGCAGTTTGAAGAGCGCCCGAATGGCTATCCTCTCCTGAACGGAAAGCGTGGTCTTCTCGACACGAAACTCCGTCTTCGGCACCTTCGCCTGATCGAGCTGCCCTGGAACCATGGCGACACCATTCAGGGTGGCGTTCACGTGCTGACTCCGATGCAATGCGATCAATGCGGCGTCAACTGCGTCGCGCGGCCAGCCAAAAGGACTTGTTTCCAGGTCTTTTCGAACTTGGGTGCCGGTTTTGCCGGAGCTAATGGTGGTCAGGACTTGCTGGCAAACGGGGTGCTGCTCGATGGGACCTTCATACTTTAAGGGCGAGAAGGGCTGATCAGCGCCGTCACGCGCTCGTTTGATCGCCGCCTCCCAAGCCGAAGCCGCAAAATCGGCTTCTTTGAAGCGCGGGAAAAGGCGCACGAGTGAAGCTTCCGCTCCAGTCTTGAGCTTTTCTTCCAATGTGAGTTGCAGAAGTTCGTTGCCGCCGCCCTGGAAAACCTTTGCGCCAGCTACGATATCCACTACGAGATCCCTCCGCTGTTTTTCGGCCAGTTGCCGCCGGCTCTCCATGCTTTGCTTGGCGAGTTGGCCGGCCTCACCAGACGGAACACCCTTCGCGTTAATCGTCTGCTCGGCGGCTTGCTCGGTGGAGATCGCGTTCAGAAGTTCGTCGCGTGACTTTCGAGGTACGAATACAAAGAGGAGAGGGCTGCTAACGCCAGCCGCGCGGGCGGCTGCGATCATCTCTTTCTCCGACCCAGAAAATCCGTCCCGGACCCAAACGGGGATAGTCTCGCCGTTGGCGGCTGGCGGATCTTGCGTCCGGTGCAATGTCAGCGACCGCGCTTCCTTTGCCGCACCCTGGAGGAGCTTCAGGCTTCTGACAGTGCGGTCAATTTCCGCACCGAGGAGGCGATCCCGCTGTTCATCGAAATTAGCTGTGTTGTTCTTGAGCTTGGCCTCGCGCTGGCGGAACTCGAAGTCCCAGTTGCGACCTTCTTCCGTCTGGATGCGAAACTCATCGCCCACAGGCATGAGAACGCCTTCGTCGGCGAGCTGGTCGAGCAGGCCGGATACCGTGCTGCGGAGCTTCCCATTGTCCGCCTTAAGGTCATCCACCAAGAGGTCGGCGATGTGCTCCTTGCAGGCACGAACACCGATGGAAGCCGCTTCCTCAGTAGGCAATTGCCCGATAAGAAAGACGAGGCCACAGATGCGCTGCCGCAGGCGGCCCTCATACGTACCATCGGAAGCGAGGCCCAAAATGCGCTCGTTGATCTCTCGCGGAAGCGCCCCGGTCGTGACCATTTCGGGGGCGAGCGCCTCGTAGAGGTCGTCGCCGGGAATGATGCTGCCCAGCGGTTTCTTTGCGAGCCTGGCGATGCAGTCATAGATGATGCGTAGCTGAGACCGCAACTGGCTCTGCGTGCCAGCGGTGTCGACTTGGCGGAAGCACTGCTCCCAAAAGCGGCGGCGTACCGGCAGCAGTGGATAATCCTGAACGATGACAGCCTTGTCTTCCATGCGCTCGCCGATCTTGGTCCCCGCTAACTGGCGCGAAACCTCACCGGCGTGCGTATCAAGAAGCTCGGCAATCTTGCCCAAGTTGGCGGGCTGCTTCCGCAGCAGCACCTTCCGCGTGACCGTTTCGACGTCGGCATCGGAGAGCTGGATACGGATGGTGAAGCGATCCAGCAGCTTGTGGAGCAGTTTTATGCCGGTCAGGGCCGACTGGCCAGCACACACCAGCATGACCTGACTATCGAGTTGCTTCTGGATTGCCTCCGCAATCTCCGTGATGAGCGTCGATCTGGTCTCGGAATCCCCGATGTACTGCTGCACTTCGTCGAGAATCAGAATCGTGCAGGGGACCTGACCGTCGCGGCCAGCGCGCTTCAACACACGCTTAAACATCGTGAGGAATTCGTCGGTGGTCAGGTCTGATGTTTTGAGAGGGAATTGGGTCTTGATGGTATCCCGAGCGGCCGCTTCGCTAACGGCGAAATTCGGATCGCATTGCAGAATCGCCTTCGCGATCAGGGGACTGACGTAGAGATTGTTAAGCTCGCTCTCCCATTTTTTCCCTGAGGCCTCAATGCCCGATTTAACCTGGGCGAGGTACTTATTTTCTTCGAGCCAAAGATGGAACTGCGCTTGAGGATACTGATGCGGCAATCCAACAGCACGGAGCAGGATGCTCAGAACGCTCAGTCGCACATTCTCTGTGGTTCCAGAGGGGAGCGTACCGGCCGCCGCGAGCAGGCCCCCAGATCTCTTTCCGGCAACGTCGAGTTCTCGCAGCAGATCGCGCACCTCATCGGGCAATTCCGGTACAAGGCTGCGGGCCGTTGCGCCGTCTGCGAACTCCGTGTCGGCCCAAAGGTTCGCGAGCATCTTGAGGAGATGCGACTTGCCACTACCGAAAAAGCCGCTCACCCAGGCAGACTTCTGATGTGTCTGGCTCCGGCTGGCGAGGAAAGAAGAGAGGATCTTTACGATCCCCTCCACGTACTGTCCCTCGCAGACAAATGTCGATAGCTCACCGCGGAGCTCCTTGCTGACGTTTTCGTCACCGGCCTCGTTCGTGATACGCGCCTGGCCGTTGTTGACGAGCGCCTGCTGTGATGGATCGCGAAGAAGTATGTCTTTGATCAGCATTAGTAGGCTCCTGAAGAATGCAACGTAATTGGGACGGCCAGATAGTTCCAACCGTCACGGGCGTCCAGCAGACGGTAATTGTTTTGGTCGTAGGTGCCAGGAAAGAACACTGCTAAACGGCCTTTGATAGCCGGTTCGAGAAGCTTCAGCACGCTGGAGACACGTGTAAATCCAAAGAGCGCGCCAACGCCGAACACGGCGACGACAGAGTTCTTCGTGACGTCGTCTCGATCAAGGACACTTTTGATTCGTGCCGCGACAAACGGCGCAAATTCAACTTCGAGCTTCATCTGAAGATCGTCCGGTGATTCGAAGTAGGCGTCCCGGTATTCCTCCGAAGCCATCCAAGCGGCAAAGCAGTCTGCGACGTCGACCTCAAACCATTCGTGACGCTCGTCCCGCGTCGCCATCGCGAATGCTTCCTTTCGGGCCATTAAGGAGCGTTCCAGCTCTTTGTCATAGACGATCATGATGACGCGCTGGGCGCCCGCGACAGTCTGTTGCCAAGGCAGGCCGATGTGCTGTTTGTATTTGTCAGCTAGTTGCTCTATTCGTCCCATCTATTGCCTTCCTCGTCCATCGTTCGAAGCGTAGGGGTCAAGTCGCTCCACACTCAGTTCGAAAATTCCGCCCGCCATCTTCAGATCCAAAAGACCCATCCTTTTGGCGGAGGTAGCCAGTTCCATCGCTAATGAGGTATCGCAATCGAGCACCTTCAGCCAGCCACTTGATAAGGCATCCTCGCCCTGGAAGCCGGCCGTCGTCGCGAGGTAGAGGGCGAACGCGACATTTGGTGGCGTTGGTTGGACAGTACGACGAAATTTAAAGGTTCGCCCGTGAAGGTGGCCCGACTGGGACCATGAACTCGCCGCATTTCGGACTACCTTGTCGAGCGTGGACTCGTTGAGCCTCTCGCCGACGAACTTCTCCAGCGCTATGCGCACAGCCGCCCTGTTGAATTCGCTGTCCTTCGCCATCGTGATAATCGGCTGCGCAGTGGCCATTAATAGCGGATCGCGGGTCAGGCCGGCGAGAATCGTTAGCAGAGGCCTGCCCGGAACGTCCACCTCCCAGAGCCGCCGCAAGATGCGGAAGACTGGCAACGCCGGGTCGAGCGCGTAGAGTTCCCGGAGGTGCTGAAGAGAGTGCCGGCGTGTGGCCGCAGTTTGCTTGCCGAGACAGTTATCGTCCACGATCGCGGTTGCGTATTCCGCCGGTTTCGCCGACGCTGGAACGGCTGCGAGGGCGGCCTCCAGGTCCTCCACCATGATGGTGCGGCTGGTGTGCGTGCCGACGTGTCCGAAGCGAAAACCGGCCTCAAGTGCCGCCTTGCGCCCCATCCCGTGCGGGAAAAATGCCAGTCGTGCTTCGGTCATCGACTTATGCTTTCACTCCATTGGTTTTCAGTTCGAGTATTTGCCGGTCGAGATTCTCGACTTCTTTGGCAAGGTCGGAGCGCATGCGACCCGCACGGTCAGCGATCTTCTCGCCGTTATTCTTCACGGTTTCTGCCCAGGTCTTGATCTGATCGAGGTGTTCCAGTTGCTTCTCGACACACCGTGTTGCGAGATCTATCGATTTCACTACATGTTCGGTCTCCAGCGACTCGTGACTTTCGCGAATGACCAACGCACGTGCAACGCTGAATGCAGCCTTCACGAACAAATCACTATCCGGGTCGTCGGGATTCCAAATAATAACCAAGTCATTGCCGTAGCGTGCGAAAGATTGAAGGGTGTCCGGCGCCGTATTCCGGCTGAACACGAAGACGCCGACCTGGGCCTGGCGGTTCTTACGTGCTTCCTCAATTTCGCTGAGTGCGCGCCGCAGGTCGTAGCTTTTGTCTTCCTTTGCTTCCCACACAACCCGCGCATTCGGCGCAGCGCTGTCTGGCCCGAGAATCGTAACGAAGTCTCCGGTCTTGCAGTTCTTGATGGCTCCCGCACTGCAGCCGGTCGGAACATACGGATCGTTGAGCCGCTGCGCCTCTGCGGCGATAACCAAGCCGAGCTGGTCTTCAAATGCGTGGCCGTGCTGAGTTGAACGGGCCGCTTCTTCTTTTCGAGCCTGAAGTGAGGCAAGCGTCGTCCGAACTTCCGTCTGAAAGTCGCCGTTGCTTCGAGCCATGCCGTCGATGGTTGAGAGGAGTTCACGTTTCAGGCGGGATAGAGCGGACGTTTCGTCGTCGAGCGTCAGGTTCTTGTCGATCTGTTGTCTGGTGTCGGTCAGCATTCGCGAAAGCCGGCTGAATGCAGACTGCGCGTTATCCGTTGAGAACTCGGCGGACATCGCTTTTTGAGCAGTTTCAACTTTGGCCACGAGACGGGAAAGTGCGGAACCGGGTTTGTCGAGTGAAAATTCCCCGACGAGTGACTCCACTTGCAGTTTCAGGTCTGTCGTGAGCGTGCCGTTGTGGGCGGTAACTTCGTCGATGAGTCGGGAAAGCGCCGACCCTTTGTTGTCCAGGGAGAATTGCCGGAGGATCTGTTCCTGCTGCTCGGTCAAAACGGATTCGAGCATTCGCTCAATCTGCGCCTTCAGGCCGTTAGAGTCTGTCGGCGACAGGAGCCTGAAGATCGCACTTCCGTCACCAAGGTGGGTGGCCAGCGCGCGCGCCAGAGTGGAGTTTTCGGGTCCCAGATGATTGCGAAGAGCGCGATCAAGATCCCCGTCGTTCTTAAGAAGGGCCTCGATGCGCTGGGGAAGAGCGCCGGTAGTCGGGTCGAAGTATTGGCGCAATGCTCCAGACAAATCGGCGGTCAGCGCGGTTCCACGCTTGGCAAGAAGCTCTCCCAACCCTGCGAGTAGTTCCTGGGAAGCCTCCCGCACAGCCACGGCGTCAAGTTCGCCGGAGGCTTGGCGGATGGCCAGAGCGCCGAGCCGGAGGGCACCTAAGGCATACTTCTCGCGCGGTGTTCCCTCAGGATATTTCTCCAATTCAGCGACAAGCTCCGGATCGGCTACTTCCAAGCCAATAAAGAGGTTAGTGTCGCGTTTCCTAACAGCCGCACTAGCGTTCTGAGGATCGGCTAGCTCCACCAAAGTAGTCATAAGTCTCCTCCGTCATTTGGTTTACCGGCAAACTTGCCGGTTTGCTAAATTCAAGGTTCGTCTATATGTTTGTACCTCGAATCACAAAGCGAGTCAATAAATGTTTTCATCTCACCGGCAAGTTTGCCGGTGAGATAATAGCGGGGGAATAAGTCGACTATCGGGCGCGACCGGAATCGATTTCAATCGAAGGTCGGCCTTTCGAAAAGATCAGGGATAACCGCTCACCAAGTTTCACTTCCCGGCCCAACTCGGCGGTTTCGACGACGATGAAGCGATTAGCAGCCGTGGCGACCGCTACATACCCATGATCCGTTGCGACAGCCTTACCTGTAAGTGAACCTGAGACCGGCGACGTTCCCTGGACGATGGGCATCTCTCGAATGGCAGTCCCTGCTGCACGCATGTTCGCCTCCGCCATCTTCGCAACATTTTGGGGGCTGGGTACCTCGCGCTTGGTGGCATCCGTTCGATCAAGATCCTCACCAACCTCTGGAGGAGAGTCCGCTCCCTGTTGATCGCCCTTGTCCAGGTCCAACTGCGAATTCAACTCGGATTGGCGCGCCAGTAACTGTCTCAGGCGCTCTTCATGTTCGAAGGGACGGTCGGCCTGCGCTTGGTAGTCCACCAGCTCCTTCTCGGCGCGCGCTACGCGGGTCTGCTGTTCCGCCGCAAGCTTATCCAGGCTTCGCAACGTATGCTCGATGCTCTGAACCGTTCCAACCGGATTCGTCGGGTTCAGATTCGCTGAATACATGGCTCGGCCTCGAACAAACAGTTCGGGGACACGCTCGTCGCTTTCAAGGAGCCCGAATCCACCACTTTTGCCCTTGCTCAGAACCTCGAAGCCCCGAAACTGCCCTGGCGGCTGCAGCGTCTGATCGTCTTTCCACGAGAGAATCGCGAACGTCAGAGCCTTGGCAGCTTCTTCTCGCGCTCCTTTGCCGGAGAAGGCACGATTGCCGACCGCCATGGTGAAGTCTGCGGCTTCGCTGCTATTTCTGAGCTCGATGTCGGCTTCGATTTCTGCGAGTCGGTGCTTTGTCTCGGCGATGTGACGGGGCAGGTCACGAATCTCCCAACGGATATGACGCTGCTGGTTCGCATGAACGGCGCGCAGCTGGTCGAGCTTGCGGATCTCGGTGTCGATTTTGATTTTCTCGACGACGGCCGGATTCCCGGACGCGATTGCTTTGATTTCGGCGTATGTGAGAGCGCCACTGTCGAGGTCTTCGGCGGACCGGACCGACGTTTCACCGCGCATCACCTGATGGATAAAGCGAGCCTTGGTTTCCAGCGTCTGCCACATGTACGCGTCGAACGAGCCCTCGGTCACGTAGCGGTAGATCTGCACCTCTTTATTAGTGTTGCCCTGGCGCAGTATCCGGCCTTCACGCTGCTCGATATCGCGTGGGCGCCACGGTGCATCCAGATGATGAAGCGCCACAAGCCGTCGCTGCACGTTGGTGCCGGCGCCCATCTTTTCCGTGGAACCCAGAAGTATGCGCACTCTCCCCGCGTTCACGCCATCAAAGAGCACCTTTTTAGCGGTGTCGGTCTCCGCGTCGTGAATGAATGCAATCTCTCTCGGGGGAACGCCGGCGGAGACGAGCTTCGCTCGGATGTCCGAATAGATGTTGAATCTCTCGGGATGAGGAGTGGAGAGGTCGCTGAAGACCAACTGAGTAGAGCGTTCGTTCCGTGTATCGGTCCAGATCTTGAGGATTCGTGAAACCGCCCGATCAACCTTCGTATCCTCCGGTGGCTCAATCGCCGGTCGGACCAGGCGCATGTCCAATGCCGCCTTGCGCCCCTCGCCCGTGATCTTCAGCATGTTGTCCACCGAGGGATCGACACGCTCTTTCTTCAGTTTCTCTGCGCGTTCAGTCAGCGTGCGGATGAAGGCTTTCAGTTCGGGACTCGCAGGCGCAGCCACCACGCTCGGTCGGCCGTTCTCCAGTTCGGGCCTAGGAAGGTTGAGCATGTCCGCGGTCTGCACGTCGGCAACGGTCCGAAACATCGTCAACAACTCCGGCAGGTTAATGAATTTCGCAAACCGCGTGTGCATCCGGTATCCAGATCCATCCGGGGCAAGCTCAAGCGACGTGACAGCTTCGGCGAAGTTCGCGGCCCACGGATCGAAGTGATTCACGCCTCGTTCCGCCAGCATCTCTGGTGCAAGATACCGTTGCATCGTGTACATCTCCGCGAGGGTGTTCGATATCGGCGTGCCCGTGGCGAAGACTACACCGCGACCGTCTCCCCGCTCCTGCAGATAGCGCGCCTTCAGAAACATGTCGAATGCGCGGTTGCTGTCGGAGTTCGGGAGGCCGGCGATCCGATTCATCTTCGTGGTGTAAGCCAGGTTCTTGTACAGATCGGCCTCGTCAACAAATAGCTGATCCACGCCGAGTTCCTCGAAAGTGAGCGTGCGGTCTTTCGACTCCCGGTCGGCCCGCTTCTTCAGCCGGACGGTGAGCCGCTTCTTCGCTTTTTCCAGCTCCTTTACGATGCGGCGGTTGTCCTCTTTCGATTCCTTGGCTTGGCCGATCTCCGCATCAAGTTCGGCAACCTGCTTCTGGACGAACCGATTGAAGTATTCGTCCGACACCGGAAGGAACTCGAAGGAACGATGCGAAACGATGACGGCATCGTAATTCCCGGTGGCGATTCGCGCCATCGCCTGTTGACGGTTTTCTGCCGCGAAGTGGTCCTTGCCAGCAACGAACAACCGCGCCTGCGGGTAAAGCTTGAGAAACTCCGCGCCCCATTGGTCGACCAGATGGTTGGGGACCACGAACATCGGTTTCTTGGCCAGATCAAGGCGGCGCAATTCCATGGCGGCAGCCGTCATTGTCCAGGTTTTTCCGGCACCAACGACATGAGCAAGAAGGGGACTTCCCCCCTGAAGAATCCGCCAGACTGCATTCTTCTGGTGCGGTGCGAGATCGCCATCGCGAAGCGAAGTGCGCACCATCCCCGGCAAAGTGAGATGCGAGCCATCGAACTCTCGCAGGCGGATATTGTTGAATCGAAAGTTGTAGTCGTCGGCGAGACGCTTAGCCCGGCTGGGGTCTTCCCAGACCCAGTCTCCGAAGCGTTCTTTCAGTTGCTGTTGCTTTTCTCTGGCGGCGATTGTTTCGGGTTGATTGACCGTTCGGTTGCCTTCCGGGTCCTCATCGTAGGCTGTCGGAGTCCGCCCGTTCAGCGATTGTTCAACTAGGTCAGATGCACGAAAGCGAGCGGTACCGTGTGTTGTCGTGTTGCTCACCGTGTACTTGGCGGCATAATCCAGTTCCAGCGTCCACGTCGCGATGGACTCCGCGTAGCCGACTTTAACGGTCGCGGGTGCGACTTCCAGCAACTCGGCAACGAAGTCACGAATGTCTGATCTGGCAATCCATGATGAGCCCAGTCGCGCTTCGATTTCTCCCGGCCCGAGGTCGGGCGGTTGTACGGCCTGCAAAGCTTCCACGTTCCGCTGGTAAGCAGGATCGAGCGTAGCGGAGGCTTGGGCCGCAACAAGTTTGGCGCGAACGTTACCGCTGAGATACCGGTCGGCAGTCTCCCACGAGCCGCCTTCAGGATTTCTGTAAGCAAGGGCGCCCAGTTCTTCCTGCATATCTGATGTGGGTTTGCCTGTTAGCGCCTCCATGCGCGGCCAATTGATTTGGCCGGTTTCGTTGAGGGATACAAGCAGTGCTTCAGCGGCGGTTTGGACCCGCTCGACTGGCCGATAGCGCTCCAGCGTGCGGCGATCGAAGATCGCTGCCTTCGTCGCCACTTTGGTTTCAGGATTGAATTCCTCCAGGGATAGCAGCAGCGGTTGGTCCGGGTCGTTGGCGAAGGCCCGGACGTTCTGGATGGCGTTGAGCGGCCCAAACCGTGAAACGAAGAGATCGTACGACCGGTTCAGATGCCGGCGCGCTTCGGTGATTACCTCTTCCGGGGCATCCTGAAGTTGTGTGCGAAACACCTCGCGCACGGCGTCACGGACTTGGAGCATGCCGCGAATCCGCGCGGAAGTGGCTGCCGGGAGAGTGAGGGGCCTAAACTCACTGCCTCGACGAACGACAATCTGCCCGTCGCGATCAGCTAGCGCACCTTCTTTGACGGCCCCGACAGCCGGGATCTGCTCTTCACCAGAGCGATAACGGGTTGGCTGCCTGTCAGCAGTCGAATAAACCGACGCAGGCAGACGCGAGACAGCCTTAGCGAGAGTTTCTGCTTCCAGACTTCCGATCAGAGCGGGAGCCGCACCATACTGCGCGGATTCGAGTCCCATGCGTCCGAGCATCATCTCTGGATGCCGAACGAAATACTCGTTGATCTGGAGTTTGCCATCGGGGGTGGCGATCGCAGCCAGTTCCGTCCATCGTTCGCCCTCTTGCCGCACACCGTTCCGTCGCTTCTGCAGAAACAGAATATCCGTGGTCACGTCTGTGCCGGCGTTGGCCTTGAACGCCGTGTTCGGCAAACGGAGTGCGCCGAGCAGTACCGCGCCCTCCGCAAGGTGTTCCCGAACTGCCAAGTCCTGTTTGTCCATCGTGTAGCGACTCGTAATGAGCGCGATCAGCCCGCCTGGCCGGACCACGTCAACCGACTTCGCGAGGAAGTAGTCGTGGATGCCGCGAGTCAATTGCGGAGTGCGGCGGTAAGTGGGATCGAACACCGGATAGTTGCCGAACGGAATGTTGCCGACCGCTGCGTCGAAGAAATCCTTCGGAAGAGCCGTGTCTTCAAGCGCTTTGCCATGAACGTTTGAGTCCGGGTAAAGTTTGGCCGCGATGCGCGCAGTGATCGAGTCGAGTTCAACGCCGGTGCGCTTGGTGCCTGGGTACAGACCCTCCGGCATGAGTCCGAAGAAATGGCCAACACCCATGGACGGTTCGAGAATGTGCCCACCTGCCTCGAATCCGAACCTCTCCATCCCCTTCCAAATCGCCAGTATGACTTCTGGAGAAGTGTAATGGGCATTGGGTGTGGAGGCGCGTGCCGATGCGAACTCCTCGGAGGTGAGAACTTCCCGCAGCTCGTCCGCAATACCTCTCCACTCTCGTGAAGCCTGCGGCTCAAATGCGCCGGGCATCGCGCCCCAGCCCGTGTATTTTACGAGTGCGGCCTTCTCGTCCGGCTCCGCGAGACGGTCCTCGCTCTCGATACGCTTCAGCGTTCGGATTGCTGCGAGATTCGCTTGCGCTTTCTCTCGCAGACTTCCGCGACCGATTCCATCAGCGTCACTTATGCGGAAATCGCGGGCAAGGGTTGCTTCGGGTCGAGGGTCGCTGGATCGAATGACAGTTGGGGCTGATCCTCCTCGTCTGGAAGAAACGCCCACTCCCTTGTCGCCAACTCCCACGCGATCTGGTAGTCCATCTTTCGGACTATCGCCAGTTCGTAAAGTAGGTTGCTCGTTAGTTCCTGCGCCGCGAAGATCGCCTGCGGTAGCTGATTCTGCGCCGTCAGCGTTGCGACCATTTTCGGCCGGTACTTGCTCCAGTGTTCCAGAATCTGATGTCCGAGTGGTGTCAGGTCGTCCGTCGCTTGCATTGGTCGACTCCTCCTTGAGGTTATCAGTTGGAGGTGAGTCTGGCACCTCCGCGAAAAGGCTCAGTTGCATGAATTCGGCAGTTGTGTCCGCGATGGTCGGGCGTGATTTCGGCATTCATCGCTCCGCGATTTAAGAGTTGACGGCCAGCAAATATGGGATGCCCAGCAATCGAGCCCACGCTCGCACCGCGTTCGCCTGATAACGAGGAATCGGTGTGCCGGTAAACCAAAAGGCATTGCTGATTCCGATGAGAACCGCAGGGCGTCGCAACATCGACGCCAGGACTGGGTACGTGAGGATCTGCTCGTAGCAAATCAACACCGCCACTCGGCGTCCGTCGATTTTGACTACGCCGGGTTCGTTTAGGCGAATTGGAACGCCGTTCCCGGTAAGGGGCTGCCACATGCCTATCGGCACGGGAACGCGTTGATAGACAGTTGCTGACTCGGAACCTAGAATCAGAAACGTATTGTTGAACGGCTCGCCCGTCGTATTGACATGCGAGTCGGAGGGGATTGATGGTGACAGTCGACCGTCGTTCATCCGCAGCGTTTGAATTGCACCAGCGAAATCGTACGACTTGACGATATCCACATCAACTGCCTTTTCATGGGCATTCGCGACATTGCGCGGCACACCGGCACCCATAGCGAGGATCTGGCCGCGAGTGCGGCATCCATCCAGCGTCTGCTGCCAAAAGGCTACTGTGGCGTCAGACCAACGAGGAACCACGAACTCCGGGAAAATCACAACCCGCGCCGGTGACGCGGCTACACGTTCTTGTATCGATTGAGCGGCGACGAAAACCTCAAAGGGCCGAGAGAGGTCGCCGAAGTCCGTGTTCACGGCCTCCCAATTGGTGGGGGGCTTCGCCTCCTGTCGGACAAAGCAATGAGAGCCGACAGCTAACGTGATCACAGCTGCTAACGCCAGGCAAAGCCAAACGCGGGAACGACCAAACGTCGAGTGGTCAAACGCGAGGACAATGCCGGGAAGCAGACTTGCTGCAATCAAACCGGCCCAACCAGTGGCCGGAAACAGATACCCAGAGCCCGTCAAGGGCGAGATGAAACCAACCAAGCCGAGGGGTGGAAGTATGCCTGCGATTTCCGCCAGCGGAACCCGCCATAAATACTGGAGCCTACGGTTCGGTGTCCACGCCAATGCCCATGGCATGGACAAGAGCATGGCTGTACTGATCCAGAGCAAAGTGGCAATCAGAATTGGCGCGGACTGGCCGGTGAAATGTTTCGCTCCAGGGATCATCGGCCAGAGGCCTGCGGCGTAGTAGGCGAAGGTTGTTGCGAACGCAGCCTTGCGTGATGCCGGTGTCAGGCACACGACTGGCATAGCGATCCCGGCAACAATGCCCGCCGGATATCCGGTTGAAACCGCCAGGCCGAGTATAACGGCAACACAGGCCGAAAACTCGAATCTTGGCCGGAGGATCATAGCGTCAGGAGTGGTTTCAAATAACCACGAATGATGCTGATCGGGAGGGGGCCGAAGTATCGACTGTCAAAGCTCCACGGGTTGTAGGAGGACGCTACCCATACGAAGCCCTGCTGAACTCGATATTGTCCAAATGGCCATGGCCGCATCGGCCTGCCTTTGCTGTCCTTGTCTCTTGGAGCGGTGTTGGGCAAGAGGACACCGTTGACGGTGATTCCCAAACTGGAAACATCCACGATGTCTCCCGCCTTCGCGACTACCGGTTTCATAAGCGGGGCTGCTCCATCCGGGCAGTTTCCGACTGATCGGTATCCACGACCCGCAGCGAACCCCCCATACGGCGCCTGCGGACAGAACTCGATGAGCGTCGCGCGAAAGTCTGTCGTTTCTTTGTAGAGGCCAAGCGGCAGGGATGTGGAAGCATTTATTCGTATTCCCACGGCGCCCGCGATGAAAAATGGAGCGGTGAACGCGAAGGCGGCGATGCTCACTCCGCGCCTGATCGAGCGGCGATCGACTTTCTGCACACCCTCAAACGGGCCAGCTATTGTCATGTCTGATCACCTCTGATTCTGTGGAAATTGGTGTGGCGGCTACTTCTCGGTCCAAACGGGTAGATGCAATGACGTGACAGGCTTTTACGTGGATTTCGTGAACGGTCCGCGTGATCCCATCGGCCGGCGTGAACTTCCTCTGTTGCAGACTACCTTCGACGTGAATGTTCTCGCCTTGCTCATACGTCATCGCCACATCGGCGACTTCGTTGTAAAAGACCAGGCTGTGCCAGTTCGTGTGGGATTGTGGCTTCCCATCACGCCCCGCAAAATGATACGTTTCACCGAGACGGAGATTCACCACCTTCGTGCCCGACGGAAGATATCGAAGCTCCGGCTTTGTGGCCAAATATCCAGCGAGTTCGATGCGGTTCTTCTGCATAGGCTACGAACGCCGCAGTTCCTCAATGAATCCCCGTTCCAGGCCGGTCGTGGCGGTGTCGTCGGTAAGGAATTCGGGCTTGTCGATTCGAACCGACGGACTTCCTTGAATCTGCCGTTGCACGGTTTTCGGGGGCGCGATTGCCGAGCGTCTCGCCAGTTCGGGATCAGCGAAGTACAGCATCTGCATGCCGAGGATCGGGAAGTGACCGGAGACGAAGATGAGCATGTCGCCAGGCTCCGTGATGATTTCGGAATCACCGCTACCTTCCTTCTTGGGAGGCCGAAGGCGCATGACCTCGTCCGGTGTCATCAAGGGACGCTCGATGTGGTCGACGCTCGCGTTGACGTGAGACATGACGGGCGAAAACCGGGAGCCGGAGAAATTGAAGCTGGCCTTTTGCACGGTCGTCGTACCGGTCATCTTGGAGAGCAACTCCGCTGTTTCGACCTGATTGGGCGCAAAGGCAATTCGAACGTGGCAGTTCGAGACGATGCTCTCGTTCTGCCCATAGGCGTCCACGATCTGCCGAATATCCTGGGTGATCAGATAGGCCTTTAATCCATATCCGGCCATGTACGACAGCGCATCGGCAAAGATTTCCATCCTGTTCAGGCTTGGGAACTCGTCGATCAGGAAAAGAAGCCTGTGTTTGTTTCTCTTCTGCTCAGATCCGTCGAACGCCATCCGTTCGGTCAATCGGTTAACGACCATCGTAAAGATCAGGCGAATCAAACGTCGGAGGCGAATCTTGTCGGAAGGGGGCACGACTAAATAGAGCGATACCGGGTGTTCGTCATTCACCAGATCATTGATGGTGAAATCGCTCGCGGCGGTATTCCGCGCCACCAAGGGATCGCTGTACAGTGCCAATGCCGTCTTCGCTGTGGAGAGTACGCCGGACAGCTCCTTGCTCTCCTTGTCGAGCATCTCCTGCGCCTTCTCGGAAACAACGGGGTGCGTAGAGGTCTTCAGTCCAGCCGGTGTCCGCCAGCCGTGGCGGTAGTCGGCGTCGTGCTGATAGCTGATCATCTCGTTCAGCGTTTCGCGGAACTCGACGCCGGGGCGAGTAAAAAGGCCTGAAAGGTCGGCAAGACAAGCGACCCGATCCTCAGCAGCGGCCGTGTAGCATGCGTGCAAAATCATGCCGGTCGTCAATGATGCCGCGCTGTCTTCCCAGTGGCGCTCCATGGGACTGTCCTCGCCACTCCGGATGATCATGTCCGCCACATTCTGGGCGTCGGAAACGTCGCGCGGTGTGAAAATGCGAACTTCGGCGAGGGGATTGAAACGGGACGACGTGCCGTCTTCAACCGGCGAGAATTTGAAACACAGTTGGCCGCGGCTCGCCCGAAAGCCAGCCGTCTTTGCCCAATTCTCGCCTTTTATGTCGTAGATGACGGCGCTTTCGTCCCAGGCAAGTAGCGTTGGAATCACGAGTCCGACGCCCTTACCGGACCGTGTTGGGGCAAACGCGAGAACATGTTCCGGACCGTTGTGACGCAGGTATTGAAGGCGGCGGGTCGAGTCGTTGTACCAGCCGCCGACATAGACGCCACCCTGACTACGCATGATCCCAGTCGCCTCTATGTCCTGAGGCCCAGCGAGTCGAGCCGAACCGTGCAGGTCCTCGGCGTTTTCGGATAGGCGTTGCGCTCGGCGGTTGGCCGCGACAAAGAACGCCAACATCGAGAAGATGCAACCACCGAGCACGATCATTTCGCCCTCAAATAAGGGTTTCCGGACTCGGCTGTCTCGGCTCGTGCAATTCTGAAAACCCCAGATGCACCAGGCGAATGGTTGATACAAAGCGGTGCGCTGCATGCGTAGTAACGGCGATCCAAGAGCCGGCTGATAACGAAACTGAGCGGCGATGTACTGCGTGGCAAGAAGATTGAACCCGACTAGCAGGGCCAGCCCGGTTCCGGTTGCCCTCCAGTTATAGCCAAAAGGGAACCCGCCTGGATCGCGTGGAGTGCGATACATGCCCGCTCGCGCTTTCATCGGGCCAGTTCCCTGACGCGGGAGCGTTCACGTAACTCCTTGACGGAGCCCACCTGATTTACGTATCCGATGCCAACGTTGTCCCCGATTTTCGCCGTCGAATCGAGAAGGTGTTTCATGTGTGCAACCGCGGACTGGGGAGATAGTCGTTGAACGAGGTGCAAGTCGGTCTCGCCGATGATCTCTCCCCGGTAGTTGCCGCTTTCGGTTTGGGCAGTAAATGTGCGGGCAGTATCCCCAAGTTTCTCGGCGGTAATGCTCCTCGCCGCTGCAAACGACGCACTCAGGCCGTCACGGGTTGCCTGTTCCGGAGAGCGGGCATCACCGTTGCCGCCATTCAGCTTGCCGGCAGAGTCGATGGGTGTGTGTTGATCCACGCCGAGTTGCTTGTCATGCACCGCGATGGTTCCGGTCGTTGGCTCGATTCGCGCGACGAACCGGGTATTCTCGCGGTCGCCACTGCCGGACTGGAGTCCATCTCCAGTCGGGGATTCATGGTTGACTGACCCCACGAGGTCGCGATCATTTTCAAGGGTTTCGATTTCGTCTCGAATGCCTTGCGTCCTCTCGGCATCGCTCATGGAGGAATTGCCGACCTCAAGAGCTTCCGCCTTGGAAACGGTGCGCTCCAAACTCAGGATATAATCTGTGGCGGCTGAGGCATCGTGGGCCGCGCGGAAAATCTCGTTCTTGTCTTCCTTCAGAGCCTTGATCCACGAACCGACGTAAGCGGCGTGATGCGCTGGATCATGGGGCACTCCGACTTCGGCGGCAATGAAGACGCTCGCCAATTCTGCACGAAGTTCTTCTTTCGCGTAATTCAGATCGCCAAATCGATAGGATTCGTTCAAGGTCGAACGATTGAGCCGCGAGGCGTGACCGGTCCAGTGTGCCAATTCGTGAAGCGCAGTGCCGTAATAACCAGGTGCGTCTTTGAAGGCTTCTTTCGGGGGTAGGTGAATGCTGTCTGTGGACGGGCGATAAAAAGCGCTGTCGCGCTGGTCGTGGGAGATTTTCGCGCCGGAATTGGCGAGGATGCGCTCGCCATCGTGAACAGCTTCAAATGCGGTCGGTTGTCGGCGCTCAAAGGCTGGCACGCCCTCGATCTGCTTCGCGTTGAAGACCGTATAGACCTTATGAATGAGGCGGCGCTGATTTTCTTTAGTGGATTCGTCGCGGTTGTTGCTCTGTTCTCCGTTCCGCTCCTCAGGCTTCGCCTTCACCTCCCAGAATTCAATGTGGGTTCCCTTTTCGCCCTTTCGGATCTGCCAGCCATTCTCGGCAGCCTGCTTGTAGGTCATCCATCGTGGATCTTCATAACCTTGCGACAACCCAGTTGCCATGAGATGAACAGCATTGCCGCCTCGATACGCCTTGTCGGTAGTTGGGTTAAACGGCATGCCGGCCGACTCCCACGGCTTTTGCCACGGCGCAACGCCTGCTTCGAGCATTTTGACGATGGAATCGGTGACTTCCTGACGGTGGTCGCGTTTCGTGGACGGGGCGGAACTCGATTGTTCGCGCGGAGTCATTGGTTGAAGCCCTCCTCCGCAGGCCTTTCGTTTGATTCAAAGCCGGTTGCCGGGTGCTCCGTCTCGAAGCCGGACCCTTCGAGCGGTTCGCCACCAATTTCCTGGATTTCCGGTTCGGCTGTTTTTGCCGGATACATGGGCACTCCTTGAGGCGCGGGCTGCGCCTAACTGGTATGCCGCGAGGCGGGACGGTCGTGACAGGGAGTGTTGATCTCCCGATCGGTCCGACCGACTTTTCGAGACCCCAAATGAGGAGACTCACATGGTCAGCCCACGAAGCGGAACCACCCGGAACCCTAATTCACCAGAACGGTCTAGAGCATCGTCCTCGTGCGATTCGGCACCTGGTTGGCTCGATCCGCGCGGATTGCCGGCTATTTGCCTTTAAAGGACGTCTCCAGAGAATTCCAACCCATTCCAATTGAGAAGGATAGAAGGTTCCAGCCTGACCATCTCGACCCTGTTCGCTGCCGGATAATGAGTTGTTCATGCCCAAAGCGCCATATCTTGAAATGGGCGTTGTCGTCTCTTTTTCCGAGATCTTCAACCGCCCGGCCACCATCGAGGGCGCGAGGGAGATCCTCGCGCAATACAAGCGCGAGTCGGTACTGCTGGTCCTCGCCAAGCTGGGGGCGGCCCTGCGAATTTGGCACCGTCCCGATTATGAGAAAGATAACGGACTGGCTCGCGACGTGTTCAAGAACGCGGCACGCGCTGAGGCTCATTCGATGGGCGGGAGGCCCCGCCGTCTGTTTTTCACGCGACTTGGCGTGCTTGCGACGGCCCGACTAGCCCTTAGTGTGTGCGATAACCCGGATGCTTGCGGGATTACGGAACCTCAACACGCTGCGCACATCATGGCGTGCTGCCTGATGATGAACGAACTAACCTCCAGCAATGCGCCCCTTACAGGCGTTGCCGCCTTGCTGGTCCACCAACTCGCGAACCACAATGCAATGGCGCATTATGACTTCCGGGCAGACTTGCTGCGCAGCCTGGAGGTATTCAAGCGCAACCGCGCGCTGCTGGCAAAGCACCCAGGAACTGTAGACCTTGAGGAGGAGTTCAGTCGCGCGACCGGACTCTCGCCGCGACAGTTCATCGAGTTGTGCCTCGTCATCGGCACTCCTTATCGCATGATGAACGCGGGATCGCTCATCGCTGACGATCCAACGTTTTTCATCGACAAGAACCGTTTTGGCAACATGAAACTGAGTGATGCTGAGCTGACTTCGTTCTTCGGAACCGTTGCGCGCACAGCACAGGAACTCGCGGACTACTTGCCGACGCAGGGAGAACGCCCCTTCGCCGATACGACAGTTTTTCACTCTTGGCCCGTCGTCCGGGCGGCAGACGGCCAACGCTATTTCTGCTGCGATGTGGCGAGCCTGATGGATAAGACCGGACGAGGGCTCTACTGGACACTGTTCGGAGCCGCGAGCAAAAACATCAAGGGAAAACTGGGCGGCACATACGGCCGAGCCTTCGAGTCCTATTTGCACGACTGTGTGCGGCGCGCGGGGTTCGCCCCGGACGCTTATATTGACAGTCCAACTTTCGCAGATGGGGCAGAGGTCTGCGACGGAATGTTTACAGATGGATCGAGCCTAATTATCTGCGAGTACAAGAGTAGCGTGCTTCGCGCCGACGCCAAGCTAAGCGGGAGGTTGGACCTGCTGGAACAGGATATCCACAAGAAGTTCGTAACAGGCGACGAGGACGGCCGCAAAGGCATCGCCCAGCTGAGCCTTAGCATCGAGCGCTTGCTGAAAGGCGAAGAGGTCGCGGGCATGCCGGAGCGGAAATGGAGCATCGTTCAGCCCGTAATGGTCTGCCTGGAGCACGCAATGCTCTGCCCGGGCATGTCAGGTTATCTGAATGATCAGTTCGACCGTGTGTCGCTCCGGCAGTTGTCACGTACCAGAATCGCCCCTCTGACATTGATCGACATCGAGCATTTCGAGGATCTGTTGCCGGAGATGAAACATTTCGGGTTCGGGGCTTTGCTCGACGACTACTATCGCGCTCACATGCGAAGCACGGGGGGCGGGCATGATCAACTCGTGGCGTTCCGGCGAAAGAATATCCCGTTTCTCGATGACAAGCCCGTGCCGCCAGACGAGAAGGAAGCAGCGTTTCGACAGTTCTTTGCGGATCTGGGAGCCCGTTTGTTTGACGACGCGATTGAGGCAGGTTAGTCGAGGCCATTGGTGAGCCGAATTCCCGGCCTTTGCTGACACTCCCATGATTTCCCGTAAAACCTCTCGTGGGTAATCGGCTCTTCCGAACGGATCATCGTCAATCCGGAGAATGTCGCTGATTCGGAGGGAGGTGAACAACAAGAAGATCGAGCACTATCTTTCATGACCCGAGTGGCGACCGACTTCCAAATCCTCCGATTCCGCCGCCGTCCTCTTTACCGCGGCTTGGTAGCGTCCCAGCCATCCGCCCCACCCATCTTCGGAAGGTCCGATTCCATGCTTGAGAAACGCCTTAGCTCGATCTTCGAGATGCCGTTTATTTCGAATGACGCGTTCGGCATCGCCGGTGTCTTCAATTTCCAAGACCGGTCGCCCGTTCTCAAACTGCTTCTGCAGCCGAACGAAGGAATTCGCACGGAGCTTTCCCCCACTTCGAGCCTCTTCCATTTCTGGGGTGTAGTAGATGAGGTGGACCTTGCCATCGGTGCCCTCCAGCAAGAGGTAGTGTCGGCCGGCGCCCGTCCCGGATTCCTCTTCATCATGCGCCAGAACTCTCCCTTCCACGGTTTTTAGCTTCCTCATATCCAGCACTACCAGAGGCAACCGTTCATCTGAGAGCAGAGCACCATGGGACGCAAGCATCTTCTGGCGATCACCGCTCCGCTGCATCGCTTTCAATACGGTTTCGAAATCGCGACGAACCAGCCACACCCCCGCGGCACACGGTTCCGCTAAACCCATTTGCTGGAGCACAAGCAACCGTGCGTCAATGTGTTGTTCCCGCGCCCGGCCACTGTTTTCTCCGGAACGCCGGATAGCGAAATGTTCCGCATTTGATGCCGCCTCGGCCAACTCTGCCGTGTTCGCCCTGTTGATCGCCCGATCGAGTGACGTGAATCGCCGTTCTTCAATTTCGCGGCGCTCCGACTCGATCGCATCCAATTGATTGCGGTGTCCCAGTTGCCTGGTGCATAGATCCTCGGCAATGGCTCGCACGCCGTGACGAACGTAGTCGCGGGGCAGGTCGAGGACGGTCTTGTCTTCTCGAATACCGCGCAAGGCGATGTGTACATGCGGATGCTCGGTATTAAAGTGCTGCACAGCAACCCACTCAAGTTTCGTCCCGAGATCCTTCTCCATCCGCGCCATAAGATCTCGGGTCAGGCGGTCGAGATCCAACCGCTCTCCAAACTCCGGCGACACGATGAGCTTCCACAACCTTGGGTCGCCCTCAGTCTGCCAGCGCGCCAGTTCCTTAGCTGGTTCCAATGGCAGATCCCTCGCGTCCACGCCGGATGTCGTTAGCGAACCCAGAACGGTGCCACCCGCACTCTCACGTGCGATGTAACGCCCGTGGGCCTTCCACTGACCAGGCGTCTTATTCGCCGTGTACATCGTGCGGACAGCGCAGCGCTGATTGAAGTGTTTTCGTGAACCCGCGCCGGAACCGCCATTCACGGAGGCTTTCGAGCGGCGCGAAGTCCCCGCATAGCGGAGTATAGTCTTCAACGCAGTGGACCAGGCCCGTGCTTCGCTTTTCCCACCGGCGGGGGGGCGGTTCGGTCGGAGGCGGAAGTCGTCCGCGTCTTCAGTTTTCTTCGCCACGCTTCAACAACTCCGCCATCGCGGCGTGAGAATCGCCCGCCATCCCAGCCCCGACACTCTTCAGAAATCGGTCGTATCGAACTTTCCCACGGGCGACTGCCTGATCGTGAGCATCCCTGGGTGGCTCAGCAACGCAGGTCAGCAAGGTCTTCACAAGCGAATCGACGAAAGCAAACAGAGCCTGTTGCCCGAGCTTGACCCCGCGAATTTCGCGTGACAAACGGTCGAGACTTGCAGCGAGTCGTTCTTCCGCCGCGTCGACGCCGCTTTCGCGTCCCGCCAGTTCTCGTTCAATCGCGCCGCGAATGAAGGCACTGGGATTTGAGAAGCCGCCCTCTCGGGTGGCGCGCTCGATTCGTTTGTTGAATTCATGCTCCAGACGCACTGCGCGAATTCGAAGTTTCTGTTTGGCCATCTGTCTGTTCCTTACCCGGTAAGTCGGGACTTCCCGGCACCGTGACAGGTGGTTTAACGGATGTTCAACAAGCCACTCTCCACGTTGAACACCCAAGCAGCAGAAAAGCAATTGGCTACCGAATAAAAATGCCGAATCTGTTCAACAGCCCTTTATGTTCCACTACCCGTCTGTTTTGGGGGCATGGTTTTCGCTGCCGGGCACGCGCCCGAGAACAAGTGGCAAATAACTGAAACATTCTGAAACCAGCGCGGCAGGCCTTGGGTTCTGAAACATTCCGAAAAGATTCCAGGGAAATCGTGAAAGTATCTGTCACGGCTCTCCTTTTTCGCGGCCTACCAGATAGAGGCCGCTTGGATCAACCTCCTAAAAACAAACTGGACCTGAACCGTCTCCGCGCCCGTATGGGCGAGAAACCACGCACGAAGGTCGGCCAGATTCGACAGGCATGGCCGGACATCAAGGCCCTATTCGACGCAGGGCACAGCCTAAAAGATATTTGGATGTGGCTGAACGAAATCGGAATCGAGATCGGGTATGCACGGCTCTCGCACTATATCGGCCAGCTAAAGCGTAAGGATCAAACCGCCGCGCCCGCTGCGACGTTCCCATTGATCGCTGAGGTTCCACCCATCGACCCTTCGCCAGTATCCACTCATGATGGACCGGCGCGAGAAAGCAAGACGGAGCCGCAGCGGTCACCGATGCCGGACGATCCTCTCGCCAACATCCGGGAACGGGAAGACCGGCGCTCTGGCTTTCAATACAACTCTGAGCCCGACATTAAGAAACTGATTTGACTGGAAGGAGATCTATGGCGAAGGCCACAACCGCAAACGGAACGAACGGAATTGAGCCCATCGGGGCGATTCACCTCACCCTGCAAGGGAAAGGCGGCGTTGGGAAGAGCCTCGTGGCTTCGGTTCTTGCGCAGTACCTGAGGGAGAAAGGGAAGGAGGTCCGATGTATCGATACCGATCCGGTGAACCGCACCTTCGCGCAGTACAGCGCTCTCGGGGCGGATCGGCTCAATCTGCGCGATGAGCACAACAGGATCGAGCAGCGCGCTTTCGATTCCCTTATCGAGCGCTTCCTGACGGAGGACGCTGCCACGTTCGTTGTTGATAACGGCGCTTCGACGTTCCTGCCACTCTGGCATTATCTGCTGGAAAACAGCGCTCTCGATTACCTTCGCCAAAACGGCCGGCGGGTCTATGTCCACACGGTGATCACCGGCGGCCAGGCGCTACTGGACACGCTCAATGGATTCCATGAACTCGCACAGACGACCGCAGAGAGGAACATTGTCGTCTGGGTCAACGAGTACTTCGGCCGAGTCGAGGCTGAAGGCAAGAAGTTTTCGGAGATGGCTGCGTACCACGAAAACGCGGAAAAGGTTTGCGGTGCGGTGATTTTCTCAAAGCGAAATCAGGACACCTTCGGTCGCGACGTCGAGGAAATGATCGCCGCCAAGTTGACGTTCAACGAGGCGATCAACATAGCGAAACTACCGATCATGGCGAAACAGCGCCTCAAGATCGTGCAACGGGATCTCTTCGAGCAACTCGACAGGGTGCCCTTCTGAGATGGAGTCGCCACGGACCATAATCGATCTGAAACGGCTGGCGGCCGAGGTGAGCGTCCAACATGGGATTCGGGTAGACCCCGATGATCCTATGATGGCGGTCGTAACGCTGAATCGCCTGGTCTTCGAGCAGGCAATCGCTCAGGTGTTGGAACGCGTTCACGCAGCGGTGAAGGACTTCGATGCAGCTGCGGAAAAAGTTCAGGTTCGCGCTGGTGGCGCCCTTGCGCAAGAGGTCCGGGACTGCGGGTTGACCGTAAGAAAGGAAATAGGAGCGGCGATTGAGGACTTTCGTCGAGTCGGGCCGGCAACTGGGAGCAACGCCCCCGGCAGGCGCGCCACGGTCGGAGAGCAAAGGTGGTTCGTTATCGGCATGGTGCTTTCGCTGGCGATATTTGCCGTTGGTGTTTGGGTTGGTACGGTCCTGCGCTAAGACTGCTGGTGATGTATTGGGAGATAATTGAGGTATGCGAATGTTTGTATTTTGGTTCGCAGTTTTAGGCCCGAAAGCGAGGGTGGCATTCCTGGCTGTGTGCGGCCTGCTTTTGTACGCGGTATGTCGCTAGCCTATATTCTGCTGTCAAGATCTGGCCGGAGTGTCGCTTTCCGCGACTATCCGGGCTGATGAGGATTCAGCATCCCCATCTAATCGCGGAACTTCAGTAGACTGACGTCCGAGGGAAGAGAATCTCTTGATCCGCCGCCTGCATGTCCCACTTCTGAAGCCTGAAGACGTAGTACCTCACCTCGCAAAGTAAGACCTTCATTGGAAGGCTGGTTATTCCGCACAGGAGCTTGCGATTGCGTGGGCGAGTTCCCGAAACGGATTCCCCGCGGTCATCCGTAGGGTTCTCGATACCGCTCCCGAATATGCGGGCGCTGAAATGGTCGATGGCTTTTTCGAGCGTGAAGTTGAACTCGGATCGCCGGGGCGAAACAGTCAGACGGATCTGATGGTTGTAGTCGGTTTAAGCAATGAGCTTGCCGTCATCGCCGTTGAAGGCAAGGTTGAAGAGTCGTTCGCAGAACTCGTTTCAGATTGGAACAACACACCCGGGAAGCAGCGCCGTCTGGAAATACTGTGCGCCTCTCTCGGAATCCCTCCGGCTCAAGTCGGCTCCGTGCGCTATCAGTTGCTTCATCGAGCGGCGTCTGCAATCTATGAAGCAAATCGGTATCGAGCCCGTCATGCACTGATGCTGGTCCACTCTTTTAGCCCGACACACCGATGGTTCGAGGACTTCGCGACCTTCTCATGCGTGATGGGGCAACCTCTACAACCTACTGGGGTCTGCTCGGTCGCGAAGATATGCGAAGGCGTCAGCTTTCGCTTAGCCTGGGCGGCTGATGCGTGTCGCATCATCTAACCGAGACACTTCCCTGATCTTGCTTTTTCCGCCTTGGCTACCGTGCGCTCCACGTATTGATCCTGTCGTTTCTCGTCTCCCTTGTGCGAGAGATCCCGACTTCGTAGCGCACTTGCTACTTCGTGATTGCTCCTTCCATGTGATAGGGCATAGATCGCGAATGCCAGATCCTCACGCGTAGCGTCGCCCCCATAACGTGGATCCGATCGGAAGTCATCAATGCTTTTCGCAATCTTTCTGGCCGTGGTTGCCGGTGGGGAATAGCGCCGCTCTCGCTGGCCCATATCGAGATCGCGTTGAGCCGAAATCGCCGCAGCGAACCTCTCGCCCTCCCGATACGGTAGGCCTGAAGCGTCAATCAGCCGAACAAATGGGAAGAGCCCTGTGTCGGACATATATTTTGCCTTCCGATTGGTGAAGCCTGCAAGTCGGCCGTAGTGACGCCAGTCGGCGGCACCTCGGTCGCCCCCAAATTCCTCAGCGAGTTTCCGCGCCGCCATCGTGCTCAATTCCCGAGGTAATTGATGGGGATGCTTCAGCCATGCCTGAAAGTTTCCGGGCGAAGTCTCAACGACCGCTGCCGGCATGAAGCCGGTCGCCTTCATCCGCTTCACGGCATCCGCACTGAGGTCGTCAACCAGACTGAGATTATGCTCACCTTTCGGTCGCACATAGATGTTTCGCCCGTCGGCGTTCTGCATGCGGAGCCAGGGAATGGACCGGATGAAAGTATTCGAGTCCCACGTTCGCGGAATCATCACCGCACGACCTTCATCAACTGCAGAGGGCTTAAATAAACCCACTTCGAAAATCTGAGCGCCCATCGCTGCGATCTGCTGTTGAACCACCTCAGTAGTCCTGTCCACTTCGCGCCTCCGTTAGAGGATTTAGGGCCAACCCCTGTTCTGTACGGCGTGATCCATAGCCAACGTGACAGGCCTTGTTTGGTGCGCTTACGATGGAGGATTGTGAAAGTTTTTGGAAATTCTCTGAAACAAGTCCTGCTCCTGCCGCTTCCTACTTCTCTCGACTGAAACCTTCCGGGAACTTCTCGCAAAAATTCTGAAAGTTCTTGTCACGCGTCCCGTCGTACGCGCCCTACAGGGTGAATGCAGGCTTTATGCAGTCATCTAAATCCAATCAACGCAACACCGTTATTTGCTTTGCTCCGATACCCGCCATCCAGCGGCTAATAATTGTTCTGGCTGGACTCGCACCGATGTGCGTACAAGCACAGTCGCCCGCTGAGTTGATGGCGAAGGCCGATCAACTTGGCGACAGAAGTGACTGGCGAAACGCGGCTCCGCTGTATGCAAAAGCTGCAGCTGAATTTCACCGCACCGGCGACGCGCGAAATGAGCTTTATGCCAAGCTCGGTCTGCTTCATCGAGATCTCGAAGACGGCTCATACAAAGCCGTCCGGGCAGAGGTCCTACGGCTTCTGGCCAACCCCCTTTCCCAGAGCGATCCGCTTCTTCAGATCCGAAGCCTCTCACTCTTGGGCAACATCGACCTGAATACCAACACCGCCGCCGCAGGAGAGGATTGGAACAAGGTCCTTGCAATCGCGAAAGGAATTGGAGATCAGAAATGGGAGAACCGCGCCAAGGGAGAACTTGGTCTCGTCGCCGGCGTCAGCGGCGATATTGGATCGGCAGCCTTAGCACTGTATGGAGCGATCTCCAAGGCTGAACAACTCGGCGATGTTTCGGCACACATCAACTTCGCAACGTGGTTGGCAAACGGCATGGCAGTTCATGGAATGGCCGATCAGGCGTCGCGGCTCGTTGACAAGGCTTCGGATCTCGCGAGGAAGAGCGGCTACACCGAGATTCCGCTTCAACTATCGATAGCGAAGATTCGAGCGCTCGCAAACCTGTCAGAACCCCAACGGGAACAGAACCGAGCGTTGTCCAAGAAGCTGATAAGCGCAGCCCTCGCTGAGGCGGAGAACCAACACGTGCTCGGTGCACAAACAGAACTCCTCATCGAAGCAGGGGAAATCTCAGCAAGTCGCAACGAATTTTCGGCTGCCGAGAATTACTTTCGTCAGGCCACTCAAGTTTCGAAAACAGCGGCCTTGCCTCGACAGGAAGGCGAGGCCTGCCTTCGACTGTCCCAGTTCTACCGGTCCACCAACCAGCCAGCACGAGCCTCTCCTGTAATCGCTCAGGGAATTCAGGCGGTGCGGCGTGTAGAGGAGGGATACGATCTTCCGGTTTTCGTTGCGGAGAAAGCGGAAGTACAAGCAGCCCTTGGACTGGTGCAAGCTGCCGACGTTTCGTTCCAGCAAGCCACCGATCTTGTGGAAGGATTGCTTGTGAACGCGCCAAGTTCGCAGGTCAAGAGCGGAATGATTGGAGCGTTGGGCCAGATCTACCTGGGTCATTTTCGCCTGGCCTGGAACGGCATGCACGACGGCCCGTATGCCTTCTCAATCATCGAGGGTGCGCGTGGCCGAGCGTTGCTGGATTCGATCCGATACGCCCGGCAATCCACTTCGGCTAACGCGCAGCAAACACGCGGAGAAGTCGAGATCGCCCGCCTGCAACGCTCGCTGATGCACGATCCGCTGACCAATTCCCAGATTCGGCACATGCTGGATCAGTTAGACGAAGCGTACATGCAGCTCAGTCCGGTGGAATATGCCAGACAGCGCAAAGAAATGGGTCTCGTGCGCCGGCACCCTGCGTCGGTTGCGGATCTCCAGGCCCAGTTGCGGCAGGGTGAGGCAATCGTCGAATACGTGATGGACGAAAAGGCGTCCTACGCGATCGAGATCAGTCGCGCTGGCTTGAAGATCCACAACCTTCCCGCCCGCACGGAGATCAGCAATCTCTCCCGAACCTTCGTTACCGCAATTCGAAACGGCACGGACTCGCAGTCCAGCGGTCGGGAACTCTATAAGCAACTGATTGGGCCAGTCCGCGGCCAAAATATTTCTTCGCTAATCATCGTCCCCGACGGCCCGCTACATCTCATCCCCTTCGGCGCACTCGTGAATGATGCTGGCGGATATCTCAATAGCGAACTCAGCCTGTCTGCGGCCCCCTCTGCAACCATCTACTACACGTTGTCCAGAACGCCGCGGGCCGTGGTGGCGCGGAAACCCTTTTTGGGCGTCGCCTTCAGTCCGCCGAGCCAATCGTCCAAGGGACTTGGATCGACGACCCGTGCCGTTACTGATCTTCGTGCCGGGAGCCTGAAACCCCTGCAATTTAGCCACGAAGAAATCACAGAAGCGGCGAAGGTGTTCGGCCCTGAGAGCGTGACGCTGGATGGTTCTCAGGCTTCCGAAGAAGCACTGAAGGCAGAACCCCTTGCAGATTTCAAGGTGATCCACTTGGCTGCGCATGGCGTCAGTGATGAGCTCGATTCAGACCGCACCGCCCTGGTGTTCGCGCCCGGAAGCGAATCGGAAGATGGCCTCTGGCAAGCGAGAGAGATTAGGCGCACTCGGCTGAACGCGGATGTCGTGGTTCTGTCGGCATGTGAAACCGGCAGCGGCAAACTACAGGGGCAGGAAGGAGTGATGAATCTCGCGAGAGCCTTCCTGACTGCAGGCGCGAGAAGCGTTGTCGCAAGTCTTTGGGATGTGGACGACCGCTCCACTGCAACGCTCATGGAGTCGTTTTACGAACACCTGAAGGCTGGATTGACCGTGAAAGAAGCACTTCGTCAAGCGCAACTGGATTTCATCAAGAACTACGGAGACAAGGCCAAGCCCAATCTCTGGGCAGGCTTCGAGGTAATTGGCGATGGCACAAAACGATTCACTTTCGAGAAAACTAACGCTCGCTCAACGCACTGAGGTTTTCGACAAGACGGCGGCCAAGGTCACCAAGCAATATTTTGATCCGCGGTTCAATGGAACCGAATGGCCCCGGCTCGCCCGCGAGGCGAGAGAGCAAATCATCTCGCGGGAGGACCCGGAACAGTTTGAGCTCGGCATGCACGACCTCGTGCGCAAGCTCGGGACAAGCCATACAGGTTTCTTCCACCAGTCGGTCCGCCGTGTACCCGGACGTTTGTCGATCGGGGCAAGCTTTCGGCGTGCAGAGACAGAGGCGGGACCTCGCTGGGTTGCGCAAGATGTCCACTCTGGCGGACCAGGACACGCCGCCGGCCTGCGCCCGCTCGATGCTTTGGTCGCTATTAATGGCAAGCCGATCAACCCACCGGACGCACCGATGTTCCCCATGGGCACTGACGTTGCAGTTCACATTCGGCGGGGATCGGAAGATCTAACACTACCGATCTCGATTCCGGCCCCGCGTTCGCGGAAGCAGCCGTATGCCGAGCCAGAGGCCGTCGTTTCTAAACAACTGACGAGCGACACCGGATATCTGAAAGTGAGCATACTTCCGGGCCTGCTCGGGTTGGACGTCGCTCGGTCGATCGACAAGGCGGTTGCGGAACTCTCCTCATTCGACAATCTTGTTCTCGATCTTCGGGGACATCTCGGCGGCGGACTGGGCGTGCTGCGGCTGATGAGCCACCTCACGCCGGACAAACTGCCCATCGGCTATACCATCACACGGAAACGCGCCGAAACGGGCTACGACAAGAACACGTTACGCAAACTCGGCCGTCTTCCGACAGACCTGCCGAACCCGCTTGCCATCGCATCGATGGCAGTTCAGTTCGTGGGACGCGATCCGTCGGTGTTGCTGGTATCCGAAGGATTGGGACCTAAGCGCTGGCACAGCCGGGTGGCAATCATCACGAACGAACATACCGTCAGCGCCGGCGAGATGGTTGCTGCATTCGCCTCCGAAAACGGCTTGGCAAAGCTCGTTGGGACCGAGACGGCGGGCAGACTGATACCTGGGTCGGGCTTTAAGGTCGGCTACGGATACATGCTGGTAATGCCTAAAGCAGAATACGTCACCTGGGGTGGGCAGCGATTCGAAGGCTCCGGAGTGAAACCGGACGTTGAGGTTCCGTGGGTGCCAGTCGCCTCTGATGAGGGCGACAACCAAGCTGATGCAGCGGTGCGGGTACTACAAACGAACGGCAAATGAAATTGTGCTGCGCCGACGTCAGCGAATTACGACGGGATAGAGATTCCAATCGAGCGGCACTTGGCGTATCACCATTGAATAGCTGCCGGGTTCAAGCTGAGACAGGTTGATTCTGGCCGCGAATGACGTCGTGCCGTTCTGGATCTCAGCTGTCCCCCCGGTCGAAACCACAGTGCGGTCGCTCATTTTCAACTGAAGCTCGTAAGCGCCTGCTTTGCTCCCAACCGGGAGCACGATCGTGAGTTCCAACGGTAGACGCTCAAGGTAGATCGGCTTCTGCTCTCCGGAGTCGGCAGCGCGGCTCGTCGACGGGACTTCCACCGTTCTTTTTACCCATGCGAGTTCGGCATTCTGGGGGCGCTTCTCGAAAAGGGCGCCCTGCTTGATCCCAAATAGCACCGCAATGACGATTACGATCGCGGCGGCCGCCACTCCCCATCCGACACGAACCCTGCGCGCCTTTGCCTGTTGCCGAAACGCGTTATTGAAAGCAAGGAATTCCCGGTAGCACTCGGAGCAGTGCGTAATGTGCTGCCAGTGCGGGTCGTCTTCTACAGGTCGGTCCAATGGCCGCTCAGCCAGCTCTTGCAGGACCGCACCACTGGGACATCCTTTCCTTTCCGGATTCGGATAATCTCTAAGGATCGAGTCCTGAAGCTGCTTTTTGAGTCGGTCGAATTTGGATTCGGGGGACTCTTCAGGCGGCATCAGTCCATGTCATTATGGCACTGATGGCACGGGCCTTAAAGGCCCAACGGTAATGTTTCAGTACCACGAAATGCCTGCTGCTTTCGCTGCTTTGCGCATCCCGCGATAAAACCGCGTGGTGATCGTATTGCGTTTCTGCCCGAACTCGCAGGAGAGTTCATGTCCCTCGGCGTTTCGCAACATCCATGGAACAAGTTCCTTCACCCTCTCCAGCCCGAGGACGTCCAGATGTGCGACGAGGACATCCACCATTTGCTTGGCTTCTAGATCCGCCAGCAGATCGTACTGATCCTCTAGGGAATCCAGGGTCTCGACGAACAACTCAACATCGTACTTCCGCCTGGCCCGCCTGCCGCCGACTCGAAGGTCTTCGGCATGCAATCGCGCTCGATTCAAGACCCTGACGGCTGGCCGGTCGCCAACGTTGTCGCCATACTTCCGCGACAACGAATGCACCGCGTACTCGGTGATTTCCGAAGCACGGTATTTGTCCAATAACAGACGTTCCGCGATCCTGACGAGCCGGTCGACGACGGGCACAACACCGTGGTCGATCCACCCGGAACACACAGGGTTCCCCTTTTCATCCGTGTCCGCGATACAGATTGGAACGATCTTCGGATGGGTGATCTCGTTGTAGTCGTAGGGGATTGTGATTACTGCCATGGTGCATCCTCGGTCAGCAAAACTTCCTGAAGACTCTGTCACGGCCACGAGCCGAGGCGACCTACAGAGTAGAGGGAAATATCCCCCTGATGCCAATAAATACCACACAAATTGCGGATCGTTCAAGAGGAATTCCGGGGCTCGCACACGATGAGCAACATAGCCGTCTCGAAGCCAAATTGAAGCGCGAACTTGGAGATACGGTACTCGAGTTGCTCGACGAGGACTCCACCGAAGATATCGTCCTTAACCCCGATTCCACGCTCTGGGTGAAACGAATGGGCCAGGGTTTTCAACACGTTGGATTTATGCCTCCGGCCCAGGCGGCGAGTGCGCTGAACACGATTGCCGCCTGGAAGGGTACGGTAATGAATCACGAGCGGCCGATTCTTGAGACCGAGCTCCCTCTCGATGGCAGCCGCTTCGAAGGTATTGTTTCGCCCATCGTGCGCCGGCCGGTCTTCGCGATTCGTCTCCGGCCAAAGAAGATCTTCTCCCTCGCGGAGTACGAACAAGCCGGAATTCTTACATGTAAGGCCGACCCGCTGAATCACCTCCGCAAGCGGGACAGCTTTATCGAGGATGTCCGCGGGCTTAATCACGCGGAGATCATCCGCGCCGCAGTTGCTGGGAAAAAGAACATTCTGACGGTCGGAGCGACCGGCTCCGGCAAGACCACATTTGTGAATGCCGTCCTTGATGTGATGGCCGAAGTGGCCCCGAATGATCGCGTCGTCTCCATCGAAGATACAACGGAGCTTCAGTGCTCCGTACCGAATCACGTAGATTTGCTCGCAGTCGGAAACGTGTCGATGCTCGATTGTCTCCGCGCCTGCATGAGGCTCAAACCCACGCGGATTGTGGTCGGCGAAGTCCGCGGCGCAGAGGCGCACACGATGTTGAAGGCCTGGAATACCGGGCATCCAGGAGGCGCCGCGACCGTGCACGCCAATGATGCCCTCAGCGGTCTTATCCGCCTCGAAAGCCTTGTGGCTGAGGCTACATCCGCTCCACAACAGACGTTAATTGCTGAAGCGGTGGATTTGGTGGTCTTCGTTGATCAGGAACCGGAACTGAAGGCCGGGCGAAAGGTCAGAGAAGTGGCGCTCGTTAACGGCTATTCCGATGGCCGGTATCAAGTCGAATTCGTGTAACAGGAGAGAGGAACTATCTAATGAATGGACAGCAGGTTCAATTGATTCGAAGATCGACGCCGCGCGTCTTCGCGATGCGGGCTTCGGCGCTTTTTTCGCTCGCTTATGCCTTCGCCATGCGGGCGAACGCGGCGGCGGCGGGGACTTTACCGTGGGAACGGCCGATGACGGCAATCGCCACCTCTCTCACCGGACCCGTGGCATATGCAATCGGTTTGATAGGCATCGCGATTGCCGGCGGCGCAATGTTGTGGGGTGGTGAACTCACCGAGTTCGGACGCCGGGCCTGCATGATCGGCCTTGTGGTCTCCGTTCTTGTATTCGCGGCGCCCATGTTGTCCAGCGCGTTCGGCGTAACGGCCGCGGTGATTTAGACCATGGACTCCACCGACAAACCCCGAGAGATCATCATCCATCAATCGGCTAATCGGCCGAATCTCTTACTTGGTGGCGACCGCGAATTGGTGCTGGTGATAGTGATGATCGCGGGAGGCCTCGCTTTCAGCTTGGCGTCGTGGTGGGGGATCGGGCTTGCGGTGGTGCTGTGGATCGGCTCAATAGGGGCGTTGCAGCGCATGGCTAAGGCCGACCCGCTACTTCGTCCCGTCTATCTCCGCCACATCCGTTACGCAGAGTTCTACCCAGCAAAGAGCAGTCTTCATGGTCAAACAACCGAGACGCCCAGTAGCTGGAGGTAAGGGCATCTATGCGAATCACCGAACATCGATCGCACGCTCGGGGCCTGGCCGATCTGTTGTTGCCCTTCGCACTCATCGAGGATGGCATCCTGCTTCAACAGGATGGATCATTACTCGCTGGCTGGTCATTTCGCGGTCCCGACATGCATTCAGCCACGCATTCTGAGATGCATGCGCTGACTGCCCGCTTGAATTCCATCCTTCGCTTGGGAAGCGGTTGGATGCTGAACGCGGACCTGATCCGCTCGCGCGCTCCCGGCTACCCGGAACACGGGTCTTTCCCCCATGCAGTGACGCGGGTAATCGATGACGAGCGCCGCCAACAGTTCATGGACGAAGGCGCTCATTTCGAAAGCGACTATTTTCTGACGCTCACGTACCTTCCGCCCATTGAGACGGAGGAAAAGGTAAAGGGCTGGATGTTCGAAGGCCGGAACGGCGATGTGGGTTCCGGCGTAGTCCATCAAATCCTCGAACGATTCAAATCAAGAGTGGAAATGTTCGAGAATGTCTTCTCCGCGCTCTTCCAGACAACGCGGCTCACGCGCTATGAATTCGCCGACGATCATGGCTTCCCGCAAGTTCACGATAAGCTGCTGAGGTATCTTCGCCGTTGCGTGGGCGGCGAAGATCACCCCTTCACCCTGCCGGACATCCCGGTGTATTTGAACGAACTGCTCGCCACGCAGGACTTCTGCGCTGGCATTGAACCTCGCGTGGGCAGAAAACACGTCCGCGTGATCGCCCTTGATGGTTTCCCGAAGTCGAGTTTCCCCGGCGTTCTCGGCGAAATCGACTCCCTTCCGATGGAGTATCGCTGGAGCACCCGCGCGATTCTGCTCGATCCAGAGGAGGCGCGTAGCCTCCTCGATAAGTCCCGCCGCAAGTGGCGTTCGAGAATCCGCGGCTTCAAAGATCAGGTGCTGAAGACGCACAACGGCGCGATCAATATCTACGCGCAAACGATGGCGGACGATGCGGAGCAGGCAATGGGCGTTGCGGCATCTGGCGATGTTCAGTTCGCTCAGTATTCCAGCAACATCATCTGCTTCGACGAGGATCTCGACCGACTGCATGAAAACACCCGGCTGGTTATGAAGAAGATCCAGAACCTCGGGTTCGCCTGCCGTCTGGAGACGATCAACGCGGTCGAGGCGTGGCGCGGCAGTCTTCCGGGCGATGGATATCGGAACGTTCGTCGGGTTCTTCTCCACACGCTAAATCTGGCTGATCTCCTGCCGATCACCTCAGTTTGGGCGGGCCTTCACGAGAACCCCTCACGATTGATGCCGAAACACAGCCCCCCGCTTCTCTTTGCCGCAACCACCGGAGCTACGCCTTTCAGGGTCAACCTGCATGTTGCTGATCTCGGCCACACTCTGATGTGCGGACCCTCTGGGGCTGGCAAGTCTACGGCTCTTGGCCTGATCGCGGCACAGTGGTTCCGCTATCCGCGCGCGCAGGTCTTCGCCTTCGACAAGGGGTATTCCCTCTATGTACTGACCAAAGCGGCCGGCGGCGAGTTTTACGACCTGGCTGGGGAAAAGACTGATCTCGCCTTTTGCCCACTGAGAGAAATCGATTCGGACGCCGACCTGACATGGGCGGTGACCTGGCTTGAAGACCTGTGCAGCCTCAATGGCCTGGTCGTCACGCCGAAACATCGGAACGCCCTCACCCAGGCATTGCTGCAGCTCCGTTTATCGCCATCACGCACACTGACCGAACTCAGCGCGAATGTTCAGGATCTGGACGTCCGGGAGGCGCTCCAGTTCTACACGCTGTCTGGTCCGTTAGGGCAGTTGCTCGACGCCGATGAAGACGTTCTCACTTCCGGCCGGTTCCTGACCTTCGAGACCGAAAACCTGCTCCAACTCGATGACAAGGCCGTGATCCCGGTCCTCCTGTACCTATTCCGCCGGATTGAAAAACGGCTCGACGGCTCGCCGACATTGGTATCGCTCGATGAAGCATGGGCCTACCTGAGAAACGACGTCTTCCGGGAGCGGCTCCGCGACTGGTTGAAGACGCTGCGGCGCATGAACGGAATCGTTTTGCTCGCGACCCAGAATCTCAGCGACATCTGCAATTCCGACATCAGCGACGTCATCCTCGAAATGTGCCCCACCAAGATTCTTCTGCCGAACGGCGAGGCCAAGAATCCCGCCTCGAAAGAATTCTACGACAGGGTTGGTCTGAACTCCCGTGAATTGGACATCCTTCAAACTAGCATTCCGAAGCAGCATTACTACGTGATCTCTCCGCTGGGGCGGCGGCTAATTTCGCTCGGCATCCACAACGTGGCGCTTTCCTTCGTCGGCGTCAACGGTCGCGAAGAACGGCAGTTGGTTGAAGAACTTCAAACCGAAATGCCGGAAACCTGGCAGAGTGAATGGCTCCGAGTTCGCGCGAGAGCTCTGAAAGATGAACGCCTACAAGGGTGGGCGAACTACTACGACAAAGTTCAGAACGAAATTGAAAGGTGCCAGCAATGCGCAAAAGCATAGTCGCTATCGTTACGTTGTTCACGCTAACGGTGCAGACCCCAAAACCCGCCCGAGCCGGAGCGTTTGCGACCGAAATAACCCAGCTTCTGAATCATGCGCAGTTGATCATGCAGTACCTGCGTCAAGCCGAACAACTCGCCGAGGCTGTCAAGCAGACGACAGACATGCTGAAAAACAGCAAGATTCTGCCCGGTCAGGTCTTCGGCCCAATCTCTTCAGATCTCAACGCGCTGGCTTCGATTGTTCAGGGTGGCCAGGCTCTCTCGTATTCTCTGGCGAATCTCGATTCTCAGTTTAAGGCGAGATTCCCAGGCTACGGGTACACAGGCACCGGTTATTTCACGCAGTATCGAAGCTGGTCACAGACTTCACTGGATACCACGCTCGGTGCTCTCCGAGCCGCTGGGCTGCAAGGCCAGCAGCTTCAGAGCGAACAGTCGGTTCTCACGTCATTGCGATCGATGGCACAGACCAGTGACGGGAGGATGGAGGCCCTACAGGTAATGGGGCAGATCTCGGAGCAGCAGGTTCAGCAGTTGATGAAACTGCGGGAACTGATGCTGGCCGACATGTCGAGCAAACAAAGCTATCAGGCAGCAATGGTTCAGAAACAGGCGGCGAGCGAAGCCGCCACAGAAAGGTTTTTCAATTGGACGCCGGAGGTATCTGATGGGACGAAGTTCCAATCCGGCTGGAAGTGAGGGCTATGAAGTCATTGTTGGTCGTGGTTGCCGTCCTGGGCATGATCGGGTGTTCGGTTTCCAAAGAACCGCCGAGCCCGATTGTGCAAAAGGCGGAAGCCTGCGGCGCGGGTCCTTTGGGAGACACGTCCGCTGTGGCCGTGCAGGACTGGTTCGGAAAACATCGCGATTGCGCAGTAGCGGTCGATGCGATGTGCAAACCGGTTCGAGAAAAGGCAACGGCACAGTGGACCGACTCCACCGAAGGCCGCGTCTGCGTGGCAGCTCGGAACATTGCGCAATGGGTGCGCAAGCCGTCCGACGATCACGAGAAATTCCAGTCCGGCTGGAAGTAGCGTAACGCCGAACTGATCTCGATCATCAGCGCGGGAGGGATATGTGTGTCATGTGGCGGACAATCAATAAACATCGACCATTCATACACTTAGTACTCGGCGCAATCGCCGTGTTGGTTCTTCTGTCGCCGCTGGCCCACGCCCAAGCGAAAGCTCCAAGCGCGATCCTGAATCAATATCGGAACCAAAGAACGACATGGTTCACGATGGTGTGGCCCTACGCCAACACCCTCTTCGGTCTGCTCGCCACTATTGAATTCGCCTGGAGCGCCGCCGTCATGCTGCTGGAGAAATCCGACATGCAGTCGTGGACCTCGGCCCTGATCCGAAAGCTCATGTGGATCGGCGCTTTCTATGCGTTGCTGATTTACGGTCGCACTTGGATTCCAGCCATCACCGACAGTTTCGAATTGATCGGCCAAACGGCGTCCGGCACTGGACCCATGGCTCCCAGCGACGTGTTCACGCGGGGAATCGACATTGCCGGCGCGCTTATGGCCACATCGAGCACCGCCGCCTTCTTCACCAACCTTGGTACGTCCCTCGCGATGATCTTCACTGGGATCATTACGGCCCTGGCATTCATCGCTATTACTGTTCAATTTGTCGTCGCAATGGTGGAGAGCTACATCATCGTCGCGGCGGGTTTCATCTTCCTCGGCTTCGGCGGATCACGGTGGACGGCGCCATACGTTGAGCGGTACATCGGGCTCGGCGTTGCCACTGGTGTCAAGATCATGCTTCTCTACCTGCTGATCGGCACCGGCATGAACCTCTCGGTCGATTGGATGACCGATGCCCAGAACATTGCCTCTAATTCGAGCCCGGCGATGTCGGCGCTCGAAATCATGGGGGCTTCGATCATCTTCATGATGCTGTGTTGGCAGATCCCCAAGCTGTTCGCAGCCGTGCTCGGTGGTTCGCCGGCGCTGTCCGGAGGAGACCTGGTCTCGACGGGTGCCTTCGTCGCGGGCGGGGCCGTGGCGGTCGGCTCGTTGGGCCTGAGCGCGGTTGGCGCTGCCGCTGGCGCCGCGGGTCTGCTGTCATCTGGAGCAGCGGGCGGTGCAGGCGCGGCGGGCTCCACTTCCGCTGGGGCTGGTACGTCGTCAGCGATGCTCGCCTCGGCCGGCTCCAAGGGTGGCGGGAGTGGCACAGTTCCGCCTCCGACGAGTCCACCGTCGCCGCCATCCAGTGGTCCGTCACAACCGGCAGCTCCCAGTGCGCCATCCCAGCCTGCGCCTCCGGTAAGCGATGCCGCCAGAAACTTGACGGGCATGCATCGACGTATCGCTTCCCAGGTGCCACCCGACTCGGGCCCGCACGCGACACCGCCAAGACTGAACATCGATCACAACGAATAAAGGAGTTTAACCGTGACCAGTGCTATCCGACTCGAAGAACCCATTCCGATTTCGCAGAAGGCCCACGCCGATACGGCTGAGCCCAAGAATACCAAGGGCGAGTACAATCCCTACCTTGCGGCACGACGCGAGTGGGACGAGAGGTACGGCAACCTCATCAGCCGTGAACGCAACTGGAGAGTCATGGCGATCCTCTGCTCGCTGATCGCGCTCGCCTCAGTAGGCGGCATGATTCGCCTCTCAACCAAAACGCATATCGTTCCGTTTGTAGTCGCCATGGACTCCCTCGGACGAACGGCGGCGGCTGGCTCTGCCGAGGAAACGTCTCCGTCTGATGACCGATTAAAGCGGGCCACGCTTTTCAATTGGGTCGAGGATCTTCGGACGGTGACAACGGACGGGATCGCGCAGCGCAAAGCCATCGATCGCGTTTACGCCCATATCGCCAGCGGGGGCCAGGCGCAGGCATTTATCAGCGAGTTCTACCGAGCCGACCCGCCACAGAAACGGGCCGCCGCCGAAACCGTTAGCGTCGAAGTCCGTTCGGTATTGCCGACTAGTGAACGAACGTTCGAAGTGGAGTGGGTCGAGACGACCCGAGATCTCTACGGTGCCGTGAAAGGACAGGATCACTGGAAGGCCGCTTTCAGCATCGCCGTTAGTTCCCCGACTGACGAGCGAATGGCTCGGATCAATCCCCTCGGCATTTACGTGACGAACGCGAGTTGGGGCAAGGTTCTCTAAACACAAAAGGATTTCTCAATGCACCTCTTTAAATCAATCGCGATTGCCTCAGCAATCTCTGCCGGATTGCTCGCTCAGAATTCTCCCGCTCCCCCGGTACAAGCCAAGCGGCTCCCGCCGGAGAAATCGAAGGGTAAATCGTCCGGCGCAAACGACAATCTCATCGACCGCTATGATTTCGGTGCGCAGATCGACGCGCTCCAGGATACGAACTCCCTTCAGCGCGGCGGACCGACAGTCAATCCGACTCTGGGTTCTCCTCCCACGGCCGCGACGATTGGCGAGTCCGCAGTTCCAGCGGGCTTCAGGCCAAAGACTGATGTGCAGCTCACGAAGACGGCGCAGGAGGCCGTCCAGATGAGCGAAAAGTGGATGTCTGAGCATAATCAACCCGCTGTGGGCCGTGACGGACGCGTGCTCTACTCTTACGGCGCGGGACTGCCCACCGTCGTTTGCGCTCCACTTCGCGTCTGCATGATTGAACTGCAATCTGGCGAAAAGCTGGTAGGCGAGCCTCAAATCGGCGATTCCGTCCGCTGGAATCTCTCGCCGGCCATGTACGGCAGCGGAGCAACGTCAACGTCCGTCATAGTCCTGAAGCCACAAGGTCCAGGTCTCGATACGAACTTGCTGATCACCACGGACCGTCGCGCATACTACCTCCGTTTGTTGTCGAAGCCGGACGACTACGTGGCGCGTGTCGCCTTCGCTTATCCGGATGACGAGGAAAACGAACGCAAATGGCAGCAGCACTTGGCGGAGCAGAAGGACCAGCAGACCAAGGCGACCCGTATCGCGGAACTTCCAGCGAACGCAGTCGAATCGATGTTTTTCAACTACCGGCTGAAGGGTGATGACAGCATACGTCCCGTCCGGGTCTTCGACGATGGCAAGAAGACCTACATCCAAATCAGCGAGAGCGCCAAGAACAGGGAAGCGCCGGTTCTAGTTGTGATCGGCGCGGACGGCAAGCAGGAGATGGTCAACTACCGGGTGAAAGACGACATGTACATTGTCGATCGCTTGTTTGAGAAGGCCGAATTGATTCTTGGCAGCGGAAAGAAAGCACGCAAAGTGGAGATCGACCGTGAACGAAAAAGCTGAAACCCTCTCTGCACCGATGGACGCACCCAGCGGTCTTGATTTGAATCCACGGCCTCCGCGGTCCGTCCGAGTCAGCAAGCGGGCCGCAGGAACACTGATGTTTTTCGCGGCCATCATTCTCGGACTTTTTGCCTACGGCGGATACAAACGTCAGCAACGGCAAGTCGCAACGTTGGCCGAGGGAAGCATGCCGCACAATGTCGCGCCCGCCACGGCTGCTGGCGCGGAGATCGCGAAGGACGTCCCATCGGGAAATGTCCCGAACTCCCCGCAGTTGCGCCCGGCCGATTCCGGAACTCTGGTGCCGCCGGGCGATTTGCAGGCGGCCCAGGCGAATCAGCCTCAAGGCGGGCAGGTCTTTATTCGGCAGGCACCAGCTTCCGCGCAGCCCGTGGTCACTCAGATGCCTCAGCCTCGTGAACCCACGCCCGAAGAGCGCCGGCTGCTTGCTGCATACGAGCGCGAACAACAGGCTATCGCCGCACCCACCACCTTACGGGAGGGCTTCGGATCTCCCGCCTCCGGGAGCAGTCAGGCTGCGCCTGGTATTCGCAACAATGGCGATGACGCCGCCCAGATCGCCTCGATGGTCCAGGGATTGGTGAGGCAGAACGGAGGCGGTGCGCAGGTCACGTCTGACTCCGTGCGTGGCCTTCTTGCCCAACGCTCGCAATCTGGGGAAGGAGATGGCGAATCAGCCGACCAAAATCAACAGAACGGCAAAGAAGCGTTTCTGGCAAAGGCTCGCGCCGGCCAAACGGACGATTACCTCAAGTCGACTCGTATGGCGCCGCTTTCCCGGTACGAGATCAAGGCTGGCTGGGAGATCCCAGCCGTGCTGGAACAGGCACTCAATTCCGACCTGCCCGGAGAAATCAAAGCTCTTGTCTCTTCGAATGTTTACGACACTGCGTCCGGGAAATACCTCCTGATCCCGCAAGGTTCACGCCTGGTCGGCGTCTACAACTCGCGTATCGGCTACGGCCAGGACGGTGTGCAGGTGATCTGGGACCGCGTCATCTATCCGGATGGATCGTCGCTGGACCTCTCTGGCATGATCGGCCAAGATGCTCACGGCTTCTCCGGGTTCCGCGATAAAGTGGATCGCCACTACACTCGATTGATTGGCTTCGCGGTCCTAACGAGCCTGTTTGCAGCCGCGTCGGAAATCTCCCAGAATCAGAACAGATCCTTACTCACATATCCGAGTCCAGCGCAGGTCGCCGGGAGCGCCGTGGGCCAGCAGGCCTCTGATTTGGGTGCGCAGATCACCAGGCGAAACCTGAACGTCCAGCCAACGATTAAGATCGGTATCGGATATCGCTTCAATGTTCGGGTAAACCGCGACATTCTATTCGACGCGCCATACACACCTGTTTCAACCAATCGATGAGCGCCGCTTGCGAGCCGTATAAGCCGTCCTCGATTTCACGGAAGGTCCCGCCCGGATGTGGTTAGCATGAAACGACCGTGTTTCACGCCCTTGGTCGCGATTAACGTGTTGGCGAGTTTCTGAATGAGAATTGATTTGCCGCGGACCAGGATGACCTCCAGGCAATTGTCGTGATCGAGGTGAACATGCAGGCTCGAAATTATCGCCTCGTGATACCGATGCTGAATCTCCGTAAGCTTATCGAGTAGTAGGCGCGCGTGATGGTCGTAAATGAGCGTCACCGTCCCGTACACCTCCGCGTTCGGCGAAGCCGCGATCTCATCGACTAGTTCTTTGCGGACCAGATCACGTATTGCCTCGGACCTGGTCGCATACCCTCGACGCTCAATTAGACGGTCGAATTCCTCCAATAGCTCTTCGGGAATGGCGATTCCAATGCGGGCCAACTCACCCATTGCGGGCTCCTGTCCGACGGGGCATAAATCCAAAACACCCGCCTCCTCCGTAACACCTTTTGAAGATTAGTGCTACCATTTTAGACTAGTAGCACGTTTCTCATTTCTGTAGCACGGTTTAAAGGAGCCTATGCTCGGACGCGCGGTCATCATCACTTCCATGCTATTTGCAACCATGTGGTGTGCGTGGGCCGCGGACGTACTCGTTTCAGGAACCGTCGTTGACGCATCGGGCGCGGCGATCGCTGGCGCCGGAGTGCAGGTCCAGAGCGCGAATCGGACCGTACTCAGAACGACGGAGTCCGATACCAACGGTTCATTCGCGATTTCCGCCCTCCCGGCAGGTAATTACCGGCTCGTCATAACGCACGCCGATTTTGAAACCAAAGAAATTGCGGTCACGATAGGCGCGGAGGCGCCAGCACCGTTCCGCATTGTCCTGGCGTTGCAATCGGTCAGCACCACGGTTAACGTTCAGGGCCGCGAGGATGATCTCACGGGAATAGCGCAATCGGCCACGCAGGGAACGGTCGGACAAAGGGAACTCCAAGATCGTCCCATTCTTCGTTCGGGAGAGGTTTTAGAGACAGTTCCGGGCGTTATCATCACCCAACACGCCGGTGGCGGCAAGGCGAACCAGTATTTCCTCCGAGGCTTCAATCTCGATCACGGCACGGATTTCGCGGTGTTCCTCGACGATATGCCGCTGAACCTGCCGTCGCACGCGCACGGCGAAGGGTATTCGGACATGAACACCGTTATCCCGGAGCTGGTGCAGCGGGTGAACTACGAAAAAGGCCCTTACTACGCCGATGTCGGCAACTTCGGCTCAGCTGGCTCGGCCCATCTGGAATTCTACAAAACGCTGCCTGAGAACTTTTTCCAGATCGAAGGGGGGATGTACGGATATGCGCGCGCCGTTTTCGGAGTGTCGGAAAAGGTGGGCTCGGGCAATCTGTTGTTCGGCGGAGAAGCGTACTACGACGACGGCCCGTGGAAGAATCCCGACGGATATGCGAAATTCAATGGACTCCTGACCTACAGCAAAGGCGACGCCGCCAGCGGGTTTAGCATCTCGGCGCGCGCCTACCACGGGAAATGGAACTCCAGCGATCAGATCCCTGTTTCGGCGACACCGTTGGTGGGTTTCTTCGGCTCGCTCAACTCGACTGATGGAGGCAACTCCGGGCGATATAGTCTGCAGGCGGAATGGCATCGCCAACGCGCAACATCAAGGACGAAGGTCACGCTCTACGGCTTCTATTACAACCTCGATCTGTTTTCCGATTTCACGTACTACTTGGACGATCCGGTTAAGGGCGATCAGTTCGAGCAACAGGACAAGCGTTTCGTGTTAGGGATCGACGCGCGTCACACGATCATGAGCAACTGGTTCGGCAGGAAAGTGGAAAATACCTTCGGCGTGCAGGTCCGTAACGACTGGGTCCACAACGGCCTCTTCCGCACCCAGAACCGCACGCGCACAAACAAGAATGACGTTAACGCCTGCGATGATGCGCCGATTGACGCTTGCGATTCCAACCCAAACCTGGTGGCGGTATTACCCGCGGCCACGGACGTAAATCGATTTACTGACACGATGACTGGTTTCTTTGTCGAAAACAAAATCCAGTGGGCGGAGAAATTTCGGACGGTGCTGACCTTCCGTGGCGACGAGGCTTTTTACAATGTCACGAATTTGACGCCCAGTTATACTGCCACAGAATTGCCGGGTGCTCCGGTCGTAAACTTTGCGGCTGCCAACTCCGGAACGGCCGCGCAGTTCATGCCCCAACCCAAAGCAAGCCTGATTTTTGGCCCCTGGTCGAAGACGGAGTTCTATGTGCAGGGCGGCTTCAGCTTTCACAGCAATGATGCGCGTGGCGCAACACAAAGACAGGAACCGATTTCGCCAGACAATCCATTTCCCACGGCCACATCGACAATTCCCGCACTTGTGCAGACCAAGGGAGCTGAAGTCGGCGTGCGCACAACCGCCGCCCGGCATCTGCAAAGCACCCTTTCACTTTGGTATCTCCACAGCAAATCCGAACTACAGCAGAGCGGCGACACCGGCGGCACAACCGCATCAACATCGCCGAGCAACCGCTACGGCATCGAGTGGGCGAACTATTACACGCCTCTTGAACATTGGGCCTTTGACTTCGATCTTGCCGATTCCCGAGCGTTCTTTACTGCTATCGACCCCGATGATGCCGCGCCAAACAGCCTCGGCGGCAAGCGTGTACCCGAAGCGGTTGGGCTGGTCGCCTCGGCTGGCGCCACGATGCACGACTACGGGCGTTTTTCAGCCAGCTTGCGGCTGCGCGCTTTTGGGCCGCGGGACCTGACGTCAGACGGAATTTATCGCTCTGACGCGACTGTCCTGCTTAATGCGGAGATCCGGTACCGGATAACAAGGAAGTGGAGTTTCTTTGTCGAGGCGCTGAACTTGCTGAACCGAAAAGATCACGACATCGACTACGCTTACACCTCGCGGATATCGCCAACGGCAGATGCGGCATTCACCGACGTCTTCCATCCCGTAGAACCGATTCAGGCGCGCTTCGGATTGAGGAGGACGTTTTAACATGGGCAGAGTCTGCTATTTCCACGCCTTCTCCGGTATGAGCGGCGACATGACCGTGGGAGCCCTGGTGGATGCGGGCGCGGACCCTGCGTCGATAATCCAGACGCTCGAAAGCCTTGGAACTGGCGCGTCGTATGAATTCGCGAAGGTCAAACGAAGAGGCATCGGTGCGACGAAGTTCCGCGTTACGATGGCCGAGACGAAACGGCATCGCCACCTTCCCGCCATCGTCAAGATGATTGAAGGCTCCAGCGCGTCACCACGCGCTAAAGCGCGCGCTTTAGCTGCTTTTGAAAATCTAGGCCGAGCTGAAGCCGACGTGCACCAAGTTCCGATCGAGAAGGTTCATTTCCACGAAGTGGGAGCCGCTGACTCAATCGCCGATATCGTGGGGGCCTGCGTCGCACTTGAACTACTCGGGATTGATGAGATCTCGTGTTCGCCCTTCAATGTGGGCTCAGGTACTGTCGAAACGGAGCACGGAACGCTTCCTGTTCCGGCCCCCGCGACTGCGCTCCTCCTCCGGGATAAACCCGTGTACACAAAAGGTCCGGCCGTCGAATTGACTACGCCCACGGGGGCAGCGTTAGCCTGCCTTGCTTCGAGCTTCGGAACTTTGCCCCCGATGACGATCCGAGGTAGCGGCTATGGTGCCGGAGATCGCGACTTTCCCGAACATGCGAACGTGCTTCGCGTTTTGGTCGGAGATGAACTTTTCGCAAGAGATCTGAAGGAGTCGCTCTGAAATGCCAAACAGCACAACGTTCCCCACGCGGAATCGGCCCTTCAACAATCTTTCGATTCATGCATCCAATAGGATCTTTCGGCTCTTGATCGCGTCAATGTTCGCCACGGCAACATTTGCGCACGACCTCTACATTCTTCCGCAAAGTTTCGGAGTCGAGGCGGGCGCACGAGTCACCGTTGGTTTTCACAACGGGGATTCGTTCCCTGAAAGTGAGGTCGCTCCGACGATTGCGCGTCTCAAGACCGCGCAACTCCTTTCTGCCTTTGGCGGCGTGCCAATTGACGATCTGAAAGTCGAGGGCAACCGCGCGACGGGCGTGGTCATGGTTCCGGACCACAAAGGGACGATGATTCTGTCGGTTGAAACCGTTCCCAACTTCATCGAACTGGAACCGGAAAAGTTTATCGAGTACCTCAAGGAAGAGGGTATGGAGCACGTGATTGAATGGCGTTCTCAGCATGGCGAAGCGAGCAAGCCCGGGCGCGAGCGTTATAGCAAGTTCGCCAAGTCACTCATCACTTCGGGATCACCCGACGAGTTTTACAACCATACGTTCGGATTCCCGATCGAGATCATTCCGGACGCCAATCCGGCGGCATTGCGGGCTGGAAGAGAGTTGCCGGTTCGCATCATGTTTCGAGGGAAGCCGGCGTCAAATCTTCAAGTCGAAGCGGCCTGGGCCACCGCCGAACAGAAGAAGACAACGGTCATCGGTCGCACAGACGCTAATGGTCGCATTCGGGTACCGATCAACGCCGCCGGAAAATGGCGTCTGCACTCACTCGTGATGGAGCGCTGCCAGGAACCCGCCGCTGCGGATTGGGAAAGTTTCTGGGCCAGCCTGACCTTCGAAATTCGATAGAGCCGTTGAGTATCCGCCGAGAGCGCTTATGAAATCAAATCGCAGTTTCACGTCCTGGATTCTCCTGACGGCACTTCTCGCAGGATTCGCGAATGCGCAGTCCAGCACGGCATCTCTTACGGGCATCGTGACGGACCCTCAGGGCGAGGCAATCTCGGGCGCCACGGTCAGGCTGATCGACCCGGACACGCGCCTGCAGCGGGAGACGAAAACCGCTAGGGACGGCCTATTTGTCTTCGGGCAGGCACTGCCATCCACATACACTCTTCGCATCGAGCAGCTGGGCTTTGCGACGGCTGAGGTATCGCCCATCGTGCTTAATGTGGCAGACCAAAGCGCGGTGCGCGTTCAATTGAAGGTGGCACAAAGGCAGGAAAACATCACTGTGCAGTCCGACGCGCCGCTTGTCAGTGAGTCGCCCTCAGTCGGCACCGTTATCAACCGCCAGTTCATGGAAAACCAGCCTCTGAACGGTCGCAGCTTCCAAACGCTCGTGGAGCTTTCGCCTGGGGTCACCCTTGCTCCGTCTTCCTTACCCACGGCAGGACAATTCAGTGTCAATGGCCAGCGGACCAGCACGAATTACTTCACCGTCGACGGCGTCAGCGGCAATTTCGGCTCAACCGCATCCGTGACTCTTTATGAGAGTGCAGGCGGCAGTATTCCTTCCTATTCGGCACTCGGCACTACCACTAGTCTCGCCTCCGTGGACGCTGTTCAGGAATTCAGCATCCAGACATCTACCTATGCGCCGGAATTTGGAAGACAACCCGGCGGGCAGGTCTCGATCGTCACCCGCTCTGGGACAAATACGTTTCATGGGAGTACGTTCGATTTTTTGAGGAACAGCGCTCTTGACGCGAACAACTTCTTCGCCAATGCCAATGCTCTCGTCAAACCGGCCGAACGTCAGAATGATTTTGGCGCCACCTTGGGCGGCCCCGTCTCGATACCGCGGGTCTACCAAGGGAAAGACCATACATTCTTTTTCGTCTCATATGAGGGCGTCCGCGTGCGCCAACCGTCCGTCACGTCGCCCCTTCAGGTTCCTTCTCTTGCCGCCCGACAGAATGCGACAGGCATAACACGAGATCTCTTGAATGCCTTTCCCTTGCCCACGGGGCCAACCTTGGTCAACGACCCAACTGCAGCGCCCTACATCGGAAGCTTCTCGAACCCTCAAACGCTGAACGCTACCAGCATCCGGATTGACCATTCCTTCGGTAATCGCTTCACGATGTTCGGAAGATATAATCACGCTCCTTCTGAAGATCAGGAGCGTGCGCGGTTCTGCGCAGCCAGTTGCGTCGCCGACCTCACCTATTCTGTCGATACCGCGACCTTCGGCGCGACTATGCTGCTTACGTCCACCCTGAGCAATGACTTTCGGTTTAACTTCAGCCGGTCAAGAACACAACAGGTCTATTACATCGATACCTTCGGGGGCGCGGTTGTTCCACCTTCGTCCAGTCTTTATCCCTCCTTCACAACCCGCAGCAACGGCTACATCTATATCGAACTCGATCCATCCGGAGCGAACACAATCAGCGACGGCCTTTTCTCGGACAACCGTCAACGGCAGTGGAACGTGGTCGACACGACCTCCTCGACGCGGCGGGGACACTCGATCAAATTCGGCGTCGATTACCGCCGACTCATGCCAGTCTCCAACTCGGGAAATTATAAGCGGTCATTTCTGCCGGACGACATTGCGGATCTCGTTAATAATGTGCCGACTGCGGCTTCGATCGTAGCGCCTCAAGTTGTTCTCCGCCCGATATACAACAACCTTTCCCTGTTTGCGCAGGACGCGTGGAAGGTATCCCGTAAGCTCACTCTCACCTACGGTGTCCGTTATGAAGTGAACCCGCCGCCTTCCGAGGAAAATGGTAATTTACCGCCCACCGTGACAAACGTTTCGAACCCTGCGGCACTCTCGCTCGCACCGGCTGGAACGCAGCTTTATAAGACCACCTGGAACAATTTCGCCCCGCGTGCGGGCTTCGCTTTTCAGCCATTCGAACAGGGCCGAACCGTCCTTCGCGGTGGATTCGGCGTTTTCTATGACTTGGGCTATGACTTCACCGGAAGCGCCTTTAGCACGGGAATCTACCCCTTTGCCAGGACGCTCGGCCTTTCCTCGGTAACGTTTACCTCGCCCGCCTTTGCGGTTCAGCCGCCGCCCGTCAGCACGAATCCTCCTTATCCTCGTGTATTCGCGTATTCCGATGATTTCAAGATCCCATACACGTTGCAATACAATTTCGCGGTTGAGCAGGGCTTTGGCCGAAACGACAGCGTGTCGGTTTCCTATGTGGGCTCTTCCGGGCGTCGCTTGGGCCGCGTCGAGAGCCTGCGCAAGGCAAACCCAAACTTTCCGCGCGTCGATATTGTTCGCGATGATGGACAATCCAACTACAACGCGTTGCAGCTTGAGTATAAACGGCATTTTTGGCGCGGCTTCCAGGCGCTTACCTCCTACACCTTCGGTAAGTCCCTCGATAACGTCTCTGACGAATCGATCAACAATTTCCAGGCCCCTACAACGAAGTACAATCCCAACCAGGATTACGGCCCTTCAAGCTTTGATATTCGGCACACATTCACAGGAGCTATCAGCTACGAGTTGCCGTCGCTGCGAGCGGGGGTTGCTAAGACGATTCTTGGCGGCTTCGCACTGGATGGATTTCTTCGATCCCGCTCCGCCACGCCGGTCAACGTTCTCACCGGGCGGGATGCTCTTGGCTTGGGCTTCACCACCGTGACCCGGCCGGATCTTGTTCCCGGAATTCCGCTTTACGTCAGCGATCCGAACACAGCCGGCGGGAAACGCATCAATCCAGCAGCGTTCAACGGGGCAGCGCCCACTGCGGCCTCGCGTCAGGGCACACTCGGTCGCGATGTTCTACGAGGCTTCGGCGCAACGCAGTTGGATCTCTCGTTGAGGCGGCAGTTCCGTTTGAAGGAACACTTGGTGCTGCAGGCCCGCGCGGACGCTTTCAACATTCTCAACCACCCGAACCTCGCCAATCCGGTCGCCATCCTTACAGACCCGAATTTCGGAAGGTCCACTCAGTTGCTGGGAACAGGGCTCGGCGGGTTGAGCGCATTGTATCAAGTGGGCGGACCGCGCTCCCTACAGCTTGCGCTCAAACTGCTGTTCTAGCCATAAGGGAGGATTTTATGAGACGTCGCTACCCGGTTATCGGCGCCATCCTGGTTTTTCTGGTTGAAATGTGCTCCGGGCAGCCACCATCGACTGTGATTCCAAATGCGCTGCAGACAATTCTGGATCGGGTGGCGGCGATTCATGGAGCCGCCGGCGTGTTCGCCGTCGCCGGATATCGTATGGGCGAGCGCGCGTTGCGTGACCTGGGCGCTGACCGTGGCAGCTTCTCACTCGATGTCACTAACCGTACGCCGCTGCAGGTTCAATACAGCTGCATTGCCGACGGTTGGCAGGCTGCAACCGGCGTGAGCGCAGGGAAGCTCAGTCTGCATATCGTGGAAACCACACCCCGCGATACGGAGACGATCGTCCGCAACAAAGCTACCGGACAGTATCTCGTATTCCGACTGCGGGGCGAGTTCTTGACTAAGTACTTGGACGTTCCAGAAGAGAAACAGAAAGCTGCAGGACGTGAAGTCGCCGGACTACCGGACGACCAAATCTTTACAGTCTTGGCCATCAAGAAGTGAAGCCAGGCCAGACATTCATAAGCTGCGATAACCGATTGTCTTTGGATCGGGTAGATTTGGCAATCCCTTATGGAATTCAGCGCCTTTGGCGAGCATGGAAGACAGGCCATCGAAATCGTGAGGCCCGCCCGGCCCGCCGCGTTGCGATGTATACTCAGGCAATGCGCCGTTGCTTGGCAAGTCTGTTGGTTGCGCTCTTCAGCTTTGCGCTGATCAGCCCCGCGGTCTTTGCCTCGAATGCAGAGGGGAGCTTGCCCGCCTGCTGTCGCAGAGCTGGCAAACATCATTGCAGCATGAGCTCGGAAGTGGGATCAACCTCCGGTCCTGCCCTTCGAGCGGCTAGATGTGCCTCGTTCCCCGGAGCCCAACCAGCACCGGTTAATCCGAGTTCGACGTTTTTCCTAAGCTCGATCCAGACAACGTTGGTGTCGTTGGCCTCCTCCGACGTACAGGGGCCGGTTGATCAGGTTTTCTCTAGTATCCACGATCCAGCAACTCCCAAACGCGGCCCTCCCGTCACAATCTAATTGCCGACATCCTAGATTTTTCGTTTTCAGCGCTCATCGCGTGAAGCCTTCTCTCGCGTTGGGCCTAAATTGCGTCCTGCAGGTCGCGAGGTCCACAGTTAGACCCGCAGCAAAGATTGCTCAATTTTTGGAAGGAAGACGTAGAGTTCACGTCTTAAAAAGCGACGGGCACGAATAGACGGATGACTAAAGCAAACACCTTGCGGCGAAGGGGTCGGTCACGATGCGTGACTGTTCTGCTGCTGCTTGCATTCACGGTCACCACTCTCTCACCAATCGTCCAACTTGCCTTCGCATCAATGCGAAACGTTTGCCAATGCTGCAAACGCGCGGGCGTGAAATCTTGCTGCCGCAAGCATCGAAGCGAAGCATCTCAAGGTGTCGTATTTGAGACTGGCACATCCTGCCCCGAAGGGTGCTCACTCTCGATCAGTGTTGCCCCCCTTCAAGCGGGTCTTACCATTCAAACATTCACGCTTTCTCGGCTTCCGCGCTTAAGTCCACATGTTGCGCGCTTAGTCGCAACGCCAACAGCAAACTCCTCTTACGTCTCCCTTCGCCAACGGCCGCCGCCGTCGTGCTCCTTGTTCCAGGCATAGTCGTCGATCAGTTCTTAAACCAAAAACCAGCAAGGAGACGTGTATGAAGAGATCAACGGCAATCACCACGATTGCCTCATTATTGTGCATTTCCGCGGGTGTTGCTTCCACTGTCAGATGCGCTTTTGCACAGGAGTCAATAAATAATGCCAGCATAGCTGGCCGCGTCACGGACCCGAGCGGGGCGGCGGTCCAGGGAGCGACAGTTACCGCAAGGAGCGTCGATACAAATGTCTCGGCCTCTGCAGTATCAGATACCGATGGACGCTTTCGGTTCCCATATTTGAAAGTTGGTCCATATGAAATTCTCATACGGAAGGATGGCTTTGCGGACCGTACTCAACGCCTGACGCTTACAATCGGCTCGGCTTTCGACCTCTCAATTCCGTTGTCGCTCGCATCCACTCAAACGACCGTAAATGTCTCAGAAGGTGCGGCAGTACTTGAGTCGGCGCGATCCCAGATTGCGGGAACAGTAACCCGAGCCGAAATCGCCGAACTTCCCCTGAATGGCCGCAACTTCCTGGATGCGGCGTTGCTCGTCCCTGGGGTTTCCCCAACCAACACGGCAGCAAACCAGATTTTTGCGGAGACCGCAGCGGTTCCTGGCCAAGGTATCTCCATCGGAAGCCAGCGGAATTTTTCCAATAGTTTCATTGTCGATGGCCTTTCCGATAACGACGATGCCTCCGGCCTGACCGGCGCATTCTATGGTCTCGATGTCGTCGAGGAGTTACAGGTGGTGACCTCGGGCGGGCAAGCTGAATTTGGTCGTGCTCTGGGCGGTTATGTGAATGTGGTCACAAAGAGCGGAACGAACACTCTACACGGAGACCTTTATGGATATATCCGCAATGGCGCTTTGAACGCGGCCAATGCTCTTTCCAACACCGTTCTACCGATGACGCAGGGACAGTATGGGGCAGGCTTGGGCGGGCCTGTGGTTCATGACAAGACGTTCTACTTCGCAAACTTCGAACAGCGCCTCCTGAATCAGTCTGGGTTGGTGACGATTTCCCCTGCAAATGTGACTGCAGTCAATTCGCGCTTAGCCGCGGTCGGCTATCCGGGACCTCCGATCTCGACTGGAATTTATCCCAATCCGGTTCATACCATCAATTTCCTAGGTAAAGTCGATCATCGCTTTGGGGACAAAGATCAACTTAGCGCTCGCTACAGTCTTTACCACGTATCCAGCGTGAACTCGCGCGGGGCGGGCGGGTTAAGCGCGCCAACCGCTTCAGCAAATTTGGATGACACCGACCAGGTAGTTGCGATCAGCAATATCTTTACTGTGTCGCCACGTGCGGTGAACGAGACACGCGGGCAGTTTTGGAACAGCAGCTTATCTGCGCCTCCCTCTGATTTGATAGGGCCCGCTGTCAGCATCTCCGGGGTTGCCTCTTTCGGCACCTTATCTGGTTCTCCAACGGGACGCAAAAACAAGCTCGGCCAAGTCGTCGATAATTTTTCATACCAGGCCGGCGCGCACGCGCTACGCGCTGGAGTCGAGTACATCTACAACGACGATACGATCACTTACCCACGCTCTTATCGAGGAAGCTATTCCTTTTCCTCGCTAGCAAACTTTCTCTCGGGCACCTACAACAATTCCGGTTTTACGCAGACGTTCAATACGAACACCGTTCATCAAACTAATCCTAACGTCGGCTTCTATGCGCAGGACGAATGGAAGATAAACAGCAGGCTCACGCTAAATCTCGGCGTGCGTTACGACCTCCAATTCCTGCATACGATCGAAACCGACAAGAACAACGTGTCCCCCCGCGGGGGATTCGCTTGGACACCCTTCGCGTCACGCAAGACAGTCATCCGGGGTGGCTACGGACTCTTCTATGATCGTGTTCCCTTACGCGCGCTCGCGAATGCTCTGCTTTCCGCCAACAACACGATCAATCTGGCGCAGCTCAGTCAGATCAGCATCAGTCTCTCGCCGACTCAGGCCGGTGCGCCGATATTTCCGAACATTTTGAATAGTCTCACCATTCCTGCGGGTGTTCTGTTCAACTACTCCACGATGCAACCGAACATGCAGAACGCTTACTCCGAGCAGGGCAACTTCGAAATCGAGCAACAACTTGGCAGCAAGAGCACGATCAGCGCCGGATACCAACACGTTCGCGGACTCCACTTGATCGTTTCGGTCAATCAGAACGTCCCGTCATGCACTGCCGCCGGCACGAACAACGGATGCCGCCCGAATGCGACGATCGCGAACGACAGCCAATACTCTTCGCTTGCCGATTCCCATTACGATGCATTGCACCTCTCATTCGTGCAGCGTCCCGCGGCCTGGGGAAACTATCGCATCTCATACACATACTCGAAAGCGCTCGACAATGTCGGTGAATTCTTCTTCAGTTCGCCAATCAACAATTTCAATATCTGGCAGGACTACGGCCGGTCGGATGACGATCAGCGCCATCGTTTTGTATTCGACGGATCGGTGCATTCGCCGATGAGCAAGGCATCCACAGCTTGGGCAAGATTAAGTCATGGTTTTTCCTTGAACGCCCTGGTCCAATACTATTCGCCGTTGCCCTTTAATATCACCACCGGTGCGCAAACGATTCAGGGGACCACAGCGCGTCCAACAATCAACGGCGTGTTCATCAATCGCAATGCTGGGGAGGGATTCGACTTTTTCAGCCTGGGGGCGCGGGTTAGCCGGACATTTCAGTTGGCGGAAAGATTTCAAATGCAGGCCCTCGCCGAAGGCTTCAATCTTACGAATCACGTGAATGGAGTAAGCCTTAACGGCACTTTCGGAACGGGAGCGTATCCGACAAGCCCTTCTCCCACCTTCAAACAGATTACGGCGGTGGGCGATCCTCGTGGATTCCAATTCGCACTTCGCTTCGCATTCTAGGAGGGTCCGATGCCTTGGATCTTCCCCTGTTCTTTGCTGATCACGCGCGTTCTTCCCGCGAGTGTCGAAGGTTCGGCGCGCACGCCGGTCGGCGCCGCCACGAAGAGTCTATTGCTTGCGGCAATGCTGATCTTGCCATGTGCGGCTGCCGACCGCGCATCGCCCACAGAACTGAAACTTCAAAAGGAGCTGCTTGCGCCTTGTTGTTATAGGGAGACCCTTGACCATCATATGAGCGATGCTTCTCTCGCGATGAAGGCCGAAATTCACGCGATGATCGAGCGGGGCGCGAGCGAGCGGGATATCGTCGAGTACTACAAGAGGCAATATGGATCGCGCATCCTGGCCGAACCCGAGGGCGCGACGTGGTGGCTCGCGTTCCTTATTCCCTTCGGCGTGCTGGGGCTCGGCGCTCTCGTCGTTCTCCGATTTATCGGTGCAAACCTTCGAACCGCCGGCGGCGCAGCCGCGGTCGCGATCTGCGCCGCCGGACTTTGGAGCTGCAGCGGTAACTTTGCGGCTGTACCTGAAAAACAGCACATGCTGCATGGACGGATTATCCGGCTCGACGCTGATGCCCACATAGCCGTCATAGCCGGCGACAGGATCGAGGGCTGGATGGAAGCCATGACCATGGAGTACCCAGTCAAAGACAAGGCCGAGTTGGAAAAACTGCAGCCGGGCCAGGAGGTGACTGCCACGGTGCACGTCCGCGACACCGATTACTGGATAAGCGGGATTCATCCTTCGGACAATGCTCCTGGCAAATAAAAGGGGTTTATTCATCGCAACTTCAGAAAGAGAGTTCAAGCAATGACCAGAAGAACATTATTGAGGTCGGCGGCATTCGGTGCGGCAGCCGCTGGAGTCCGCGCCGCGGAGCTTCCGTTTCAGCTTCCTCGGTTGCCCTACGCCTACGATGCGCTTGAGCCGTTTATCGACGCGCAAACGATGCAGATCCATCACGGCAAGCATCATCAGGCCTACGTTGATAACTTGAACAAAGCAGTGGCCGGAGATCCGTCGCTTGCAAAGATGAGCGTGGAAGAGCTGCTCGAAGGGCTAGACGTGCTCCCGCCTGTGATCCGTGCGCAGGTGCGAAATCAAGGCGGAGGCCACGCCAACCACAGCTTGTTCTGGCAAACTCTCTCACCGGCGTCGAGGAGCGGCAGGCCGTCCGGAGCCTTCGCCGAAGCGATCAACCATGCCTTCGGCGATCAGGGAAAATTCGAAACGGAATTGCGAACGGCCGCCGCCGGCGTTTTCGGCAGCGGCTGGGCTTGGCTGTCTCTCGACCAGACGGGCAAGCTCGCGCTTGACAGCGCGCCAAATCAGGACAGCCCTTTGCTGGCGCGCAAACGGCCCCTGCTCGGAATTGACGTTTGGGAACACGCTTATTACCTCAAGTACCAGAACCGGCGGCCCGAGTATCTCAGCGCAATTCTAAAAGTCATCAATTGGGAATTCGTCTCCCAGCGTTATAGGGAATTGATGAAGTAATGCGCTGTTCCAGAACGATGCCTGACCGTTTTATCGAGGATATGACTGCATGAAAGCCAAACTAGTTTTGCATCCGCTTCTGGCCTTCTTTCCCTTTGTAGCCCTAGCCATCTCAGCCGGTGCGCAGAATGCTCCACCAGAAGTGACAACAGCCGTTGAGGGAACGATCACAGACGCCACGGGAGCGGCGGTAGCGGGCGCGAAGGTTTCCCTCGTCCAGAGGGATGGCGGCGCTCGATACGAGGCATTCACGGAGGCACTCGGCCACTACCAAATCTCAAATCCTGCGGCCGGAACTTACACCGTCAGGGCGGAGGAAAATGGCTTTACCGCGGCGACATCCGAGGTCAAGGTTGCAACCGGTGAGGTGGCGGTGGCGGACTTCCAGCTTGCAATCGCCGTGCGGTCCGAGAATATCGTCGTCACCGGCAAAACGAGCGACGTCTTCGGAGATAAATCCGGAATTCCAGTCGAACAGTTCCCGCAGTCGATCCAGGCCATCAATCAGGAGAATATCCTCGACAGGAACGCAATCAGCCTCGGAGACATTCTGAGCGCCGTTCCCTCCGCGACTGCGGGTCCGCCTCGCGAATCCACCTATCAGGGGTTCGCATTCAGGGTCCGCGGGTTCACCGCCTACCCGGTTTACAACGGCGTGTATCAGCGTTACTTCTTCAATGTCGATCCCTCCGCGCTTTCGAACATCGAAGAGGTGCAGGTGGTCAAAGGTCCGTCAAGCGTGCTGTTGGGCCAAGGCGAGGTCGGCGGCGTCATGAATATCGTTACCAAGCGTCCGCAGAAGGATTTCGCTGGCAGCGTCAGTGTAATAGCTGGTTCTTTCGGCCAGGCAGCGGGCTCCTTCGATGTGACGGGGCCGGTTCGCCCTGTTGACGGCCTTTTTTTTCGTGCGACGGGAGAAATCGAACGCTCAGGTAGCTTTGTCCGCTACCTTCCGATCAACCGGGACAACGGGGCCTTATCCGTCGATTGGGATCGCGGCCGCAAGGTGGCGGTTCATTTCGTCGGCGAGTGGCAGGAACGGGACACCTTTCGCAACCCCGGTCTCCCCATAATAGGAACTGTCATCTCGAATGGCGTGGGACGGATTCCTTCGTCCACGTATCTGGGCGATCCTGCATCCAACGGAGATCCCGGCCACAATAATTTCACGGCCACAGGCATGCTCCTTCAGGTGTGGGCTCCCGTTAGATTGAACGACGGATGGACGCTCACGCCGCGTGTGTCCTACTCCACCTTTACCGGAATCTACTCGGAGATCAATCTGAACAAGGTTCTGGCGGACCTGGTAACGGTTTCCCGCACAGGCCGCTACGACGAAGAACGCCATCATTATCCGATCGAACAAGTCGATCTTGCCGGCACTGCGAACGCGCTTCGTGTGAAACATCATCTGCTGATCGGCATGCAAAACAATCTTTTCAGGGTTCGCTACTTCCAGCAGAACATGCCTTCGGTCTCTTCGATCAATACCCTGAATCCATACGCGGCCTATGGGACTGTTGCTGACGGACCCTATCCGCTGAACCAAGTCGTATTCAACAACTATGATTCATGGGCAATCTACGCTCAGGACAGGGTCGATCTGACCGAGCGCTGGAGCGTCATCCTTGGTGTTCGCACCGACTGGTACTTGAATCATCACACCCAAGCTCCCGACTTCGCCACCCCGCCCACCGTTCTTGACACGAGCTTCAATCACACGACGTACCAAGTCGGATCGACCTACAGACTGAGTCACGGCTGGTCCTTATTCGGCGGTTACGCGACCGGCTTTAACATAGAGTCCGCCGTCAACACCCTCACCTTCAGCGGCCCGCCACTCTCCCCGGAAGACTCCTGGCAGGGCGAAGCTGGTCTACGCCTTACGCAGGGGCGGCTAAATCTGACCGCAAGCGTTTTCCAGATCAACAAGACAAATGCCGTCACCCCCGATCCCGTCCATACGGGCTACAGCATCAATGGCGGTGACGTTCGAGGACGCGGCGCTGAGATCGAAGGAAATTTTCGCATCGCCAAAGGCTTCTTCGCGCAAGCCGGCTACACATACGAGAACGCCCGGGTCATCAAGAGCAACTCAGGCAACGTGGGTTTTCAGGTGGCCGATACGCCCCGGAATCGCGCCGACGTGTTTCTCAGTTATGTTCCGCATCGTCTGCCAATCCAGATCCGGGGCGGCTTGAACTTTGTCGGCAGCCGCGCGTTCCTCGACACCGCGAACGTGATCGAGGGCCCCAACCTGCTCGGCAACAACGTGATACTTCCTCAGTACACGACGGTCGATCTGGGCGCGGCATATACTTTCGGCCGCGCGCGCCTCGATCTGAACGTCCGAAATATCGCCAACCGCGTTTACTACCTCAAAGACTTCGGGAGCTTCGATGTTATTCCCGGAACTCCGCGAGAGGTCAGCCTGCGAATGACATACCGGTTCTAAGAAGGAAGGAACAGCGATGCAAAATGAACTCACGCAGCCAAAAGTCGAGGAACAGGGGCGGCGTCTCTATCGTGCAATCTGGCGCTGGCATTTCTATGCAGGCGTCTTTTGCATCCCGTTTGTTATCTGGCTCTCGATAACAGGCTCCATTTACCTGTTTCGGCCGCAGATCGAACGCTGGCTCGATCGACCGTACGACCACCTTCACATAGATGGAAATAGGACGACTCCGGAACGGATCGCGCGGGCGGCTGTTGCGGCGGTTCCACATTCAAGCCTTCACTACTATGAGCTTCCTCCCGGCCCGGACGCAGCTGCGCGCGTCGTGGTCGGCGTTGGTACGGAAGAGTTTCGCGTCTACGTGCATCCCGTTACTGACAAGGCTCTCTACATCATCAACGAGGACCATCGTCCCATGACGCTTTTGGCCCACCTGCATGGCCAGTTGCTCGCTGGCAGGTGGGGATCGTACCTCATCGAGCTAGCGGCTTCGTGGGCCATTGTTCTGCTACTGACCGGCCTGTACCTTTGGTGGCCGCGGCAGACAGAGAAGCTTGGCGGCGTGCTCTGGGTGCGCTTCGGTAAAGCTGGGCGAATCTTCTGGCGCGATCTCCACGCGGTTTCGGGCGTTTGGATCTCCGCGTTTGCGCTTTTCCTCATATTGACGGGGCTTCCTTGGGCGAACGGTTGGGGAACGTACTTTAAACGCATCCGTCAAATGACGGGGACTGCAGCAGCGCATCAGGACTGGACGACGGGACGTGCATCAGAACTGGCCGCACGCGCCGCGATGAACAGTAACAGCCTGAATGCGGTGGCGAATATGCCGGATATGCCCAGCATGGAGCACGCCGACCATGTCGAGCGTATGATGCGCCATCCGGCCTCGGAGGAGTATTCGGCCTTTGATCGGCTTGTTCCCCTAGCTGCTTCGCTGGGACTCGCGGCCCCTATCAAAATCATGCCCGCTGCTAAGCCGGGAGGCCTGTGGACGATCAAGTCTGATTCGCAAAACCGCACGCTGCGCGACGTGGTTCAGGCCGACCCTCAGACGGGAGCCGTCGTCGGACGGCAGAACTTTGATCAAACGATGTTGCTGGATCGCGTGGTTAATATCGGAATCGCGACTCACGAGGGACAGCTATTCGGTCTTTTCAATCAGTTCCTCGGGCTCCTGACGACACTGGGGCTTATTACGCTCTGCGTGAGCGCAGTGGCGATGTGGTGGAGGAGGCGGCGTGCTGGGATGCTGGGAGCGCCGCTACCGTTAGAGCGACCACGCTGGTCATTTGCGGTTTTCGCGGCTGTATTTGCGCTTGCCCTTTATCTTCCAGAACTGGGTGTCTCACTCATCCTCGTTCTCCTTACAGAAAAGTTCATTCTCTCGCGAATTCCCGCCACGCAGCGATGGCTTGGCCTCGCTCCCGCATGAGGGTCTCAGTGCTGGTGGAACATGACGCAAACGGCTATTAGGGCAGCTACCGCCGTTTGATTTCCCCTGCCGTAGGTGGCGCGGATCGCTCTCGAAGAATTCCCACATTTCCACAAACAGGGACGCACCGACTACTGGATCTGTACAGGTACATATAGGATTATGTGCCCCCAGAATGCCGACGATCTGCCCCTACAATGCCGAAAAACGCCGTCTTGAGCGCCCCGACATTGCCGAGGAAATCTCCGTTTTCCACTGGGAGATTCTTCGGCATTCTAGGGGCGGTGCGATAAACGCTGATTTGATACCGATTCGCGAGTCATCCCACAGCATCGCGCCTGAAACATGCGCCCCCAGAATGCCGAACTTCCCCATCGATCCCTCGCTCGAAACAGTCACGCCACATCCATCTCGCGCCTTACAGTTCAGAGGAGATCATGGAGAACACGTCAAACATCCTGACGGTGAAGGAGGTCGCCAACATCCTCCGCTGCTCGAAGGCGCACGTCCACAATGCCATCCACGGCAAGGTTCATGGCTTGCCTAAACTCACCCATCTGACGATGGGGCGCAGGAAACTGGTCCGCCGCGATTGGCTGGAGCAGTGGCTGGAATCCAACAAAACCCGATAGTATGGCAGCATGTTCAGTTTTGCCGCCACAGACGCAGGAAAAGGAAAAACGAATGCGTCGAAAGCGATTCCAGCGGGGCTGTCTGAAGACCCGCAAGCGGAATGGAAAGAACTACTGGTATGCCCAGTGGAGAGAGGAGGGAAAGCCCAAATCGAAAGAGATCGGACTCTGCTCGAAGATGGATCGGGTGAAGGCGGAAGGAATTTTAACCGAGATCCTGAAGCCCATCAACGAAGGGGCAGAGAATCCAGACAAGATCACCTGGACGTTCGCGAAGTTCTGCGAGGTCGTCTACCTTCCGGTGTGTCACCGGAAGTGGAAGGCATCAACCGGCATGGTTGAGACGAATCGGTTGGAAGTGCATCTGGTTCGGCCTCTCGGAGAGAAGTTGATGCAGGAAATCACGAGGAGCGAACTGCAAGCACTTCTCGACGAACGCGCGCGAAGTTGCGGACGGAGTATGGTCGATCATCTCCGGTTCCGTTTACGGTCGGTTTTCGCGCTCGCGATGAGCGAGGGCGTAGTCGATCGGAATCCGGCGGCGGCGCTGTTTACGCCGCGGCACTACCAGGAAGGGCGGAGTAGGGAAGTTCTGACCCCGGATCAGGCGGCCACTATGATCGGAGCGCTGGAACTCCGTGAGAAGGTGATCGTGCGCCTGGCAACTTGGGAAGGGATGCGTCCCGGTGAAATCCTGGCGCTTCAACTGGGCGATCTGGACGATGACTCGGTCTGGGTCCGGCGCCGGGTCTACAAGGGCGATATCGATGAACCGAAAACGAAGCGATCGACACGCCGGGTCGCACTCACCGTGGGAACGCTGGCCCTGCTCGATCGGTGGAAACTTCGGTTGCTCGGTTCGCCGTCGGAAACTTGGATCTTCGGCTCAGAGAAAGGAACGCCGATGAGGCGGGACAATATCTGGCGGAAGTCGATGTACCCGAAGCTGAAGCCGGTTGGTCTGGAGTGGGCGACCTTCCAGGTCATGCGGCGGACCTTCGCGACTCTGTCGAAGGCGGCTGGGGTGGATGCTCATACCCGGTCGGCACAGATGGGCAACACGGTGGACGTGAATGAAAACGAATACGCGGTGGCGAGCTTCGAACAGAAACTGGCGGCCGTTCGCAAGTTGGAATCAGTCGTCATCCAATGACGGCGCAGGAAGCACTCGAATGTTGAGGCTTTTTGAATTGAGGCTACGCGAGGAGATTTCAGGTTTGGCTGGAGGGTGCTCGTAACACCCTCCAGCCGGCTCCGCGAGGTGATCGGGAGCTTAAAGCAGTAATCGCATTAACGTTGAAACCGACAATATGCCCCAAGTTACTGAAAAGATGGAGCGGGAGACGGGGCTCGAACCCGCGACGTCCAGCTTGGGAAGCTGGCATTCTACCGCTGAATTACTCCCGCTTGCCTGACTTCTCTGCTGCTTAGCTGGTTTTAAAGGATTTAACCTTCCCAGCCAATTGTCTATACTGTCCATCCAGTCCGTACCTAATCATGGCTTCTGATCCAAAAGTGGACAGTAAAACGGACAGTAAACTCATCTTCCATCCACTTCACAACTGCTTCAATCTATCACAGCTACTCGCGCGATTCCGCTCCGTTCCCGCAGACCCGACACCCGTCCTCAGGCTCACAGTGACTGCGCATTGATTATCTGACGCGAATGGGTGGCTTCGGCAGGACCGCGATGTTTCGAGCGATAGACTTGGGCGCACCGCGTTCGGATGCGCCAAGTTCGCTAGTGTCAAGCGCTTCGGCACGCCGATTCCGTTTAAGGCCCGCTTTCAGCGCCCCCGGCCCAGCGGGAACGATCAATTCAAGCCAACGCACATCTCATACAATCCGCAGCAGTCTTTACAGGCGCCAATTTGAGTCGGCCTATTTTTTGCGTTTTGCCATCCCGCGCCGGCGCTCGTCCTGTTCCAGATATTCCGCATTGTGGCGGCGCAACGTTCAGGCAACATGGCAGTTATGGTTTTGGCTGACGTGCAGCCCGTGTGATTTCACGTATCGCTTCGTCGGTATGGTCAGGCCAAGTCTCCGCCCTGTAGATGCTCGAAAGCCAGTCGACGTAATGCAGGATCTTGAAGCGGAGGCCGTTCAGCATTCCGAACTGTGCCTCCGCGGGTATTGGAAACGCAACGGCTTTTTTCCATAGTTCGACGCGGGCCGGTGTCGGTTTCTGCGGTAGCGTCATACGGCAGCCATTGCCGCCCTCCGGGATGCACGGCAGCCTAAGAGAAGCACCGCTGCAGCAATGCCGAGCAGCCATACGCCTTTCATATATTGATCCAGAAGGCTCCCCGTTAGCAGATCCAGCAAAAGCAATCGAAAAAGAGTCTACCATAAGTCTACGTAAACAGTGTCTATGGTAAAGCTGTAGATATATACCTGACGGGCCATCCAAACTTTTTATGGAGTGCAAAACGCATTACAGAAAGCGCTCCGAAACCGGGTTCGCCAGTTGCGCCTCAAGCGCGGCTATTCACAAGAGCAGTCGCCGATCAGTGCGGCGTTCACCGCACGTTCATGGGTACAATCGGGCGCGGCGAGACCAATTTAAGCTTTCAGAACCTGGCGAAAGTCGCCTCGAGTCTGAACGTCACGCTTTCAACGCTTTTGTCTGGCATCGAGCGGCAGGCCGCCAAAATCGCCAGGGAGATCGAAAGGACGAAGCCGCACTCGCGTTAGGCCCCTTTTTGAAACGGTCGTGAGACTTTAGAGTATTTTGAACATCGTTCCAGGTGATCATTTTGAATTTCTTCAATGACGCTGTTCTGCTCCGTCAATGATTTCCCGATTCCATTCCTCAGCTTGCCGTCGAACTCCGGATTCCAAAGCTCACGAGGAACCTTCAAATCTTTTGTTTTCACTACCGCGGTTGCAACTTGGAACGAGACCGCCTGACGATCGGCCTGAGAGGCCTCGAACCCAGTAGGAGATTGAATGACCGAAGCATTCGTCAAAATGCGACTGTGAGTGCCACGAAGCGTTGTCGCGATCATTCGTTGACGCGATCATTAAGGACCCCAGATCGCTGCCAGATCATCAAGAGGTACGAAGGAAAGCAACAGATGACAAGTCGACGCGAGATCTTTCAACAACTCCATACGATTTCTTCACGCTGGCCCATCGCAATCTGCATGGGTTCGTCAACCTACGCTCCCTGCGAGCGATTCCAGATTGTGCCGCTCTTCGCCCGTCAACTCCCGTTTCCGCTCTTTTGCCACTCGACCAATTTCTTCTTTCAGAAAGGTGTCAACCCGACTTTGTGAACGCTGTCCTCCGTTCAGCGTCAGCCAAAGCAGCGCTTTGTAGTGCAAGTGCAGCCGGGGAACCTCGATCTGTAGCTTGCGTCCGATTTCCTCGTTTAGCTCCCACCAGAACGCGTCTGTAAACACCGCCCGCAAATCGGGCCGTCCGACTTCCTCAGCGAGAGCTGCAAGTCTGCCAAGCATCTCGCCGGTGGGCGGCTTCTGGGCTTCGTATCGAGCCACCGTTCGAACTGTAACGCGAATTCGGTCGCTGAATCGTTGTTGCGATTCGCCAAATTCCGCTCTTAAGGCTTTGAGCGCGTCAGCCACGTATTGCTCTTCTTTGGTCACAGCAGACGAGTCTACCACTCATCGTGACGGCGATCATCCCGCTATTGTTAATCCTGTAACGGTATGACATATCAATCATGATAGTTGGTATCATTAATAAGGAACTTTAATGTTATGCAGTGTACGCTGCTTAGAACTCCCCCCGCACATCGCCATGCGTTCGGGAGCCAGCCTACAAGCAAACCGCGGCCGAGAAGATAGATTGACCGCGGTTTCTACGTGGTACTGCCGGGCTCGGCCATACCGGAACAATACAAAGGCCGTATATGTCATGCACACATTGCCCTGATTGCCGGAAGCGGATCGATGGTGCATTATGCGGAAGGACTCGCGACGGCGCCCCCTTGCTGGTTCCAAGATCCCTCGCAAATTCTCGCCCGACGCGAGCCCTCTCCTCGCGGCGATACTCTCGCCGCCGAGGGCTCGGGGGTGCTGCCCGGCAACACCCCATCCACCACAAAACGGAGAGAAGCAATGCCGGGAGGTGCAAAGTCAGCACGCATGCGAAAGAGATTCATAACCCGTAATGACATCGAACAATTCCTCGTCAATCGAATTCTGACGGGCTTGATTAAACTCCAATCGAAGCTGTTCAAGGAGATCGCCGATCTTTCGCTCGGCTGCCTGCATAGCGGCCAACCGGCTTGCGCTCTCGCTTGCGAGTGATTCAGCACACGCGCGAAACAGACATATAAACAGATACTCCCGCAAAAGCGCCGCGACGGTTTCGCTCTCCACGGGCATCACCTGCGGGATCATGTTCGTTGGCCATTTCGTTGTAGCAACAGCGTGCAACCACTCAGCGTCAAAGGGCAAAAGTTGCTGCCTCGACGGCCGGAAGCTCTTCCCACCGAAGGACTGATTGTGGAACACGAGCACTCGAGTGACGCTTCGATTTTCGCGGTGCTGTTGAATGGTTTCGAGAAGTGCAGCAGTGAGCGGCGTGATGCCCGCTACCGTGTCTGGGACCGGATGAACCGGCATCACATCGATATCAGGTGCGCCCATTCGCCACGCGAGCCGTTCTCCAACCGGCCAGACCACTTTTTTGCCAGCACGAGTTTTCAACTCGCTAAGGACGAACTCAGCCAAGATTTCATTGAACTGACCAACCATCCCCTGATCTGAACCGAAGACCACGACGCCCGTGCGGTCTTCCTGTGGGTTGTGTTTGTCATTCGTCCCAGTGTTGCCGATGTTCTTCAAGCTGGCGATAAGCCCCAGCTCAATGGTGCGATAGTAATCGACCAGGGAACGAACTGCTCGTTCATAAGGCACTATGCTTACGGCCGCGAGAGTTTTCATCGTGCGAACAACTGATTTGAGTTCGCCAGCCGTATGAAGCCGTCGATGTAGTGACTCCAGCGCCTCGATCATTGCGCTTTCCGATATTCCGCCAGTGCGGATGCCGCAACCGCGAGTATGGCGCTTCGATCGTCGGAGCTTAGTGGCTGGCCAGCTACAATCCGTTGCCGAATTTCAATCGGCATTTTCGATGCGGCCTGTTGTAGCTCCTGTTCGGCAGACTTCATCCGATCCACGGAAACCGTATCGAGAAGACCGGCAGTGAGCGCGATCAGGATCGTAATTTGCTCCGTGATTGTGACCGGTTCAAGCTCGTTCTGCTTGAGGCACTCACGAATTCGATTTCCATGCTCGATGCTCTTGCGCGTCTGCTCGTCCAGCCGGGTTCCGAAACGTGAAAAAATCTCTAATTCTTCAAATTGCGAGTACGCGAGCTTCAAATCTCCAGCAACCATGCGATAGGCGGCGAGCTGGGCTTTGCCACCGACGCGCGAGACGGATTTCCCCACATCCACAGCCGGCAAAATTCCCTTTTGAAATAGATCGGGCGACAGGTACAGCTGGCCATCCGTAATAGAAATGAGGTTGGTGGGGATATATGCGGCTAAGTTCTGTGCCTCAGTCTCAATGATCGGTAGCGCGGTGAGCGAACCGCCGCCGAGCTCCGGCGCGAACTGTGTGGCGCGTTCCAACAAGCGGGAATGCAAATAAAAAACATCCCCCGGAAATGCCTCGCGGCCCGGTGGTCGTCGAAGCAGGAGCGAGAGGGAACGATAGGCGCGAGCATGGCTGGTGAGATCGTCGTAAACAACCAGCGCGTGCTGCCCGCGATCCGCAAAAAACTCTGCGATGGCGGTAGCGGCATACGGCGCGATGTACAAGAGCCCCGGTGCTTCATTCGCCTCTGCAACCACAACCACGGTGTGCGCCAAGGCGCCTTTTTGCTCGAGCGCGCTGATTACGCGGGCTACCGAAGCACTACGCTGACCGATGGCACAGTAAACGCAGATTACATCCTTGTCCTTTTGATTCGCGATCACGTCGACGGCAATCGCGGTCTTGCCAGTTTGCCGGTCTCCCAAAATCAATTCCCGCTGCCCCCGGCCAATCGGGATGAGGGCGTCAACGACTTTGATGCCCGTTTCAAGGGGCGTGATGACCGGAGCGCGATCCATAATCTGAGGCGCCGGCCGCTCGACCGGGGTTCGGCGGGTAGTGGCTAACGGGCCTTTGCCGTCGAGTGCACGGCCCGTGGGCGAGACGACGCGGCCCAGCAGACTTTCGCCCACCGGTATGTCCATCACGCGAAACGTCCGGTTCACGCGTGTACCGGCACGCAATTCGCTGCTGTCATCCAGGAGTACGCACGACGCGAACTCCTCATCCAGGTCAAAGGTCAACCCGAGTAGGCCACTCTCGAACTCGACGAGTTCTTCATAGCCGACGCCCGGCAACCCGGAAATTCTGGCGATTCCTCCTGACACGGACGCCACCGTGCCGGTCTCATTCAACACCAACTGGGCTCGATAGCACTTGCGAGCCTGCCGCATCGCATCGAATGCCGCGTCGACGGCGATTGAGAGCTCGCTAGGCTGACTGGACATGTTCTAACGCTTTCTTTTCCATCACCTGCTCAACTTCTCTTTCGAGCGAGGATAGGTAATTTTGTATGCTCCAGGAGACTTTATGCCCATTCGTGCACAGCTCGATCCCGCCAATGATGTCGGGCACAGTCACAAATTGGATCTGTGCGACAGGGCTGAGCTCCCCTCGAACCGTTGCTTCCATTTGTCGCCTGGTCTTTTCAGGAAGGTCGAACGCCGATCTGATTACCACCGCCGATGAGCTTCCAAGCGATGCCACTAGCTGACACTTTTCATCCGATTCGAGTGACTTCAGCCGCTGTATGAACGTGTCGGCGATGCATGCTTCTAAATCAGCGTGAGCAAGATCAGAAAGGATCTGTCGGGTGACCGCGAAGACCTCGCCTTTCATGCAGCTAGCGAATTCTTGGCAGAGGTCGTTCTTTTCGTGGTCGAGCGCTTCGCGCCACCGGGCCTCTGTGCCCGTAACCTCATCGCGAGCCGCGGAAATCATTCGTTTGCGTTCTTCGTTCGCTTGCTCAGTTGCGGTTGCGAGAATTCGAAGCTTTTGCTGTTCTAGTTCCTGCGACTTTTTTTCGAAAGCCATTCTCTCGTTCTCTGCGCTTGTCCTTTGCTCGTTGGCAGCGTCGAGCGCATTCACCATTCGTTGCTCGCGCTGATCCATCGCTCGCAGAATTGGCTTGTAGAGGAAACGCTTGAGCAGCCATACGAGTATCAGGAAGTTAATGATCTGCGCAACTGTGGTGAACCAGTCAACGAGCATGCTAGCGTCCGGCTTTAGCGACTATGAAATTCCAGAAGGGATTAGCAAAGATTAAGATCATCGAAATGACGAAACAATAAATGCCCAGTGACTCAATCATGGCCAAACCAACAAATAAAGTTCGCGTCACGGTACTCGATGCATCCGGTTGTTGCGCGAGGGAATTCAACGCGGCTGATATGGCTTTGCTCTCGCCGATTGCGGGCGCGATGGAGCCAATGCACATAGTGAGCCCGGCCGTGACCAGAGAAACGAGTGCTATCAGACCGATGTTGTCCATAAGTTATACCTCGGAAGATTTTGTTGCTGCAGCGATATAGACTGTTGCAAGAACGGCAAAGATGTACGCCTGCACAGTGCCGATCAAAAGATCCAACGATTTCATCAGTACTGGGAAGAACAGCGGCGCGATGCTGAGCAGGATGCCGGCGATGACAGAACCGCTCATTACGTTGCCGAACAGGCGGATCGCCAAAGCGATCGTGCGCGAGAGATCGCTGACGATGTTGAGCGGAACCATGAAGAATTTGGGCTCAGCATATTTTCGTAAGTATCCGATCATGCCCCGCTCTTCGATGCCGTAGATAGGAACTGCGAGAAATACGCAAATAGCTAACGCCGCCGTAGTCGAAAGAGAACCGGTGGGTGGCTCATATCCAGGCAGGATTCCGCACACTGCCGCAAATAAAATGAACAAGAATAAGGTCCCGACAAAATCCAAATACTTTTCAGGATGTTCGAGGCCGATTTCCCGGATCTGATCCCTTATACCGGCCACGAGAATTTCGAGCAAGTTCTGCCAGCGCGATATTTTGGGCTCGGTCGAAAGACGCCGGGTGATCAGCCATGATCCGAGGATCATAACCATCATCAAACCCCAGGTAGTGACGATCGTCGAGTTCAGGATCCAGAAGCTATGGCGCCAGTAAACGATGTGGTCCGGGCTAATTTGCAAGCTGTTTTCCTCCACGATGGATTTTTAAAATCACAGCCCGGCCGCAAAGGAAGCCAATCATACACGCAGCGAGACGTATCGCGTTACCGCGAGAAACCAGCCACAGCAGAGAAAGCAAGATGGCGCTGCGAATCGCAAAGCTGAGCACAAAGAAGTGTGCCGGCCTAGCGGTCTGGGCGGCTCGTGAAACGGTTCGCCATAGTCCCTCGAAGAACAAACCTCCGAGGCATACGCCTGCAAAGAGCGAGAGCATCAGCACACCGAGGTCAGTCATGATTGTTCTTCTTTTCCTGTTCTCGCCGAATCGTCTCGTTTTCGTGCGCCACCCAATGCCATGCATTTAGACAACCAATACCCAAACCCGCAATGAGTAACATCAGGGTCCACGAATACCGGCCTCGATGACGCGAGTCGAGCCATACGCCGAGAGCGACGCCGAGCAGAGTCGGAATGGCCACAGACCAGCCCACCACGCCGAAAACACTGAATCCAAACCACGTATTGCGGAAGGTGCGGCGCGCCCGCAACTTCCTTTCCTCCTTCGCGCCAATCAAGTTACTGAACCGTTCAGGAGGGTTAGCCGTGTTCGGATATGGATCATTCTGCTTGTCATCCATGGCGAGATAACTCCAAAAGCCGCCGCGCGAAATCGCTTTCCAGCTTGGCCAAAACGATTCGAACGCTTTTCGCGCGCTCGTCCAACGTCAGAAACTCTCTATCGACGGTCTCCCGAAGCTGCCCGAGGTTCGCGCCTCCCATCGCGTTGCGTACCGAAATCCTTACTTCAGGACCGGTCTTAACGAGAATGCCCTCGTCCACAGCGATGAACGTTTCGCCGGCGCTCTCCGTCTCGAACGTCAGAATTCCTGGCGCGAGCGCGGCCACGCAATCGAGCCGATGAGGCAAAATGCCGAAACTGCCATGTGGAGTCTCCGCGACAACCCGGCTCACGTTGTCCTTTTCGAGAAAGACACAAGCTGGGACAAACACTCTAATCTGCATGGCTGGTGATACCGCTCATCCCGGCTTGGCGCTTTTCGCGAGCCTCGTCAATCCGTCCGATCATGTAGAGGGCCGACTCAGGATAGTCCCGGAACTCATCGCGCAGTATGCGCTCACATCCGTCGAGCGCGTCCTGAAGGCTAACGAGCCGCCCGGGCATGCTCGTAAACTGTTCGGTCGTGAAAAATGGCTGGGTTAAGAAACGCTCAAGCCGTCGCGCGCGGAAGACCACATTGCGATCGTCTTGTGATAGCTGCTCCAGGCCCAGCATGGCGATCACGTCTTTCAGTTCTTCGTACTGCGCAAGAGTGCGGCGTATGTCCTGAGCCAGGCCGTAATGCTTTTGACCAATGATGCCTGGAGTAGCCATCTTCGAGGCGGATGCAAGTGGATCGATTGCAGGAAACAGCCCTTCGCTCGCCCTCTTGCGTGACAACACGATGGTTGCCGAAAGATGCGAGAAGGTGTGCACAGCCGCCGGATCTGTGAAGTCGTCGGCAGGTACATAGACCGCCTGAATCGACGTGATCGCTCCAGCATCCGTGTTGGCGATGCGCTCTTCCAATTCCGCCAGTTCGGTTCCCATTGTGGGTTGGTAACCCAAGCGGGCCGGGAGCCGACCCATCAGGCCCGACACTTCCGAGCCCGCCTGAATGAATCGAAAGATGTTATCGATCAACAGCAGCACATCACGATGTTCATCGTCCCGGAAGTACTCGGCCATAGTCAAAGCAGCGTGACCGACCTCGAACCGGCAGCCTGGCGGCTCGTTCATTTGTCCGTAGACCATGACCATGTTGGGCAAAACACCGGCTTGTTTCATGTCGCGGTAGAGCTCTTCGCCTTCGCGGCAGCGTTCGCCGATGCCGCAGAAGACGCTGACGCCCTCATGGTGTCCGATCATGTTGTGGATCATTTCGGTCAGAAGAACTGTCTTGCCAACACCTGCACCGCCGAAGAGCCCGGCTTTTCCGCCACGTTCAAGTGGAATGAGCACGTCGATGGCTTTGATGCCGGTCTCAAAGATCTCAGTCCTCGTAGACTGTCGAGACAGAGTGGGCGGCAGACGATGTACAGGGCGCCATTCCACTTCGTCTAATTCCTGGCCGCGATCAATCGTGCGACCGAAAACGTTGAACATCCTCGAGAGAATTGCTCGCCCCACCGGCGCCATTATCTGAGAATCCGTACTCTCAACGGCGTCACCTCTCGCTAGGCCCTCGATTGAGGTGAGCGAAATTCCTCGAACTCGATCGGGCTCAACGTGGGCCAGGACTTCGATGACGATTTCGCGTTTCTTACCGGTCCTCAACACGGCGCGAATTCGCGGCAGGGGCTGGTCAAATTTCACATCGATCACGCTCCCGCGAATCGAGACAACGACACCTTTTCTTTGCTTCGGTGTACTGCTCATCAAAAGCTCAGAACCGGACACGGTGAATCGCGAATGATCGCATAGGAGTTCGTTCGCAACCGGCCGAGGAGGCCTTGCGCATGTCCTCTTCCAATTACGATGAGATCCGCCTTGCATTCCAGCGCGCACTTCCGGATCACGCTGGAGACCGCTCCGGGCGCGACGTGTATGTCAGCATTTGCACCTGCCTCATGGCGCAGTTCGCTCATCTGCAGCCGGCCCGATTCGATCAAATCGTTTTCCCACGCCGCGTTCAAGGCTTTGGAGTGGACGCCAAGCGCGGGAACGGCATGTACCAAATGAAGCGTCGCTGAGTAGAAAGTTGCAAGATCCGCCGCACACCTGAGAATCCAGATGCTCTCGTCCTTGTCGTCCACCGCGCAGACGATACTCCGAATCGCAACATCGATCGAACGGTCCTCTTCCGGCATATGAGCATCGGTCCAGACCGGGCAGTTCGCGTCGTGGAGGACCTTTGCCGTAACCGAGCCAAGCAAAAAGGCTCGAAATCCCCCACAGCCCCGAGTGGGCATCATGATCAGGTCCACCTTGGAATCCGCAGCGACCCGCACGATCGTTGTGGCTGGATCACCCATCTTGCAAACTGCGTCTACCGAATCGCACGAAAACGTCTTGCACACGTACTTCTGAAGAAATTTCGTGCTGGACGCCAGGAGCTCATCCCGCTCACTATCCGGAACAACGAAAGCGACGCTCCCGGGATACTGCGCGCTGGGATCTTCGATGACGTTGAGTAGCGTTAGACGCGCTCCCGTCCTTTCGATGAGACTTCTTACAAATGGTGCGGCCTGGCGGCACCTCTCCGAGTAATCGAATGGAAAAAGAACGTGTGTGAATTTCATACGCTTCTGCTCGACGCGCTAGAGTGCAATCGTCGGGCCGATTTGCGGAACTGCACCGGGCTAGAAGTGTTGTAGCAGGTGGGGCTTCGGGCTCCATTCCTGCACGTGATGTCAGAGCGGGTCGGCGTTCTGGGTGATTTGACGCACCGAACGGGGCGACTTCACCCAAAATCGAGGACGGGAGGGCTTTAGTCCAGGTCGAAAAACTCTCCCCTAGAAGGGCAAACGACGTCCAGCTTCAGTTCTTGCGTAAGAACCGCGGCGAGCGCATTTTGGGCGGCGGGCTCACCATGCACCAGGAACACCTTCTTCAATTTTGGCGCGACAGGGCGAACCCAATTCACGAGATCTCTTTGGTCCGCATGCGCGCTCAGCTCATTGAGAGCCGCTACCTCCGCTCGCAGCCGCATCGGTTCGCCAAAAATCTTCACCTCTGGGTGCCGTTCGACAAGGCGTCTTCCCAATGTGTTGGCCGCTTGAAATCCGGTGATGAGAATGAGATTACGTGGATCTTCGATGCCATTCCGAAGGTGATGGAGGATTCTGCCGCCTTCACACATCCCCGAGGCAGAAATCACAACAAACGGAGTACGCAAATCATTCAACGCTTTGCTCTCAGAAGCCTCGCGCAGATAGCGCAGCCGGTGGAATCCGAACGGATCCAGGCCGCTTTGGACGAAGCTGGCTGCCTCCGAATTAAACTCCTCCGGATGACGCCGGAACACATCGGTGACATTGATTGCCAAAGGACTATCGACGAAGATCGGGATATCGGGAAGGAGTTTCCTTTCCAACAGACGGTGAAGCATCAGCACCAGTTGCTGCGTACGCCCGACGGCAAATGCCGGTACGATCACATGACCGCCTCTCGCGATTGTCTTGCTGACCAAGCGCAAAAGCTTGTCTTCAACGCTTCCGAGTGGCTGATGCAAGCGATCGCCGTATGTGCTCTCCAGGATCAGATAGTCCGCCTCCGTGGCAGGATCGGGATCGTGAAGGATCGGAACACCCGGACGGCCGAGGTCGCCTGAGAACAAAATCTTTGTAATGCGGCCATTCCGTGAATACTCGAGAAGGATGAACGCTGAACCCAGAATGTGCCCCGCATTGCTGAGTTCGATACGCAGGCCATCTCCGATTGTCTTCCCCTCATGCAGACCACACGTCTCAAAATGGCTGGTTACGTTTTCTGCATCGGCAATGGTGTAAAGCGGTGGGACCGGCGTATTCGGGTCGATGATTCCAATCTTTCGCCGGCGGGCGTTCCGCTTTTCAATGAATGCCGCGTCCTTTTCCTGAAGGTGGGCCGAGTCCGCGAGCATATATTGGGACAGCTCGGCTGTTGCAGACGTGGCGTGAATGCGTCCCCTGAAGCCATTGCGCACTAGTGTGGGCAGATTTCCGCTATGGTCGAGGTGAGCATGAGAGAGAACAACTGAACGGATCGCACTGGCGGCGAAGGGTAGTTGGCTGTTGATCTGGAAAGCCTCACGCCTATGCCCTTGGAGGAGTCCGCATTCGAGAAGATGAGTCTCGTTTCCGATCGAGATTGCGTGCATGGATCCTGTGACCGCTTGCGCGCCACCCCAAAACGTGATCCTCATGGCAGAGGTATTTCCAAGCAGATCGGGCATCGGGATTATGCAACCACCAAGGCCAATGCCGATTCTGCCGATTGGGTCATCACCTAATTGACTCCGCGGGGTTACGACTAGCTAAGGAGGCAGTTTTCACTGTTTCTGAATGCTCTCCAGATACTTCGCGAGATTGTAGATGCGAACCCTGCCGAAGTCCTGATCCGTGGTCACCTGCGAGAATATCGGTCCCCAGATCGGCATTTGTCGTGTGCCGTGGCCCAATCCGCTCTCTTTTTCTCCGGCGATGATCCGCTGCACTCGTTTAAGCGGAAATACTCCGCCGTTTCGTTTTGAAATCTCCGTGAGGTTCGGAATTTGCACGCTCAGAATTGCCTCCATGGGGCCGTGCCCGTCGCCGTTGCTGCCATGACAGACGGCGCAGTAAGTGACGTAAAGTGTCGGACCATCGATCGATGGGATCACATGGCCGTTTCCCGGAATGGGAACGCGAGTCTGGGCTTTGATGGCGGAAAGAATCGCGAATCCAAAAAGTAGAGCGGCAACGATCACCGTTGTTTTCCGATACGTGAGCTTCACAGGTTCGCCTTTGCTGAACGCCTGACCAGAGGCATTTGATCTGTTTGCATGCATTTGGCTTGCCAACCTGCTGGTCACAGAATTGCTTCAGGTCAGATACGAGGTGTTCACAATGACCAATTTAGGTCCTTACATTGGCGCATGGATGGTGCTGGCCGTAGTTGTCCTGGCCTTGGCACTGTATCGGAAATTTATCTCAGTACATGGAGATAACTATCTGCACGTGTCTGAAGGCGAATCAAGATTGATCCCCCATCAAATTTCGGTAAACCGGAAGATCGATCGAATCGATCGCTGGGGCGAAATTCTGACGGCGGCCACATTGGTTGCAGGTCTAGTGCTCGGATGCGTATATTTCTATCGAGCTTTGTAAAGTTCAGCCGTCTCGCTGTTCACCCATCCTGTCTGGATGAGCTTCGCGATTAATCGATTTGCTGCGCTTTCAGGGCTCTCACGATCGCCGTGCACCACCAATTCTGGGTGTTCGGGAACTTCGTATTTGGCCTGAAGCCCAGGCACCGTGGTGGCCTCGCCCTGTCGTGTCTGGCGATAGATTGCCTTGGTGTCTCTGGCTACGCATAGCTCGAGTGGAGAGTCGAGGTACACTTCGATGAACCGCGGGATTTGCTGTCTGGCCATTTCACGATAACTCCGACGATTCGCGGTCGCATCGAAGATAACCGGAACGCCATGCGTTGTCAGGAGTGTGCCCACGTACACCATTTGCCGATAGAAAGCATCCCGTTCCTTCTCGTCATAGCGCGGTTCCGGAGTTAATATTTTCCGAAGTTCATCTGATTCCAATATGGCGACATCGATTCCTCGCGAGGTGAGCTGCGCTCTCGCTTCGGCAGCAAGGCTGGATTTTCCAGAACTCGGCAATCCCGTAATCCAAACTGCGAAAGCGGTGCTGTTCCTAACGGCCACAGTAGTTGTTCACCTGAGCGGGATCGAAACTCTCTCGTTCGAGTACGCTGAATATGAAGGTAAGTAGCTTCCACCGTACCGGTTCCGAGAGGTTTGGATACCAAACCGGACTCGCCATGACTAAGGCGCGAAAAGCAAGAAACGGCGCCACCACCTGAAGCACCTCTCGATCTCCGCTGCTTTTCAGATAACGGTCCCAGAACCGCATGAACAAAGTTTGGAAAGCTCCTTCTAGCTGTTCGCTGCGCTGAAGAGAAAAGAAGACGAAGTTTAAAGTTAGGCAGGCCAGGTCATCTGCCGGATCGCCAAATTCTCCGCGGGAGCGGTCGAGAACGGTGAAATCGGTTCCCGACCGAAACAGGATGTTCCACGGATGAAAGTCCCCATGGACCTGCCGCAAGCGATGGGTTAATCCCCTCAAGCGCCAGCGCCAATCCACGCACCTGTGCTCAATCTCTTGCAATTTTTGAGCGGTAATCAGCGGATGGGGCGCATAGCTATCTGCAATCCCCATGATGCATTCTCCGTGTCCGACTAACTCGCGGATGCGGCGCGTGTATAGACCGGGATCATTGCCGGGCGTTTTGTGAATCTCCACGAGGTAATCGCAGAGTGTGTCGGCGCGATCCAGATCCATCTGTTGAAGAGCACCGCCATCACGAAGCCGTTCGAGGTCGCAAAAGTATCCTTGTCCATCCGCATATTCCGTCAACAGAAAGAATTCCTCGATCTCTCCCAGAGAGACGAGCCCACCATCGGAGCGGAAGCCGCCGACGTCGAGCGACCGGACATGATTGGGAAGCCGGCGAAATGCTTCATTCGACCAAAGCAATACCTGTGCACGATCCGCCATGTGCTCGTGGCCAAACGGCCCAGGCCGCATCGTGTGCAGTACGAAACTTTCTGTCTGTTCGCCTTGTTGCCGACAGTCGATCCGCAACGGGTTCCCGTATCCGCCGAATTTGACCGCCCTGTCGTTGCGATCTTCTCCTAGCGCTGCTAAATTGATGACCTTCAGTGGCGCGCCTGCCAGCGCGTTGAGATAGCTTTGGATTTTATCGAGTGTCAGTTCAATCATCTGTGCACGTTGATAACTGCAATCGAAGATCCACATGAACTTCGGCAGGATCCGTGCAGCCAGATCTTTGATGCCAACTGCTGGCCTGAGCGAGCACCGGAAGGGAGGTAACTTGCTGTTACCGCGGAATCGAAATCATCAGACCGAACCAGTAACACTAAACGTTCGCGTCTCGTCATCGTAGGAGAAAAGCTCAGCATATCGTCCCCAACCGATTACCGCCCTCAAGGTCTTCTCCGCATCGCTTGAGTTCAGATGATCCTCAAGCTCGGACTCGAATCTCACCCGAGGTGCAACGTGACCCTCCCGCTCATCGAGGACATGACGGACATGCGCAGCGAGAGGAACAAATCGGAGCAGGTGCTCGCGAAAGAGCCGCTTGCGCTCGTCCGCCCCACTCTGGGCGAATAGGCGGCCAGCAGCGGTAAGCTTGATAGCCCCCTCCTTGAGTTCAGCGAATTCCAGGATGTGAAGAGCTTCGGCAATAGGGAAAAGGTCGCCCACGTCAAGCGCAAGCGCTGCCCCGATTCTGGCCAGTTGCGCGCTGCCTTGATACGGCGGCGAAGCCAAGCTCTCGATGAAACCGCTGAGCCGGTTGTGCGAGATCGGTTGAAGTGGTTGCACGAGACCGCAGTGGATTTGGCTTTCAGCGCCGATCGATTCCGTCGCGCGTGACGTCAGAATCGAATAAAACTCGTCAACAATGCTATGAAACGCATCATCCAGTCGATTGCGCGGGTGCGGCAAATCAACCGAGATCTCAGCCGTGATGCGCCCGGGATTCGAAGAAAGCACGAGGATCCGGTCACACATCATGACCGCTTCTTCTATGTTGTTTGTCACGAGCAGCACCGACTTGGTAGGAAGCTGATGTTCGATCCAGAGATCCAGGAAGTCGGTTCGCAAGGTTTCCGCCGTTAGCACGTCGAGGGCTGAAAACGGCTCATTCATAAGAAGCAAAACCGGCTGGATTACGAGCGCCCGTGCAAAGCCGACGCGTTGGCGCATTCCTCCTGAGAGCTCGCGCGGATACGCGGATTGGAACCCGTCGAGACCGATCAGATCGATTGCCGACATTGCCCGACGGCGGCCTTCGTCTTGAGTCAACCCCAGCGCATCGAGGCCGGCCTCGACATTTTCGATCACTGTAAGCCAAGGAAATAAGGCGAAGCTCTGAAATACAACCGCGACACCCTCACTTGGCTCGGATAGTGGGGCTCCGCGATAGAGTACCGACCCAGAAGTCGGCTGAATGAGTCCACCAGCGATCCGCAGCAGGGTCGACTTGCCTGAACCGGAGCGGCCGAGAAGGCCGAGGATTTCACCTTCGGGCAATGACAAGTTGACATCAGCCAGAACCGGCAGCCGTTCGCCCGACGGCTTGGCAAAAGCTTTGCAAACGTTGCGCATCTCAATAGTGGGGCGATTCTCCGTGTGAGCCATTTGTCCCTTTCACAGGCGCGTTCGCCGTTCGGCAAAGGCATAGAGCGGTCGCCATAGAAGCCGGTTCGTCGCGATAACGAATACGGACATGACCGAGACGCCAAGGGCGATCCGAGGATAATCGCCTGCCTGGGTCATCTGCGCGATGTAAGCGCCAAGCCCTGACCCGCTCAGTTTCGTCGGCCCCCAACTGACCACTTCAGAAACGATGCTTGCGTTCCACGCCCCGCCGGAAGCCGTCAGCGCACCCGTCACATAATAGGGAAAGATTCCGGGCAGTATCACCTGCCGCCACCAGCGCCAACCCTTGATACGGAAACTCGCTGCGGCCTCCCTGAGGTCAGTCGGAAAGGCGGTCGCGCCAGCGATGACGTTAAAAAGGATGTACCATTGGGTTCCAAGAATCATTAGCGGGCTCAGCCAAATCTTCGGAGAGAGAGCAAACTTCACAATCAGGAAGACCGCGATTGGGAAGAGCAGGTTAGCCGGAAAGGCGGCAAGGAACTGTGCGATCGGTTGAATTTTCTCCGCGAGCTTTGGTCGTAGCCCAACACCTACGCCGACGGGAACCCAGATCAGCGTTGCTATCGCGGTTAGGACGACCACCCGAAGCAGGGTAAGGGAACCGTTGCTTAAGGCGACCGAAACATCGCCCCAGGACAGTTCAGGTCTGGCAAATCGTACGAGTTTCCAGACTGCGTATGCGAGGGCGATAAAAACAAGTCCGAGCCAAGCAACGTCGCCTTCGCGCCGAGGCGGCACCAAAGCCCGTAGCCAGCCGAGTCTGCGTGGAAGAGCCAGCCGCGCTCGCGCTACGCTCTGCAGAGCCTGTCCAATCCGGCCATCGAAGATGTTGTTTGACAGTGTTCCCCGAAACAAATCGAGCATCCAACTCCGGGGAACGACTTGCGGAGCTGTCTGATCGAACCGGAACTTGTCGGTCCATGCGACCAGTGGACGGAAGAGCAGCTGGTCGTAAATGACGATCGTGATCGTCATAGCGGCGATGGCCCATCCCACGCCTGCGAGGTTGCGCTTCTGGATCGCGAGGGCGACGTAGGAGCCGATCCCAGGAAGCGCCATGTGGATGCTGCCAACGGAAATGGCTTCGGAAGCCACGACGAAGAACCAGCCGCCAGACATCGACATCATCATGTTCCAGATCAGCCCTGGCATGGCGAAGGGCACCTCAAGGCGCCAAAAGCGTTGCCAACCCGAGAATCGAAAGCTGCGGCTCGCCTCGTCCAGATCACTTGGAATGGTTATCAGTGACTGATAAAAACTGAATGCCATGTTCCAGGCCTGTGCTGTAAAGATCGCGAAGATAGCGGCTAGCTCAGGCCCCAGCGCGGTGCCTGGAAATAACGAAATGAAGAACAAGACGGTAAAGGAGAGATAGCCCAGCACCGGTACCGATTGGAGAACATCGAGCAGTGGTATGAGCACCATTTCGGCGCGTCGGCTTTTAGCGGCCGGCGGTGCACAGACGAACGTAAAGATCAGGGAAGCGACGAGCGCTGCCAGCATGCGCATTGTCGTGCGCAGAGCATAGCCCGGCAAGGCAGAAGGCGATAGGGAAATCGTTGACTGATGAGTGGCTACGAAAGGCGCCACCATCTGGCGAGCACCGGATCCTAGGAGGATCACAATCGCCAACACCAGCAGCGTGGCGATCACGTCTCGCCAACTCGGAATGCGCTGGCCCCATTTTCCTCCAATCAGGATCTGAGCATGTTGCTCCATGGTTTTGGACCCGAACTCTAGCCCTGCCTTAGCTTTCTGTGCAAGTATCGCGCGGTAAGTCCTGATAGCTTGCGTCAATCCACGCAGCATGTGCGGCGCTTGGCGCAGTCTTCTTGTGAGCCAATGGGCAGGGTCATGTCGAAAGCAGTGCAATCGAGAAGCCAGCCATCTGATCTCCAGGTTGACGATCAAGTTACGGAGTGTCCGATTACTCGCAGTCTTGTTTCAGATTGGCGATCAAGTTGCACATTCGCCTCGCATCAAGGATCGGCTGTGTACGCGTTGGAAGCCGAGGCAGCCGAATGGAGCCCACTATGAAAATGAATCACATCCTGTTTCCAACTGACTTTTCCGAATGCAGCCGAGCGCTAAATCCAGAGGTTGAATGGGTCGCAAATCGTTTCCAGTCCCATGTAACTCTCCTGCACGTCTTCGAAATTCCAGTCACATGGTACGGAACCGGCGAAGCGCCTCTAATGAATGCCGAATGCTTCCAGCAATTTGCAGCGGATGCTAAACAGCGCCTGCAGGATTATCCATTGCAAGTGCCTACAGATCGCGTAACGCGAGTCCTTGCAGAAGGTGGCGCTGCGTGGCACATCAAGAATTGGGTAGCGGAACACGATGTTGACGTAATCATGATGGGCACCCACGGCTACGGACCCGTGCGCCGCGCACTGCTAGGTTCAGTGGCGATGAAGCTGCTGCACGATGTGAGTTGCCCAGTGTGGACTCATTCTCCGGGGGAGACAGACCAACCAAATCGGACCGGCGTTTCAAAAATTATCTGCGCCTTAGAACTGACACAAGAGGCAGTCTCTCTGCTTCGATTTGCCAAAGAAATCGCGCAACAGTTCAGCGCATCGGTTCGCATCATCCACAGCGTGCCCGAAATCGAACCGCGAGCGTATCGCTATTTTGATACGGATTTCCATAAGTACCTGAAGAATTGCGCGGCGAAAGATATCGAGCAAGCGCAGCATGACGCGGCCACAGACTTTCCAGTCAGCATCAGCGACGGTCTCATCGGCAGGGATACCGCCATTCTTGCCGCGAGTGAACAGGCCGATTTAGTCGTCATTGGCCGCGGAAAGACACAAGGCATTTTGGGGACGCTTCGCACCCACGCCTATGACATCATCCGGCAGGCTCCGTGCCCTGTGCTGAGCTACTGTTCGGACCAAACGGACGCGTTCTCAGAAAAACGAAATACAAGTGAATTGGACTGTCGAACTGAAAACGAGAGTGTGATCGTGCAGCGTTAACCGAATGGAACGCGTATTGCACAAAGGTAGCCGGGCGAGATCCCAAGGAGCACAATAACAATGCCAAAAGTAGAAGTGACGATTGCCGAGTCCGACGGCTCCCTAGCCAAAGGATTACGGGCTGATTTCGATGCCCTCATGCAGCGCGTCCGAAAACGGGCTTACGAGTTGTTTGAACAACGGGGGCGAAAGGATGGAGCTGATCTCGATGATTGGTTCTGTGCGGAACAGGAACTGCTTTCTTCCGCAAAGGTCGAGACACAGCAGGAGCCAGGCCAATACATACTGCGGTTGTCAATGCCTGGGTTCAGCGGAAAGGACCTAAAGGTCTACACGTTAGGCGATACCCTCATCGTGAAGGGCCTGGTGAGGGAGAAGTCCGAAGCGGAAGCCGCCTCGGCCGAGCAGAGTCGAAGCATCTTCTATCAGTGGCCTCTCCCGGCCCGCGCTCATTCAAATGAGATCACGGCCGAGTACAAGCAGGAGGGGCTCACGATCACTGTTCCGGTCGAGGCGCAAGCGAAGCCAGTCGCCGTTGAAGCGTCGAAGAACTCGCAGGCGGGCGCAGCGGCCGCCTGAAAAGCCAGAGAAGCAAAGTCGCAAGCTGCTCTCGCGTGGGAGAGAAGGAGGTGGCCGGGATCAACCGGTCACCTCTTCCCATTTCATACAAGAGTGAAAACTTGGCAACAGGCTTGGTGCGTCGATTGCAGAAGAAAGATTAGAGGTGCTCGATGAAGTTCGACAGGATCCTATTTCCGATCGATTTCTCGGATCGATGCGTTCAAACTGTCGCATACGTCGCCGGCATTGCCAGGAAATTCAACAGCCACGTGACTCTGCTTCATTCCTTCGACGCGTACGACCCGTTTGGCTACGGCGCCGCTTCGGGCACGGAGATCTACGGCACTCCAATATCGATGCTGAGGCAACACCGTGAAGCCGCCATGGCAGAGTTTGGAAGTGCGGCCCTGGAAGGCATAGCAGTAGACCGCGTCATCCAAGACGGTGAACCAAGCGAGACCACAGCCCAGTATGTCCGCGAGCACAGCATCAATTTGGTTGTGATGCCGACGCACGGATATGGAGGGTTCCGGCGCATGCTGTTGGGTTCTGTGACATCCAAGGTTCTGCATCGGGTCGATTGTCCTGTGTGGACCACCGCTCATTGCGAAGGATTAGACGACAGATGCGCTCAGTGTATAGGTCGAATTGTTTGTGGGGTCGATCTCGAACCGGATTCCGTTGACATTGTGCACGCGGCGTGCGAATTGGCACGGCAGTATAGTGCCGAGGTTCGCCTGGTGCATGCAGTGGGATCTGACACGGTGCTTGCCGAGGCGCCATTTCAGCGATTTCTGTTGGACACCGCAACTGAAAAAATCGCAACCCTTCAGAAGCGTGCCGATACCCACCTGGACACGTGGGTCAAACAGGGAGACGTAGCTCACGTCATCAGAGACGCAGCTGCGGATTATGGCGCAGGGCTGGCGATTATAGGGCGAGGTCACGCAAAGAAGCTGCTGGGCACTTTACGAACAAACGTGAATGAAATCGTTCGCGAGTCGCCGTGTCCAGTTCTCAGTCTTTGAGGAGAACCATATGTCGACGCTTGTACTTCTCCGGCATGGCGAGAGCGAATGGAATAAAGAGAACCGTTTCACTGGCTGGACGGATGTAGATTTGACCCCAAACGGCCAAATTCAAGCGCTTGACGCCGGCCGCATTCTTCGCGACCAGGGCTTCGAGTTTGATATCGCCTACACGTCAGTGCTGAAAAGGGCAATCCGTACCCTCTGGATTGTCCTTGATGCGATGGATCGCATGTGGCTGCCGGTCGAGACATGTTGGCGGCTGAACGAACGACATTACGGCGCACTACAGGGCCTGAATAAGACACAGATCGGCGGAGAGTTCGGGAGCGATCGATTGAGAGAATGGCGCCGGAGCTTCGAGGCTCGGCCTCCCAAACTGGAGATGAGCGACGAACGCTACCCTGGTCATGACCGCCGCTATAGGCACCTGCGCCCGGACGAGCTGCCACTGAGCGAGAGCTTAAAGGATACGGCATACCGCTTGTGGCCGTTTTGGCAATACTCGGTGTCAGTTGCCCTGCGACAACATAAGACCGTGCTGCTTGTCGCTCACGGAAATAGCTTGCGCGCTTTGGTCAAGTATCTCGACGGTATCTCCGATTCAGCAATTGCCGAGGTTGAGATCCCCATGTGCGTTCCTCTGATCTACCGCTTGGATTCGAACCTTGTGAGGGTCGAGAAATCGTACTTGCAAATGTCTCGGCAACGCACGGAAACGGCGCGGACTGAGGACGTCGAAGCTGTTCTTCAGAGTTGACAATCTTGGTTCCAAGATTGCAAGTGTATTGGCGGCATGCTCCCGATCTCTCGAATCTTGTTTCCGGTTGACTTCTCCGAATCGTGCACGGAGATGATCCCCTATGTAAAGGTGATCGCTGCTGAGTATAAAGCCGAAATCACCTTGCTGAACGTGGTGGATCCTTTGATCAGAATCCCGGACACTGGAGTCGCGCCCGCTGCGTTGCTGCCCCAGCCGCGTTGGCTCATATCGCAAGAAGCGGAAAAACTCGAATCTTTCGGCAAGGAAGAACTGGACGGTTTCCCAGTCCGGAGGCTTGTCTATGAGGGCGACCCCGAGATGCAGATTGTTGCTACGGCGCAGGGCGAAAAATCTCAGCTTGTGTGATGCCTACTCACGGGTATGGCAGATTCCGTCGCTTTCTGATCGGGTCGACAACTTCCAAGGTGCTCCATGACCTCGACTGTCCCGTGTTGACCGGCGCACATCACAGAAGATTGAAGCGCGAAATCAAGATAAAGAATGTCGTTTGCGCGCTGGACTTAGGCCCGAGGAGCTGTGACGTTCTGACCTGGGCAACGCGTGTATGCGGCGATTTCCACGCACATTTAAGCGTCGTGCACGTGATCCCTGGGTTAACGCCCAGCCTCAAAATTGTCTTCTCTCCGGATGTAAGACACGAGCTGGAAGATTCGATCAGGGGCGAGATCGAAAGGCTTCGGACCATGGCGGGTGCGCAGGATGTAACCGTATGCGTCGAGCTAGGCCATGTTGCACGTTCGATCTGCTCTTACGTAAGGTCCAATCCGCCTGAGAAACGTGGTCGCGCCCTGCGCTATACGCGTCCTCGAAAATAAGAATGGGTGGCGCATCGTGGACTGGTTGCCTTTGGACTCAAGCGTCTTCACTTCAGCCGCCTACCTTCCCGCCCAGCGCACGCTCTACCTGCGTTTTCGTAGCGGCGAACTCTACTGCTACTTCGATTTCCCATCGCAAAAGTATCAGGACTTCCTGGCCGCCGATTCCAAGGGCCGATACTTCTCCACTAACATCCGCGATCGCTTCCCTTATCGGCACCTCCTCACCGCCGGCGATAACACCTCTACCTGACTCACCCGCTGCCCTAAGTCAAGACGGCCTTCGCCGTACGCTTACACTCGGTCCTATTTCCCGTCGACTTTTCAGAGGCAAGCGAGGCAGCGGCGTCGCACGTTCGCGGATTAGCAGATCAGACCGGGGCCGAGGTCATATTGCTGCATGTGGTTCCTTGGCTCGCCCGGTACGGCGCAACGGAGCTCCGGCCAGCCGCGATGGGAGACGCCGAGCTTCGCAGTTTACAGGATCAAGGAACGCTTGCACTCGAGATTTTCCGCGAAAAATACTTTTCCGGCATCTGTTCGCATCACGAGGTTCAGTGCGGCGCCGTCGCCGAAACCATTACGGACCGGGCCCGCAGCCTGGGGTGCGGATCTTATTATGATGCCGACGCGCGGACTGGGGCGTAGCCGTCCTTTTCTCATTGGCTCAACCACCATGCATACGAAATCGTACTCGAGTCGCCTTGTCCTGTGCTCAGTCTCTGCATTTCTTCGACGCAACACATCGAAGCTTCAGAGGTTGGCACAGCCAGCCTGAAGCCGTCAGCCGCATAAGCCCCAGGCTGATCCTAGCGTGCCAAGTCCCTGCCGCCAACTCGCGATGATCTTAATCATGCGCTGAGGTGATGCCCCGTGGCGCGCCGCCCGGCTTCGTCTTTCTTATCTGTTGGAGCAGTGTGCGGCGGTATCACGCTTCAAAACTCTAAAGAAGCTTCTCTCATGGCCTCTGCGTTGCAAGTACTTGGCCTGTGAAGGAGATGCGAATTATGATTCGAAGGGGTTGTCTTTTCCTTATTCTTTTCGGCGTCCTAGCAGGTAGCCAAACCAACGAACCTTCTGGGATCGAAGGGTTCGTTACCAGCGACATCGCGGCCGTAATCCCCAACGTAAAAATTGGCGTCGACAGCCTCACGAGAGGCCTTCATCGCGAAGCTGCGACTGACAATTCGGGATATTACCTCGTCAACGACCTGAGCCCCGGTTCGTACTCAGTATGGGCGGAGGTAACAGGTCTCGGGTGCATCATCAATCCTCACGTGGCATTGTTCCCAGGCCAACGCCTGCGCAAAGATTTCTTCTTCGCACGAGCTAAGCACTATCCGGGTAACTGCGAACCACTTGAGAAGAAATCAAAATGACTTAGCAGCGAATCAGGCCGCGTCAAATGACGCAAAGCGTGGGCCCGTTGGCGCAGCTCCCACGTCAGATACGACGCCTTGCACGCTGTGATCACGAATTTCCGTTGGCCGGGCAAATGCATGAGAGAAAGTCAGCTAGAGATTTGAAAGGCGCTTCCATGACACGAATCAGAATTCTCACTCTCGCCCCGACCATGGTTTGTCTGCAACTGCTACTCGGGCATGCGGCGAATTGCGCAGCACAAACCGGTAACGCGGTCAACGGGGCTACGCCAGCTAGCGCGCCGTGCGATGTCGCCGGTGAGGTGTTCGGAAAAAACGAGCTCGACGGTACGTTTCTTCTCAAACGAGACGACACTGGCGTAATCGACACCATCAGGTACTCGAAAGCAACAAATTTTGTAGAGCTCTCAACGGCGGCGAAATCCGAGATCGACCGTCCGATCCAACCCGCGGCCATCGAAATCGGCGACAGGTTGTGCGTGCAACGGGGTGACAACAGCGCCGCATCGATCTTTGTCTTGACCCGCTCGGAGATTCAGCGCCAACAAGTGCAGGTCTTGACAGCACTGCACCGAAACAGTGTATTTGGAAACATTGTGCGGATCGACCCCACGACACACAGTGTCGAGTTGAGCCAAATACGCACCGCTGGTCAGACACGCACCGTAAAGGTGGATGCCAGCGGCCCAGTGTTGTTCCGCAGATATGCTCCTGACGCGCCCAACATCACATCGGTAACAACAGCGAGCTGGGGGGATCTCCGAACCGGTGAACAGATCTACGTTCGGGGCCAACGTAATGTCGACGGAACGTACATTCGCGCCGCTCTGATCGTTCTGGGCGGTTTCAGAACCGCCGTGGGAACCGTCGTTTCAATGGACGCCCTGCACGAGTGTCTCGAGCTGAAATCCGTTCGTTCGGAGCGCCCGTTGAAGGTGTTCGTTCAGCCGGTTGCACTCTTTCGAATTTCTCCGTTCCTTCCGGACGGTATAGCGAGAATCAACACAGCGGGCGGCCAGCAGGGCTGGAAACTCCATTCTCTGGAGTTCGCCGATCTCGAGATCGGAGATGGCGTAACCGTCCTGATAAGAGCTTCAGATCCACCTGATCATCTTCACGCTCTTGCGGTAATAACTGGATTCGGTTCGTTTGGACTCGTCCCTGAACGCGAGGACGAACAGATTCTGTGGCTGCTGGATCCGCTGAATCTCGATCTCCCCTAAGCCGAGTTCGGATCCACGCACTCAAATTGCACGGTTGGGGCCGAACGAACCATGAAGGGAATCCTCAAGCTCGCATTCAAGTTGCTTGTCAACGATAAGTCAAAGTTTACGGCTTTACTTATCGGCATCACATTTGCTGTGTTTCTCATGATGTTCGTCACTTCGATGCTGATCGGCGTTCTAAGTCACGCGTCGGCAACGGTGATCAACATCGGCGCAAAGATGTGGGTCATGGACCCGGCCGTCCAGACGATAGCAAACTCAATCGGCATGCCCGATTACGTTCTCGACGCGGTTCGCAGTATGCAAGGCGTGAAGTATGCAGTGCCCCTCTATTCGGGAGGCGCTCTGGTGAAGCTTCGCGATGGAGCTTATCAATCGGTCAGCGTCATCGGGCTAGATGATACGAGCCTGCTGGGCAGACCTGAATTGCTAGAGGGCGAAATCGAAAACATCTACGCAGAGAATGCTTTCATCGTCGCGAAAGACGCGGAGTTTCCAAAGCTAGAGAATCCGCACATCGGGTCCGAGTTCGAACTGAACGATCATCGTGGCGTAGTTGTCGGTATAGCGCGAGTGCCTACCTCAGGTCTCTTCGGAATCCCCACCCTTTACACGACGTATGAACGCGCCATTCAATATATTCCGAACCCGCGTTACACAATTTCCTACGTCCTTCTTGAACCCAAGAGCCCAACTGATATAGCAAGGATCAAGCAGCAAACTGCAGCATTGGGCTATCTGGCAGTGACAAAAGAAGAGTTCATGCAAAAGACATCGGATTTCTACAAATACCAAACAGGTGTGGGCACCAATATCGTCATCATGACCGTGATCAGCTTTATCGTCGGTCTTTCGATTTCGGGTCAGACGTTCTATACGTTCATCCTTGAAAATTTAGAACGATTCGGCGCCCTTAAAGCGATCGGCACTAGAAACCGGGAATTGATGAGCATGATCTTGTTTCAAGCGGCCTTCACATCTCTGACGGGCTACGGCCTGGGAGTGGGGCTCTGCACACTGCTGATTTGCCTCGCGCGACTCAGGCTACCCGATTACGCCGCAATGGTCACCTATTTGAACCTGACAGTCGCCTTCGTGATGGTCGTTCTCATCGCCGGCATTTCATCTTATGTAGGCGTTCGCAAGGTGCTTCGGATTGAGCCATTCGATATTTTCCGAGGCTGATATGCGAAAGGTCGCGATTGAAGCTACTGGGCTCATGAAGTGGTTCGGTGAAGGTAACGCCCGGACGACCGCACTTAACAAAGTAAACATAGAGGCTTATTTCGGCGAAATGGTGTATATCGCCGGCCCGTCTGGAAGCGGCAAAACTACCCTGTTGAGCGTCTTGTCGGGCATCCTGCGACCAAATGCGGGCAGTGTACGTATCGATGACGTTGATATCTGGAGTTTGAACGCCGACGATCTGGCCGATTTTCGTTTACACAAGATCGGCTTCGTATTTCAGGATTATCATTTATTCCCTCGCTTGACGACTGCCGAGAATGTCGCGATTCCACTCATTCTGAAAGGTATGAATTGGAGCGAAGCGCTTGTACAGGCCGAACATTACTTGGGGATTGTCGGTCTCAAGGAACGCGCTCAGCTTCCGCCTGTGAAGCTTAGCGGAGGAGAACAGCAGAGGGCTGCAATAGCGCGAGCTATAGCAAGCCAGCCCGAGATCCTGATTATGGACGAGCCGACTGCCTCACTAGATGGAGAAACTGGAAGCGCGATCGTCAAGTTCGTAAAGACAAGCATCCTGAACGATACCCGGTGCATTCTCATCGTTACGCACGACAACAGAATCTATGAATTTGCTGACCGAATCCTGGATATGGCGGATGGCCAGTTGACTGGCATCGAATCTGCAAAGGAAATCGTGGCGGCACTATGAGAAACAAAATCCTCTTTGGCGTTTCGTTCGCGGGACTCCTCGCCGGCTGCTCATTTGCCTATCTGTTGAGCATTGAGCCAAAGCCGGCCGCGCCGGCATTCAATCCACCATCAAACCCATACCGTACTGGCATTTATATGGAGGGCATGGTTGAAAGCGATCAGCCGAGCGGGGAAAACATCAACGTGTACCCCGAGGTGCCAGGCACCGTCAAGGAGATCTTGGTCGCCGAAGGCCAACCTGTTTCGAAAGGAATGCCTGTTCTGAAGATCGACGACTCCATTCAGGCCGCCACCGCAGCGCAACAGGCAGCCCAGGCAGAGGCTGCGTTGTCGCTCCTGCAGGAATTGAGAGCAGAACCAAGGAAAGAAAATCTGGACGTGGCGGAAGCTCAGCTCATTTCTGCCCGCGCGACGCTAAAAACCGCACAGGACACCTTGGAAAAGCAGACAGGTTCTTATCAAATCGACCCGCGGTCGGTAAGTAAGGATGCCTTAGATACGGCGATAAACGCAGTAGCTGTCGCCAAAGCGAATGTTGCTGTCGCGCAGCGCCAGTACGATCTCACGAAGGCGGGAGCCTGGGTCTACGATGTCCAGAACCAGGAACGCCAGTATCAGGCGCTCGTCAAGTCTCATGCTGCATCAAGCGCTCTGCTTGCAAAATACACACTGAGAGCGCCGCGAGACGGCGTAGTGTTATCCATCAACGCCGTCGTGGGCAGCTTCGTTTCGACGCAAGGGGCATACGACAGCTACACACAGGGCATGGATCCGGTCCTGGTTCTCGGAAGCCCTCAAAATCACCTTAATGTGCGGTGCTACGTCGACGAGATTCTCGTCCCACGTCTGCCAGTATTCACAAAGATGCGTGCGGAAATGTCCATACGAGGCAGTGATCAAAAACTCCCCCTGACTTATCTCAGAGTTCAACCATTACGTATCTCCGAAGATCGAGCTGTCCGATCAGAGAACGGAACGGGTAGACGTCCGGGTATTGCCGATCATCTTCAAGATTGAGAGCACAAAGGACATCAATCTATATCCGGGCGAGCTAGTGGACGTGTACATCGGCCAGTAAATGCGGGATTCAATTATGGCCAGCAACACTATAGCGGTCAAAGGCCTCGCGATTGCATCGCTGCTTCTGAACATCTCATGTATTGTTGTCCCTCAATATGTCAGACCACCTGTCGACACTCCGGCTACCTACAAAGAAGGCCAACCCGTTGCGGTAGGCGATTGGAAAGCGGCGGAGCCGAAGGATAACGAAGTTCGAGGCAAATGGTGGGCGAGCTTCCAAGACCGTCAGTTGAACGCACTCGAAGAACAGGTTGATCGCAATAATCAAAGCATTGCGGCGGCTGCCGCGAGCTTCCTGGCCGCACGCGCCCTAGTGCGGCAAGCGAGATCACAGTTTTTCCCCACTGTGACGGCTGGGTCCTCGATCACAAATTCGCGTTTATCTGATTTTGGCCCCTATGCAGCGGGCGTCACGTTTACAACGTACTCGCTTCCGTTCGATGCCTCCTGGGAGCCGGACCTCTGGGGTCGAGTCCGGCACTCGGTTGAGGCGAACTCTTTCGCAGCTCAGGCGAGCGCCGCCGATTTGCAAAATGTTCGGCTGACCGCTCAGGCCGAGCTCGCCGTTGATTACTACCAGTTGCGAACCGAAGATGCGCTAAAGCAAGTGCTTGATTCCACGGTCGTGGCGTACTCGGAAACCGCTCACCTCGCGCGAGCGCAATATCGGGGGGGCGTCGGGACCGATGAAGCGGTTGCGCAAGCCGAGACGCAGCTCGAAGCCACGGAAGCGCAGGACGTAGCCATAACTGCCGTTCGTGCACAATACGAGCACGCAATCGCAGTCTTGGTAGGCCAATCTCCATCAACATTCTCGATCTCGGAAGAAGAGCTGCCTGCCGACCCAGCAAGCGTACCTATCGAGGTTCCCTCGGCGCTTTTGGAACGGCGGCCGGATATTGCCGCAGCGGAGCGCCTGGTCGCGCAGGCAAATGCGCAAATTGGCATGGCAAGGGCTGCGTTTTTTCCGAACATTACCTTGAGCGGCGCCGCCGGATTCACCGGCCTCAGGGCGATGAATTGGTTTACCTGGCCAAGCCGGGTCTGGTCTGTCGGTCCGAGCCTCGCCGAAACCATCTTTGATGCGGGACTTCGCAGAGCTACCGTGCAGCAATACAGGGCCGCGTACGACCAAGCGGTTGCGAATTATAGACAAACTGTCCTGACCGCGTTTCAGGAAGTAGAGGACAACTTGGTATCCCTACGTATCCTTCCAAAGGAAATTGAGGAACAGGAGGCAGCCGTACAATCCGCCCAAAGGAGCCTTGAGGAGGCTACAGCACGTTACAAATCAGGTCTTGACCCATATCTAAACGTGCTTACCGCGCAAACCGTCTTGCTGACCAACCAACAAGCAGCAGTGAATCTTCGCATGCAACAGCTCACTGCAACCGTGCAGTTGGTCAAGGCGCTCGGTGGCGGTTGGGACGCATCGCAGCTGCCGTCGGCAGAGGATCTGCAAAGAAAAGTGGAGCGCCCGCACGAAGCCACACCGGCCGCAGTTCAAAGGTGAACCGCTCTTTTGGACCGCTGATTGCAACACAGCAAGAAGAGGAGACCGCGTGCTTCGCCTGAACAGCGATAAAACCAAGCTCAGCGTTTGGGTGGGACTCGCTTTGATTTGCTTCGGAACCGTGTTCATTTGTTGGCCCACAATGACGTTCAGGACTCTAACAGTCGTCTTTGAGGCTTTCATGATCGCCCATGCATTCTTTGTAACTACTCGCCTGCAGCACGCCACAAAAGACCCCTGGTTGCTTTGGTTCTTTCATTGCAAGCGGGGATGGATATCCTCACCACCGCCTTGATATGGCTCTATCCGGCCAATGATTTCTGGACGTTGCTCTTGTGGATTCCGGTTTGGTCCATCATCATCGGCCTGTTAGAGATTAGGAGCGAAAAAGTTTCCGAAATCGGGCTTTGGCGAGTGGGACCATGGCTTGGTGCAACCGCGTTGCTGTTCGGCATCTCCATCTCAATCTGGCCCCCTCTTGTATTCACTTTCACGGGTGCGGCCATCATTGTGCTTGGCGGACTGCTGCTAGTCTCCGCGTTTCGGCCTGAGCGGAACTTGAGGGACGAGAATTCGCGAAGGTATCACTGGGCGCCAACTGCGCTGGCAACTGTCGTCCGTCACATGAAATGAGGGATCTAAAGATGACCGATGAGTCGGGTAAAAATGCGACGATTTTGCTTTTAAGCTCGGAGCCGCGCGCTCGTGCAGGCCTTCGTGAGGCATTGGAGCACAGCGGTTATCTGGTAATGCGCGCCAGCAATTTAGCTGTCGCCGTCGACGCGCTCTCCAGTTGCCCTATCGATCTGCTAATCACGCATCCTTATATAGACAGCATGCCCGGGCACGAGGCGGCAAAGTATCTGCGAGGGAAAAATCCAGGGATGCCGGTCCTAATCGTGGCCGGTCTGTTGGAGGACGACCGGTATTTATATCGCGCAGAACTTGAGAATTTCGACATATTCCCCAAGCCATTCACTGCCGGCGAATTCATCGAGGAAGTTCAGAAGACACTGAAGACGATGTGGCAACGCGAGGCGGCGGTCGGCATCCACAGTCCCGAGGCCACATCAGCCTGACTTTAGACCTGCGCAGAAGTACGCAGGCCCTGGATCAACTTTAGGATATCCACCCCGGGGATCGCCGAGACGGAAAGAAACTGCTTATCGCTTCTTGCTCACTATCGAAGATTTCGAAATCTGTTTCTAACGAGAAAAGCAGTGAGGCTTCGAGCCGTTGCGCGGAAGGGTTTAGCAATACCAGCTTTCCGCTTCAACGTCGGCATTCATCCGATAGCAATCGAATCGTGCCCACTACGATCGGGTCAATCGCCTGAACGTGTTTGAGGTTGATGATAATCTTAGTCCGGCCTTCTTTTATCATTGAGCTCACGTGGTCCTGCAAGCGCAGGTCTTCTGGACCGAACTGCAATTCGCCCGAGACATCGAGAAGGGCAATTCCTTCGATTTCACGTTCTTTAAGTTCGAGAATCATTTTTTGTTCTCTACGTTTGTCGAGCACGGCATTCGCCTAAACAGAAGACACATGCTAGCGATACCAAAGGATCTGAGATAACTCGAGCGGAACCGAAGCTGCCGCGTGATTCGGAATGATTCTCGGCGTGAAATGGTTCGCCGGTCGATTAGCCGGAACGCCACTCTGGTAATGGAAGGCATTCTCTGACCCAATGAGCGATTCACCGCGAGTCATTACTTCGCGAACCGGATCGCGTCCGTCCAGCGGGTCCGCATACAACTCAACCTGAATTGCATCAAAGGCCAGTTCTCCGAGGTAAACCTGAACGTCAAACCTGTGTTGATCGGCGTTGGTGGTTACAGATAATGGGCCAAATCTTAGTTTTGGCCAGTGTTGCAGGATTTGTTGTCTCCAGTTCAAGAGGTTTTCAGCTGTACGATTACCGTCAGAAGTTCGCCCAAGATAAGCCGCTGCCAGCGGGACGTAGTGCTTCTCGGTATATTCTCGGACGGCTCGAGTCGCAGAGAACTGCGGGGTAAGGCGGGCCATGCTTTCTCGGATGCGACTAGTCCAGCCAACGGGAATCCCGGATACATCGCGGTTATAGAACTCTGGAATGATCTCCTGTTCGAGTAACGTGTACAGGCGTTCGGCTTCGGCCGCGTCCCACTCGGGATCGGCACCGTGTTCCTCTCCGTCGCCGAGGGACCAACCGACCTCGGGCGAATATGCCTCCGCCCACCATCCATCGAGCTCCGAAAGATTTAGCCCACCATTTCCTAAGATTTTCATACCGCTTGTCCCACACGCCTCCCATGGACGCCGCGGAGTGTTTAGCCACAGGTCAACGCCTTGCACGAGATGCTCGGTTAGCCTCATATCGTAGTCGCTCAGAAAGACGGCGTGCATTCGGGCGGGTGTGTGCCGGATGAATTCGATCCATTGCCGAATCATTTCCTGACCGGCTACGTCTTGCGGATGGGCTTTTCCAGCTAGGATCAATTGAACAGGCTTCGTCTTACTTGTGAGTATTGACAAAAGACGATCCGGGTCATGCAGAAGGAGATTTGGTCGTTTGTAAGTTGCAAATCGACGCGCAAATCCCAAAGTGAGACTGTCCGGATCGAAGATCTGTTCGGCTTGCCGAATCTCGTCCGCCGACGCACCATGTCCCGCCAATTGCCGGGACAATCGCTTGCGAACGTATCCGATGAGAGATTTCCTGGCACTTGAACGCATTGTCCAAAGCTGCGTGTCCGAGACGCACCGCAAGTTTCCCTCTAATTGCTCAAGATCGCCATGCCAGCGCTGCTTACCGCAGGCGGTCGTCCATATGTCATCGGACTCTACCGAATCCCAGATCGGAACGTGAACACCATTCGTTACGTGACTGATCGGTACCTCTATCTGAGGCCAGCGAGGAAACAGATCTTGAAACAGCCGACGGCTCACCTGGCCATGTAGACGACTGACTCCATTTACGGCGCCGCTGCCGCGCATCGCGAGATACGCCATGCTGAACGGCTCCGAATCGTTCTCTGAATCACGGCGCCCTAAAGCTAGCAAATCACGAGTTGAGATTTTCAATGCATTCTCCGCATACGCCCTGAAGTGCCGTTCTACCAGCTCTGGCGGAAAACGATCAAATCCTGCCTCTACCGGCGTGTGGGTTGTGAATAGATTGCCGGCTCGGGTCGCGGCGAGCGCGATATCGAAAGGCGCCCCGGTTTCAATCATGTAGCTGTGCGCGCGCTCGAGCACAACAAATGCGGCATGGCCCTCATTGAGATGGCAAACGGTGGGTTTAATCCCAAGCGCCTGAAGCAGTCGCCACCCGCCGATTCCCAGTACCTGCTCCTGGCTGATTCGCAGCTCTGGACCGCCTCCATACAGTTCGCTGGTGATGCCTCGGTACTCGGGCAGATTGGCTGGATCGTTAGTGTCTAGCAGGTAGAGCTTCGTTCGGCCCACGCGAACTTCCCAGGTCCGAATCCATAACTTAAAGCCAGGAAGGTCGAGAGTAATGCGCAACCATTCGCCGTTGGGCTCCCGGACGGGTCGAATGGGAAGCTGTCCCGGATCGTTGAACGGATAAAGTGCGAGTTGCCGGCCCTCGGCGTCGATATGTTGGCGGAAATAGCCCACCTGGTAGAGCAGACCTACAGCAAAGACCGGCACACCAAGATCGCTCGCAGCTTTTAGTTGGTCGCCAGCAACATTTCCGAGTCCGCCAGAATAAATTGGGAGCGCATCACTCAGCATGAATTCCAAACTGAAGTAAGTAACCGCGCCAAACGGCGCTCTCTCATATGTCTTTTGAAACCAAGCTGCAGTTTGTTCGTCGTGGCGTTTTTCTTGTATTAAACGGCTAAGTTTTTGCTGAAAGCCACTCTGCGATGTGATTGCCTCTAATTTGTCTCGCGAGACCGTTTGCAGCATCACCCAAGGATTCTGTGTCAGCTCCCACAACTCGGGATCCAATACGGCCCATAACTCGTCTGCAGAGTGGTTCCAAGACCATCTCAGGTTCAGCGCGAGTTCCGTCAACTCGTCGGCGGCAGAACTGGGTCGCGTGAGGTCTCGTTCAGTTAGTTCGTCCATTCTTCTTGGGTTTCAGCGACTCGCAGCCCGGATATCTCTTCCCCTTCGCAAAATGGAAATTTCGCATGGTGCGAACACCGTCTTTGACGAGAACATTCGGGATGACGATGCACCCATGCCCGCTCGCTTCCGCCCACACGGTATAGCGCCCAACCGGCAGCGCGTCGAGGACGTATTTGCCCGAGCTATCTGTGCTGGTCTCCCAGAACTGGCCGATTGAAGAGCTGCTCGCTTCCACCTCGACGCCGGCAAACGGGGCATCCCCAAGCGTGACATTGCCTTTGACGCCGGCCATCGCCTCAGGGACGCCAAGCGCATGAGCAGCAGAGATCAACAAGAGAACGAGCCAGGTTTTGAAGGATGCCATAAAAATCGAGATGATCCGGTATCTGCAAGGCGTGGACCAATCAAGGTGTGACGGCAATTAACAGGTATGTTTCTCGATTGGCAGTTTGCGAAGGTGCGGATCTGCGTGATTTGCCCTCACGAGTGAGCGTTTTCACCCATAAGCCTGACTTCCGCCTTCCAACCGGCTGCAATCGAACGATGGCGGCTGGTACAACGCGTGCATTACGAGTCTGCGATGAGGAAATCCACCATGCCAAAACTCACAGTCTCGCTATTGTTGATCTCTGTGTTTGCCTGTGTGCCATTAGGTGCGCAGGGCACAGACTCAGAATTTCTGACAAAAGTTCTTTCCGATGTGAAGTCAGAATCGTTGATATTGCAACAGGACGCAGCTCAATTGAAGGCCTTGACGCAGTCAACAGCCTCGTGGCAGAGTTCCGCGAACCAATTGGAGCAGATCAAGACGCACCTTAACAACGTCGCGCTCCTGGTTCAGGAGCTGAACGATTTTCGTGTTGTCGCTGCTCCGTGGCAACAAATCGCAATTGATCGCATAAACCCGTTACTCCGAGAACTCGCCGGCAACACGCAACTGACGATCGCAAAACTGAACGACAATCCAGGGAGCGTTCATCTCCCACCTTATAAAGAGTACGTCTCCGCGCATTACGAGCTCGCCAGCGATCTTGCCTCGACGATCAGCGATTTCGTTGAGTATGCAAGAACGAAAGCAAAGTTTGAAGCGCTCACTCGTAAGCTGGAATTGCCGGAGCCGTAAATCGCATCGAGCTTAGATCTACGCCGGCGAAGATTCGAGACCGAACTTTTTCATTTTGTAGCGGAGTGCATCCCGGCCGATCTTTAGAATCCGGGCAGCCTCAGACTGATTTCCATTGGATTGGCCGAGAGCGTCCGAAATAAGCTTTCGTTCTTGCTCGTCCAGTGGCGACAATGCACTTTCGGGCGGCGCAGCGTTGACCGCAATGTCCGCCGAAATCCTGCCCGTCGATCGCAGGTAGTCTGGAAGGTCCGGAACGTCGATTCTGTCGGTGGATGCCATCATGCACGCATGCCCGATAACGTTTTCAAGCTCCCGGACGTTTCCAGGCCACGCATGACGGCCGAGCACGATCTCAGCTCGCGGCGTGAGACCCGAGATCGACCTTCCATACTGCCTGGCGAAGTGAGACACATAGTGACGTATCAGTAGAGGCAAATCTCCGCTGCGCTCCGCCAGCGGCGGCGTATGAATCTCGACCATTGTCAGGCGGTAATAAAGATCCTCGCGGAATCTTTTTTCCGCAATCGCAGTTCGCAGGTCTTGATGGGTCGCCGCAATTACCCGGACGTTGACCTTCCGAGGCGTAAGTGAGCCTACCCGCTGGATTTCCTGATTCTGGAGCGCACGAAGCAATTTCGCCTGCGTGCTCATTGGCATATCGCCGATTTCATCCAGGAACAGCACTCCCTCATTAGCAAATTCGAACAACCCAATTTTGTCACCGGCGGCGCCCGTGAATGCGCCCTTCACGTGTCCGAACAGTTCACTCTCGAACAACGTCTCCACCACGGCTGAGCAATTCAAGACAACGAAGTTTCCCTTCGAAGCGGGGCTCAGCTTATGCAATGTTCGAGCCACCAGATCCTTACCCGTGCCGGTTGCGCCGGTAATCAGCACGGTTCGGAAGTGCGGCGCGATCCTGCGGATCTTCGAGAACAGATCCCACATTGCCGGGCTATTTCCGACCATGCCCTCCAATCGCGACGTATCGAGCAACTCGGATTCGAGCTGTGAAGCGCGATGCCGCCGGCGAGCCTGTTCCAATAAAGTGTTCACCCGTGCTCGCAGAACTTGAAGATTTATCGGCTTGTTCAAATAGTCGGAAGCTCCACGTTTAATCGCGTCCACCGCGGATTCTGTAGAGTAGTGCGCGGTCATCAGAATGACATTGATCCCTGGGTCAAACTCAACGATGCGATCGAGAACATCGAGCCCGCTCATGTCGGGCATGACTAAATCCGTTAGAACGACTTGAGGACGGTGCTTGTAAACGAGCTCCAGACCGCGCTGAGGGTCTTGCGCAGTACGGATTTGAACGTCTTCCTGCTTCAGCGCAGACGACAATAGCTCGAGGCTTCCAGCGTTATCGTCGATGATCAGCAGTGAAATCAGCGATTCGTTGTTGGGCGACTTTTCCAAACGTTAGTGTAGATCTCCGTCTAGTAATCGGGCAAGTTCCCGTCGAATGCCAGCGAGGCTGAGTGGTTTGGTCAAATATGCGGTAAAACCCGCCATCAGAGCCTTGTCTTTATCTCCCATCATGGCGCTTGCCGTCAAGGCGACTATCGGGGTCGATTTGAAGCGATCGTCTGCGCGGAGTTCATGAAGCACCTCGAACCCGTTCTTGACGGGCATTTGCAGATCGCAAAGAACCAAGTCCGGGAAATTCTGCTGGGCGATCTGAACGGCCTCAGCGCCGTTTGACGCCTCAAGAACAGCGTAGCCCGAATGCTCCAACAGGGTTCTGGCGAGCTCGCGGCTGGCCTCTCGATCCTCGGCCACCAAAATGGTCTTCATGCGGCTCCCCCTGACCCAAATCTAAGCATCTTTAATTCCAAAGCATTCCACATTGCCGCATCGCTAACGCAAGCGCCCAAAGGGCTTGTGGCTCCGTGCCAGCGCGCGGCGTAGCGCAACTGCGTCACGTGGCGCAGACTACTGAGGATTTTGCACCACCCCCCAAGATTACTGGTACATTAGCCTTACGGCTGTTGGGCCGAATCATGGCCGAAAGCAAGCGGAGCGCGAGTGCCGCCAAAAAACACGACTTGCTCGACCCATCGAGCGCCTGGACCGCGCTCGTCCATGCATGCCCATTGGCCGTCATCGCACTAAACGCGCAGGGAGAAGTTCTCTTCTGGAATTCCGCTGCCGAACATATATTCGGGTGGGCAGCTGACGAAGTACTCGGCTCGCCTCTTCCGACGATCCCCTCAGGTAGCGAATACGAGTTTCGTATGCTTTTGGAGTCTCAGATGCATGGCATTCCTCAGGAAGGAAGGGATGTGGTGCGCCGCCGA